>JBAYMJ010000010.1:0-48085 GCA_041663565.1 Candidatus Micrarchaeia archaeon | reverse complement strand
CTATTAGATGACCCGCAAAAGGGTAACCGAGAATCGACGCTTTTTTTGCTCCAATAGTCTAGCTCGGTCAAGGACGTCGGACTTTCAATCCGATAACCCGGGTTCAAATCCCGGTTGGAGCATCGCGCGGCGGGGGAACCAATGGTTCCCCCTTGTCCGCGACTGGACGCTCCCCCTCCTTACGGGCATCGTCCATCGCAAGCTATTTCTTTTCACCCCCGGCCAGTCATATCATTATGGGCCTTTTCGATTGGGTGGCCAAAAAAATCAAGCGTGAAAGCAGCGAAAGCGCGGGCAAGACGCCTGGTGCGGCCTCCAATGCAGCTTCCAACGGCGAAACCGGCGACATCGTATCTTCCAATGCAAGGACGCTAAGCATCGTTGAGCTTGAGCGCGAGCTTGCACTGGCAGAGAAGCGCGACCTTGACGTGTCGGAAGGCGCAAGCGGCCTGCTTGACCTGGCCACAGGGCAGGTAGGCGAACTGAGGCAGTTCGTGGACAAGATGAACTCCGCCAGCGTGGGCCAGGGCGTGGAGTATGGCGTGATTGGCGAGACCATGCGCAAGCAGTTCGTCAGCAGGATGACCGTGCTCCTTGAGTCGCTCAAAAGGCCGGAGACGGATTACCATTCCCTTGTGGCTTACCACGGCAACCTGCTGTCATTCCTCGGGTCAGCTGACAGGATACTGCGCGACAACCGGTACCTGCTGCACTTTTTCGAGGCTGACATGAAGGAATTCACCAAGTCCATGCGGGAGTTGGATGCAACCGCAAGCGAGCTTGGCAGGGCATTGGGCGGCAAGGCCGGGATTGCGCAGGAATACGCGGCATTGGGGTCGCAGTTGATGCAGGCAAAAGGCAGCGCCGCCGTCAAGGCGGGGTTTGCAAAGCGCGTGGAGGAATGCGAAGCCGCATTGGCCGGGCTAGGCTCCGAAAAGGGCGGCGGGGAAAGCGCAGCCGGCTTGGAGCTGGAAATCGGGCGTGCCAAAAATGAGGAGGCGCGGCTTTCAGGCCTGCAGTCGGGTTTGCGCTCGAAGGTTGCGGACGCGTTCGGCCCCCTGCACAAGCTCCTGCTGAAATATGCGCACTCCGCTGCAAAAAAGGAGCGGTCGGTTGCCGAAAGGTACGCGCAGGACCCGGTCAAGGCGCTTTTCGAGTCCGGCGACGAAAAGGAGTGCAGGCAGCTTCTCGCGCAGCTGCGGGAGTTTGCGGAAAAGAACCCGGATGTAAAATACCCGCAGTCCCTTTACGCATTCGAGTCGGGCATTGCAAGTTTATTGGAGGAGCATTCGCGCCTGGATGGGCAGTTGAAAGCTGCAACTGAAAGAACGCACAGTCTAGAGGCCAGGAAGGCGAAAGAACATTCAAAGGCCGCGGAGAGGACGCGGCTGTCGCAAGAGTTGGAACAGAGAAAATCAAGGCTTGCGGACGAGCAGTCAAGGCAGGTAAAGCTTCTTGCCGATATAGGGCAAAAGGCAAGCGGCCTGCTGCACGGGCAAATAACCGTAAACTGTCTTGGAAGCTGAGTGGTCATATGCTGGTCCCTTCCGACGTGGAACGTTTCAACGCGTGGTCAGCGCCGCCCGACAAGGGCGGACCTGCAGGCTATTCCATTTTCTTATTCTGGCTGTAATGGCCCTTGATGATTTTTTCCTGTTTTGGGTGCAGGCCAACCGGCCATACCAGCCGGTTCTCGTCCGTCCTTCTCTTGCGCACTAGGACGCCCTTGTCAAGCAAGTACTCTATCTCGTCGTGCAGGACTGGAAGGTGGGAGTTCCCCTTGGCGTCATCGGTAAATTCCCGTTTTGCAAGCGGCGTGTCCAGTTGTTCCGGCCGGTCGATTGTGCTAGGATGATATTCCATGACCCGTTTTCCTGCGGCAAGCTCGCTGAGCACCCTTTCGTGCTCGACCCTTTGGGCAGGATTGGAGTTCAACAGGCTTTGAAAAAACAGGTCCCTTGCCTTTTGGCTTGTTCCGGTTCCGGGACCTCTTGAATTGGTTGCCATACGCTTCACCCTTATACCTTTGCAATTATCACTACGTAGTTCTTCCCGTATTTCTTGGCGCACTTTGGGCAGGTGGTGTACCACATGTACATCTTGCCCACCTTGAGGCCCTTCTTCTTGGCATAGGCGTCGAAGTCCTTGCACCACTTGCCGGTGTCCCTGAAATCCCCTTCGTAGACTTTGGACAGGTATTTTCCCGAAAGCGTGACGTTCTCAAGGCCGCTAACGGGCTTCTTGACGTCCAGGTAGATGTCCATGTTCCACTTGGATGTGTGGTCGGATAGGCAGAGGCTGTCCTTGGTGGCCGCGCCCTGCTCCTGCACCTTGCCGTAGACTTTGGAGATTACTTGGCCGAAGTTGATTGGGATGAAGAAAAGAGTGAACACGCTTGCCTTGACGAACGGCTTGTCCTTCCAAGTAAGAACCTTCCCATCCCACGGCTTGGGGTCGAACCTCGGGCAGCACTCCTGTTCCATGCATCTCACCTGAAACATACTGCGTGGAACTGGGTTATAATCGCACACGGTTCATAAAAAGCAATTAACTTAAACCCCGCCTCCGAACCTGTCTTGGTGGTAAGTTTGGGCATTCTTGACGGAATCGTGGGCAAGGTACAAAGCGACTTGGAATGGAAAGCGGGCCAGGCCATCACCGATACCGTTGTCAAGGGAGCTGGCGGCGTGCTCAACAAGGGCGGCTCCTCAACCCCGACTAACAATTGCCCCAAGTGCAAGAAGGCAATCCCGGACCCGAGGCCCAAGTTCTGCACCGGCTGCGGCGCACCGCTTACGATAACGTGCAAGAAGTGCAACGCAGATTACCCTGCAGGAACCGGCTTCTGCGCTGGTTGCGGCGGAAAATTGAAGTGATTGTCAGGTTAGGCAACGGGGGTGTGTGTGTGTGTTTGCCCCTTCTTTTGCCTCCTATTTCGCCAACTCCGTTTATACGCTGAAGTCAACAGGAATCTTTGTCAGCGTCCTCTTGCCAAGCAAAAAGCTGAACTTCTTGGCGTCCTTCGGCACTATGTAGTACACGTATCCCTCGCTTGGCTTTGCCTTGTCCAAGGCTGTCTCGAACTTGTAGTTCTCCGGCTTGATTGGTTCGCCCGCGCCGTAGTTGAGCCACATCTCCTCATCAGGCACGATGTATGCTGTTGACGCGCTCTTGTTGTTCTCAAGCTTCACGCTTAATGCCACGAACACGCTTCCCGCAGGGGCTTTGCGCATCATGAACTCGGGTCCCTTCTCGGCCTCGCGGACTGCGATGCTGATTTGGCCGTACTGGACTGTCTTTCCAATCTTTGTCTTTGCCAATAGCGCGTCAACCATAGGTTCCCCCTCCTTTCCAGCTTTTGCGTTGTGCTCCATCTGCTTTTTGATGGGCGCGATTGCCTCCGCCTCAAGCGCCTTCTTCTTTGCCGCAAAATCAGCTTTTGACAGCTTGCCCTGGTGCATCAGGCCCTCAAGCTCGTTGATTTTTGCCGACTTGTCCCACGCGTTGCGCACGTAGTCGTCCATGCTCATCGTGCGGCGCTCGGACTTGTCCTGCGTGACCAAATATCGGTCATCCAGCTTCTGCGGCGACGGGAGCCGGAGGCTTGTAAGCTTTGAAAAAGCAGCCTCCCCGTCCGAAACCGCCTTCTGTGCTGCCTGCTTCCTCTTTTGCATCACGTCCTTTTCGCGTGCCTCGTCCTTTACCGCAAAAGCCTGCGAGACGCCCTTGCCTTGCTCGTAGTCTGCAATCTGCTTCTTGTAATCCGCTATGACCTCCCGCGGCAGGTCGTCGTTCTCCGCAAGATCCTTTTTCATCTGCGCTATATTTGCTGCGATGCTTCCCTGCATGTCCTTCCGAAAGTCGTCAACACTCGGGCCAGGGTTTTCGAGGATTTTCTTTCCCATCGCTCCTGCCTGCACCTGCATGCCGAGCTGGAACGTCTTGAACGCTTCCTCATATCTCGGCTCGACTGCGGGCAGGCAGTAAATCCCGTCCGGCGTCACGACAATCTCCTTTGCAAAGAGCGCGGCCTTCGCCTTCGTCTTGGTGTTCTCGATTTCCGCCATTGCCATGAAGAAAGCTACCGAGCCGTCGCTTCGCATTTCGGTGTTGAATGACATGGCGTTGTTCTTCATCATCGGAGACACTTTCAGGGGCACGCTGGTCTTGAACTCGAACTCCGCAGGCCCGCCGAACGATATCATGCCCTCGATGAACTTGACTTTCGTAATCACGTCAAAGCCGCCGTCCACGCTCTTGGACGCCGTGTGCCTTGTCGAGAGTTCGACTGCGCTGTTCGGGAACAGGCTGATGCTTGTGGTAGGGTTGTTCCCGCTCATATTCGGCACGTCCATAAGGCTGAACACGTACGAGCCGTCGCCGGTCTCGATGCGGTCGCCGTCCTCGATGTTGAATGGTTTTCCTCCCATTTCGCACGACACCGGGATTTTCTTTCCGGAGCGCACTACCGTGACCTTGCTTCCGACCGTGTACGTGATGTGCGTCTTTGAGGCCTTCTCCTTCTTTGGCGCCCCTCCAAGCTCGTAGTCGTATCCCGAGCCGGGCGCGATGCTGCCTGTGCCCATCCCGCCTGCAAAGTTTTGCATCTTCCTTTCAGCCATCTGCAACAGTCCCCTCTTTCGTGTATCTCCTATAATCTTTTTTCCTTCTAATCGCCCGTTACCTCGGAAAACAAATATGCCGCGCAGAGCGCGCCCTGATACTCGTAAGATGCCGCGAGAAGCTCGGCAGCGGCCTTCTGCAACGCCGGATTCCGGGCGTGGAACGCGTGGCTGCGGATGTTCATCAGGATGCCGTGGTTGCAGCCGCTTTCCGCCCGAAAAATCGCGTGGGCAACAGGGCCTTCCTTGGCTCCGCTTGGAGCCATCAGCTCAACAAGCTTGGCCTCGTGGTCCAAGTCAATGTAGCGCATCAGCGTGTACATCGTGTCAGTAAGCCTCTCGTTTACGTCCTTGGAAAGGGAGTCGGCCTTCTGCGCTGCTGCCTTGTACTTTTCAAAAGCCTTCGCAACCGCTTCCAGGCACGCCTGCTTGTTTCCCAAGGAAAGGGCTGCAACGGAGGCGCGGTAGACTGCAAGCTTGACTTTGGTTTCCCTAAGGAACGAAATGATTGTCGTAAACATCGGCGCGTCGTCAACGTCCTCGTCGCTTTCGTACCACTTCACGAAGCGCGCCTCGATGGCGTTGATTTCATTTTCGGCCCGAACCGCGGCGGCAGCAGTGCCCTTACCTGATGTGAATCCCGCTCGCGCCTTCTTGACCTCGTCCTCGAACTGCGTCAGCTTCTTTTCCTTGAGGTAGTTTTCCAGGATGAAGTACTTGCCGTCGACTTTCTTCGCAAGCTCCTGCTCGCAACCCGAAACCAGCTTTCCTACGTCGGCCTTGCCCGTTTCTTTCCCGCCAGTCTTTTGCGCCATCAAAAACACCTACTTGACCCTGTACTTCTCATCCGGCTTGGGGTACGGCGGGAGCGAGAACGTGTCCAGCCTTGCCTTGGCCTCGGAATACATCTCGCCTATCTTTTTCTTGGCAACCGTGTCGTTCGCCGCTGTTTCCATGTATTTTGCAGACAGGTTCGCCTGCGCGGTCATCTGCGCAAGCTTGCCGCTTCCTGCAAGCTGCTTCTGCATCTCGGCCATCATGGGCGCGCCTTCCTCAATCTGCTTGCGCTGCTCGGCAGTCAAGCCCGGCATGTCCTTGAGCTTTGAAAAGTCCATGCTCGCAAGCATATTGAATCCAAAAGCGGGCGTGCCTGCGCCCCCGGAGGCCTTGGCAGCATTCACGTAAGAAGAGGCCATCTCAAGAGCAGCCGGGTCGAACTTGCCGGACTTCTTCATCTTCTCCAAGTTCTCCGCAGTAGGCATCTGCTTCAGGGCTTCCTCGGTCTTTGCCTTGTTTTCCTTGGTCTTGCGGGCAGTATATTCCGTCAGCTTCTCGTCGTAATCCAGGTCGTGCGGGATTCCCATGCCCACCTGCAAAAGGTAGCCTGCAAGGGCGCTTGCCCTCTCGTCGACTTCCATGCTCCGCTCGTACATCCCGCTCGGCGTGACCATCAGTTCAGTCATGCCCATCGAGCCGAACGCCGGCCACGTTTCGTGCGGTTTTGCCCTAGACCCGCCGGCGACCAGCATCCTCGAACCCGGCAGGATTACTGTCATCCCTGGCAGTATGTCGATTATGAGCTTCATGTCGCGCTTCTTGTCGATGTGCTCGACTTGAACCAGGGGAATGTCGAGCTTGGCCCCTGCAGGGTAAACTATGAACGTGCCTTTGGAGAACTCAATTGCCGCGATGGCAACGCCGTGCCTTTTTTCCTTGCCATCAGCAGCCTCCCACTCCCTGGTCTTGAACTTGACCTCGCTTTCAGGAAAGACTGAAATCATCTGCATCAGCTTCCTGTCCTGCGTCTGGCCGGTTATGGTTATGAACGACTTCTTGCCGGTGACTATGGAGTCTCCGTCCGCAATCTTCTGCTTTGCCTTGAGCGCGAACGCCTCGTCGTAGTTCTTGGGCTTCCCGAACTTGACTGCGCCCGACTTGCGCTTGAGCGTAATGTCCCCGTAATAAGTAGTGTAATCCACGCCACCGCACTCAACGACGCCCATCCCGTCCCTCACCTGAATGTTACAATAAAGCTCAACGATAAAAGCCCTGTCCCTAGGCGCGTCCGGGGGCCAAAACCACCCGCTTTTCACCGGAACCGGCCAAAGCGCGTCATTCTTAAACAGCAGCTACAGAATAGTATATGGCAGATGCCCGCTATTTTTCCGGTTTCTAGCAACACTTGCTTTAGCCAGATTGATGCGTAATTGCATAATGCCGTTAAACAATAGGTGAATGAAAAATGAGTTATGGCGACAGAGATGGCGGACGCAGCTTCGGCCCCCGCACAATGTACAAGGCAGTTTGCGCTGATTGCGGCAAGGAATGCGAAGTTCCATTCCAGCCGACAGAGGGACGCCCAGTCTATTGCAGCGATTGCCTTCCCAAGCACAGGGCACCGCGCAACGACAGGCCCCGCTACTAGGCGGCAACTAGTTGCACAACGCTTAGGGGGGTAAAACCCCCTAATCCTATTTTTTTTAACTCCAAACCGGCGGTTCCGCCGGGCAGCGCCCGGGGGTTTTCGGCTATTTATATACTCCCTGAGCGGAAGCCGGCTTGGCACTCAATTCTTTAATTAGTGCCTTCAAATTAGTATTAACGGCAGATGCTCTGATTATCCAAAGACTTATGCTATTCAGCTTAAGCGTTTGGTAATGCCTTGCACTGTCTTAAAAAATAGGTGAAAAATAAAAAATGGCATACGATGGAAGCCGCGGAAACAACTTCGGCCCACGCGAAATGACTAAGACCACGTGCTCCGACTGTGGTGCAGAGTGCGAAGTACCGTTCAAGCCCACTGAGGGGCGCCCGGTTTACTGCCGCGACTGCCTGCCCAAGCACAGGAAGCCCAAGTTCTAAGTACGAATTCAGGCTCAAGCAGGAATCCTACTTCTTTTTTTTTAATTTTTTTTTATTTTACTGGTTTTTTTCCAATTTTTCAGCCCAAAGCATCGCTGTTTTTCCCAGCGCGAGCGCTGGCAGGATGAAAAATAAAAAAAGCCGGCGGAGGGAAAAGGCGGCCTACCCGCCCTTTTCCCCTAATTGATCTTTTTCCTTGCATTCTCAATGGCAACAGCCATCGAGACCGCCATTATCAGCATTACCGTATAGCCCATCCCGATTTGGCTGAAGTACGCCGCAAGGTCTATCTGCATCATGGGCACGAGTATGGCTATGTCGAGCGCCCAGTTGATGGCAAGCCAGGCGATTCCGACCTTCACGCCCCACGCCACGTAGTCTGTGCGGACGCCCTCGTAGAACTTGACAAGCAGGAACGCGCCGAATGCCGACCCGAACACTATCATTATCGAGTGGAACAGGTACCAGTCGATGATGAGCTTGTGCGTCTGGCTGTCGAAAAAGCATATGGATGCGACAAACGGCACCAGCCACGCTGCGATGCCGAAAAGAACGAGCTTGATCTTGTTGTCCAAGGAAACCACCCTGAAGAATGTTTTCCTCCGTTGTTTTTATTTCCTGCTGGAGAGCATTTCCTCCAGGCCTTCGGCCGCGCGCTTGCGGATTTCGGCAAAGGGGTATTCCTTGGTTACCTTGCCATTCTCGAAGACTGTCTTCAGGAGGTTTTCCTGCTCCGGCTTGAGCTCTTCCTTCCTAATCGTGAAATAATTGCCCTTGCCATCCCTTACCAACGCAAGCCTTCCCTTCTTGCTGTGCTTGCCGGCATCGTCAACAGGCGACTTGGAGACGTCCCGCCATTTGCCTCCGATTTCCATTGCCGAGGCCTTCATCGCAAACTGCAGAGTGTCGCGGTTGAAGTCCTGCAATAGCCCTCCGCCCATGCCGAATGCGACGTTTTCAGTGGAGAGCTTGCGTTTCTCCATCGCGAAGAGTATGCGCTTGATGCTTTCGTAGTTGATGCCGTCGCCCTGGATTACGCGGATGCAGTCGGGAAGCACCTTGAAGCCCTTCGAGTTCACCGCAACGCCGAACTTTTCCATCAGGATTTCGACCACCTTGGGCACGACTTCCTCAGGTATGCCGCTGTCAGGGCGTACCACAACCGTAGCCCCGCTCTTTTCAATCCGCTCCCGGAGCTTCCCTCCCCAGAGCGCGGAGCAGGCGTTGTAGATGTCAAAGCTGTCCGACACCACCGCGAGCGTCTTTCCTTGTTTTGCGAACCGGTCGAGCATGTTGGAGAACGCGGCAAGTTCGCCTTCGCCCTCCCCCCACGCGGTCATCGTGGAGTGCTCGGCAGCGGGTATGGAGTAGCCCGCCATCTTTTCGCCGTAATACTCCCTTGCCGCGAGTACTCCCGCAACGGTGTCGGTGCCTTGGAAGTTCACCAAGTGCGCGCAGTCGCCTATCGCGGCCGACTCAAGGGAGCTTGCGCCCCGGAAGCCGAAGTCGTGCAGCTTGAACCCCACGACAGCATCCGCGTCGTCGGACGTCCTGCGCAGGCTTGAAAGTATGCTTTCCTTGCAGAAGAAGCCGTTGGTGCAGACCGTGGTGGGGTACCACACCGCGCGCATTAGGATGGTCTCGACGTAAGAGGTGAGCCAGCAGCACTCCGGGTCGGTGTTTACTGCCTGCAGGAGGACGTTGTGGTTAGGCACTACGCTTCCCTCGGCAACGGCCTCGATTCTGAGCGGGAGGAAACCCTTGTGTTTTTTGAGTATGCGCTCCCAGCCGCTGCGGTTGAAGGGCAGGCCGTGTTCCGTCCAGAACTCTTCTGCCTCGTCGATGTCCTTTTTCGCAATCGGCTTTGAGAGGTATTCGATTAGCGCCATCTGCAGCCCGAAGAACACCGCGCGGTCCCACTTTCCTCCCCGCGACTCGATGTAGCTTGACACGCGGGTTGCCCCCGGAGGGTATTGCAGGTAGTGCGACGCCTTGTAGCTGTCGGCGTTGAGGATGAGGTTGCGCAGGTATTCGGCCATTCTACCAAGGCACGTCCTTGAGCCCGATTGCGTAGGCGAACCTGTTGGCCAGGACGTGCACGACGTAGCTTAGGACAAGGAGCATCAGGAAGCCGTCAACGCCCAGGAAGTAGCTGACCTTCGGCGAGGCGATTACCGCAAAGGCAAGGGCGAATATGATGAACCCCAGCTGGTCGAAATACTCGAACTTTGAGCCGCTTTTGTAGTCCATCCTGCGCTTTACGAAGCTGCCTATCTTGTCGCCCACGTGCGCGCCTATCGAGGTGAAGAGCGACACCCAGAACCACTCGTCGAACGTAAGCCCCAGCGGGGTGTAGCCCAGCCACGCTATCACAAGGCCCGTGAGCAGGCCCGCAAGTATGGCCGCCACCATCCCCTCCAGGCCCTTGCTTCCGAACAGGCGTTTCCCGTCTATGAAGTTCAGGCCAAGGTCTATGGGCGTGGACTTTCCGCCCTTGCGGCCGGGGTCGAAGTAGAGCGCCGAGGAGTTGGCTATGTACGCCGGCAGTATGAACACCACCAGGGTGAAGAACCATTCAAGGGAATAGGCTTCCATCTGCTTGCACTCGTTTGAACTGAATTTGCCTTGAACATTATTGGAAGCGAACCGCTAAAAAGAATATCCTACGTGACGCGGCCTATCCAAGGAGCACGAACACTGCCGCTGCCGCCGCTAGGTTAAGGCCGTAAATCCACGGCCTCCTCTGCAGCTCCTCCTTCCACCAGATAAGCGCGGGGAACTTCCAGTCCGAAAGGGGGTAAAAGAGCCTGATGCCGTCCACTATGCCGCCCTTGTGCGTCCAGATGTCCATGAACAGGTGCAGCGCCCAGCCTGCGAACACGCCGATTGCCATCCCGGGTGTCGAGACGAGGAACGCCAACAGCGAGGCGAAGCCCGCAGTGATGAGGCTGTGGTTGGTGCGGTAAAGGTGCCGGGTGCGGGTGTCGTTGATGTCTGTAAACTGTACGCTTTCCCGGCGGTTGACTAGTCGGTGGCGCGCAACCTTGACGAGCCGCGGGAAGAACCAGAGGAAGTCGGGCACGCAGCAGAAGACAACCGCCACCCACGCCCAAGGCTGGCTGTGGAATAGGACGAACGCCCAGATGAAGTGCGAAGGCAGGTCCAAGGTAACCCGTTCAAATGCTCTGCTTGCGGCTAAGAGCCTGAAGTTCCTATTTTATCTTGGCCGCGAAATCTTTTATTGCCTTTTGCGCGCCTTCCGAGCTGGCTTCCTTTTGGGAAATGCCAAGAGTTGCGACGGGTTTTGCGCCAAGGCCCCCTTGCACTATCCCGCCAACGTCCGCGCCAAGGCCCTTTCCGATGGCTTGGCAACACAAGCCGGCCATCGGCATCACATATGGTTTAAATCCCGTCCGCGTAAATAACCTAGCAATAAAAAAAGAACCACCATCGAATTGATTTGCATGGCTCCAAACGCAATAGATGCATCCGGCCTGGGGAAAGCCTTCGCCGATAAAAAGGTGCTTGATTCAGTCGGCTTCACCCTTTCAGAGGGCGAAATCCTCGGCCTGCTCGGGCCCAACGGCGCTGGCAAGACCACCACGCTTCGCATCCTCATGGGCATAATGAACCCGGACGAGGGTTCGGTGGCCGTATTCGGCAAAGCCCTTTCGGAGGAGACCAAGAGCCTCACAGGCTACCTGCCCGAGGAAAGGGGCCTTTACCAGAACGCCAAGGTCGGCGAGACGCTGCAGTACCTTGCCACGCTCAAGGGAATGGACGAAAAGGAGGCGGGCAAGGCCGCAACCTCGCTGCTTGAGCGGGTCGGTCTCGGGGCGTATGCGGATTCGAAGGTGAACGAGCTTTCGAAAGGAATGCAGCAGAAGGTCCAGTTCGCGGCTACGGTAATCCACAAGCCCAAGCTCGTCGTCCTGGACGAGCCGTTCTCCGGCCTGGACCCGGTGAATTCCGAACTCATCAAGGACATGATACTCGAGCTGAAAGCATCCGGGACTGCAGTCATACTCAGCACGCACCAGATGGAGCAGGTCGAGCGGATGTGCGACCGGGTGCTCATGATAAACAAGGGCAGGACCGTCCTGTACGGCAGCGTCAAGGAGATAAAGGCCTCGTACGGGAAGAACACGCTCAACGTCACCTACTCCGGCAGGCTTCCCGCAAAAATCCCGGGGGTCAAGCTCATCAACGACTACGGAAATTACGCCGAGTTGGCGCTTTCCAAGGGCACCAAGCCATCCGACGTGGCGCTCCGGCTCCTGTCAGGTGGGCTGGAGATATCAAAGTTCGAGCTCTCCGAGCCGTCCTTCAACCAGATATTCATAGAGGTAGCGAACGCATGAAGATGGAAAAGGTGCTCATAGTCGCCAAGAGGGACTACGTCTCGAACGTCCGCGGCAGGAACTTCCTGCTGATGGCCTTCGGGCTCCCGGTCCTCATGGCACTCATCATAGGCGCCCAGGCGTATTTCGCGGGCCAGCTTGACGCTGTCGCCTTGGATGGCCACGAAGCCACGGGCATGGTCGACTACAGCGGCCTTGACCTCTCAAGGGTAGTGGGTGCAGGCGGCCCGCTCAACGCCACCAACGTCACTGTGTTTGGAAGCGAAGCCGAACTGCGTGCCGCACTCACGAACAACTCCATAGGTTCCGGCTTCATAGTCCAAGCGGACTACCTGGAGACAGGCAACGTCAGCGTCCTCATACGGTCAGGCGAGCTTTCGCAGGCAGCCGCCACCACCCTGCTCCAGCCCATACTCCTGGCGGGCCTGACTGCGGGAATGAACCAAGAGGTTGCAAAAAGGGTCTCCGACCCGTACACCATCCAGGTGGTCCAGGTCGGCGACAACGGCAAGGACTCCGGAAAGGACGTTTTGCAGTCCGTGGTGGGAATGGTTTTCGCACTCCTGCTCATATTCTCAATCTTCATCACCTCGAACTTCCTCCTGCAGAGCGTGGTGGAGGAGAAGGAGAACCGCATGATAGAAGTCATCCTCTCGTCGGTCTCTGCAACCGAGCTCATGGCAGGAAAGATTATGGGCCTTGCCGCTCTCGCGCTGACCCAGATTGCGATATGGCTTCTCGGCGCCGCGCTGATACTCTCGCTCACGACATCCATCCTCCCGCCCGAGCTCTCGTCAATGGACATCGTTTCCCTAATAGGCCCCGCAACGATGGTGGTTTACATTCTCTACTTCATAGGCGGCTTCTTCCTGTTCGCAAGCATCTTCGCAGGGCTCGGCGCGCTGTCAACTTCCATGCGGGAGGGCACCCAGCTCACCTCGGTACTGATACTCCCCGCAGTCACGCCCTTCTGGTTCCTCAGCGCGATGATGGCGGAGCCCAACGGCCCGGTTTCCGTGTTCCTTTCAATGTTCCCGCTGAGCGCGCCACTCGGCATGATAATGCGGATGAACTTTACGGTCGTGCCGCCATTGGAGATTGCCGCCTCCCTCGCCATCCTGTTCTGCTCGGTCGCATTCACCATATGGGCCTCGGCGAAGGTATTTCGCGCGAGTATGCTGATGTACGGCAAGCGGCCGAACCTCGGCGAGATAATCTCGTTCCTCAAGCAGGGCTGAGGCTAAGGGTTTTCCTTGCGCCAAAGAAATAGCCTACGCCTATTTTCAAACCCGGAACGTCTTGCCGTGCCCCGGGATGATGAAGTCGGCCACTTGCAGTATCTTTTGCCTGCTCCTTTTCATTACTGCGTAGTCAGTCACCGATGGGTCCTTCAATGAAAGCAAAGACTTGGCGTCGGTCTTCTGCTTGCCATCCTCCCACCACCACAGGTCGCCAGCGACTGCAACAGTCCCTTCCTTTGTCTTTGCAAGAAGGCAGGCGTGCTCATGCGCGTGACCAGGCGTGGGAACGACTTCTACTTTCGTTCCTGGAATCTTTCCTTTGTAGAAATACTCCAAGTCGCCCTTGTAGGTTTTGTCCTTGTCAAGCACCGGCGCGTCCGGGAACAGCCGCACGTTCAGCACGTGGTCAACGTGGTAGTGCGTAAGAAAAATCAGGTCAATGTCACTTGGCTTCAAGCCCTGCTTCTTCAACGCTGCAAGGAGCTTTTGCGGGTTGCATCCCGGGTCCACGATTATCCTCTTGCCGCTGTCCTCGATGAGCGTCGTGTTGGGTGTGGCCTGGTAGTTCTTGCCGCGCCTTCGCGCATATCCCTGGACTAATAATTTCACGATTGCCATGTTTTTCACACCTTCCTAACTATGCCAGCATCCGCATCCACTTCCACTTTGTCCCCGTCTTTCAGGAGCTTGGTCGCGCAGTGCGTTCCTACGATGCACGGAATCGAGAATTCTCTGGCGACTATTGCCGCGTGGCTTGTAATCCCGCCTTCGTCGGTTATTATCGCAGAGGCCTTTCTCATCGCAACCGTGTAATCCGGGTGAGTTGTCACCGCGACAAGCACGTCGCCTACCTTTACCCTTGCAAGGTCTGCAATTCCTCGTACTATCGCAACCGTTCCGATGGCTTTTCCCTTGGATGCAGTAGTCCCGCGGATTTCCGAAATCCCTACTTGCTGTGGAAGAAGCCTGAACGATTCAAGTGCTGCTGCGATTTGGGCCGATGAGATGCAGGCAATTCTGTTTTCCCTGTCAAGGTATATCGCAAACCCGTCCTTCCTGCTTTCAACTGCATCTTTTCTTATTGCCGTCCCGTCCTTGAGGAATGCAATCACTTCGTCCGACGTCACATAGCGGATTTCCTTCGGAGCAAGACCCATTTTCTTCTCCAAGTTGCGGAAAAACAGCAATGCAATGCAGATTCCGCGCCTGCGGAAATCATCTCGTGCATCCTTGATGTAAACGAACCTCTGCGCGATGCGAAGGTAGTGCCCGTCGTCCTCGCTTGGTTTCAGCTCGCCGATTACCTGCTTGATTGGAAGGAACGCCTTTCCCGCAGGTTTACTCATCGTAGCAATCGAATCCCGGAATTCCCGTTCAGTCCAAGGGTCGTTGAACAGGTCGAGGCAGGGCAGCCATTTGTATTTTTCATAAAGCTCTGCGACGCGCTGTTGCGAAAGCTCGTCTTCCTTCGATATTTCCTGAGCAAGCTCAAGAACAGCCGCGTTCTTCTGCGGGTGGAAAACGCCGTCCAGGTATTCCTGCCGCTTTTCCTTGGAACCATTGCCCGCTGCAAGGTACTTGTCGATTATTGCCGTTGCGCGCTCGGAAACGGAATTGTTGAGTATGAACGCGGTCCAAGTGAATTCCGAGTAGTACCGGAGCTTTTCCTGATAGGCAACGTATGCACCCAAGATGTCCTTGTCCGAAGCCTTGGCAAAGTCGATTACTGCCAAGGCCTTCGCGGCGTTTATGTATTCATTGCCCCTCTTCTCAAATTCCTTTTCGTAGCCTTCAAGCGCATCGATGTTTGCGGCGTATTTCCCGTCAAGCGACCTTACAAGCTGCGCCCACGAGCCTGCATCGATGTAGAATACCGTGTTGTTGCCCTCCGGGACTACTATCTGGGCCTTGGATGTTTTTGGGATGTGGTCGGAAGCCCTGTCGGAAAGGCTGAGTATCGCCATCTCCGAGTACTGCACGCCGTATTCGCGGGCGTATATTCTCTTCCAGGAAATTGAGTTTATGCGGCCGAGGAAAATCGGGTCGGGCATTTCCTGCGTTGCCGGCTCACTTGCGAAAGACATCCTTTTCGTCCAACCCCAGTTCCTTCCTGACTCGTCTAATTCTTTGAACGTATTTTTCAAAGACAGGCGCAGGCTTGCTTTGTTTGTATTCTTCTTCAGCGCCACTGTAAAGCGAGCAGTCGAAAGCGTCAGCGTCCTTAATCAGTTCGACGTACGGGTTGCCCGAATCCACAACGTCCTTTTCGCTGTGGTGCCTAACTGCGTCTGCGATGGTCTTCTTTTCCTTTTCAGAAAAGCCGCCTGTTTCGTCAAGAGTCTTTTCAGCTATTTTCGCGCCAAGAATCCCATGGTCCTTGTATTTTCCAGTCTGGATTACGCTAATATCGTGAAGTGCAGCCGCAGTCTCGGCAATCTCCAAGTCCAACCCCCTTTTCTGTGCGAGGATTCGCGCAATCTGTATGCAGCCGCTCGTGTGCTTGAGTTCCCACACGACCGAGCTTTCCCTCTCTGAGTCGGGGACTTTGGAATCTAAAAGAAGCCGGATGGCCTTGCGCTCGACTTTTTCGGAACGCGAAAGCGACCCTCCCTTGTAATGATGGAACCTTGCCATTTTCAAAAACCTTTGACTTGCCGGATAGAATAAGTCACGCTTGCAAGCATAAAAAAGTGCAGGGGGTGTGCGCTCTCAAGACATCTAGAGGTAGACTTCCTGAGACACAATTGTGTCTCAATCTATAATTAGTCTTGTTTTCATGGAGTTGAGTTAGGTGAGCAGCGTGAGCCCGATACACCGGAGCCAGCAAAGTTTTGGCCTGGCGCTTGCCAGGTTGGAGAGAGACGCGTTAGTCTGCCCGGAAAACCGGGAGCAGATTCAACGGTTTTCCAAGAATAGGCTTGCAAGCGGGGCGAGCGGGTTTAGGGTAGTCAAGTGCATGTACTGCCTTCGCTACCTAGCCGCGTGGCTCAAGAAACCTTTTGCCGACGCTACCAAGGACGAGTTGATAGACCTCGTGGGCAGCTTGGAAAGCAAGAAGTACTCCGAGCACACGAAGTATGACTTCAAAATCGTCCTGAAGCTATTTTACAAGTGGCTGAAAGGCAACGACGAAGACTTTCCGCAAGAAGTCAAATGGCTAAAGCCCCGACTACGCAATACTGCCCAGAAGCTGCCGGAAGAACTATTGACCGAGGACGAAGTGCTTAGGATAGCGCGGGCGGCTAACCACCCGCGAGACAGGGCGTTCATCCTCGTCTTGTACGAAAGCGGATGCAGAATCGGCGAGATGCTTTCCCTGAAGATGAAGAACGTCCAATTCGACCAGTATGGCGCCGTCCTCCGGGTAACCGGCAAGACCGGCGACCGCCGAGTGCGAATAATCAGCTCTGCGCCCGCCCTGACCGCCTGGATTGACTTGTACGCTCATTCCAGCGAGCCAGACGCCACCCTGTGGCCGCCTCGGTCAAAGTATTTTTACCAGAGTGGAGTGCCAGCTGAAGCCGCCTCGTTCTACGTCCTTTTACGCGACTTGGCAGTAAAAGCCGGTGTGAACAAGCGCATTTACCCGCATTTGTTCCGGCATTCGCGAGCTACCTTCCTTGCGACCAAGATGACGGAAGCCCAGATGAAAGAATACTTCGGCTGGACGCAAGGCTCAGAAATGGCCGCCACCTACGTGCACCTGAGCGGCCGAGACGTTGACAACACCCTCTTGGCGCTCTACCACGTGACCGACTCGAACGGTAACAAGCTAGTTGAAAAAGAGCCGGAAATCCAAACCAAGAACTGCCAGCGTTGCAAGGAAAAGAACTCGCCAATAAGCAGGTACTGCAGCAGGTGTGGGAATCCGTTAGACGGGCAATTCTTGGTCGCCACGTGAATCCCGGACTTTTCGATTACGTGGCATACTCGCCCTAGAATATAAACAAAATGCCACGTAAAAACGCAACCTAAAACGCCGGTTTCACGAATACAAAACCAGCGTCAAGCCACGTAAACGCGTCCTCAGAATTATATCTATCAAAGCAATCAATCTGTCATTTGAAAATTTAAACGGCAAAAATCGGGCTATCAAAGCATATAAATCGCCAGTTCCCGTAAGAAAAATCATGATTCGCGGTGGTACTGGCGGCAGGACGCCACTTAAGCACGGACTTAGGTTTGAGAAGCGGACGGACTTAGCAACGGTGTTCGCAAAACTACCTGGCTATTCTGTTAATGGCGATTCAGTAGAGTACAAAGACAAGGAAGTCGCTTTGCTTTACAAGAAGAATAAGCTTTACACTAACTTGCTTGCGCCTATGGGCGTTGACTACCGTGAGTTCATTTCTAAGAAGCTTCTACCCGACGATGCGGTACTCGTCGTGGTAGGTAAAACCGTCTTTATCGTTGAAACCAAGTTCCAGACCGTTGCTGGTTCTGTTGACGAGAAGCTTCAGACTTGCGACTTCAAACTAAAACAATACAAACGCTTAATCGCGCATACTGGATTGAAGGTCAAATATGTCTACGTGCTGAACAATTGGTTCCGAAAACCAGAATACGCGGACGTACTGGCTTACATCAAGTCAGTTGGTTGCGACTATTTCTTCTACGAGCTTCCTTTGGACTACCTTGGGCTCCCAGTTTCGCACAATTAGCTCTCGCACTTTACCACGTTTGTCGCCCTTACAGTTGATAGCGCGGCTGGCCAAAACCGTTTCTAGCTCGAACTCGGAATACAAATCGTTTGTATAATCAGAATAGGAATTACTTAGCATAACCAAGCAACCACGGGCATCCAGCGCCTTGAATGTCCTAAACAGGCGTTCTTGGTCACCTTCGACGAAACTATCTTTAGTGTAACCCGTAAAGTTGGCAGTCTTTGAAACTGGCGCATAAGGGGGATCAAAGTAGACCAAGTCGCCTTTCTTGGCGTTTTTCAAAACGATATTGAAATCCCCGCAATAGAGGTCGTCCTTTTGCAGTGCTCTGTGTACCAGCATTAGGTTCTGGCCATCAAGAATATTTGGGTTGTCGTACCTGCCGAACGGCACATTAAAGCCGCCCTTGGAATTAACGCGATACAAGCCGTTAAATGCAGTCTTGTTTAGGTAAATGAATCGCGCAGCCCGGCCAACTGGTGTTTCTGGTTTATTCGCTCGGATTTTGTAGTATGCGTGTTCCTCATTGGCGTACTTTGATAGCGCCAACTCGGCCATTAACTCTAAAACGCTGGTTTTAACAACGCGGTAGGCATTGATTAGCTCTTCGTTATAATCGCTTAGGAACACGCGTTTCAGTTTGTTTTCAGCTTCCAATCGAAAGAACAACGCACCGCCCCCCAGAAATGGCTCGTGATAGTTATTGAAGGCGGGTAATCCTCGGAGTAGCTCGTCTAAGAGTTGCCGCTTGCCACCGGCCCATTTCACGAAAGGCTTTGCTTCGATTGTCACGCTATACTCGGATACAATGAACCCTTAGCGGTTTTAAAAGCTTACAAGAGTAAATTTCCGGTTGTAAAACCCAAGTAACTCTAGTGACATGCTTGAGGCTAACCCTCCGCAGTATGCCATCAGCGGATTACCTAGTCGGCTATTGAATGCTTATGCCTTTTGGATAAGTATTCTGAGTCCGACCTGCCTTTTTTCGATTTTAGGCATGTTTTGAATGTCCATTATGATGTCCAAATACTTTACTACCGTCCGGGGGTCGAGGCCGGTTCTTAGGACTAGTTGGTGTACGCTCAGTCCCTCGTCTTGAGGGACTACTTCGATTAAGTTCTTCATTCCAATTATGGAACCCATACTATCACCGAAAATATGGGGCACGATTATGTTTGAATCGACACGATTTAGCAAATCTGTTTTTGCTTTTATACTGCCTAATTCGCCTTCGTTCATGTTCAAAGCGGTGCAGAGGTTAAAAAGTAGTGAATCGTGTCTCTGGATATGAGAACAAGTCGCTTGAGACAAGGTTTGCCTCTAGATGTGTTCTAAATGCAGGGGGTGGGATTTGAACCCACGAACCCCTAAGGGACCGGATCTTAAGTCCAGCTCATTTGGCCGAGCTTTGGTACCCCTGCAAAAATAATCTGGGAAGCCGGTGCGATTAATATCTTCACATTCTTTCCTACGATTCGCCCCTCTTAAGAGGGGTTATTAATCCGGGCATCCCCAATCATATTACCGATTCGGAAAAGGCAAAAGGCCTTTCCTCCGATTCACAATGAATGAAGAAATCAAAGAAATGGATTTCGAAGACCTCTTAGTCGATGAGATTGAGATGGACTAAAAATCCAGCCAAAAAAGTAGCTTAGAAAAATTGCGGCGGAATGGCTTGACTTCCGCTGCGACTAAGTGAATATCCTATTTTTTCAAACTTACGTCCGGCACGGAGATTTTCCGCACTTCGACGTGGGGGAAGTATTGCAGTACGCTTCTTTTCGCCTCGACGACAGTTTCGTCGATTCTCTTTTTCGCATCCTTTTTCGTCTCGTTTTCCTTGCGGTTGCTTGCGATGAGTATCACCGGCTCCACCACGTACCCGTGCTTTCTTGCGTTGTGGCCGAAAAGCCACCACGCCTTGGCCTTGTTATCGAGGTTGCCGATGCTGTGGTTGTAAAGCTCGTACAGGTGTATGGTCTTGAGCGAGTGGTTTATGGACATGAAGTCGATTTCGGTCTCCCGCTTCTCCGACGTGTCGTTCCCCCTGTCCAGCCAGCGGTTCTGCATGCGCACGTTGTCGAAGAAATGGTTGTTGCACATCTCCTCCACCCCGTTCTTTTTGGTGCTTAACGCGAACGCGTGGAACTTGGAGTGGTATTCGACCGGCGTGCCCATGTTGTTGAAGCTCAACCCGTACTTGGACGCCGTCTGGAGGAGCCTGCGCTCGGGTTTTATCAGCTTGATTGGTTCGCTTGGCTTTCCGTTGGGCTGCCGGACGTTGAGCGGGAAGATGAGACGTATTTTGCTTTCGGCCTTCCCGTTGCCGTTCCCATTGCCGTAGCAGGCTTCCCCGTCGGTTGCGTGCGAAAATTCCGGGAGGTGCACGTTGACCGGGATGTCCGAAGCCACCGCCTGCTTCCGCAGGGCGTGCAGGAGCTTGTAGGGGATGAACGGGGTGTTGGCCGGGTTCTTGCTTTCAAGCCTGATTGCCAGCGGCGTTTTTCCCTTTATGCCTGCGGTGTAGCCGAAATTCTTGGCTGTTTCCGTCACTTCGTGCGTGAACTTGTTGAATTTCTTGAAGCGCGTCTTGACCTTCCGGCTGTTCAGGGCCACGCCTATCTTGCCAATCATCAATCTTGGTTTCCTGTAGAAGACGGCCACTTGCTTTGGGCCTATCCTCGGCCTGTTGATGTCCTTGTTCATGCTATGTACTCCGGTAGGCTGTTACAAAGAATGATTCCCGTGTTGATTATTAAACCGGATTGGTGGTTTTAGAAAAAGTGAAAGCCCCGGGAGGACGCCCAGTCCAAGTCTAGGGGCAGGTTTATCATGTTGAATATGGCGTGAAAGCATAAATAGTCTTTGCGCCTCCGGAAGCAGTAGTACGGGGCGGCAGCCTGCGTGCGGCTGGTATTTTTAGCTGTACGGACAAACTGATGTCATGGACAGCAAGCGGCCCCGGCCCCTGCAGACTCCCTCGCGGTATTCCAAGCTGATGGCTTCGGGCGGGGAAGTCGAGCTGTCCCCGCGCGCCAAGGCAATCGCCTACCTCGCAAGGCAGGGCAACGACCCCAAGTCGCTGATTTCACTTTTCAATTCTGTGCGCGGAAATCTCGGGCTTGGCGGGCAGTCGCACGAGCTTGCGCCGTTGGAGCTCAAAATCATAAAAGGGGCATTAGAAAGAAATCCCGCGCTTTGGGAACAGGTCCCCGCCAAGATGCCGGGGTTTGAGCAGGCCGTGCAAGTCGGGCCGGAACCGGCCAAGGCCAGGGAGCCGTCAGGGGGGTGGATAAGCCCCAAGCGGACATTCAACACGGCGCAGTCCCTGGAAATACTCGGCCTCAGGCAAGGCGGGTTCCGCACGCACGAAATCGCCGCGCGGTTCAAAGTCAGGCCGCCCGTGATACGGGAGTTGTATTCAAACTACGGCGGCGACCCGCTGAAAAAGCGCCTAGGCCAACTGGAGTCCGCGCTCTCCCACGCAACCCGCCACTCGGTTCCCTCGGACCTGGAGAAGATGGCCCAAGAACGGGCTTACCTGTCCGGCATCCTTTCGCGCCGCGCCCCCAAGCGCAAGTCCTAGGGTTGCGCGCAGTCCCGAATCAGAGCGTAAACTTCTTCGGCGGATTGCCCGAAAAGTCCGCAATCGTCGCCTCGGCGTTTTCCAGGTAGAAAACCTCAAAGACGGGGTTGTCGGCGCTCTTGTAAATCTGCTTGAGGAACGCGTGGCCTTCGAGTATATCCTTCTTGATTCCCGGGTCCTTGGAAAACACGGCCTTGCCGGAGAGCCTTATCCAGGCCATCTTGGGCGTGGAGATGCACGCCTCGACGAAAGGTGCCTTCTGGAGCTCCTTGTACACCGCCTTCTGGTTGTTGGTGCAGAAGTATAGCTTCCCGGCCCGTTCGAGCATGAACTGGAACGGCCTGACCTTAGGCTTGCCATCCAGGCCGACTGTAGAAAGGTACACTACTTGGTTTTCATTCAAAAACTGCAAGACTTCGTCCATTTTCCCACCCAATTTCCATAAGCAAAACTGCTTAATAAAACGAAAGCGCCCCGGCTGCCACTGGGGAAGAAGAAAAAAGCCCCGGGAGGGAATTGAACCCCCAACCTATTGCTTACTAGGCAATCGCTCTGCCATTGAGCTACCGAGGCGGTGTTAGAGTAATTATGTCTGGAAGGGAATAAAAAAGAAAATGGAAAGGAAAAAAGCCGGGGGGTGAGGCGTAAGCACTGGCTTACTTTCCGCCCTTGCCTTCCTTCTTGCGCGCGCGCTTCACCCGGAGATTCGGGTAGTTGCACATCCTGCAGCGGACTGCTGCCTTGGAGTTGCGCGCCTTGCACTTCTTGCAGATAAGCGTGTTTGCGACTTTGCGGTCTGCTATTGGAAACTTGCCCATTGAAAATTACACCTTTTTGATTGTCATCAATAAGAAATTGAGGAATATACTAATCGCAAAGAAGCTATAAAATGCTGTTGGCAAGGGGTAGTTTTGCCCGCAGTTCCAATGAATCGGCACCCCTATATTCCCGAATCCGCACAATAATTGCGGTGGCCTTGTGCACAGCTGACGGTAGCCTGTGAGTCAAATCACGGCAGCCGAGGAACTTCCGCCCTCCCGCGTGCATTGCACGTGTCTTGGCCAGAAGCCAAGAAGCGTCGAAAGCCGCACGACACAACGTCGTGGCGGGGAGCAGAAACGGACTTTTCCGATGCGACACAAGCAATGAAGTCCTCCGAGCGGTTTGCAAGGAAAAGATGAAACGGCCCCGCCCTGGAGCAAGGCAGTAGGCCGCATAGTCCAATGCTGTGGGCCCGACATGGGTTAACAGAAGGCGGAGTACGGCAGGGCCACCAACTTATTTTCGTTTTTTCAATTCTACGAATTTCGTCACGTTTGGAAACTCTTATTAATTCAAGTGCCGCAAGTAGTCTATAGGTCAATTCGACATGGCACAGTACAACGCTGGACAGGCTCATTACGTATATCCAGTCGTTACTATGCCCGCAACTTGGGACTTTGTCGCAATGGCAGGTACCAAGTCCGTAAGGTCCATCCTTTCAATCCTTTGTAAGTAAGGAAAAGGGATGAAGCAGGCCTTCGGAACGTGCTTTGGGCTGCAGACCAGGAAAATATGAAAGCATTAGGCTACTCTAGATACCTCCATTTAGCAAAAGAAGGGCTAATATTGCTCCATTTGCTGAATAGGGGAAGTAGAGTCCCGCAAAGTATATAAAGGAGGATGATTTAAGCTTCTTTAGTAATAAAGAAGGAGGGGATGAAGGAAAGAAACGACAGACTAGTAGCTAAAGAGAATAGAACAGAGTGGGAGGAGAGGTTGTAAGGCAAAACCCCAAGGAGGCAATCCTTTAGAATTCGCGTGAGCCTACGACCCTCATCCACTACCAAACTTAGAATTCGGTGGATAATTATCTGGGCGTTCCTTATTTATAAAAGTTTCTGTACCCCTTAGTGCAACTTTCAGTTGCCAGAAACAACCCCTATTGCAGCTCCTTCTTGACTTTGGAGAGTATCTCCGCCTTCTTCGGGCTTTCAGCCAGCGCAATCGAAAGGACCTCGTACAGGCTGGAAACGGGTATGATTTTCAGCTTGGCGGCCTTTTCCTTGCTCAGGATGATGTCTCCTGCGTTGGCTTTCGGGACGATGATTGTGTGTATCCCCGCATCCAGCGCGGCCTCGGCCTTGTAGGTCACGCCCCCAACGGGCAGCACGTCGCCGCGTACGGACAGCGAGCCGGTCATTGCGATGTCCTGGCGAAGCGGCGCGTCCTCAAGCGCGGATATGACTGCGGTTGCGACTGAGATGCTTGCCGAGTCGCCCTCCACGCCCTCGTAGGTCTGGAGGAACTGGATGTGGATGTCGAAGTTCGAGGTATCCTTGCCGAGGTGCTTCTTGAGTATCGCGCTGACGTTCTTGACGGCCTCTTCGGCAATCTTTCCGAGCTTGCCTGTAGCGATGATTTTTCCTTCGTTCTTGCTTCCGGCAGGCGCCATCTCGGCAACTATGGGCAGGGCGATTCCGGCGTCTCCCATCACTGCAAGGCCGTTGACGCGTCCCACGCTCTTGCCCTCGTTCTGGAACACGCGGTATTCCTTGCGGACCTCAATCTCGGACTGGGTGGCCTGCTGCTCAAGCGTGGCCGCCAGCCTCTTGGCATCAAGCACGTGCTGCTTTTCAACCAGCTTGGCGCCAGCCTCGCGCGCAACGTCCCCGGCTGCGCGCACCAAGCCGCCAAGCTCGCGCATGCGAAGGGTGAGCTTGTTCTTGCGTCCTGCCCTCCTGCGGGCTTCCAGGAGGATTTCCTCAACTGCCTCACGGGTAAAGTGGGGTATCTTGCCGTCCTTGGTGACTTCCTGGGCCACGAACACGGCGAACTTGTTGCGGTTGGTCTCGTTGTCCTCGATGGACTCCTCCATGAAGACCTCGTAGCCGTACCCGCGGATGCGCGAGCGCAAGGCCGGGTGCATCTTGGCTACGTCCTGGTAGTTGCCAGCTGCAACCAGGATGAAGTCGCAGGGAACCGGCTCGGTCTTGACCAGGGCTCCGGAGCTGAGCTCGGACTGCCCCGTAATCCCGTACTTCTTCTCCTGCATTGCGGTGAGGAGCTCCTGCTGTGCCTTGGGCCGCAGGGTGCTGGCCTCGTCTATGAACAAAATGCCCTTGTGGGCCTTGTGGATGAACCCGGCCTCCACCCGCAGGTGTGCCGGCGTGCCCAGTCCGCCTGACTGGAAGGGGTCGTGGCGCACGTCGCCCAAGAGCGCGCCTGCCTTCGAGCCAGTAGCGTCAACGAAAGGCGCCTTCTTCTTGTTGGAATTGTCAATAAGGACCTTGATTGAGTCACCAGGTTCTGCCATCCTCTGCCTTCCCACCTGGGAGGCAAACAGCATCGCGGCTCCGAGTATGAACATGCCAACCAGCATTGCGGCAATCAGGTTTATGGGCATCCCCGTCCCGGGTAGCACGAATATGATTATGGCAACCGAGGCCATCAGAAACAGGGAGAGCATCAGGTTGATGTTCCCGCCCATAGCCTTGCTTTTCATGCGCTCGGCCTGCTGTATCTTCTTGGCATCTCCTGCCTTGACTACCCGGATTTTGGGCACGTTGTCGTCTTCGGGGTTGAACGCGACGATGATGTCCTCAAGCTCCTGCACCGGCAGGAGTTCGGACATTGCCTGCGCAAGCATCGACTTGCCGGTCCCCGGCGTTCCGACCAGCAGGACGTTGCGCTTCTGGGCCGAAGCCTTCTTGATGAGGTTTACCGCCTTGTCCTGGCCTATTATCTGGTCAACGAGGAGCGGGGCGACCGGAAGCTGGGACGTGTCCGTGTAGTCCTTCGGGAAGACGCGGGGTTGCCCCGGCTTGAGAACTGCGTTAGCTATGGTCTGGACTACCTTCCTGACTGCCTTCGTGGTGCTTTCCTTTCTCTTGG
This sequence comes from Candidatus Micrarchaeia archaeon, assembly GCA_041663565.1. Classification (GTDB taxonomy): domain Archaea; phylum Micrarchaeota; class Micrarchaeia; order Norongarragalinales; family CAINOH01; genus CAINOH01. The sequence continues at coordinate 22,876 of JBAYMJ010000010.1, read as the reverse complement.
CCATCTTGGTTGCTAACCCCTAATCCTTCTATTGAAACGAAAAAACTAGCTGGGAATATATTATGCCCTCAGGGCATAAAAAGCGTTGCGGCTTTAGGCGTTCTTGCCATCCTTAGTTCTAATGTAATCTAATTCTTGATGCACCGTACCGATATGCCGTATGCCCGGTAACTGTTAGTAGTATCCGCAGCACCACTGCCGATTTCCATCTCGTAAGCGTTCGCGCCATAAATCGAACTGCTCCAATAGTGGCCGTAGACACCTACGTTGGAAAGGGACGCACTGCTGTAAACCCTGGCGCCGGTTACTGTCAATTTCAAGGGTGAAGCATAGGCGCTATAATAGTTTGTCCAACTTCCTGCGGTGTTTTCAGCACTCCATTCGGCTATTGTCGGCAAACGCCAGCCGCTGGGGCAGGGGTTGTTGATTCCGTTCACTCCCTGCCACAAGTTGTCGTTTCTGGGGGATAGCCAGTCATAAGGGCTGGTTGGTGCAATGATAAAGTTGCTGTGTCCCGGGCTGTTGGTAGCGGACAACGTGCTGGTTGTGCCGCTCGTGTTACTTTGATGGCCGTCGTCCAACCTTCCCCATTGGAAGTAGTCGCCGTATGCCGCCAAGTCTCCCACGGAGGTAGCGGCCCGGCTTGCCCCGAGGTTCCTGTCCATGAAGCACCTGCCCGCTTGCGAAGTCACCGTCCCGTAGGTGACGCTGCTGCCCCTGTAAGTGAACGTGACGGTCTCGCCGCAAGTGAATTCCGAGCACTTGCCTACCAGCGGCTGCGCGCCTTGTTGCCGGATGCCGGTAATCGGCCCTTGGGTGTAGATGAAAGAGACTGCCTTGAACTCGTAAGCGCTTCCCACGGCCTTGCCGTTGCACGGGTTGGGCAGGGTGAAGGAAAAGTTCGTCAGCGTCGTTTCCTCCCCTGCATTGAGGATTTGGTTTGGCGTCATCACGGTTGCGTTGTTTCCGTAACCGTCCTGCACTTCTATGGCGGTAAGGTAGGCCCTCTCAGTCAGCTTGTTCGAAACGGACAGTGTGATGGTGCCGTTTGTTACCCTGGCGGTTGTGATGGCAAACGGGGTCGTTCCGGACCAGTATGCCTTGGACTGCTGCTCTTTTGTTGCGCTCCCGCTTGACGGGAAACTGCCAAGCAGGTTGACGGTTACCAAAGAAACTAGCAGCACGGCGCCAAGAACCACGAGATATTCTGTCGAACCCTGGCCGCGTGCGTTTTCCACTACTTCACAACCCATTCCCGCGTTTTAACCTGTGGCCGGTCAGCCGTTTTTTCCTACCCGAAGAACCCGTCGCTTGGCTTGTTGCGGTCGGAAAAGTACTCGTAGAACATCACGCCGCCGACGATTATGAGCACTGCCGGCCAGAACTTGACTATGTCGGCGTTGATTATGCCGAACTCCTTGAGCATCAGGAGGATGCCTGCAAGCACCAGGATTATGGCAATTGTCAGCTTGACAATGTTCTTCATCATGCAAAAATCACCGTCTTTCTAGTCCTTTATGCTCTCCCAGAGGATATCCCCCTGCGGGTCTATGGAGATGCCGTTCTCGTTGATGTCGAGCGGGTGAATCTTCTTGGAGTGGTCGGTGCCGCGCATCTTGCGTATGAAAGCGGCCCTGTTGGGCGGGTTGAAGAAAAGCTGTATCACGCCGTCCGTCAGGAACTCCTCGACTCCGAAGCGCGAGATTGCGGACTTTCCGCCGGTTGTCTCGCAGGTGAGTATGGTGGTGCAGTTTATGGAGCGCAGCTGGTCAACCAGGTTGTACACCGAGTAGCGCACCTTCTCCGACTTCTGGGTCCAGAACATCAGGGCGGTAATCGAGTCGATGACCAGGCGCTTTGCGCCCATCTCGTGCGCCTTCTCCACAATCTTTGAAAGCTGGGCGTCCATGTCCACGTCGTCAGGACGCGGGTCGAACTTGAGTATCTGTATCTTGTTGTCCTTCTGCAGGGGCAGGAAATTCCAGCGGAAGCGCTGCATGTTCCACCACAGGTTGTGCGGCCCCTCTTCCAGGGTGGCGTACATCCCCGGCTCGTTGTAGTCCGTCGCTCCCTTGTATAGGTATTCCAGGCAGAATATCGTCTTTCCGGTTCCCGAGGAGCCCGCGAGCAGGATGCTCGAGCTTTCGGGGAAGCCGCCCTCGATGAGCTCGTCCAGCCCCGGAATGCCTGTCTTTACCCTGTTCAAAAGAATCACACCTTGTTTAGCTGCAGGCATTAGTGATTGGCCAAATAAAAAGCGTTCATAATGCCGGAACCCAGTTTCCTTCCGTAACCTTTAAATCCGCCTGCGCAATTACTGATTCTAACCCACAATCAGGCAAAAAGGAAATCGCCTGAAGAATCATAGTCGAGGCAACACACCAATGGATATCCTCAACATGGTAGTCCAGCCCACCTGGCGCGAGTTCCTGGTGGAGCTGATTTCGACCCACCAGATGGACCCGTGGGACATCGACGTCACCGCCCTTGCCGACGTCTATCTTGCCAAGGTGCGCGAGCTGCAGGCGCTCGACCTGCGCATGCCCGCAAACGTCATACTCGCATCGGCACTCCTTCTTCACTTCAAGGCCGAGTCACTTAAGCTCGAGCAGGTCTTTTCCGACGAGCAGGCGACGGTTGAGGAGGAGACCAAGTCGTACATCGAGGAGGACCTTCCTGACCTGGTGTTCCGGCCCAACATCCCGAAGAGCCGCCGCGTAACCCTTGACGAGCTCATGAATGCAGTCGAGCAGGTGATGGGCGCAGGAAGGATCAGGCCGCGTTCGCACGCAGCTCCGGTCGAGCTTACCGTGGAGCTTCCGAAGGAGGACATGCATGAGATAATAGCGCGCTTCTACATCAAGGCAGGAAACCTCAAGGACACGGAAGGCGTCCTGACTTTCACAAGCATGCTTTCAAAGGACAACAACGACGAGATTGCACGCAACATGCTCCCGCTTCTGCACCTGGTGCAGGAAGGCCGCCTGCTGATGTGGCAGGACAACGTCTTCGGCGAAATCTTCATCAAGTACATAGAAGAGGAAGCCTGGAAGGCAGCACAAGCGCTTATTGCTCCGAAGGAATTCACTGCAGAGGAAGGCGCAGTTGAGGCCAAGGAAGGCGAGAAGGCCGAGGCTGCGACTCTAGTTGAGATAGAATAAGCCGCACTTTCCGTTTTTCTCCAAGTTTATCATAGTTAACCTGTTTCTTGCAGACTTGCCATAATTATCCATCCAGCCAATGCCTACTGGAAGGACAACTAGCCGGGTTATTAACGTCCCATAATGAAATATTATATGGGATTAATATGGTGCAGGCAATCGTGAACATGTCGGAACAGGCAAACAGGACCGTGAACGTGGTCAAGGCGCTCTACGGGTTTCGGAACAAGTCCGAGGCGCTGGAACGCATAATCATTGACTACGCAGAGTCATTGCTTGAGCCGCAAATCAAGCCCGAATACGCCAAGAGGCTGAAAAAGATTGAGAAGGAGCCCAAGAAGCGCGTTGACCCGGCGAAGTTCTTCGGACAGGATGGCCGTTGAGCGAATACAAACTTCTACTTTCCCAGACTATGGAGCGCAAACTCCGCAGGCTGGAACGCCGCAACAGGGTGGCGTTTGAGGCAATTGGGAAAAAGGTCCAGGAAATAGTCGCAGACCCGTATAGGTTCAAGCCGCTCCGTGCGCCTCTTTTTGGGAAGCGGCGAGTGCACATAGACTCGAACTTCGTGCTGGTGTATTCAATAGACGAGAAGGCGAGGTCGGTGTGCCTTTTGGATTACGACCACCACGACAGGGTATACCAAAAGTAATTTACCAAGCCAGCAGGGTTTTAGTCGAGCTCGTCTTCTTCCGACATTTTGCCTTCAGGCCGTGCCGACGAACTGCTTGAGCAGCAGCCCGAACCCAAAGCTGATTGCAGTGACTACGAGGCATATCGCGGCCATCTCTATAAAGCGCGGCCAGAAGGCCTTGTCCTTTGCGGTCGTTACGTAGAACGTGTAGCCTGCGACGAGGCTTATTGTTATCACGAGCACCGCAGCCAGCGCGACATAGACATTGGGAAAGACGAAGTACGGCGCAACAAGGAGCAGCACCGCAAGGATGTATGCGACCCCGGTGTACGTTGCAGCTGTCTTGGCGTTCTTGTCGTCGTCCTCGCGCGCTGAAAGGTAGCTTGAGGCCGACATCGAAAGCGCTGCAGCAACACCCATTATCAGCCCGGTGATTGCGATGAGCTTGGTGTCCGCAAGGGCAAGCGTAAGCCCAGCAAGCGTGCCCGTAAGCTCGACAAGCGCGTCGTTCAGCCCAAGCACAACTGAGCTTGCATACTCGAGCCTCTGCTCGGAAATCATGGAGAGGACCGCCATCTCGTGGCGTTCCTCATCCGCGATGACCTTGGTTAGTCCGGGGTATTCCTTTTCAAGAGCGCCATATTTGTCCTGTGCCTTGGCCTCGCCCCGTTCCATCAGCCGCAGGCCGAACGAAAGCCCCAGGATGGAGGACAATGTGTCGTACCAATAGACGCGAAGCATGTCCGGCTGGGCTTCCTTTCCCGTAATCTTGGAAAGCAGCTTGTAGTGCCCGAGCTCGTCTTTTGAAATGCGCGCAAGCACGTCCGCGTTCTTTTTGTCCTTGGCTTTCCCTGCGAGCTTGGAATAGACCAAGTGTTCGGTTATCTCGCCTTTCTGCATCCCAAACAGGGCGTCCTTTTGCATGTGTGCACCACTTTCGCTACAGGAGCCTAAAGCGGGTTTGCGGTTATAAAACCGCCCCTTGCCTTTTCCTCAATACCTGGCCCGTTTCCTTCCAAGGGGCAGCTCCTGCGCGATGCGCTCAAGCCCGTTGTCAGGCAGCAGTATTATGCTCTTCTTGCCGTCCACGAAAAGGAACGGGTGGGTCTTGCGCAGCTCGGAAACTCCGGGAAGTTTGGCGTAGTGCTTTTGCTTCCCATCAGCAAGCAGGCCGTGCCTTGATACGGCCTCCGCAACCCGTTGGGTCTGCAGCCCCACAGGTCCGGAGCCTATCGCGTATCCTGTCAGGCCGCCAATCAGGAAAAGCCCGGCAGTAAGCGGAGGGACGTTGATGTTTGTGGCAACCGGAATTCCCAGGCCGAGTGTTGGCGCGGCTGCGGCAGTCTGGAGCCAGCGTGCCTTGCGGACGGAAAAGAGCTTGTCGATTTCGGGCTTGACTTGCGGGTGGATGTCCTCGTATTGGATTTCCACAGGCCGGCGCGTCCGTTCCAACCTCAGGCCACCGTGATGCCGCCCTGTTCTTCCTTCTCGTGCAGCTTGACCTCGACGACCTTGCTGCCTTCTTTTGTCATGGTGATTCCCACCAGGCACTGCGAGTTCTTGTAAACCGCCTGGTTGTGGGAGATGAGCAGGAACTGGGACTTCTTGGAAAGCTCGCTTACAAGCAGGGCGAGCTTGCGGCTGTTCTCCTGGTCAAGCGCGGAGTCAGCCTCGTCAAGTATGTACACGCTCGACGGGTTGTACGCCTGCAGGGCGAAGAGGAATATGAGCGCAACAAGCGACTTCTCGCCGCCGCTCATAAGCTCGAGGTACTTGACTTCCTTGTTGTCAAGCGCAACCTCGATGGTAAGCCCGCCTTCGAACGGGTTGTCGGCGTTCTCGAGTATGAGCCTGCCGTTTCCCTTGAAAATCTGCGAGAAGAGCTTGAAGAAGTTGTCGTTGACGAAGTTGAACGCGTTCATGAACGTGGCTACCTTGCGGCCCTCAATCTCGGTAATCAGCATGTAGACCGATTCCTTCTCCTTGGAAAGCTGCGCCACGTTGGCCTTCTGCTCCTCGAACTCGGCAAGTCGCTTTGAGAACGCGTCGATTGCAAGCATGTTGACGCGGCTGGAAAGCGTGTGGACCTGCGGGTCGAGCTCCTGTTTCTTTGCCTCCAGGTCCTCCTTCTTCGCGCCCTCGATTATCGCCGCATCGCCGAACGCTGCAAGGTCGGCCTGCACTGCCGAGAGCTTGACTTCAAGCGTCCCGCGCTTGAGCTCCTTGTCGTGCACCCCGAGCTGGATCTTTTCCCGGTCCAACTCGAACCTGCCCTTCTTGTTGCCAAGCGTCTGCACTTCCTTGTCAAGCTCGTCGCGCTTGTCGTAAAGCCCCTTCAGGGCGCCCGCAATCTCGCGCTGTTCGGCAATCCTCTTCTCCACTTCCTCGCGGGAAATCTTGAGCAGCTTGTCGGCATCGTCTATTGCGCGCTTTGCGGCCTGGCTGTCCTGTGCAAGCTCGTCGAGCTGCTTCCGGTAGTCCTTGTGCTGCTTCTCGTAGACCGTGCGCTGCGACTCAAGCGAAGTCAGGCGGTTTGAGATGTCTGAAAGCGTAATCTTGAGGTCGGAAATCTTGCGCTCTTTTTCCTTGAGTATGAGCCCGAAGTTCTTCTCCTTCTCGACGTCCACTTTCTGCTTGTTCTCCAGAAGCACCATGTTGAGCTCGGAAAGCCTGCGAATCAGCTGTGACCGTTCCTCGTCCTTTGCAGCGGCGTCCTCGTCGGCCTTGCGTATCTCGGCCTCGAACCCCTTGACTGCCGCCTTGAGGTTGGATGTCTTCTCGTCCTGCTCCTGTTCGCGGCGCTCGTAGTCGTCAAGCTCCATCCCGATTGCCTTCTGCTTGAGCTCAAGCTCGGCCTTCTTCCTGCGCAGCTCGTGCATCTGGAGCTGTATCGCCTGCAGGCTGCGGATTGCGTCCTCCTTTTCGGACTTGGCCTCGACGTTCCTCTTGGAGAACTCGTCGTACTCGCCCTGGACCTTGATGAGGTTGACCTTGGCGGCCACCTTGCCGCCTCCGGAAAGAAGACCCGAGGACTCCCCCAGGTCGCCGTCCATTGTAACGAAGCGGATTTTGCCGACGAGTTCCTTGGAGTCGCGTATGCTGTCAGTCACAATCGTGTTACCGCACACGTACTCGAAAGCGCGCTTCAATTGCGGGTCGAAGTCGAGCTTCTCGATGAGGAACCCCTGGCTTGCCTTGTGCTTTGCAAGCTCGCGGTCAGAGCCGGTGATTGGCGAGGCGTGAATCTTGTCAAGCGGGATGAACGACACCCTTCCCAGTTTTTCGCGGCGCAAATACTCTATTGCCATAGTTGCAATCCCGGAGTTCTCCACAACCACGTAGTTCATCCTGTTGCCGAACGCTACCTGGATGGGCACCGCGAACTCGCTTTCGTACTTGCAGAGCTGGTCAACTGTTCCGAAGATTCCGGGTTCCTTCTGCCTCATTGCAAGGACCGCGTTGATTGACGTGCTCTCGCCGACCTCGCGCACGTTGCGCATCTGGCCCGAAAGCTCAATCATCCTCTCCTTGGTGTCCAGGATGAGCGCGTCAAGAGTCGGGATGCGCTCGTTGAGCTCCTTCTCCTGCTTGAATATGGAATTCAACTCTCCCTCCAAGGCCGCGATGTCGCGCTGGTACCCCTTGGATGCCTCGTGGAGGTTCTTTTTCTTCTCGGTGAAGTCGTCGAACTTGCCCTGCCGCAGGCGTTCGAGCTCGTCCATCTTGAGCTTCTGCTTCTCGCGTATCATCGACGCCTCGGCCTGTATCAGGTTGAGCTTCTCCTTGGTGGAAAGCATCTCGTTCTGCGCGTCGTCCATGGCCTTCTTTGCGTTGTAGAACTGGTTGGAGAACGAGTTGCTGTCCGAAAGCGCCTTGTCGTACACTCCCTTCTCGTCTTCGTACAGCTTCTTCATGGACTTGTGGTCGTCGTCAAGCTGCGTAATCTGCGAGGCGAACCCCTTGACCTCGTCAGCTGCCTTCATCGCGTCAAGCTCGATTGCGCGCTTCTTCTCGTCCGACTTGTTGAGCAGCTCGTTCTTTTCCTTGATTAGCGCCTTGGAGATGACTATGTTGTTGTTCAGCTCGTCGATGCGCTTCTGCAGCTCGACCTGCTTTCCCTCGCTCCTCTTGAGGATTTCCTCGTCAATCTTCTGCTTGCCTTCGTTCGCCTGTGAGATTTTCTGCTCGAGCTGCATTATCTCGCCGGCTATGTTCTCCATCTTGCCGGTGGAGTCGAGCATCGCGGTCACAACCGCGTCAAAGTCGGCCTGAAGCTCCTTTGCAGCCAGGCTCAAAAGCGTGGCCTTCACCGACTCGAGCTCCTTTTTGAGCCGCACGTACATCTCGGCCTCGTCCTTCTCCTGCTTGAGCTGGTTCATGTAGCCCTCGCGCTCGGCAAGTATGGACGCCGCCTCTCGCAGCTTCTGCTGCACGGACTCGAGCTTCGAGATGGCCTCGCGCTTCTTGTCCTCGTATTCCGCCACGTTTGCAATCGCGTCAATCAGGCCGCGCCTGTCCTTGGAGGACATCTCCACAATCTGCTGGACTTGCCCTTGCTGGATGATGTTGTGGCTTGACATGTGGTTTGCAGCAAGGAAGTCCTCGATTACGTACTTCTTCGTCGTCTTGCCGTCGAGCCGGTACTTGGTCTTGCCGTCGTTGCGTATTGCACGCGAGACCTTGTGGACCACGTTGCCAGTGTCGTCCATCAGCTCGAGCTCGACTTCGCCGATTTTTGCGTTCGTGAAAATGAGGTCCCCGATTTTCTTGGCCCGCAGGGCGCGGACGCGGTTCTCGCCGAACACGAACTGCACCGCGTCGATGACGTTGCTCTTTCCGGAGCCGTTGGGTCCCACTATGGCGTTGAAGCCCTTCTCGAACCGGATGGTGTTGCTGCGGAAGGACTTGAAGTTCTTGAGCACGAGGTTTTTGATGAACATTGCACTGCACTCTGGAACGCGGTATCGTGGGTTTTTACACAATTAAGCCGGCAAGGAATTTAAAGCTGAATCCGGAGGCAAAAAGGGCCTTGCCGGAGCTGCCGGGGCCTTCAAAAGCCATAAAACTTGCGGGCTGCATAAAATCCTTCTGGCTGCCCAATCAACGGAGCTTCAACATTTCTTCCGCAGCTCTTCTATGGGGGATTGGGGTAGCCTGGCATCCTTCCAGCTTTGGGAGCTGGAGACCCCAGTTCAAATCTGGGATCCCCCATCTTTTCCTTCCGACCCGCGGGAATAACCTTTTATTCTTGGGTCTTGGCAAGCCCCCAATGCAAACCTAAAAAAGCACGTTCTTACCGAAAAAATAAATCAGTTTTTTTCTTAGGGGCATGTCGCCTTCGGAGTGGTGTTAGATGGGTAATGGGTCTAATGGCCTGACTCGCCCGTTCTCATTGTACGGGCATATATCAAAGGAAAAGTTCAAGCAGATAAAGGAATTCTCAAAGGACAAGCAGACACCGTTCCTAGTTCTGGACCTTGAGAGGATTAAGGGAAAATACGACGAGCTGGCAAAAAACTTTCCCCAAGTCAAAGTCTATTATGCTGTGAAGGCAAACCCCGACCAGCGCGTGCTCTCCGAGCTTGCAGCCAAGGGCTCGCACTTCGACATAGCCTCGCGCCAGGAGCTCGACCTGCTCCTTGGCCTGGGCATTGCTGCGGAGCGGATGAGCTACGGCAACACCATCAAGAAGGCAGAGGACATACGTTACGCTTATGACAAGGGCATCCGGCTCTTTGCAACCGACTGCGAGTCGGACGTCCGCAAGCTTGGCGAGAACGCTCCGGGCTCCAATGTCTTCTTCCGGCTCCTTGTGAGCAACCGGGGCGCGGACTGGCCGCTTTCAAAGAAGTTCGGCACCAAAAAGGAGCACATAATGGAGCTCATCGACGAGGCGGACGAACAGGGGCTGGTCCCTTATGGCGTCTCCTTCCACGTGGGCTCCCAGCAGCGCGACCCGACCCAGTGGGACTACCCGCTTGAGCAGTGCGCACAGATTTTTGCAGATGCCAAGGCAAAGGGCATCGAGCTGAAGATGATAAACCTCGGAGGAGGGCTTCCTGCGAGCTATCTTGTAGCGACGCCGCCGATTGAGTCATATTCCCAGGCGATATTCGAGTCGCTTCACAGGCACTTCCCTGCTGGTCTTCCCGAACTCTTCACCGAGCCCGGCAGGTCCCTTGTTGCAGATGCGGGAGTCATAGTTTCCGAAGTCGTGCTCGTCTCCCGCAAGGCCCACCGCAAGTGGTGCTATCTGGACGTAGGCCTTTTTGGGGGGCTGATTGAGACCCTTGAGGAGGCCATCAAGTACCCGATTTACTGCGAGAAGCCCGGAAAGCTGGTCAAGATGACCCTGGCTGGGCCTACTTGCGACAGCACCGACGTGATGTACAAGAAGTCATCGCTTCCCGAAGACATCGCCGAAGGCGACAAGGTCTACCTTTTGACTGCGGGCGCGTACACCATAACCTGTTCGTGCAACGGGTTCAACGGCTTCCCGCCGCTTGCAGTCTGCTATCTGGATTAAGGCCGTCAGGAAAGGGGGAGCAGGGGAGCTACATACGCCTAGTGCAACGGAAACGCGGTCACTTCCTTCTTTTTATCCTTCAACAGTCCCTACCTTTTCATGCAAATCTACTCGCACTCGCGGCTTTCCTGCTACGAGAACTGCCCGCTGCACTTCGACTTCAAGTACGTGTCAAGAGTCAAGCCTCCTGAAGGCAAGGAAACCGCGGAGCAGTTCACCGGAAAGCGCGTGCACGAGACCCTTGAGAAGCTGTACAAGGACCTGCGCTACTCCAAGGAAGACGGCCTTGGAGAATTGCTTGATTATTACAAGAAAATCTGGACCCAAGGATGGAACGAGGAAATCCTGATTGCCAAGGAAGGCCTTGAGGAGAAGCACTTCTACGCAACCGGCAAGAAGTGCATCGAGGACTACTACAAAGAGTACAAGCCGTTCAACCAGACTAGGACAATCGGCCTGGAGTCCCGCATCGTGGTAAGGCTTTCGGACGAATCCGACGAGTACAAGATGCAGGGCTACATCGACCGGCTCTCGATGGACGGCTCGACCTACGAAATCCACGACTACAAGACCGGAAACCACCTCAAGACCCAGCAGGAAGCCGACTCGGACAGGCAGCTTGCGCTCTACCAGATTGGGATAGAGCAGGCATGGTCGGATGTCAGGCAGGTGAACCTGATTTGGCACTACCTGAACTTCAACAAGGAAATCCGTTCGGAACGTTCGAAAAAGCAGCTTGACAATCTTCGGAAGGATACGATTGCCCTTATTGACACCGTCGAAACCGCGAAAGAAAAGGGCCGTTTTCCTGCCAAGAGAAGCAACCTCTGCGACTACTGCGAGTACCGTGAACTATGCCCGGAGTGGAAGCACGTGCTTTCAGTTCAGATGTCGCTGTCAAACGAATACGAGAAGATTCCCGGAGTCAGCTTGGTCGAGGAGTATGCCAAGCTCAAGGCAGAGGAAAAGGAAATTGCGGACAAGATAGACTTGGCCCGCGCAGCTGTAGTCAAGTTCGCAAAGGCCGAAGGCATCACCGTAATCCAGGGAAAGAACCACAAGCTACTGGTGCGCACCGACCTACGCACCGGCTTCCCAACCCGCTCAGGCGACCTTTCTGACTACCGCAAGCTGGAAAAAATCCTGAAAGACAACGGGGTCTGGGTTGAGGTTTCCGCAATCTCAAACGACTTGCTTGCAAGCGCGCTTGACGAGGGAAAAATCTCAGGAAAGCTAGCTGAAAAGATTGAGGAGTTCAAGAAAGTCAGCGAGACTACGACAGTGCGAGTTGGCAAGGGCGTTTAGCCGGGCGGTTTGGCGCAAGTTAGGCACTACTTTTTGCAAATTCAGCCTTCGATTTCCTTCATCGCCTTTCCGCCAAGGATCAGCTTGATGCGGTCCTTCGGCGCTGCCTCGTAGGCCTCGCGCGTGCGTATTCCCGCTTCGAACAACTTGCGTCCGCGCACCCGGCCGATTCCTCGCACCCTGCAAATCGGAATGAGCTCTTCCTTTATTCCATCCTTGATGCGCTCCTGATAGACAAGGGCCTTTCTTGAGACTGCCTCGAACCCGGCAATCTTTGCAAGCTCCGAGTAAGAATAGCACAGCCAGTCAGCAATGCGCACCCGTGCGTTGAGTATTCCCGGCGCAAGGTCGAAGTCAGTTAGCATCTGCTGTTCGTTGGACTCGTTTGCCCAGGCGTTGAGTGCGCGTGCGGTCTTGTACTTCTGCAGCGCCTCGGTATCAAACTCCCATTCGGGGTAAAGCTCGACTGACGCGGCATACATATCGTCAAACAATTTCTGCTCTTCCGCACGGCCGACTGAAAGGTAAGGCCGCAGCTCAGTTGAGTTGCACAGGTTGCAGATAAAGCCAATTGAGTTGTTCAGGTCAACCGTCTTGAACGACTTGATGTAATCATATGCGGTCTGCGGATCCAAGTAAAGCTCGCTTGTGCGCTTGCCCAGAGGCGAGGCGATGAGCGCGTCGCTTTTTGTCTTCGCCACAAAACCCATCCGTTCCAAGTCTGCAACGACGTTTTCAACTTTTTCCAATAATGCCTGCGTCGAACCGTAGTGGCAGGCAAAGAACGTCCGGGAGAAAAAGTCGAACAGCGAGTGGAAGTCATTGCAGTATTTCGATGCAATCAGTGCAAGGCAGTGGATGCGCAGGGTGGGTTCGGACGAGAGCTTGGAGTAGATGTCCTCCAGGTCCCCGTAGATGTACTTCTCGGCAACCTCGCGCTTGTCGTTACTGTTGCATACCAGAACGCCGTAGCCCACCTTGTCATAGCGCGGCCGTCCTGCCCTTCCAAGCATCTGCCTGATTTCAAGAGCCGAGATGAACGAGGAGAAGTTGCCGGAAAACCTCTTGAGGTCGCGCACAATCACCCACGACGCGGGGTAATCCACTCCCATTGCAAGTGTGGTTGTTGCTACGATGACTTTGATTGTGCGTTCCTTCTTGAAACCATCCTCGATTAATTTCCGTTGTTTGTCCGGTATTCCCGCGTGGTGGAATGCAGTTCCGTTGCGGATGCACTTTGCAAGCCTCGCGCACTGAGTTGTCGGAGTGGGAAGCGCATCGTGCACCTTCTTTGCAAGAATGTCAAGCGAGATTTTCTGTTCTTCCGTAAGGTGCGGCGCTATTGCAACCGAGACGTTCTCCGCGCCAGCCTCGGTGCTGGGCCGGGTTGCCACGAACACAATCGCCTGTCCGGTTGCCTGGGCGTTCTTTGCAAGGCCCTGCGCGCTGCCAACAACAGCTTTCCTGCACAGGTTTTCCAAGTAGAATTTCTCGTCGATTTCCTCGGGCTGGCCTTCGTTGGCTTCGAATACCAAAGACTTCTTGTCGCAAATCCCGATTTCAAGCTTGGTGGGCCGGTAGTCGCTCTTGATTGGCTTGGAGTAGAGCCACTTTGCGATTTCCTTGTAATTGGGAACGGTTGCGGACAGGCAGAGCAGCCGGCTTTCCGCAATCAAAAGCTTGGTCAGAACGATTTCAACAGTGGCCCCGCGATAATCGTCGTCAAGCAGGTGCACTTCGTCAATCACAGCAAGCCCGATTTTTCCGGCGAAGTCCTTGTCGTGGCGAAGCGTAGAGTCAAGCTTTTCGGAAGTCATCACCAGCAGGTCGTATTGGAGCAGGTGCGAGGAGCCGGAGTCGTAGTCCCCTGTTGAGATTCCTACTTTCTGGCTTTTGAACGTGGTCTTGAACTCATCGTACTTTTCGGAAGCAAGCGCGCGAAGCGGAACAACATACACAACTAGCTTGCGTCCGTCCTTTGCCGCGTCGCTTTCAAAGTGCTTGGCAATCGAAAGAAGAGCGAGAAGTGTTTTTCCGGATGCAGTTGGCGCGCTCACTAGGACGTTCTCGCCACTAAGCAGGCCGGAGGCTATTGCGTGGGTCTGCATCGGGTTGAGCGACTCGTAGCCAAACCCTATGGCTTTTGCCTTGGCCCATTCCAAGGCACTTGCTGTCTGGCCGTCCTGTGCATCAAGCACTTTTTGCATAGCAAAGTCTATGCGGGCCGGATATTAAGATTACAACAGCCTTCTTTCCGGTGAACGGAAAGGAAAAGTATCAGAAGCTACCTCGTTCTTCATCGCCGTGAGGCTAAGACTGGGACAGTTTCATCATCAAACTACTTTCTGCCCGTTCAAAGATATAAACGCGCGCAATGGCTAGTTTGGTTTACGCGGGGTGTTGCCGGCCGGCTGTCTGGCTGTGGCAGCCGCCGAACAATCTGCGTAGGGTTAAAAACCCAAAAAAACGCCAATATACTTTCATGAACGACGAGATCCGCCTCGACCGCGAGACCTTCAAGGCACTTGCAGCTGACACGCGCGTGAACATACTCAAGTCGCTCTCCAAGAGGCGCATGACCGGAGCGGAGCTTGCGACGCAAGTCAGCCTCTCGCCATCCACAATAAAGGAGCACCTCGACCAGCTTGAGAAGGCGCATCTTATCGAGCAGATGGACGAGGGACGCAAGTGGAAATACTACGCGCTCACGTTCAAGGGAAGGCAGATTACCACGAGCGAACGTCCTTCGATGCGCGTGTGGATAGTTCTCGGGCTTTCGATGCTCGGCCTGGTATTCGCAACGCTCAACATTTTCTTCCTCGGAGGCACTTTCGCGCCCCAGAACGAGCTGCTCGCAACTGGCGCGGCTGACACTTTCGCGACAAAATCCGCTTACGGCGGTTCAGGCGCGGCGGATGACGCCACGGCCTTCAACAACCCCGTGCCCGCAGTTCTTGATTCTTGCGACGCCACTCCGAATTCCTGCCTTTCAGGCCAGCAGGCGCTTACCGCAGGCGTGCAGGAAGCCGCGCCGATGGCAACCCGGTCGATGCACTCGGTAAGCAACGACCTGCCCACGCCCCAGCAGGTAAGCACCATTGACCTTGCAATAGAATCCGCGCTGCTGGTGCTTGTGCTGGGCCTGGGCTATTATGCAATAAGGCAGAAGAAGCGCGCCGCAATCTGATGCGGCAGAATCGGGCTTTTGCTTCTTTTCAATTTTCTTATTTTTCCCTTTCCTAGATGTCCAGCAGCACGGTTATCTCGCTCAGGTTGCCCTCCTGGATTACCGAGATTTCGTGCATCGTGACTGCCTTGATGTCCATTTTTCCTTTTTCCGGAGTCATCTCCTCGCCGAAGGCGGTTCCAGTAAGCGAATACCCCGCGTCGTCCTTGTGGAACGAGTCGATCCGGAAGCGCTTGAAGAAGATTTCCTGCGAGCCCGACTCCGCAAGGATGTCGCCAAGCGTGTAGCCGGCCAGCTCTTCGAGCGTCTCGGCCTTCTCCTCAATCGTGACCTTCTCCTCGTCGCCCAATGCTTCCACGTTCGCCATCACCGAGAACATGGCCTCCGCTGCGTTTGAGAGGGCCTCGCCGAACGAGAAGCCGTAGGCCGTGAACTTTATGTCCGCGGTGTGGTCTATGAACACGTACTTGTCCATCGGGTAGGTATTAGGGGGATACTGTTTTTTTAGCAAGCGCCATCAAAGACTTTTCAACAGGTTTTGATTCTTAGAAAGGTGTATTCTTATGATGCCGAACATGGACCCGCGCGCGATGGCCAAGCTTATGAACCAGATGGGAATCAAGAACACCCAAATCCCATCCGCTAAGGTCGTAATCTACAAGGAGGACGGCACTACTTTGGTCGTCGAGAACCCCAGCGTGACCGAAATCACGATGTCTGGCCAGAAGAGCTTCCAGATTACCGGCGACGTGCGCGAAGGGACCGCGGAGGACGCAGGCTCGGATTCCGAAGCAGGCGCAGCATCAAGCGGCCCGTCCGAGGACGACATCAGTCTTGTTGCGGAGCAGGCCAAGACCACGAAAGACAAGGCCAAGGCTGCTCTTGAGGAAGCTGATGGCGACATTGCGGAAGCGATTATGCTTTTGGAGAAGGGGGACTGATTTGATGCCTCGCCTTGGCAGGTTGCCCGCCTTACGCAAACCCGGCGTGGTCTTTCTTTCCGGCCGCGAAGTCAAGGAAGGAAAGCCCCAGTCCTTTGACGCCATAAAAGGCGTGGTGAAGCGGCCGCTGTCCAACCTCGAAATCGCGGTGAAATACCGCAAGCTCCACGTCCGGGAAAAGTAGGGCGCGGCCTTAGTCCTTGCCTATTTTCTCCAGCTTCAGCTCGTCCTTGTCAAACTCGAAGACTTCTTCCACGTTCGACTTGAGCGCCTTCGCAACCTTGGTGGCGAGGATAAGGGAGGGGTTGTAAGCCCCTTTTTCCAAAAAGACAATGGTCTCCCTGCGCACGTTCACCATCTGCGCCAGGTCGTCCTGCGTCAGGTCGTGCCTCGCCCTCAGTTCCTTGATTTTAGTCTTCATTTTCAGCACTTCCTATAAGTTGGGCTGCCTGTTGAGGTACCACTGGCAGATGATATAGCTGAATATCATGAAGTAGAACATCGCGGCCAGCACGATATCCACAGTCAGCGGGTAGAGGTTGAGGTACTGCACCCAGAACAGGATGGTGATGAGTACGTACGAAAGGAACCACGACCACGACGAGGCCTTCTGCGCAACGCGGTCAACGCGCTCGTCGCGGATGACTTTCTGGCCCTTCTTCATCCGCCAGTACATCACCATTCCGACTGCGAATATCGCCGATGCGATTGAATAGAACGTGGCTGCAACTCCCGGCGGCAGGTTTATCCCGAAAACGGGTATTGCGATGCCGATGCCTAGCGCAAAAAGCGCGACCTTGAAAAGCCAGTTTACCTTCGTTTTCACTTCGTCCATCTATTCCACCTTTGCAGCAACAGGCATTGCCGGTGTTGCATAAACCTAACTTATTGTTATGTATTTCTAACATTAAGTTATATATTTCTATCTTTTGGCCGGAATTGGGCGTTTCTTACGGCCTCCCGCTTATCCCCTTCGGCACTTGTCGTTTCCAAAAAGCCACTTAAACAATCGCTGCCAAAATCGTTGGATTGCATTATGATTGTGAAATTTTTCCCCTGCGGCCCGCTACAGGCAAATTGTTACCTTGTATATTCCAAGAAAGGCGGCGACGCTTTCGTAATCGACGCGCCGCCCGGGTCTGCCGCAAAGGTCGCGGAAGCAGTCAAGGCAGAGTCGCTGAAAGTCCTCTATGTCCTTGACACGCACGGCCACTTCGACCACACCTCGGACAACATGGCCTTCGTCCGGAATTTCGGCGCAAAGATAGGCATAGCCAAGGCGGGGGAGAAGTTCATCTCCGACCCCGCATCGCAAGGCTTCCAGCTTCCTTTTGATATGGAAGCATCCAAGCCGGACTTCTATTTGGACGCAAAGAAGCCCTTCGAGTGCGCCGGCCTCTTGTTCAACGTCATTCCCACTCCTGGGCACACCAAGGGCAGCGTCTGCCTCTACTGCGAGAAGGAAAAAGCCCTCTTCTCAGGAGACACCCTGTTTGCCGACTGCTGCGGACGCTACGACTTGGAAGGCTCAAGCGGGAAAGAAATCGAGGAATCGCTGAAGGTTCTTTCAAAGTTGCCCGAAGACACGGTTGTCTATCCCGGCCACGGCACGAGAACGACGATTGGCGCGGAGATTGCGTGGATGAAGAAGTTCCGGGCTTGATTTCTTATTTTTTATTTGAGCGTTGATTATTTTTTTTCATTTTATCGTTAATCTGCTTGTTTTGTTCCTCAAATTTTACTTCTTCAGGCAACTCGTCTTTGTTGATGTTTTCCGTTATACATAGTATCTTGTCTGGTTTGATTGTTACAAGCGTATTGTTTTGTTGAATTTGAGTTGCTTTTCGTTTAACAAGTCTACCTACGATAGTCCTTCCGTTCGTTAGTGTAACTTTAGTGAGTATATTTCTTGACTGCGTGTATGCATAGATGTCTATTATAATGCTTAAACATAGGAGGAAACCAAGACTTGCGAGCGGAAAAATTAGTAATGATTCCGGCGCGTTTGAGTTGTATGCTTCGACTAATAGAAAAGAATTAATGAGAGAACCTCCGCCCACAAGAATTATGGTGGTGGGTTTCGGTTTTAACAGCCATTCGACAAGCCGCTTGGTTGCAGTTTTCGATTCATTATTTTGGGTCAATCGGCCTGTTGTTACTTGTACTGCGCGTCTATTCCAAAGGTATACCAGAATTACGAATAGAGTTAATGATAGAAACACTGGCCAGTAACTTGTTATCAATATATCATATTTGATTGAGATGTTAGTAGCAATACCCATTGCAATAAGAAATGGCAACGGAATGTAGATAATAAAAAAATAAAATCCTTCGAAATATGCATCGAAATCGTCTGTTTCGTCTCGCTGTACGCTGACGATTCGTTTTCCAATTGCTAGAAAGATTGCAGATAAAACTCCAAGTGCAATCGCTACCCACGCAGGATCCGGATTAATTACGAGTTGATTGAAATAGTTCGGGTCTAGCATACTTTCTTTAACAGGTCCTTGTCTTTTCTTTCTTTGGTCTTAATATATCGAATTATAACTTAGTGAATTAGTTTAGAAGAAAATATTTCTTCTTTCACACCAAATAATCCGCCAACCCCCGCCTTTTTATTCAAGTTCCAGCAGAAATAACTAGCTAATAATTTAGTTTTTGGCTTAATAGAATTTCAAAATATCAATCAAATGGCTTCGGGGCGTTTTGCGCTCTTAACCTGATTTTGAAAACACCGAGCCGGAAACCGCAAGATTAGCGTTTAAGATATTCCCGCGCTGTTCCTCTGATTCTATGGGATATGGCGCAGAATTGTCTAAAGGTGAGTTTAGTTAATGGAACCAACAACCGGCCATCAATCCCAAGAAGGCCACAACATCGCTAGCTTCGAGGCTAGCCCCCACGCTGCGCACGCAGGCCACACCGGCCACGAGTCGCACGAGCACAAGGCTGAAAGCCACGCATCACACGAAGGTCACAGCCACGATGCCCACAAGGCAGAAGCCCACACTTCACACGATGCGCCCAAGGTGCACGATGCAAAGGTGACGCACGTGGCAAGCGGAGTCTCAACACAAGGCCCGGCAGGGTTTGCCGCGCTCCGCATAAACGACAACATACTTCGCGCAATCCGCGACCTCAAGTTCGAGAACCCGACCGACGTGCAGTCGCAGGTAGTCCCCCTGATGTTCCAGGGAAGCGACGTGGTAGTCCAGTCCCAGACTGGGACCGGCAAGACTGCGTCGTTTGCAATCTCGATTCTCCAGTGCCTCACTCCCAAGCAGGAGGTCCAGGCGCTCATCGTGGTCCCAACCCGCGAGCTTGCGCTCCAGGTGGTGGAGGAGTTCAAGGAGCTTGGAAAGTATTCAAGGTTCTCGATAATCGCAGTCTATGGAGGCGCCTCGATGGAGGTGCAGGTCGACGCGCTGCGCCGCGGTGCGCAGATTGCAGTCGCAACCCCCGGACGGCTTTTGGACCACATCCGAAGGGGCTCAATCGACCTTTCCAACGTGCACTTCTTGGTGCTTGACGAGGCCGACCTGATGCTTGACATGGGCTTCATCGACGACGTGCGCCAGATCATACAGGCCACTCCCAACGAGCGCCAGACCTGCCTCTTCTCTGCAACCCTGCCAATCGAGATTGCGCAGCTGTCCTCGGACTACCTCAATTGCCCGGAGACTGTTCGCATCAAGGAGGAGCAGCTTGCAGTTGACCGCATCAAGCAGGAATACTTCTCAGTAGACCCGCGCGAGAAGGTCTCGGCAGTAGCCACCCTCCTCAAGCTCCGCGGAACGCCGGCATCGGTCATCTTCACCCGCACCAAGGCAGGCGCTGACTCGCTTGAGCACAGCCTGCGCTCGCTGGGATTTGACGTGCGCGCACTCCACGGCAACCTCACGCAGTCAAAGCGCGAGCGCGTAATGGAGGACTACCGCCACAAGCGGTTCAACATCCTCGTTGCAACCGACATCGCCGCACGCGGACTGGACATCGACGACGTTGATTTGGTCGTAAACTACAACCTTCCCGAGGACCCGAAGATTTACGTGCACCGCATAGGCCGCACTGCCAGGGCAGGAAAGGAAGGCCAGTCAGTCGCTTTCGTGACCAACCTCATGGAGAAGCGCTTCATGGAAGACACCGCGGTGTTTTCCAACTCGAACATTACTGAGCTCAACATGGAAATCGACCGCTCGCTGAAGCCCAAGTTCGCACCACGCGGAACCTTTGGTGGCCGCGGAGGCGGACGCTTCGGCGGCAGGGACGGCGGGCGCGGGTTCGGCGGACGCGGCGGTGGCTCGCGCGGAGGATACGGCGGAGACCGTGGCTCCTCACGCGGCGGCTACGGCCAGGACCGCGGAAGCTCGGGCGGTTATCGCGGCGGCTCCGGTGGAAGCCGCGGCGGCTCGCACTACGGCGGAAGCAGGGGCGGTTCAACGGGGTCGCACTACGGCGCGCCCAGGCGGCCACCCAGGAACTACTAGGGTTTTCCTTTCTCCTCTTTTTTCACTTTTCAGGGCTTTGTTTTTTTGCCCGTTGACCTCTTTTTTTCAGCTGTCTTTGTATCTATTCCAATGCAATAAATACGTTGCCAGCGTTTAGTCTTCTTACTCGCAACCGCGCATGCGGCTGGTGAAAAAATGGCAACAGTCGAATTCACGCTCACAGACCTCAACAACCTCCTGGGCCAGGAGCTTACCGCCCAGCAGGCGGCTGATGCGTGCGCGCTCCTTGGGATTCCGCTTGAGAAGTCCGAAGGCGACAACATCGTCCTCGAGATAAACCCCAACCGGCCGGACTGGCTGTGCGTGGAGGGAATAGCGCGTTCGCTCTCGTCGTTCCTCTCGCTCAAGACCGGGCTGCGCGAGTACGCGATTGCGGGGTCAAGAACCGAAGTCACAGTCGAGCCTTCCTTTGCCAAGGCAAGGCCTTATGCCTCGGCTTTCATTGCGCGAAACGTCAAGCTTACTGACCAGTTCCTTGCGGACATGATGCAGCTCCAGGAAAAGCTCTGCGACACGCTCGGCCGGCGCAGGCGCAAGATTTCGATGGGCGCGTACGACCTCTCGAAGTTGATGCCTCCGTTCACCTACACCGCCCACGGCCCGAAGGAGCTTTCATTCGTGCCGCTTGAGATGACCGAATCCCTGACGCTCGAGCAAATCCTGGAAAAGCATCCCAAGGGAAAGATGTACGCTCCAATCCTGCGCGAGTTCGCAGAGTACCCTGTAATCTTGGACGCTCGAAAGGAAGTCCTCTGCCTCATTCCCGTAACAAACGGCGAGTCAAGCAAGCTTGTGGCAGGGACTACGTGCGACCTTTTCATCGAAGTCAACGGCACGTCCAAGGCATCGGTTGACGACTGCATCGCAATACTCTACGCCCAGCTTGCGGACAGGGGCGCGGCAATAGAGCAGGTGAAGTTCAAGGGCGCGATAAACCAAGTCGAGCCTGTTGCAAGAAAGAGGCAGTTCAAGGTCACGGCGGATGCGGTGAAAAAGCTCCTTGGGGTTGCGCTTTCGCCTTCCGAGATTGCGGCAAGCCTCGGTAAGATGGGCTTTGGCACCAAGGTGGAAGGAAACACCATAACCGCGATGGTTCCCGTTTACCGCAACGACATAATGGCAGAGTGCGACTTGGTGGAGGACGCGGGAATCGGCTACGGCTACCCCAATTTCGCAGGCCGCGAGCCGCCCTTTGCAACAACCGGAGCGAAGAACCCGACCGAGGCCTTTGCGGACAGGCTGCGCGAGCTCCTCATCGGCCTGGGGTTCCAGGACTGCGTCACTTTCACGCTCACAAACGAGGCGACCCACTATGGCAGGATGAACGAAAAGCCATCCGGCCACGTGGAAATCGGCAACCCGCTCACCAACGAGACTACTATGGTCCGGACAGACCTGCTTCCAAGCATGCTTTCCGTTCTTGAGGCGAACAAGGACCAGAAGTACCCCCAGAAGCTATCCGAAGTCGGCGACGTTGTTGTCATCGACCCGCAAAGCAGTCAAGGGTGCTCGACCAAAAAGAGGATGTGCGCGGTAATCGCCGCAAAGAACGCCGGGCTTTCCGAAATCAAGGCCGCAACCGAGGCCCTGCTCAAGGAGCTCGGGTTTGAATACTCTTTGGATGCCGTTGACGAGCCGTTCTACATCCCGACCCGCTCTGCCAGGGTGGTCGGGAAGAAAGTCAACGGCCACTTCGGCGAAATCCACCCGCAGGTGCTTGAGAACTTCAACCTGGGAATGCCGGTTGCATCGCTCGAGCTGTGGTTCGACTAGGTTTGCGTGCGTTGCAGCCCGTTTTTGTCTTGCCCCTATTTGGCAGTCGAATTCGCAATCTCAGCCTCGACCATTCCTATGATCTGGCCGACCTTGGTCGCGTGGGTTGTCGCAAACGAGCTGTCGCCCTCGACTATAATCTGGCCCTGCGAGGGCAGTATCTTGAGGCAGTTGCACGAGCCATACCGGACTATGACCGTCGGCGTTCCGCAGTTCGAGTTGTTCGCGTCGCAGTTTATCATCGTCGGCGTCTCGGTGGCCGTGTTGTTCGTGTTGTACACCGCCGCGTACCCGTAGACCGTGCGGTTTGCGTAGGCGATGTTGCGTATGACCTCCGCAGCGATGATTGCGACCATGCTGTTGCGGCTGTCGCTTGAGTTGTAAGTGTCAAGCCGCACTATCTGCGGGCTCTGCGAAAGGATTGCCCTCAAGCCCTCGTCAGCGGTCATTGAAGAATCGTATTCGACGCGCATGCCGTCAAGCACGTAGCTCTTGGTCTTCCCAAGGGACTGGATTGCAAAGAAAGCGGCTACTGCCAGAACGACGAATGCAGCGGCCCAGAGAAGGGTGTTCTTGCTGATTGTCGGCAGTTTTCCCGCCTTTTTCGTTTCCTTTTCAGCGTCTTTTTTTGCCGTTTCCGATTTTGCTTCCTTTTTTTCGTCTTTCTTTTCTTTTTCATTCTTCATAAGAATCACTTCACAGTATCTTCTCAAGCCCCTCGGCTGCAAGCACCGAGTTCCCGAATTTCTTCTTAGCCTCGTCCAGCAGGACGCTGCGGTCGTCGTACCTGTTCGAGAAGTGGGTGAGTATGAGCATCTTCGCCTTGGCCTTCTTCGCAATG
>JBAYMJ010000009.1:0-49667 GCA_041663565.1 Candidatus Micrarchaeia archaeon | reverse complement strand
TTTTAGCCTTAAGTTGATAAAGAATATTCCATCCAATGCAGGGGTAGCAAAGCCTGGTCAAATGCGTAGGACTCAGAATCCTATCCTTTAGGGGTTCGAGGGTTCAAATCCCTCCCCCTGCATCCTTCAGACTATAACTTTCACCCAGAGTCTTGGCCTTAAAGAAAACGGGACGCACATATGGCTACATTTTCATAAACAAAGCTAATTGTAGCCATATGACTACCCTACAAAAGTAATAAAAAGTAAGGCCAGCTTACTTTTAACGTGATTTAACCATGGCAAGCAACGCCGACGTAGTAGTAATGTCGTCCAAGGGGCAAGTGGTAGTGCCCAAGGGCGTCCGGAATGCTGTTGATGCCGACATCGGCACCCGGTTCGTAGTATTTGGCAGCGGCAGCACGATAATCCTCAGAAAAATCGAGCTTCCGAACTTCTCCCAAAAAGAGCTTGAAAAAATGGTGGCGCAAAGCGAACGCAAACTCATACAAGCGGGTTTCACCACTGAACAAAGCCGCCGCAGCCTAGTTGAAGAGGCAATAGCGCAAACGCGCAAAAGGTGAGCCCTGTTGCCTGCAAAAATCGTTTGCGACACCAACACGCTTGTTTCCGGCTTCCTTTGGAAAGGCAAGGAATATCTCCTGCTCTCAGGGGTACTCGAAAGAAAAGCAGTCCTGTTCACCTCTCCGGCACTACTATCTGAATTTGCAAGGGTGCTGGAATACCCGAAACTTCGGCCACTCATTCCAAACCCGGCCGAACTGACAGGAAAACTGGAATCAACAGCAGTCTTCGTCGAGCCTAAGGAAGCTGTTGAAATCATAAAAGAAGACCCTGATGACAACAAAGTGCTTGAATGCGCCCTCGCAGCAGGCGCGGACTTCATCGTGTCAGGCGACAATCATCTCCTAAAACTGAGAGCATTCAAAGGCATCCCGATAATAACGACCAAGGCAGCCTTGGAGATGCTGGGCAGCAGACCCTAGCAGCATACTTGAGCCTCTCCCCTGCACCCAGACCTAGTCTAGAGGCAGGCCTTGTCTCCGGAGGCTTGTTTTCATGGCTGGAGACACGATTTCCCAGAATATAAGCCCTGCACCGCTTAGGCAAATGTACGAAGACGCTTTAGGTGGTATATAAACAAAATCGTCTTAAATACTCCCGCTTGGTTCACTGTTTATTGCTTCCATCGAGAGGAAAAGGGGCCAAAAACAGCATGCGGAAAACATTATTCTCTTTGTTGGTCATAGCGGTCTTATTTTGCGGTTGCACCCAAGCGCCTTCGGCGCCCAGCCCTACAGCTTCAGCGGGTTTGATTGCATCCCCTTCACCGAGTTTGGTTGCATCCCCCAGCCCCTTGCCGTCCCCGAGTCCAAGCCTCTCTCCCAGCCCGTCCACAACGCCGCCGGACGTGGAGGCGAGCGCCACATCCACTCCCAACGATTCGTGCACCAGCCAACCTACCGACACGGGGCACATGGGTGTTTTCGATTCCCACGTCCACATGCCATCCACAGTCAGCGCATCCCTGATGATTTCCAAGATGGATGAAGCGGGCGTGAGCGTATCGAACCTGTATGCAGATTCTCAACATGCGCTCGAAGCCATGTCCCGATACCCTGGCAGGTTCATAACATTCGCAGATACCCCCGACTCGCCGCAACCCTCTGCTTGGCTTACGCAAGGCCAGGCATTCGTCACGTCTGCCGAGGGGCAGCTGCGCACGGGAAAATATTACGGCATAGGCGAAGCTAACCTGAGGCTCAGCGACAAGAACGGAAACGTCTCAACCCCGGACATCAACGTTCAGGCAGACACGCCAATCTGGCTCCAGCTGGTGGACCTGTCCGCCCGATATCACGTCCCCATCTCGTTTCACTTCGTACCCGAAGACGCCACTGCGAACGCGGCCTTCGAAATGATGCTGAACCACAACAAGGACGCGACTTTAATCTGGTGCCATCTCGGATTCAACAGCATGACGCTCAACAGCACCGCGCTCAACGATTACCTCTTGCGGTATCCAAAGCTGTATTTCGACACCGCAGGGATTCAGAACATGCAAAGCCCCCCGCCGCAATTCAACTCCAATTGGGCGCTGCTCGCAAACCAGTCCGATAACGGCAAATTGAACGGGGAATGGAAGCGGTTCTTTGAAACGTGGAACTCCCGCTTCTTATTTGGCACGGATGCGGGAGGAGGCGGAAATGGCCTGGAGAGATGGCTTAACTATGCGGGCAATACAAGCGACGGCGCCCCCTCTGACGCCGTCGGACACTGGAAATCCCTCTTTTCCAGCTTGGAGCATAACGCTGCCCGCAACATCCTAAGCGGCAATGCCAGGGCGCTCTTCTTGAAGGAACGGAGGCAACCCTACAATTACCTGGTTTCGTCAGGTGGCAAGTGTTATCCTGTTTCCGTAAGTTCCAATTCGTCCATCTCCGGGCTCGCGTTTGACCAGGGCACGAGAACATTCACTTTCACTGCCGCTGACTCCATCGGGACGGCCGGTTCTGCAACCATAACGATTCCGGCAACCATACTCAACGGAAGCTTCACGGCCCGGGTGGATGGCCGGAGCATTCAAATCAAGGACACGTCCAACGCCACCCACACAATCATAAGCTTGGAATATGCCGGCGGCATAAGATTGATTACTCTCGGCGGCTAGCGGCGGCTGTGTGCCCCGGTCTGGCAAGCGCCACGCCGAAACGCCGCTGGCTCCGGTGCATCGAATTGTGCCTCTGGAAGTTCGCTCCTAGATGTCAACAGGGGGCACTCCCCCTAGCGCTTTTCTTAACGCGCGCACCGGAACCCACCGCTGCCAAACGTTTCCGACGGCGCACTACCCAGACTCAACGCCCATGCTCCTGCATTCGCTCCATTATTCCAACGGCCGCCACGCAGGAACGCGTGAGTCGAATGGTCACCAACCCCACAATTCTCATTACCAAAGTCGGAACCATAAGCGCAATTGTAATCGACATAAACCTGTCCGACCCCGTAATTCGAATTCCAAGCCGCATTCGGCAGACGAGTCCAATTCACACCCATGAAGTTCGTAATTGAAGAATACTGAGTCCACGCTAAAGCACAGGGAACTGGCATCGTCCCATCACTGCAGGCGTTACTTGTGATTGCGCCATTAGTCCACTCCCACACGTTACCGGACAAGTCCCAGACCACATCCCCAGTTGAGAGGTAGAACGTGCGCCTTGTTTCAAGCCCCCGACCGCTAGGATTAGCAATAACGAACGGACAAGTAGCAGTAGCGGAAACGCTCGCGTTGGAAGTACCATTCCACCAACCTGCAGAATCATCCGACGACGCGTTGAAAGCCGCATTGCAAGGAGCGCCATCGCATTCCATATGACCACCGAACAAGCACGTGCTCCCGGAAGAAGCGCCGGCATTCGCAGTAAACCAGTTGGCAGGGACGTTCGCCACGTTGGAAGCGACAGCGTTCCACTCGCGGTCACGAACCAAGTGATAACCCGAACCGAGGGCAGAACACCTGTTGGCGGCATAAGTCTGGTTGATGTTCACCCAAGGAGTGCCCGACCAGTTCGAAACCGCCGTGACACCTGACTGCTTGGCCTCGTACTTCATCAGGCAGAAATCATTGACCAAAAACGAGGAGTTGCCGGGCACTTTGACCCAATTCACGTCACAAGCCTTCACCCCGCACGAGGTGACAATCGGCTTGTCACCCTTCAAGATTAAGTTGGTGATGCTGGAACCACCAAGAGAATAAGCAAACTGCACATTAGAAAGCGCTATAGTTGTCTTTCCGGCACAATCAACCGCCGGACTCGAACCGGAGATTGCGCCTTGGGCGGCAACGTAAACACCTTCGCCAGCGCCGATCAACAATGCGCAAGTCATGGTCGCCGAGAAATTGTCGTTCGGCCTTGAGCAGTATGCAGGACCGTAGGAATCACCGGAAGAATATGGATAAATCGGAAGGTCAACACCGCCGACATTGACGCCATCCAAGCGAATCGGGGAAGTGCCGGCGTTCTGGACTTGGAGAACGAGGTTAGAATCAACGACCTTGGAAGAAATAACCTTGATGGGCGATAATGAAGACCAATACGCCTGCGACTGCTGCTGTTTGATTGAGGACTGCGATGACGAAAAGGAGGTTGTTGCGCTTGTGACGACGATGGAAACAAGAAGCACCGCGCCAAGAACGACAAGGTATTCAGTCGCGCCCTGACCGCGAAAGCGAGCCCGTAAACGCCCCGATGCCATAAGACAGAACAAGAAGACGGGTTACTTAATACTTGTGCGACAGGCTTGAGCCAGTTCCCGCCGCACTGCATCAAACCCTATAAATCCTTATTGCGTCAGCCGGGGTGCCAGTAACGAATCGAAAAGGTATTCAAAGCGCGGCTGAAAGAATATACCACGGGTAAAACTTACAATCAACCAAGGATGGGATGAAGATGGCAACTGACGCTAAGACCGGCACAAAGGTTCTCAAGGAAGGCTTCGCCAAGATGCAGAAAGGCGGGGTCATAATGGACGTGGTCAACGCCCAGCAGGCGAAAGTCGCCGAGAAGGCCGGCGCTGTCGCGGTGATGGCACTCCACGCAGTTCCTTCGGACATAAGGGCAGCTGGAGGCGTCGCGCGCATGGCCGACCCCCAGAAGGTCGAGGAGATTGTCGCTGCGGTCACTATCCCAGTCATGGCAAAGTGCAGGATTGGACACATTGCGGAAGCGCAAATCCTCCAAGAGATTGGAGTTGACATGATAGACGAGTCCGAAGTCCTCACGCCTGCGGACGAGCAGTTCCACATCGACAAGAAGAAGTTCACGATTCCGTTCGTGTGCGGCTGCCGCAACCTCGGCGAGGCGTTGCGCAGGATTGACGAGGGAGCCGCTATGATACGCACCAAGGGCGAGCCGGGAACCGGCAACGTGGTTGAGGCGGTGAGGCACCTAAGGATGGTAAGCTCGGAGATAGCCGCGCTGAAGACGATGGATTCTAAGGCAATAGCGCAAAAGGCAGCTGAATACCGCGTCCCAATCGGGCTTGTCGAGGAGACCAGGAAGCTTGGAAGGCTTTCGGTGGTTGATTTTGCCGCAGGCGGGGTCGCCACGCCTGCTGATGCAGCATTGATGATGATTCTGGGAGCCGACGGCGTCTTCGTGGGAAGCGGCATATTCAAGTCCGCAGAGCCCGAGAAGTTCGCCCGCGCAATAGTCGAGGCCACGCGCAACTACGACGACCCCAAGGCGCTTTTGAAGGTGTCCAAGGGACTCGGCGAGCCGATGAAGGGCGACGATATCTCAAAGCTTGCGCTGCGGATGCAGGACAGGGGCCAGTAAAAAAAAAATCCGAGCAGTGCAAATGGCCATGAAAGTCGGAATAGTCGGAGTCCAAGGCGCGGTGTCGGAGCACGAGGACGTAGTGCGCAAGCTGGGGCACGAGCCCGTTCGGGTAAACAGGCCCGACCACCTTCAGGGAGTCCGCGCAATCATAATCCCTGGCGGCGAGTCAACTACGATAAGCAGGCTTTTGCAGACTACCGGCCTTTTTGAGCGCATCAAAAAGCTTGGCGAGGACGGGCTGCCAATCTACGGCACGTGCGCGGGACTGATTTTACTTGCAAAAAAAGGCGACGGACAGGTGGAAAAGACGGGTCAGAAACTCTTTGAGCTTATGGACATGGAAATCAACCGCAATGCTTTCGGCAGGCAGAAAGAATCGTTCGAGGAAAAGATTGACATCAAAGGCGTTGCAAAGAACTACCCGTGCGTCTTCATCCGCGCGCCGGCAATAACCAAAGTCTGGGGCAACTGCAAGGCGCTTGCAACACACGGCAAGTTCATAGTTGCCGCGGAGCAGGGCAACTTTTTTGCAACCGCGTTCCACCCCGAGCTTTCGGGCGACAGCCGCGTGCACGAATATTTCCTGTCCAAGGCATAGGAGGATGGGCGGGGGAAACGGGGAACGACTCCAGCAAGGGCATTAAATTTCCCGGCAGCAACAACACTCATCATGGTAGACGTGGTATCCCACGCGCTGTGGGCGTACGCCCTTTTTCACCATCAGCCCGACGCCTATTGGTACGCGGCATTCACGCTCCTGCCCGACCTGCTCTGGGCAATCCCCGCAATCGTCGGCTTCTTCATGTCAGGTATGGGAATCGGCCAGCTGCGGAAGATGCGCTGGAGGCTGCCTCACGAGAGCGACAGCAAAAAGCCGTACTTTGTTTTTGTCAAGACGGCATACCACGCGTCCCACTCGTGGCTGGTAATGGCGGTCTTGTCAGCGATAGTTGCAGCGGTTTTCCCCGCATTCGCCTTGCCTTTTGCTGTCGGGGTCTTCCTTCACCTGGGCCTTGACCTTTTCGTGCACAAGGACAGCTTTGCCGGACAAGTGCCGCTCTACCCGCTCTCGAACTTGAAGGTAGGCGGCTTCGTGCACTGGAGCGACAGGAAGTTCATTGCGGCCAATTATGCACTGCTTATAATCGCCTACGCGCTGATTATGTCCGGGTATCTCTGAAGGCAAAAACGTCTTTTTGGGGGAATGCAAAATGAACGGGAAGAAGTCCGGGAAGATAATCGTGGAAAAGGACGGGCCGTACCTGGTGTCCGGAAGCGTCCCGCTCGACAAGGAGGAGATTGCCTGCGACGAAAACGGCGACCCAGAGGACTACAAGAAGGTCAAGGACTACCCCGGCCAGGAAAAGTACGCGCTCTGCCGCTGCGGCCTCTCAAAGAACAAGCCCTACTGCGATGGCAGCCACGCCAAGTCGGGATTCGACGGCACCGAGACCGCAAGCAGGATTCCCTACAAGGAATGCTCGGACAGCATCGAAGGCCCCCACATCACGCTCATGGACAACCCCGACCTCTGCTTCGGGGCCGGCTTCTGCCACCGCAAGGGCGGCACTTGGAACCTCGCGCAATCCCCCGACAAGAAAGACTCGGAACTCGCGATAACCGAGGCGTGCAACTGCCCGTCTGGCAGGCTCGTTGCGGTTGACAAGAAGACCGGAAAAACAATCGAAAAGACGGAAAAACAGTCGCTCACGCTTTTGGAGGACACCCGGAGGGGCGTCAGCGGCCCCATCTGCGCAAGGGGCGGGATACCCATAGTGTATGCCGACGGCAGGGAATACGAGTGCCGCAACCGCGTTTCGCTGTGCAGGTGCGGGAAGTCCTACAACAAGCCGCTTTGCGACGGGAGCCACGTCAAGGCCAGGTTCAAGGACGAGTAGGGATATGGACAAGCTCCGCATCGCATTCACCGGCCTGTTGCTGCTGCTTTTGCTTACGCTGGGCGTCCCGCTTGAGGCCGTCGCCTTCCTCGGGCTGCTGTTTGCGGCAATAATCCTTCTCAAGGACAGGCTATGGAAAAGAATCGACAGGTTCCTTGACTCGCAGAAAATAGTGCCGAAGGAGCCGAAGTGGCTGCGCGGCATAATCGTGTTCGCAGCGTTCCTGGTCGCATATTACGTGGTCAAGTTCGTGATATTCTATATTTTGGCCGCCGCAGGATTCGACGTGCAGGCCGAGCTAATCAAGTCGATGAACGTGACGCAGTAAGCAGTTTAGGAAAACAAGGACAACCAAGCAAAGTCTAAAAAAAAGAAGTCCCGCTGGCCTGATTTGAACAGGCAACACTCTGATTACCATCTGGAGAGCAGCGCCGGCGTCATGATTCGGCCGGGCTGTTATGCCAAGCTACAGTCAGATGCTCTGCCAGGTTGAGCTACAGCGGGATTCGCCTTAGCTGGCCGCAAACGCGGCCATGTGGACAATTACTGTATAGGCCAAATTAAAATAGCGTTTCGCTGGACGGTTTGCGCCGCCCTCAAGCCTTTAATAAAGGCCATCCTAATTATTTGCGATGATTTTGACTATGGAAACCCCCCTGAATTCGAGCCTAAAGATCCTGTTTTTTGCCGCGCTTTTGCTGCCGCTCTTTTCAAGTGCGGCCGCAGTTGACAACGCGGCGCTGAAATACCTCCTGCCGGACGAGGTTTCGACCGCGACTATCACCAACTTCACGTCGGGCGGCAGCACGTATTACATGGTGTTCCAGAACAACACCGAGTCGTTCGTGCTCAAGCAGGACGGCCAGGACTACAGCATAGTGTCGGACAGGTCCGCGCTCACCAACCCCGCCAAGGACTACCTGGCGTTCAAGTACGGCGCGGTGGTGTCGACCGACAAGGTCGCCGCGATAAAGGCCGAGTACCAGACGCTTTCAAACCTGACGAACAGCTGCACGAAGCCCATGATATCCCTGATGCTCAACCCCTACCAGATGCAGCTGGTCTGGGACAACGGGGACTACACGGGAAACACCTACCGGGCAGTCATGCGCATAACTGGCGTCAACGGGACCAGGGGAATCAACATAACGGGCATATCCAACGTCAGTGAAATAGAGAACAAGTCCAAACTGCACAAGGACCTCATCAGGGGCTACATCGGCGTCGTAGTGGGCGGCATGGTCTACCTAGGCGAGATGACTGCCAACCTCTCGGAGGGCGCCACTACGGCAGACAACACGGCTGTGATGGAGAAGATGCAGGCGTTCATAACTGAATACAAGACTCCGGTCACCCAGTACGTGACCGACCACAACTTCATGAACAAGTTCTACGCGGGGGTGCTGCCCGTGAAGTGCAACCTGAGCGCATCCTCGTTTGCAAACATGGACTCCCTGCTCGTGGCAAAGACCCTCCCGTCCGAGGCGGGGCTTGCGGACAACCTTTCCAAGTCTGCTACCGAACGCGTCTCAAGGCAGGCGGCAAGCGGGGATATAGCAACAATCGTCTCCGAGGAGCAGGTGGAAGTTACCGCGCTTGGGCAGGACGCGGCAGCGGCCAGGCAGACGCTTGCCAAGTACAACATCTCGACGGATGCCCTGGACACGCGGCTTTCCGAAGTCAATGCGGCTCTTGAACGCACCAAGAAGTCGATTACAAAGGCCGAGGCGGATTCGCTTCACGCCGACTTCCAGACCAAGCTTGCGGCCGCAAATGAGCTCGCAGGACTGTTCAAGGATAACTCCACGATAGCGCTGCTTGCGGCAGCGGACTCCGCGCTTTCGCAGTCGCAGGAGGCGATAGGCCTTGCGGCAGCCAAGGTGGGCGCCGACGACACCAACGTAAACAACCTCAACTTTACTTGGGAGACTGCGCGCGTGGAGATGGAAACCGCAAAGACCCAGCTTTCAACTGGAAAGAACGGGTCGGTTGAGGCGATGACCGCCGCAACCACAAAGCTCTCGCAAATAAGGACTACCGCCGATGGCCTTAGCGGGGTCTCGGGCCAGACGGACATACTCATCGTCGGGTTCGTGGTCCTATTAATCATAATCGGCATCGTCGCGTTCTTCTACCTGAAGGGCCAGAAGAAGGAGCCGCCGGTTGCAATTGCACCCGGCCCGGGAACCCCCGGACTGAAGAAGGGGACCTCCGGGATAATCGTCGAGCGCAAGTAAGCGGGTTGACAGGCAATGGACATTGAGACTCGCATCGGCATAATCAAGCGCAAGCCTACCTCGGAAGTGGTAACCGACGACGACCTGAAAAACCTCCTGGAGACCAAGCAGAGGCCGGTGCACTACATCGGCATGGAGATTTCCGGCCTCCTGCACATAGGCTCGGTGTTCATGCTCGGCTACAAGCTGCGCGACTTTTTGGAAGCGGGCTGCACCACCCAGGTGTACCTTGCCGACTGGCACTCCATAATCAACAACAAGTTCGGCGGCGACTGGGAAAAAATCAACCGCGCGTCGAAATACTACGAGGAGATGTTCAAGTTCTTCGCCCCAGGCGTCAAGATAGTGCGCGGGAGCGAGCTTTACCACGACAACGACGAGTACTGGAAGAACGTCATCACGTTCTGCAAGCACGTCACCCTTGCGCGCGACGTGCGGTGCCTGGAGATAATGGGAAGGAGCCAGAAGGAGACCCTTGACGTGGCCAAGTACATCTACCCGCCGATGCAGGCAGTTGACATACGCACAATAGGAGCTGACATTGCACACGCGGGGATGGACCAGCGCAAGATACACATGCTTGCGAGGGAGGTTTACCCGTCAATGGGGTTCGAAAAGCCCGTCGCGGTTCACCACGCGCTCCTTCCCGGCCTCCTAGAGCCTCCGAAAGTGGAGGCCGAGGATGGACAGACCGAGAAGGAGGCAACTGTTGCCGCTGCCAAGATGAGCAAGTCAAAGCCGGACACGTCGATTTTCCTTTCCGATTCCACCGAGACAATCAAGAAGAAAATCTCCAAGGCGTACTGCCCGCCGGAAGCGGAGGGCAACCCCGTGCTTGCGCTTGTAAGGCACATAGTGTTCCGCGAGCAGAATGAGTTCACCATCATCCGGCCTGCCAAGTTCGGCGGCGACGTCTCGTTCCAGTCGTACGAGGAAGTCGAGGCGGCCTACCTTGGAAAGACGCTCCACGCAGCTGACCTCAAGTCTGGGGTTGCCGAGGCGATGGACAAGGCGGTTTCGCCCATACGCTCGCACTTCGAGAAGAGGCCGGAACTCTTGGAAGTCTTCGAGCAGGCGAAGATTACGCGATAATAAGCCTAGAAAATAAAAATAGAAAAGTACTGAAGAAACCTATGTCCCTTCAGCGTACGCGTTCAGGTAGGCAATCTGCTCTTCCGTCAGCTTCTCAATCCCTATGCCCATCGACTCGGCCTTGAGCGTGGCGACTTCCAAATCGATTTCCTTGGGAACGTCGTGCACGCCGGGCTTGAGACCCTTGCCGTGCCTTGAAAGGTATTCGAGCACGAGCGCCTGGTCCGCAAAGCTCAGGTCCATCACCTCGCTCGGGTGGCCCGCGCCAGCGGCGAGGTTGACGAGACGGCCTTCCGCAAGCAGGCAAATCTTGCGGCCATCCGCAAGGACGTACTCCTCGACATTGGGAAGTATGGCCTTCTTGGACTTTGCCAGCTTCTCCAAGTCGCCGATGCACAGCTCGACGTTGAAGTGGCCGGAGTTTGCGACTATCGCTCCGCTCTTCATCCGCGAAAAGTGCCTGCCGCGGATTACGTTCTTGTCGCCCGTGACCGTAACGAACACGTCGCCTATTGCCGCCGCGTCGTCCATGTTCATCGCGCTGTGGCCGTCCATCGCAGCCCGCAGGGCCTCAACAGGGTCAACTTCGACTACCACCACGCGGCAGCCCATCCCCTTGGCCCGCATCGCAAGCCCTTTGCCGCACTGGCCGTAGCCAACTACCACGAAAGTCGAGCCCGCAAGCATCTTGTTTGTTGCGCGCATAATCGCGTCAATGGTTGACTGGCCGGTGCCGTAGTAATTGTCAAAGAGGTGCTTGGTCGGCGTGTCGTTTACCGCGATTACCGGGAACTTGAGCTTGCCGTCCTTTGCCATTGCCTTGAGCCGGATTACGCCGGTGGTGGTCTCCTCCTGGCCAGTGAGGACGTCTTTCAAAAGCTCGGTGCGCTTGCCGTGCACCATGTTGATGAGATCAGCCCCGTCGTCAACAAGCATCTGCGGCCGGTTGTCAAGAACGTGGTTTATCTGGGCGTAGTACTCCTCGTTGTTGCACCCACGGACCGCGTGCACCTCGATGCCTTCCTTGGCAAGGGCGGCTGCCACGTCGTCCTGCGTGGAAAGGGGGTTGGATGCGCAGAGCCCGACCTGGGCGCCTCCGGCAACAAGTGCCTTCGCAAGGACTGCGGTCTCCTTGGTCACGTGCAGGCAGAGCCCAACTCGGATGCCAGAAAACGGCTTGGACTTCGAGAAGCGTTCCTTGATTTTCATGAGCACGGGCATGTGCGCCTCTGCCCACCTGATGCTCTCCTGGCCGGAGGGCGAAAGGCCGATGTCCTTTACCGTAAAGCTGTTTTTCTGGGCCATAAATCCAAGTTCACCTTTAAGAGCGGAAACAAGCGGTTCGCCGGCCTCGCCGGCACTATTTATTTTGTAAAAAGGCTTAAAGCCGCTTTGCATTGGCTGAGCACCCCTGCGCCCCTTCCCTGCGTAGTCTTTAAGTTAGCCTGTGGAGTAATTGCTCCTAGGCATGGCACCTTTTGCGCGCGGGTTCGCGCTCTGGATACTCACCAAGTTCGCGATGCTGTTCTTCATCTTCGCGCTTGCGGCCATACTGCTGCAGATGAGCGTGACACAGCAGGCTGGCGCGTGCGCTACCCAGGCCGGCGACGCCGCATCGGGCATCACCGCCAAGATATCGCAGGTCATTTTCTCGCCTTCCGAGGACGAGCGGCAGACCTACTCGCTTGTCGGCGCCCTCCCGGTCGGCAGCGGCGGCGTGCGCTACGGCATCAACGTCACCTACCGCGTGCTGGCATCGGCAAACGGCAACGCGGGGCTGTACATCACGCTCGGCTCGTTTTCCGAAGTCTCGTGCAATGCGGGGACCAACATCGGCCTGGGCGAGCCGGGAGCATACACGGTGGTGTTCGTCTCGCCTGCCGGGATGCAGAAGGCCGTGCCCGGCTCGATACTGCGCCTGACGCCTTCCGAGGGCACCGAGGGGCTTAAGAAAAGCAGGTACGTGATAATACTCAAGTGCGCGCAGAAGAGCCCCGGGGGCGACAAGTACCTGTTCATACAGGACTGCCACCAGGAGTCGCTTGCGGACTGCAGCGAGCTGGGCTTCGACAGCGCGACGGTGAAGACCTGCTGCGGCTGGGACCCCGCGGCGTGCCCGATAGGATGATTTTATGGCAAGGCGCGGGTTCATAGGGCCGATTGGCGACGACATCCCCAGCATCTTCCCGCTGATGGCGGGGATAATCCTGTTCATAGCCACGCTCATCTACGCCAACGACGAGTTCAACGCAAAGAACAGCGCAATCAACCTGCGCAAGGCCGGGCTGGACATGGCGTACATAGTGGTCGAGAAGGGCTACGTCAACCAGGGCGGGTTCGACGAGACCTGCGAGGACCTGCTCAAGCCTTCGGCAAAGAAGAACAACGTGTTCTTCGCGGTGATGCTGCGCGACTGCACCACCGACCCGTCCGAGAGCTTCGCGGGCACGGAGATATGCAGCCTGACGCAGGAGGAAAACGCAAACATAAACTCGGAATACCTCACCAAGAAGCAGACCTCGATATACAACTACCCCATTGCAACCGACTGCGAGACCCCGTCCGGCACGCGCACCGGCCTCGGCAGCGTGAGCATAATAACGTGGTACAGATGAGCAACGCACGCCACGCACAGGCAAGCCTCTTCGACGGCATCACGTTCCTCACGCTGGTGATGACGTCGATTGCCATAATCTTCGTCTCGCTCTCGGGCTACGGCTCGATGCAGAACTCCGTCATCAACCGCGCGCACGTTACCAACTACCTGCAGAACTCGTTCAAGACCATATATTACGTCGATGCTGCCGCGCTCTCGTCGGTCACCTGCAACGACGAGCCGTACTACTGCAACTCGGAAAGCGACTGCCGCTCAAGCGGCAACTGCGTGATGGGCTGCGAGGAGCTCTCCACGTGGACCGGGCTGTCCGTCGCCGAGCTCATCAAGCGCGACATGCGCGACTACGACCAGGCCTCGAACGGGACCGGGCTTGACGACACGTTCGGGCTTTCGCGCGCTCCCGGAAAGCTCGCCGCAAGGTGCGCGTTCAAGGAGGTATTCCAGCCGTTCTCGACAGCAGGCTACTCGTACATGGTGGACTTCAAGAAGATAGTCGGAAGCTCCGCTGCGCAGGTGCCGCAGGCCGGGATGAGGATAACCAACAACCAGCAGGTGACAAGCTGCGACCAGGAGATGGGGAAGGAAAAGCTCGTGGTAAACGCGCCGTTCAAGGTCTTCAAGTGCAACAAGGCGTCCCCGCCCCAATGCGAGGGCCAGGACTTCATAATGACCGCGTGCGTGTGGCCTACCAGGGAAACGACCGCTTCCAGCTAAGGTAAACTAAAGCATAATCCTTGCGCTTTTGCACGCCGCCCTTTCGTGCACAACCTAATATTATCAGGATAATTTCAGAACGACGACGCGGACGGCGTCGCGGCCTTCTTCTTGATGTGCACCGCCTCCCCGCACTTGGGGCAGGTGTACACGAAGCCGCCGGCGTCGACCTGCACGTTGGGAGAGCAGTTGGTGCACATGCCGGAGCCGCAGTAGGGGCAGAACACGATGCGCGAGTTCTTCTGGTGGCACGTGGGGCATCCCATGCCGGCCTCGTTGCCTATGTGCACGAACTCCATGTCCGAAGAGGACTTGAGGCCCGACTCGCCTGCTGGCGCCTTGCCCGGGCCTTCGACCGCGCTTATTCTCGAAAGCTGGTCGAACACGCTGCCGTCGCCTGCGGGTGACGAGGCGACGGGCTTCGAGGTGCCGAAAAGCTCGCCTTCCAGGTCGTCGAACTTGCCTTTCGCCGCCTTCGACTTCGACTGCTCGGTGCTCGACGGCGGCACGTTGACCTTCATGGAATCGTTGAGCGAATCCTCGCGCGAGGAGGACTTGAGCTGGCTGTAGATGTCGCTGATTATGTCCGCGAACTCATCGGTCTCGGAGACGTCGCGGGGCGCGATGACGCGTATCGAGCCGGGCCGCGCGTAGAGCCTGCGGCGCGGTTCGGACGGCTCGGCAACCAGAGGCCTTTGCTCGGCCGACCCGGCGGAAGCCTGCTCGTAGAACCTGCGGCGCGACTGCTCCTCGGATTCGGCCTGCCTGCCTGCCGGCTTCTGCGGGCCGACCGGCACCAGGTCCTCCAACATCAGCTCTGACTCCGCCTCGATTTCCTTGCGGGACTTTGCGGGCGCTGCCGGTCTTGAGGTGGCAGCAACGGTTGCACCAGCAGGCTTGGCCGCCTCGCCTGCAGCTGGCATCGCCTCCGAAGGCCTGCCGACGGCCGACGGCCCAGTCGCCTTGCCGCCGGAGTCATCAATTGGGAAGCCCGAGAGGAGCTCGTTTATCTTCTGGTCGTAATACTTCTTGCGCGAACGCTCGTCCTTCGGCACTTCCGACTCGGAGACCGCGCCTGTTGGTTGCGTCTTGGCGGCTTTTTCAGGCGAGTACACGTCAGGGATGACTCCCGAGACGAATGGGGCGGCCTTGGAGGCAAACGAGGGACGCTTGGCAGCAGCCTTTTCCGAAGGCTTGGAGCCTGCACCTGCATTCGCCTTGGCCAACTCCTTTTGCTGGAGGCCGTACACGAAAGGCGCGGGCACGTTCGCGTCGGACTTGACCGGGCCCGCTGCCTGCTTTTGGGTTGCCTTGGAAAGGCCCGCCTGGGCCTGCTCCGAAAGGTCAACACCGGTGAGCTGGACCGTTGACTCCGCCTGGTTGCCGGCCTGTGGCCGGCCGCCCGCGACGTTCTGCACAATCGGGACGTCTACCTCGACAAGTTCCTGCTTTTTCTGCACGGTCTGGGGAACGCGCTTCTTGAAAAGGATGTCCACGAAACCGAACAGGCCCGAAGGCTGGGCAAATACCGAGGCGACGGTCCGCGAAGGAAGGGGCGCAACAGCGGCAGCAGGGGGCTTTGGCTCCTCAAGTGCCTGGCCGAATGGGCTCAAAGCGGCCTTCTGCGCAAACGCAGCCGGCAATTCCATCGCCCTTGCGGCCTTGGAGGCGCTGTGTATGGGAAGGCCCACCGTGAGCATGCGGGGAGAGTTGACGAAGAAATACACCTTCATGATTCCGAACGTGACTACTATAAGCACGCAGGAAAACAGCGGCATCAGGCCCGGGTAGCTGTGGAGGCCCAGGCCGAAATCGGCCGCGTGGCCCGCGGCCCACTCCACACAGAACGAGACGCACATTATGAAGAAGCCGAGTATTGCCGAAACCCCGAGCTTGGCGTCCTTGTCAAGCAGCCGGATGTCGGGATAGGACAGCCTCACGATGAGGTAGCCGATGCTTCCGGCGCCCAGGAAGTACATCCCATAATAGAGCGCGGTTGAGGCGAAGCTGAAGTCCATTGCTAATTACCCGGATACAGGAATAATCAACTTGCCGGACTATAAAAGAAGTGCGTTCCGGATGGGCAAAAAGCGCGCGCCCGGTTTTGCTGCGCGAGGGTGCGGGTATCCTGTTTTATATACCAAAAAAGGATAATGAGTGCTATGGACATCCCAACAGGGTCGGACGTGCTGTTCGTCGCGATATCGTCAATAGTCGCGGGATTCGTGATATTCCCGATAGTCTTTTTGCTTTCGTACTACTACGAGAAGCTGGAAAAGAAGTACCCCAAGACGCCCAAGATACTGCTGATGCTCCTCTGCACCATCCTTGGCGCGCTGATTGCGGAAATCATAATCTACGCGTACGTCAAGTACTCGTTCCTGCCTGCAGCGATGCCCTGACTGTAGAATAAAGAGAAAAAAACTATTCTGCCTTTAGCCTATTCTTTGTAGGCGCGCACGGCGGCAACGGTCCCAAGGAGAGCCAGAAGCATCAGCACCGCCACGGGCGTGTTGTCAACGGGGACGCTCGGCACCGAGAACGGCGACGAGGATGACGAGGACGTGCCTGTTGTGCGCGCAAGGCCGACGTAGTTGCTGCCCGCAACGCCGGTGGTGCCAGTCGACGTTCCGTAGAAGCTCATTCCCTTTGACGCGAAGTCGCTCGACAGGCTCAGGTCCTGGCCGTTGAGTATCTTGGCAAGGCCGGTAAGCGGGTCGAACACGAAGATGCCGTTCTGGCCCTTGGCCGCAAGGAGCGTGGCAAGCTCGGCGTACCCGTTGGGGCCGGTCACGTTGATTTCGGGGTAGCCCGTTGCCGCGTTGGTGCCGAAGCCAATCCTGAATATGCCGCTCTCTGTCGGCACGGTGATGGTGCTGCCGTCGGAGGACAGCGCGCCGGTGATGCGGTACTCCTTGCAAGTGCTGGTCGCCTTGTCGCATATCTTGAGGACGTCCTCGCCTGCCGCGTTCTTGGTGAAGTAGTAGATGGTGTTGTTGGTCTCAAGCATCTGCATCCCGCCCGAGCCCTGCACCGTCGCAAGCGCCTTGTTCAGCTCGCTGACCGTGTCTTCCATACCGCCCTTTGCGGTGAGGTTTATCTTTATGGCGTTGTCGGTCCCGTTCTCGTTGGCGTTCTTGGTCGCTGCCACGGACACGCCCTTGACGCTCTTTGCGAAGTCGGCCTCGCCGAGGATGTAAAGCGCCGCAACCAGGCGGTTGTTGGCGGAGTCGTACTCTATCCTGCCGCGCTTGAAGATTATCGACTGGAGCTCGCCCACGTCCACCTCGCCGTAGTCGGTGCCGCTCGTGAAGCCCGAGAGGGTCACGCTTGCGTCGCCGTGGATGTTCAGGAGCGCGGAATCGTACGCGTCGGCGGTTGTCATCGTGCCGTTCTCAGCAGCGGCCACGGCGTCGATTGACGGCGAGCTCACCTCGGTGCCCACCTTGCTCACCGTCTCCGTGACGTAGCCTGACTGCTTGTCCGACTCTGTGACTGCGGTGTCGTTTTCGTTCACTGCGATGCCGTTGATGTCCAGATAGCCCGGCGCCAGGACCGAGACAGACTTTGTCTTGGTGGTCGTCCCGGCGGTGTAGATGAACCTGATTGGCTTGCCACTCTCAAAGAGAGCAAGGCCCGTTGACGTCTTGACTGCGGACACTTCGCCCATCACCGAGCTTATGTCCCCGCCGCTGAGCGTGGAGCCGGAAAGCGCGGCAAGCTGCGTCATCAGGCACTCTGTTGTCGCGCAGCCCGACGAGCCTATAACGTGCGCGTCGGTGCCGGCCTGCATTATCACCGAGTCCGAGCCGCATGCGAGCTGCGCGGAGATGAGCGTGTTGGGTATGAGCGTCTTTGCTATGTCCTGCATCAGGATGGAAAGAAGCGCGCGGTCGCGGTCGGAAATCTGCGTCTTTGCGCCCGTTGCCTTGTCTATTATGTAAGTGCCGGAGTCGGTCTCGCATACGGCCATCGTCGTGCCGTCCTCGCACTTGCGGAAGCACCCGCCGGCCTCAAGCGCGCTGTAGATGCCGGCGCTGACTTCCGACGCGCCGTCAAGGTGCAGGTAGTAAAGCTCGGAAGGACGCACCATCCCGGCCTGGTTTTCCATCGTAAGCTTGGTGTTGATTATCTCCGACATCGCCTCGGTCGTAAGCGCGCTACCGACGCCCTGCAGCGCGCTGCCGAAGCTCAGGTTGCCGATGACGCTGGAGGACTGGAGCGGGTTGAGCTTCTGCGCAAGCGATGCAAGCGAGCTCTTGGGCTTGCTGTCAAGCTCTTGGTAACCAACCACCGAGTACCCGGTGTCCTTGCAGGTCTGCGTGTAGGTGAACCCGTCGCCTGCGACGTATGCCTTAATCATGTCAAACGGGCTGATGTAGCTTGAGACGGTCAGCAGGCCCTTGAAATAATCGTTCCACGGCTTCAGGTCGGACCGTCCTGACAGGAGCCGCAAATACTGGCTCTTGAAAATGCTTTCCCCGCCGGTCACCATCCCCATCTGGAGCACGTTGCTTGCCTGCGATGCGGTGGTGGCAAGCGCGTACGCCGTTATGCGGCTGTTGACTTCGGAGTCCTTGCAGACGTCCTTGCTCGAGTACGACATCGGGTCGATGAAGTTCGAGATGTAGATGTCAAGCGTCATGATGCGGGCTATCGGGATGAACACCTCGTTGGGCGACTTGAGGAGCTTCCAGGCAAAGACAGGCGCGAGCGTGGCCAGGGCAGTGTAGTAGTCCGCGCCGAACTCGTTCTTGTTCAGGTTGGCGCCCAGGGTCATGTTGCTCACGTACATGGGCATGCGCGCGTACTTGGGTTCGTCGCGCACGTCCTCAAACAGGGTCGCGTCCGACTTGCCGTCCCAGCTCGAGGAGACCTGCCAGGAGGTCCCGGTGTACTGCAGGTTCGTGACCGCGTCGGTGCTGCCCTTCTCGGTGGCAGTCTCGTAGGGTGAGTTTATGAATATCATTGGCCCGACGCCGAAAGCCTCGCGGGGCACGCCGCTGCCGAGGAAGTTGGCGACCTGCTCGAGGACAACCCCGTTGAGCGCCCAGCTGGTAGAGTCGCGGAACTCCTTGAGCACGTCGTTGCGGTTCACCATCACCTGCAGGTAGTTGTCTGCAAGCACCTTGCTGCTGCTCTGGAAGGTCATGCCGGTTGCAACTGAGAGGCCGAACCTGCCGTAGCCAAGCCACAAAAAGCCCATCAGGAAGTTGTTCATCGCCTTGCTCTGCACGAGCTGGAAGACCTTGTCGAGCTTGTTGCGCTCGGAGGTCAGCGCGAGCTTGTCCACGCGCTGGGCGGAAATCTTGTCAAGCTCTATCTGGTTGTCAATCATGCGTATCGACTGCGAATCGCCCATGCCGAACGCGCTTGCCACGTCCTTGGTCTTGCCTTTCAGCGCGCTCCCAAGCGAAGTCTCGAGGGTGCTGTCGAACGTGCCGGTCACTGTCCGAGCCGGGTTGGCGTAGGCGCTCGGGTCGCTCCACACGGTGTCGGCTATCTTGACGCCGAGCTGGCTCTCGAGCTTGCTTGCCACGGCGCTTTCGGAAAGCGTGTTGTAAAGGACCGTGCGCTGGGTGTCGAGCAGCGACGTTGACACGCCGGCGGCCTTGGCTGCGACGATTTCCTTGTCAACGTCGGAAAGAAGCGAAAGCATCTCCTTCGGGTTGGGATTCGTGGTGGATATGACGCTGTAGACGCGGAACTTCTGCGGGTCGTTTACTATGTTGCTCCAGGTCATGGGGTTGATTGCGGTCCCCTGGTCCAAAAGGACGCGGTTGCGTTCGGCAAGCTCGGTCTGGTCGGAAATCTGGTCGACTATGTTGTCCTTCTGCACCCACATGTATCCGGTCTCGGCAAGGCTGAGCAGGGTGTCCGCCATCAGGACCTGCTTCACTGCGCCAAGGAACCTCTGGTACCGGAGCGGCACCACTATGCTGCTTCCCTTGTTGAGGGAGAACGCGGCAACGGTGTTGGACGAGGTCAGGTGCTGGTTCGAGCTCGTCGTGGATGACGAGCGGTCGAAGCCCAGGTAGATGTCGCGGTCAAGCTGGCCCGCGTACGATACGCGGCCCTGGATGAACGAGTTGTCAAGGAGGCACGCGTCCGTCTCTCCGTTGAGGTCCTGGAGGGCGTACACGTCGGAAAGCGAGAGCGTCTTCCCGTTGGGCAGCTTCACTTTGTAGTTGGTGTACGCCGGCGTCTCCACGCTGGAAAGCGCGGACGAGCCGAGCAGGCTCGAGAACTGGCTGAGATATCCCGACAGCGCGGAGTTCTTCTCCGCCTCGGCCTGGAACATCTGCATGCTTATTGTGCCGTTCACCGGGTCAACCGCGAAGTCGTTTGCCACCTCGCTCGTGCTCTTGCCGAGGAGGCGCGCGACGTCGGCGACCGGGACGCGCGCAGTCGCCGAGGTGGACGTGCCGGTGTTGATGTAGTTGTTGATTACGACCTGGCCGCCGCTTGTCGCGTTGGTGAAGGCGGTCGAGTCGCTTGACTTGAGCGCTGAGTCGTTGAGCGAGTTGATCTCGTTGCCCACAAAGCCGAGGGTGGAGTCCCATATCAGCTTGACTTCGGAACCGTTCTGCTTGGACACTGTGCAGGCGCCGGACTGGGCAACCGTTGAGGATGAGGAAGCGGCGGCACCAGCCGTGGGGGTGGGGGTTGCGGTTGATGCGAAGGAGGCGGCCTTGGCAGCGGCAATCTCGGAGGCGAATGAGGCCACCTTCTGCTGCGTGGCCGCATCGGCAACAGCCGGTTCTCCGGAAGTCGAAAAGGACTGCGCGAACGAGAACGGCGAGAGAACCTCTACAAAGAGGACGAGCGTGACGAACGCTGAAAAGGCCGCTGGATTCGGCCTGCCGGACTGAGACATACAGTATAGGATAATCCGTCAGGTCGTTTAAATACTATCGCGAATGCGGAGTGCTTACAGTATACGCACGTTCTTGCAACCGGTAAAGTCCTTGTCCGATGTTATCAGGGTCATCCCATTGGCAACGGCAGACGCATAAATCAGCGCGTCGGACGCGTGAAGGCCGACAAAATCGCCCGCAAGAAGGGCGGTCTTTTCATCAATCGGGATTATCCTTGCGTTACTTCGCATGAATGAAACCAGCGGTTGCCAGTCCTTTTTCTGCATAGAAAGCTTGAGCTTGATTTCCGCAAGCGAAATCACCGACACCGCGGCCTGGCCGCTTGAGATGATTTTTTCCAAGCCCCTCGCCTTCGGCTCACCTTGGAAGTAATCCACCCACGCAGAAGTGTCTAACAGGTTCAAATCCTATCACGCTTGTCGCGCATGCCCTCATAGCTGATTCCCGGCATGCAGCCGAACATGCTTTTCTTTCCCTTTGCCTCAAAGTGGGATTTAAGCAGTTGGTTTACCATTTTGGAAATACTTTTTGCATTCCCAAAGCGCGAGACTGACTCGGAGACGAGCTCGCGGTACAGGCCATCCTCAATCATGAGCGTGGTTTTCATCTTTTTACACCGTATTAATTTATGGTATTACGGTATTTAAAACCATAGTTTAACTTGAAGAACAAAACTATAGGCCGCACCTAGAAAAAAGGAAGAAAAAGGGAAAAGTCACGCAGCAATTATCTTTGCCTTTGCCGGCTTTGCATTTGCCATTGCCGCGGCGTTCCTTGCCTCTTCCTCCGCGGCTGCCTTGCGGTTGAGCCTGCGCTTTGTCACCTTGAGCGCGTAGAACTGCTCGCTCTCAAGCCTGTTGAGGTGGAGCTTGATTATCCGCCCGGTCTCACGCAGCTGCGGCTGCACGCGGTACTCGAGCGCGTTCACGCGGCGGTTGGTCTTCTCAATCTCGTTGAGAAGCCGCTTGAGCGCAGTCTCGGTCTCGGCAACGAGGATGGCCTTCTCAAGGACGTCCGAGAAGAGGTCTATTGCGTAGTCAAGCCTCGCGCTCGTGTCGGCGTAGTCGTAACCGCGCTCCGCAAGTGGCTTCTTGACGTAGCGGCCCTCTATTGCGGGGATGCGCACGCCCATGATGTTGCGCACGCTGACGTTGATTTCGGGAGGCTCCTCTGTGGTCAATGCTATGACTGCGAGGTTGGAGTCGGAGTGGATGACCTCGGCAAGCGCAAGCGCGCTGTAGGCCAGGACGGTCTGCCTGTCAAGCTCGGTGCGCAGGTCGCTTGCCTTCTTGACTATCTC
Organism: Candidatus Micrarchaeia archaeon; assembly: GCA_041663565.1. Lineage (GTDB taxonomy): Archaea > Micrarchaeota > Micrarchaeia > Norongarragalinales > CAINOH01 > CAINOH01. Next base: position 27,592 of record JBAYMJ010000009.1, on the reverse strand, counting down.
GAAGAACTTCAGCACAAGCGCGTCGCGCTTCTGCGCAAGTATCTTGTGTCCCTTCGAGGCCAAGGCTAGCTTGTGCTTGGTCTCTATGAGGCCCATCCGGGTTGGTTTTACTTCTTCTGCCATCCTGTTGCACCGCCTAACTTAGGCATTACTCTTTCTCCGCTTTCGCGGCCGCCTCCGGCCTCTTGAGGTACTTCTTGACGTGGTCCGACTTGACTCTCTTGAGGTCCTCTTCGGGAATCATCGAGAGCAGGTCCCATCCAAGCGTAAGCGAGTCCTCGATTGTGCGGTTTTCGGTCTTTGACTGCGACACGAAGCGCTGCTCGAACGCGTCGGTAAAACGCAGGTACTTCTTGTCGCGTGCTGTGAGCGCGTCCTCTCCGACTACTACCACGAGGTTGCGCAGGTCCATACCCTCTGCATATGCAGCGTAAAGCTGCGATGCCACTCCGGCGTGGTCCTCGCGCGTCTTCTCCGCGCCGATTCCCTGGTTCATCAACCGGGAAAGCGATGGGAGCACGTTGAGGTTGGGGTAAATGTGCCTGTTGTGCAGCTCGCGCGAAAGCACCAGCTGTCCTTCGGTGATGTAACCAGTTAGGTCGGGAATCGGGTGAGTGATGTCCTCGTCAGGCATCGTCAGGATGGGCATCTGGGTCACAGTGCCTTTCTTGCCCTTGATCTGTCCTGCCCTCTCGTAAATCTGCGAGAGGTCGGTGTACATGTAGCCGGGGTAACCGCGCCGGCCGGGCACTTCCTGCCTTGCTGCAGCGATTTCGCGGAGCGCGTCGCAGTAGTTGGTCATGTCAGTTAGGATGACCAGCACCTGGGAATCCTTCTCGAATGCAAGGTACTCGGCTGCGGTGAGCGCAAGCCGCGGGGTGATGATGCGCTCGATGCTGGGGTCGCTTGCGAGGTTGAGGAAAAGCACCGAACGCTCAAGCGCGCCGCTCTTCTCGAAATTGTTGCGGAAGAAGCTCGCCTCGGAGTAGGTGATTCCCATTGCCGCGAACACCACGATGAAGTCCTGCTTGTCCGAACCCTTCTTGGAGCGAACGGTGCTCTGGCCTGCAATCTGAACTGCAAGGTCGTTGTGCGGAAGGCCCGATGCCGAGAATATTGGCAGCTTCTGGCCGCGGATGAGCGTGTTGGTCATGTCTATTGTGCTGATGCCGGTCTGGATGAAGTCCGAAAGCGCAGCTCGCGATGCGGGGTTGATTGCGCTGCCGTTGATGTCGACCTTTTCGGAGGACATTATCTCGGTGCCTCCGTCAATTGGCTCGCCAAGTCCGTTGAACGTGCGTCCAAGCATATCCTCGCTTACCGGCATGCGCTGGGTCTCGCCTGAGAAGCGCACCACGGTCTTTTCCACGTCCAGGCCGCTGGTCTGGCCGAACACCTGCACTGCGGCGTATCCGCGCGCAGTCTCAAGCACCTGGCCCTTCTTCTTCTCGCCGTTAGGCATCACAATCTCGACAATCTCGCCGTAGGCGGCGTCGGAGACGCGGTCAACGAACACGATTGGCCCGAAAACTTCCTTGACTGTCTGGAATTCGTGGATCATTTTTGGCATCACAACCTTCTTTTTCAATTCCGAAAAAACATTACGCCGAAAGCGAGGCGTCGATGGACGCCATCGCCTCCTTGACCTTCTGCTCTATGTCCTTCTCCGGCACTATCTTGAGCTTGGATATCAGGCCCTTGGCCGGCGAGGAGATAATCTTGGACAGCGGCATCTCGGCGTCAAGCGCACGGCTTGCCATGTGCGAGAAGTGGAGCATGGTCTTGAGCATCAGGTACTGCTTGCGGAGCGACGCGTAAGCGTCCACTTCGTCGTAGGAGTTCTGCTGCAGGAAGTCCTCGCGCAGTATCTTGGTGACTTCGAGTATCATGCGCTCGCGGTCGGGAAGCGCGTCCGGGCCTATTAGCTGGACGATGTTCTGAAGCTCGGCTTCCTTGGTGAACAGTGCCATTGCCTCGACGCGCTGGGCGTCGTAGTCCTCCGCCACGTTCTTGGAGAACCACGGCGAAAGCGCGTCCGAGTAGAGCGAGTAGCTCTTGAGCCAGTTTATTGCCGGGTAGTGCCTTCTCCTTGAGAGCGAGGAGTCGAGCGCCCAGAACACTTTGGTGATGCGGAACGTTCCCTGCGAGACCGGCTCGGAGGTGTCGCCTCCTGCTGGCGAGATTGCGCCGATTACCGAGATTGAGCCTTCGCGTTTTCCCTTGCTTCCAAGGCAGACTACGCGGCCTGCGCGCTCGTAGAACTCCGCGAGCTTGCGGCCCAGGTATGCGGGGTATCCTTCCTCTCCGGGCATCTCTTCCATGCGGCCCGAGATTTCACGGAGCGCCTCTGCCCATCTTGAAGTGGAATCCGCCATCAGGGCAACTGCGTAGCCCATGTCGCGGTAGTATTCAGCGAGCGTGATTCCGGTGTAGATGCTGGCCTCACGGGCTGCCACGGGCATGTTCGAAGTGTTTGCAACGAGTATCGTGCGGTCCATCAGGGGCTTGCCTGTGCGCGGGTCCTTCAAGTGGGGGAACTCGGTGAGCACCTCGGTCATTTCGTTTCCTCGCTCTCCGCACCCGATGTAGACTATGATGTCGGCATCGCAGTACTTCGCAAGGTCGGTCTGCGTGACTGTTTTCCCTGAGCCGAACGGCCCGGGGATGCAGGCTGCGCCTCCCTTTGCAATCGGGAAGAGCGTGTCGAAGATGCGCTTTCCGGTGATGAGCGGCGGCTCGATGTCCTTCTTGCTCTCCGACTTGCGGGGAGTGCGCACCGGCCACTTCTGGAGCATTGAGACGTCGGTCTTGCCTACTGTGCATACCACGTCGGTGACTTTGTAGTTGCCGCTTGCGATGCCCGAAACTTTTCCTGACACGCCTGCGGGCACCATTATGCGGTGCTCGATGTTCTTTTCCTGCACGGTGCCGATTATCTGGCCCTCGTGGACGGTGTCGCCGTTCTTCACCTTGGCCTCGAACTTCCAGACTGCCTTGCGGTCAAGCGACGGCACTTCTATTCCACGCGTGATGAAGTCGCCTGCCTCTGCGCGGATTTTTTCAAGAGGACGCTGGGTGCCGTCGAACACCGACGAAAGGAGCCCTGGCCCGAGCTCCACTGAAAGCGGGAGCCCTGTTGACTCGACCTTCTCGTCCGGCCGCAGGCCCGAGGTCTCCTCGTAAACCTGGATGCTTGCCTCGTCGCCCTTGAGCGCGATAATCTCGCCTATGAGCCTCTGCTTTCCGATGCGCACAAGTTCGTTTATCTTGCTGCCGGTCATGCCGTCAGCGACTACTACTGGCCCGGAAATCTTCTTGAGTTTGCCCATGTCCATCATCACCGTTCAATCGTGTCTTTCATAAATGCAAATTATATCTTCAGCTCTACGCCTATTGCCTTCTTTATCATCGCAGCCAGGTTGCCTGAGCCCTGCTTGGAGCTTCCGGCCTTGCCGGGGATGAGCACCACAACCGGCTTTGCCGTTGCCTCGACGCGCTTCTTGGTCTTCAGCGAAAAGTTCGCGTAAAAATCGTCAAGAAGTATTATCAGCCCGGACTCTTCTGAGTCCATCGCCTTCTTCAGCTCGTCCTCAGCTGTCTTCTCGGTCGCAAGCACCGCGTCGCGCACGCCAAGCAGCGAGAACCCCTGTATCATCTCGTGGTCTCCGATTACCTTTATCCTACTCATCCTGATGCACCGACGTCGCCCTTAAGCGTGTAAACAGACTTGCGGAATGCGTCCCTCGAGGGGAACTGCAATGAGAGCGCTATTGCGCGAAGGTTTGCTATCTCGCGCCTCTTGAGGAATATGTAGCCGAATATCGCGCCAAGTGAGAGCACACTCACGCGCGTCTCCCGGAGGATGCGCGAGAACATGCGCTGCTCAAGCAGGAGTTCGACTTCCCATATGCTCTTGCTTGTCTCGTAGGACTTCGAAAGCCCCGGAAACCGGAAGGACCTTTCCAAGAGCGCGACTGCGGACGCCGTGTCCGGGCACTTCGCAATCTGCAGCGCAAGCGATGCCGCCGAAGGCTTCACGAGTGCTTTGTGTATCTCCTTCTCGACAACCCCCGCGTTCTTGAGGCGCAACGCGGTTGACGTGTTGAAGAAGTCAAGCTCGGCCTGGAGTATCTGCCGCACCTCGCGGTCGGATTCGCTCTTGGCAAAACTGGCGAGGTTCTCGTAGTAGTGCCGGCCAATCATGCGCAGCGCAATCCGGAAGTCCTTGGAATGGGAATACTCCGCGTAGGCCTTTGCGGATATTGCGTGGTAGCCGACGTCCGACAGCGCCTGCAGCGCCTTGCCGAAGTCCGGCGCGTCCATCAGCGTCTTTGCCTTATCCTTCCCGGCAGCGTCGAGGAAGTCTATGTAAAGCGGGTCAACAGGCGTCGACGACGCCTTGGCGGCAAGTATGACCTGCAGGGGCTTGAGCTCCCACAGCGAAATCAGCGAGTCGAGCTGCTCGCGGCCGTTGTCGGGCACTATGCGCTTTATCTTGGCCACCGTCTTGTCGGACTCCATCCGCAGCGCGGCCATCACCAGCTTGATGCCTTCCTCGCGGGTTGACGCGTCCACGAACGACTGCTTGTACGCGGTGTTCTCAAGCATGTCGATGTATTCAGAGAGCGTGCCCACGCTGAACAGCCCGCGCAGGGTCTCCTCGCCGAGGAGGCAGCACTTCATCGCCTTTACCCTGGCATTGGCGTATCCGTACGAAAGGTCTACCAAGTCAATTGCACCATATATGTTGAACCGGTTTTGCCGGCGTTCACTTCTTCATCATCCTGCGGGCCTCGCTTATGACTTCCTGCTCGCGTTCAAGGAACGCCGCTCCGAACGTGCTGTCCGCGCGCACGCGGCCGTCGCGGGAGGCGACTATCACGCCGCCGTCGCACTCGATTGCGGTCTTCGCAAGGCTTCCGAACTTCTTCGCGGTTGCGGCATCGCGCCTGTTGGCATAGATTACGTAATCGTCGCCCACAAGCGACTTCCCCTGCTCGACCGCCTTCTGGATGTAGCGCTCGTACGCCTTCCTGTCGCGGTGCCCGGTCCCGAGCTTCTCGCGCACCTTCCTTGCGACCTGGACGTAAAGCTCCATCTCGATGAGCGAACGGACCCTCTCGGCGTCTATGTTCGCAAGGCTGGACGAGCGGAGTATGCGCTCGGTATCCTTCTTGGCCCTTGCAGCCTCGGCGCGCCCAAGCTCCGCGGCGTCGGCCTTGGCCTGGCTGGCTATGCCTGCCGCCTGCTTCTTTGCGTCGGCCAGTATGACCGCCGCCTCCGCATTGGCGTCGCCCTCAAGGTCCCGTATGATGTGCTCGATGCCCATTTTGCCTGGTCACTCGCTCTACGGGGTTCCCGTGGCCGCGGTAGCCGCGCCCAGCAGGATGAACGACATGACGAACCCGAGGATTACGATGGTCTCGGGCAGCGCGATGAATATCATTGCAGTTCCTACGGCGTTCTTGTTCTCCGCAAGGTAACCCATTGCCGCCGAGCCGATGCTCGCCATTGCGATACCAGTCCCTATTGCGCCTGCGCAAATCGGGAGCGCCGCGCCAATCAAATCAAATGTTCCGACCATTCAATTTTCCACCTCAAAACACTTACTTGCTTAAAACATATTCTTGTTTTTCGCCGCAACAGCGGCAAAAGAATGCAAAACCGTTTTGTGCAAAGACCCACGCGGCCGATGACTTTTTCCGGGCAAACCGCCCAAGGGTTGCCTAGCAGGCGACTTTGGCACAAAAGCCAACTGCCTGCCCTGCCAACCCCGCGGGATGCCGCTGCCGACAGCAGGGACGCCTAGTGCGTGCCTGTGACCGCGGCGTTTACCCCGTTGAGCATGATGAACGACAGCACGAACCCGAGGATTACGATGGTCTCGGGCAGCGCGATGTATATCATCACGTTGCCTGAGGCGCTATCCTTCTCCGCAAGGTAGCCCATTGCAGCCGCACCGATGTTCGACATTGCAATTGCCGTGCCTATCGCGCCCACGCAGATGGGGAGCGCAGCCGAGAAGAAACCCAGCGCAGTCCCCAACCCTATGTCCGCCATGTGTCTTTCACACCTCCATATATCATCCTTCCGCCTTTGCGGAACGTACTCCGCGCCTTGCTGGCACGGGCTTTCGCAGGGGTGCAAAATCAATTCCCCCGCCTTGGTAAAACTTCGAGAAGAACTCCACGTAGTGGAGACGGAGCGACTGTATGGACGACTCGAACAGCCCGAGGAAGAACGCCACCGCGTGGCCGACTATCATCAGGAGCGCGAATGCAATCACGTTGAGGATTATGCCCAGGTCAAACGGGTGGGTGCCCGTGAACATGCCCGCAATGGCTGCCAGGTCTATCGGCAGGCCGCTTATCAAGGTCGCAAGCACCGCGCCGGAGATGCCGAGGGCGATGAGCCGCAGGTAGGAGAATATGTTGCTGATGAGGCCGAACACCTCGATGAGCCCCGCAATCCCCTCGAACTTGACGACTCCGACAAGCGAAACTAGGGTGAGGATGCCCGAAGCCAGGCCGAGCGTGGCCGCAGGCACGCCTAAGACCGGGCCCGTGACGATGCCGTACCCGAATATGAACGTGGCTGCAAGACCAAGTTCCAGGATTATCCAGCAGAACTTGGCTGCCGCGTGGTGGTATTCCTTCTCGGCCAGCGCATTGAGGAGCCCGAGCACGTAGCCGACCAGCAGGTGCAGCGCGCCTACGGCCAGGCACACGCCCATCATGAATGATATGCCTGCTGTGGTGGTGCGGGCGACGTACGGGTGCAGCTCGTAGCCCAGGATGTTCTCCAGCCCGAAGAACTCCGCAAAGAGGAAACCAAAGAACATAGTGGAGATGCTTGAAAGGATGAGTATGCGCGAGATGTCCTGGAAGAAGCTGCCCTTGAGCCTGCTCCTCACAAGAAGGGCTATGACAAGGCCCACGATGCCGTAGCCTATGTCGCCAAGTATCATCCCGAAGAACAGCGGGAAAGTGAAGGTTATCAGCGCAGTTGGGTCAAGCTCCTCATAGTAGGGGACCGAGAAGAACCGCAGGAAGAACTCGAAAGGCCGGGCCACGTCGGAGTTGTTCAAAAGCGTCGGAGGCATGTCGGCGGTCTGCAGCCGCGTCACCTGCACCACGTTGCGCAGGTTGTCGTTGACCTTGCGCTCAAGGCCTATCATCAGGTCCTCGGGCACCCAGCCTTCGACCACCAGGAGCTTCCCTGACTTGGAGAACTTCAGCGGAAGCGTCGCAAGGCTTGACAGCGTCTCGAGCTTGGACATTATCGAGAGGTAATGTTCCTTGTTCGCAAGGAGGTGCTCGCGCAGGTCGTTGTCAACCACATCGAGGGCCTTCCTAGAGTGCTGTTCGGACGCGCGGGCTGCCTCGAGCCTCTTTGAAAACGTCTCGGACTTGCCGAGGCCGACCGGGCCTTCCACTATGTCGACATTGCCTTCCAAGGCGGTCAGGACCTTTTGCCTGCGGCCTTCAGGGAAGACGAATGCCACGGGGGAGGAGTCGGACGCGTTCCTCGGATTCTCGAAAAGCATCCCTTCCGCGCCGGTTATGCAGCCGCACACGTCGCTTTTCTTTGCGGAAGGCTTGAACGATGCAAACAGCAGGTTGGGTTTGCTGATTTTACCTGCGAAGGCGTCGATATCCTTTGCCGAAGCCTCGAATCCGGACAGCAGGGCCCAGGGCTTCGACGCGGTTGAGTAATCCTCCTGCGCCTTGGAGACCTTACTCTCGAACGAGCGCAGGGTGGTGCGCATCTTCTGTATCTCTTCCTTGTGCCCGGTTATCTCGGTTATGTCGCCGTGGTACGGCTCCGGGTCGATGCCAAGGTTGTACTTTCGCATCACCGAGCGCAGGTAGACCAGGGCCTCCGCTATGCCTTCGTATTCGGAAATGGGCTTGTCGTAGGATGGCTCGATTGCGCTGACTATCTGCACCAGGCCGAAGGAGTAAAGGGCCCGTATCAGGTCCTTCCTGTGCTTTTCAGTTGTCAGGATGCGTATCTTGACGACTTTCTTGAGCTTCATCATATAGTAAACGCCACAAGTCAAACTTCAGAACATGTCTTTGAATACCTTGGAAAACACGGCAGACGCCACCTTTGGCACGGATGCCGACTTCTTGGCCTTGAACGCGAGGCCGCCCTTTTTGGCCTTCTCGATTATCGCAACCCGTTCCTTTTGCGCAGCTTCCACGGCAGCGGCAAGGGTTTCCTCGCGCGCTTGCGCGGCGTTCTTGCGAGCCTCCTCCCGGGTACGGTCTGCTGCGGCTTTTGCGGCGGAAATTATCTGGTCGTGCTCGATGTGGGCCGCCTGGACTATCTTCACGCCCGGAAGGTCTATTGCGGTGCGCATCTCCTTGGGGCCTTCTTGGACTGGCTCTTCCTCGCGCACAACTTCCGGCTCAGGAAGCCCCATTGCCATGTTGGAAGCCGGAGGGATGCCGGAAACCTGGTCAAACGAAGGCTCAAGCTCGTCATCCTCTTCGTGGGGGTGCTTTCTTTGTGTTATCCTCGTGGCCAAATGCGTTCACGCGTAAAAATTGATGCCTAATGGCGGGTTACCTGCCGGTCTTGCAATCTGGCCGGACGATTAAACTAGAAGAACCCGTTTCTGCTTTTATCCCTTCCTAGAAACTTTCCCTATTCAGGTTTTTAAAACATCCTAAAAAAAAGGACTTTTTCGGAAAAGTATATAGATGCATTTAGTTTCAGTAAAATGACGCGCCCAAAAAGGTCTTGGCACGGTGCGGAAAACCGCCTGCAAAAGCAATAAAACGCGCTGGACAGTGATTATTTCGGACCGTAAAGAGATGACTTTGAAATGGAATACGACTACCTGAAGCTCCTGGGCAACCTCTCCTCGAACGCGGCGATGTGGGTCGCGATAATCGCCATGTTCCTGCTCCCGCTCACCGACCACGACGCGTCGTTCCTCATCATATTCGCGTTCATCGTGCTTGCGAACTTCGTGCTGGTGCTGATGATGAAGAACTGGGCTCCCGACTTCTTCGCACGCCTTCCCTATGCCGCGTTCTACAAGGCCGGGCCGCAGGGAAAGGACGGCAAGCCGGCGCAGCAGAACATCGGCTTCCGGCTCGCACCGCTTTCCTATCCCAAGGTGCACGACGAGGAACTCAGGGCGTTCGTGCCCGAATACGTGCGGGTTGACGTGGTCGGGAACACGGGAGTGCTCTTCTCGGGGAACGTCCCGCGGGGCGTGCTCAAGCAGCTGCGGCAGGCGATAACCGACTCGCTCGAGGCCAAGCAGTCGGCGAGCGCACAACCTACAGTCCAGCCCGCAACAATCGCGCCTGCAGCCGGACAGGCCGTGGCATCCCAAGCCAAGGCATTGGAAAAAAGCAAGGCCGCTGCGGCCAGGAAGAAGGCAAAGGCCAAGAAATAGGAATAGGCCAACGGTGCGAACGAAGAAAATCCGCACAAAAAGAAACAATCGGCCGCAGACTATTTTTTCGAAGCCGCTATCGCGTTGGCCTTCTCTACAGCCTCAAGCCCCGGCGACGTACCCTTCTCTATCAACTCGAGGGTGGCGCCGCCTGCATTGGACACTATCGAGAACGCCGCCTTGGAGTTGAGGCGACCCACGGTTGCGGCGGTGTCCCCGCCTGCGGCTACCGTGATTGCACCCGCTTCCTTGGCACTTGCTATTGCATCGAAGACGTGCCTGTGCACGCCGTACTTCTGCTCGATGCCGGAATCCTCAATTGCGATGGGACCGGCCAGGAGCACGATGCCTGCGCCGGACACCGCCTTGGAGATTGCGGAAATGGTCGCAGGCCCCGGCGCGACGCCGAGGAACCCTGCAGGGATGCCCAGGGGCTTTGAGAACACCTGCACCTTGGCATTTGCCGGAAGCTGGCCGGACTTGTTGGGAAGCTGGTCGGTAATGATGTGGTCGATGCCTGTGATGAGCTGGACTTTCTTCGACTCCGCCTTTGCAATCAGCGAGTGGGCGAAATGGAGCTGCTCGCCCAGCTGCCTGTAGTCCACATAGGAGTTGCCCACGAAGACCTTGCACTGCTTCTCGTCAAGGCCGATGAGGGAAAGAATCTTGGCGCTCTTTTCCTTCTCAAGGCCCTCGATTGCCTTCGCGGCAGCCTCGGCTGCGCCCGGCTCCTTGGACTTCTTGGCATCGGAGGCGGCCTGCTTGATTTTTGCGTTGTACTCGGAAATCACCAGGGAAATGGTCTCGGAGTCCCTTGCAAGCGCATCCTTCTGCATGTCGGCAAGCAGGAACGTGTATGCGATTGCTCCCTGAACCACCATCACGTCGCCCTCGCGCATCAGGTCAAGCAGGTTGGACGCGACCGTAATCTTAGAGGTAATCCCGGGAGCGGTCTCGATTTTCTTCCCGGTGAGGAAGAACACGAACTTCCCGCGGTTCGGCGCGCGCAACGCCTTGCCGATGCCGCCTATGTACTCCGCTGCCTTTGCAAAGTGCATCCCAAGCACCGCGTCGCCTCCTTGCTCTGCTATCTTCAGCGGGGTTACAGTGACGCTTGCGCAGGGCCTGTGGTTCTGTGCCTCGGCCTCGTTTACGTATAAAGACCAGCCGTCCTCCAAGGAAGCGAGGAACGCGCCGAAGCCGTCGTCTGCCGCATTCTCCTCTGCATCGAAGCGGCTGTTCTCAAGCACAAGCACCTGGCCGGGCTTTACCGCCTCCACTGCAACTATGACTTCCTTCTTGTTGCGGTAGACGCTGCGGGGCTTGGAGCCGTCAAGTGCGTTTGGCGCCATCAGCACGGGGTATTGGAGGAGGCCCTCCTTCTTGAGGACGTCGGAAAGCCTGTTCGCTACGCACGCCATCGAAAGCTCGGCATCCTCGCCTTTCGGCCTGCCGCACCAGCCCGGCTCGAGTATGATTCGCGCCTTGTGCTCTATAAGGAAACGGATGGTGGGAATGGAATCGAGTATGCGCGAGTCGTCCGACACCCTCGACGGGTCGAGCTTGGGCTTGGAAACGTCCAGTGGCACGTCGTAACAGGTGCGCAGGAAGACGGCCTTGCCTTCCAGATTTGTTGCGTCTGCAAGAAGCTTTGCCATACTCGCATTACCCCCTTGGATTGTTTTTTTGAAAGCAAAAAAATGGTTTCGGAAAAACGAAAATTGAAAAAAATGAAAAAGAAAATGGAAAAAAGGCCCCAGTTCACCTAGACGAGCCGGGACGCCATCTCGACTACCCTGCAGGAGTAGCCGTACTCGTTGTCGTACCACGACAGGAGCTTTATCATGTTGCCTTTCTTGCCGTCCGCGCCGGCAAGGACCATGGTCGAAAGCCCGTCAACGATTGCCGAGTTGGGGTTGCCGATGATGTCGGTTGACACGAGCGGCTCGGTTGAGAACTCAAGGATTCCCTTCATGGCGCCTTCGGCGGCGGCCTTCAGGGCGGCGTTGACCTCGTCAGCTGAGACTTCCCTTGCAAGCTCCATCGAGATGTCGGTGACCGACCCGTCCGGAACGGGGACGCGGAGCGAGAGACCGTTCATCTTGCCCTTCAGGCTGGGGATGACCTCGCCTATTGCCTTTGCTGCGCCTGTTGTTGTCGGGATTATGTTGATTGCCGCAGCCCTTGCGCGGCGCAGGTCCTTGTGGGAGCCGTCGAGCACCTTCTGGTCCATCGTGTATGCGTGGCAGGTGGTCATGAAGCCGCGCTTGATGCCGAACGTCTCATCTATTACCTTGAGAACGGGCGCCATCGAACCGGTTGTGCAGGATGCCATCGAGATGATGTGGTGCCTTGACTTGTCGTAGGTGTTGAAGTTCACGCCCATCACGAGGGTCGCGTCGCACTCCTTTCCGGGCGCGCTCACTATGACTTTCTTCGCGCCCTGTGTGATGTGCTTCTGCGCAAGCGCGCGTTCGGTGTACTTGCCGGTGCAGTCTATCACGACGTCCACGGCAAGCTCCTTCCAGGGGAGCTTGGTGTCGTCCTTCTCCATTATCGTCTTGACTTTCCTTCCCGCAATGACCATGTCGGTGCCGTCAACCGAGACCTGGTTGAACGCGCCGTGAATGGAGTCGTGCTTGAGTAAGTGCGCAATGGTCGCAACAGGCGACAGGTCGTTCACCACTACCAGGTCGAATCCCTTGCCGAACGAGCCGTTGTTGACAGCTGCGCGGACCAAGCACCTGCCGATTCTGCCGAATCCATTGATTGCTATCCTTGCCATTCGAATTCACCCATCCGTTGCGGACTAGAAAAATAGTATGAAACGGTAATAGGAGTTCATACTTCCTCATCCGCTATGATTAGCAATAAGACGCTCAGATTTAAGAAACCGACTTTCCGGCTGCCGAAATAAAAGCCTGCGGGAATGCAACTGCGGGTTGATGGGCAAACCCGGCATAGTAAAAGAAATTAAGGTGGGGGCAATAATTACAGCATACACCCATTCGCAACTAATGGTAAGGTTATAGGAAAAATGGCTGAATACACCAACGAATACTACCAGATGACCGCCGAGCAGGCGCTTCTCTCCATCTCCAGCCGCAAGGACGGCCTGACTTCACAGGAAGCGTACGCAAGGCTTACACGCGACGGGCCTAACGAGCTTGCGCAGAAAAAGCGCAAGACCGACTTCGAGATGTTCCTCGAGCAGTTCCAAAGCCCGATGATAATGGTGCTGATTGCCGCGGCAGTGATTTCGTTCGTTGTTTCGCTTCAGATATCGCTTTCCCCGTTCTCGGTCTCCATATCCTCGTTTACAGAGGTGCTTGACGCCATCGCGATAGTGGCAATCGTGCTGCTCAACGCGGGATTCGGATTCACACAGGAGCGCAGCGCGGAGAAGGCCATCGAGGCGCTCAAGAAGATGGTCGCGCCAACGGCGACAGTGATCAGGCAGGGCCAGAAGATGCGCATACCGTCCAAGGAGATAGTCGTAGGCGACATCGTGGTCTTGGAGGAGGGCGACCGCGTGCCAGCGGACTGCAGGCTTTTGGAAGTGCGCAGCCTCGAAGTCGACGAGTCCGCGCTTACCGGCGAGTCCATGCCCGTGCTGAAGGAGACCGGCCAGATACGCGACGCGGGAGTGCCCCTTGCGGAGCGCAAGAACATGGCGTTCATGAGCACGGTAGTCACGCGCGGGCGCGCTACGGCTGTTGCGGTATCCTGCGGGATGGCAACCGAAATAGGCAAGATAAGCGAGCTCGTGCAGTCCGCCGAGGACGAGGAGACGCCCCTTTCAAAAAAACTCGCAAGCGTCGCCACCAACCTCGGCTACGTCGCCATCGCCGCAAGCGCGCTCGTGTTCGTTCTCGGCATCCTTTCAGGCAAGGGACTCTTCGAGATGTTCCTTACCACGATAAGCATAGCGGTTGCGGCGATACCTGAGGGCCTTCCTGCAATCGTCACGCTTTCGCTTGCTCTTGGCGTCTCGCGCATGGCAAAGAAGAACGCCATCGTGCGCAAGCTCGCGGCGTGCGAGACCCTCGGCAGCGCAACCGTGATTTGCACCGACAAGACAGGCACGATTACAAAGAACGAGATGACCGCAAAGGCGGTCTTTGCCGCAGGGGAATACTTCGACGTCACTGGGTCGGGGTACGCCGAGCAGGGCAAGGTGCACTTGGCGACCACCAAGACGCCCGCGAGCCTGGACGGGAACGAGGCGTACAAGATGACGGCGGTCTGCGCAGCTGCGTGCAACAACGCAAAGCTCGTGCAGCGGGTCGGCGGGGAGATTGGGATAATCGGCGACCCGATGGAAGCCGCGCTGCTTGTGCTTGCGCGCAAGGCAGGACAGGACCGCGACACGCTCGAGATGGAATACGCGTTCGAGGACGAGAACCCGTTCGACTCCAACCGCAAGCTGATGAGCACGCTGTGGAAGAAGAACGGCCAGGGATTCCTCTTCGTGAAGGGCGCGCCTGAAAAGGTGCTTGAACGGTGCACGCAATACTGCGACGCAAAGGGCGGGCTGCACCCCCTCTCGGCGAAGGACCGCGAGGGGTTCCTTTCGGCAAACAAGGCGTACGCGTCCCGCGCGCTGCGCGTTCTTGCATTCGCCTACAAGAAAACGGACAGCAAGCACTGCGACGAGACCATCGAAAGGGAGCTGGTCTTTTCAGGCCTCGTAGGGCTTTTGGACCCCGCCCGCGAGGAGATACCGCACGCAATAGAGGTGTGCAAACAGGCGGGAATCCGCGTGGTGATGATTACTGGCGACAACGCTGACACGGCAGCTGCGATTGCAAGGAGCGTCGGCCTTGCCGGGCCTGACGACCGCGTGGTCACCGGGAAGGAGCTCGACGCGATGAGCGAGCAGGAGCTTCTTGCTGAAATCTACAAGATAGCGGTCTACGCAAGGGTCGACCCAGCGCACAAGCTGCGCATCGTGTCCGCATTCCGTGCGCGCGGCGAGATTGTGGCGATGACCGGCGACGGGGTAAACGACGCTCCCGCTCTCAAGAAGGCGGACATCGGAATAGCGATGGGAATCTCGGGCACCGAGGTGGCAAAGGAGGCGGGCGACATGGTGCTTGCCGACGACAACTTCACAAGCATAGTCGCTGCGGTCGAGGAGGGCAGGGTAATCTACGACAACATAGTCAAGGCGGTGCACTTCCTGGTTGCATCCAACGTCGGAGAGGTGCTGGTCCTTCTGATTGCGCTCCTGCTCAACATGCCGTTCCTGCCACTGCTTCCGCTGCAAATCCTGTGGATAAACCTGGTTTCCGACGGCCTGCCTGCGCTTGCGCTTGGGAGCGACTCGCCCGAATCGGGCCTGATGAAAAGAAAACCCCGGCCACGCGAAGAGGAGATTTTCGGCCTGCACATACTGCCCGTGCTTCTTTTTGATGGCATAATCATCGCCGCGGGCACGCTTGCACTGTTCATGTTCGCATTGGAGAACAACTACGCCGAGGCGGAGGCAAGGACCATCGCATTCACCACCCTGGTATTCCTAGAGCTAATCTACGCATTCACCATGCGCTCGATGAAGAACTCCATGTTCTCCATCCGGGTGTTCGGCAACACCAAGATGGTGCTTGCGCTCGTGCTGGGCATACTCAGCCAGCTTGCGATAATCTACCTGCCGGCGATGAACGGGATATTCGACACCGCCCCGCTGCCAATACTTGACCTTACGGGCATTCTGCTCTGCGCGCTGCTCATCATACCGGTTGTGGAGCTGCGCAAGTGGATAATGAGAAAAAGGGCTTCGGCTAGGATGTCTTGAATGGGAGAAAAAGGAAAAAACCGCTAAGGCTTCAATAGCGGATTTTCTTCACCGTGTACACGGACTTCTTGTTGGCGAGCTTCTCCTTGAAGGCAGCCGCCTTCTTCTTGCGGTTCACGTCGCGCACCATGTCGATGTCGCACGGGAAAATCGTGTAGACTTCGTAGTCGGAATAGGCGAGCTCGCGGTCCTTGTGCTTCGTCTTTATTTCCTTCATGTCCGGGCCGGAGACGGTCTTCTTTACGATTACGCACTCGCACCCTAAGCACGGGTTTGCGGTGGTCTCGGGCGTCCAGACCTGCTTGCCGCCGCACCTGTCGCACGTGACAATGAAGAGCTTGATTCCGCTGTCCAAACAAACCACCGTCGTTGAGAAGAGATTACTGCAAGGCCGCACTTAAGCTCTGCGCAAAAGGCGAAATGTAACTACTTGCCGATAGATAATTATGGCGTCCAAAGTTAATAAAGATTCTCAAAATAAGAAGCGAAAGGGCCGCGGCCGGGATTCGAACCCGGGTCAGGGGATCCACAATCCCCGATGCTAACCGACTACACCACCGCAGCCACAAAAACACGTTTGCAGAGATGCAAATAGCAGTGCAGGAGTATAATTGGGCGCTGGAAAGCTTAAAGACGTTGGGCTGGCCTAAATATCCTGATGATGAACGTTTGAACAACCGCTGATTTGTGATGAGGTTGATAGCGTCTGATTAAGCCTAATTAATAACGACTGCAGTGCCTACTGCCCGGCGTCCTTGAGGTCCTGCTTCAAGGTCTTCAGCTGGCTGACGACAAGGGTGTACTCCTTCTCCTTCTCGGCCATGGCCTTCCGGAACGTGGCCTCGTCTATCTGCCGCTTCATGAAGCGGTACTTGACCATCTTTATGTCCTCGACTATCTGGCACTTCTGCGCCTCAAGCTGGGCTACCTTGCGCGCGTCGCGGAACATGAAGTCAAATAGCGCGAATGCGGCGAACGCTAGGATTCCGAGCGCGATTACCACGCTTGCGGCGACCACGACCGCCGGCACGGGCTCGGCCTCGGGCGCGAGGATGTATACTATGGGCCGCTGGTTGGGCACGAACTGTATCCGCACGCCGTTGGTCTGCACGCCCTGGTCGATGTCGAAGGCGAATATGGAGTAGTTGCCGTTCACGGGAATCGAGAAGTTGCAGCTTATGTTGTAGAAGTAATACCCGGACTCGCCTGTTGAGTCGGGCACGAAATAGTTGTCCTGGAGCTTCCCGTTCACGCTCATCTTGCCGAGCCTGCAGGCGCAATCCGAGGGGCCTGCGCACGAGAAGTTGGACACCGCCTTGGACGCGTTGACTACTCCCGTGAGGTTGGTGACCTTGTCCTCGACTATTACCGAAGGCGAGGTGGAGTAGTCAAGGCCGTAAATTTCGGCCGCCGGCGCCTTCTGGACGCTTGACGAGAAAGGCAGGTTGTAAGAGGCGGTGTTGGGCGAGGGGCTGGGCACGGGTGCGCTCGTACGGTTGAAGCTGCAGTGCCCGCCGGTTATGCAGTTGGTCTGCGTGTCGCGGTCGTACTCGTAGAAGCCGTTGCTCCTGTTGCACTCCGCAACCAGCACCGGGTCTGCTGTGAAGGGAAGGCACCCCGCCTGGGTAATCGGGACAGATTCCGCATACGTGGGCGCGGGGGCCGATGAGGCGGCCGGGGTAGCGGTCGGGGCGACGGTGGCCGCGGGGGTTGCGGTGGCCTCCGCTGTTGACAGAGAAAAGTCCGCGCGAACTCCTTCCGAAGCCGGGGTGGGAACGTTCGATACGCTCATGGAGACGTAGCCGTCCTTGGATGCGCGCAGCGTGTAGTTGCTGGAGATGAGCGAGTCGAACCGGTAGCCTCCGGATGAATTAGTGTAGACGGTGACCGGGCTTCCGCCGGAGTTTGCGGGGGTGGCGTTGACGAGTGCGGACCCTATGCCTGCGCTGTTGGAATCCTTTACGAAGCCGTAGATGTAGGGCTTCGGCAGGAGCCTGAACTCGGCATAGACCTGCGAGGAAGCCACTTCCACCGCGCGCGCGTCGGGATAGAGGTACGACGAAATCACCGCAGTCAGCGAGTAGTTGCCGCCTGCAAGCTGGTTGAAGGAATAGTAGCCGTCGGAGGCCGTAAGCGCGCTTGAAACGTACTGGAAGCTCGAGTCGTTCGCCTTCAAAAAGAGGGTGACGTTGACGCCTGATATTGCCGCACCCGAGTAATAGTCCGTGACGGCGCCGTATATCGAGCCGTTGGCCGCGCCGGGAGTGGAAGAATGGTTGGCAAAGACGGTTGCGAAGACGCCCTGGCTTGACACGGTGACGCTGACGTTGTTGCCGGTAACGTAATCTACGGCGGTCGCGTTGAGCACGTAGCTCCCTGGCGACAGGTAGAAGCTGAAGTTGCCGTTGCCGTCAGCCTGGTGGTACCCGTAATACGTCGTGTCGCTGTGTAGGTAGACCGAAGCAAAGGGAACTGCAGGGTATGGCGCAGAGGACGAAGCGGTGGGGTCAACCACCGTGCCGTTGACCCAGTAATACGCGTTGGGGTTCGGGGTGACTGTTACTGTTGCCGTTGGCGAAGGCGATGGTGAAGGGCTTGGCGAGGGCGAAGGCGACGGACTGGGTGAAGGACTTGGGAAAGGCGACGGCGAAGGGCTGGGAGATGGCGATGGGCTCGGGGAAGGACTAGGTGAAGGACTCGGAGAAGGCGACGGACTGGGCGACGGGGACGGACTTGGAGAAGGACTGGGCGACGGGGACGGGCTCGGCGAGGGTGTGGCTGCGGGTATGCTGATCAACAGGTCGCCCTGGGTCCCGAACAGGCTGGAGCCGCCGGTAAGGTTCTGCATCCTTCCCGAAATCCTCAGGGTATAGGCGGACGACCGGATTTGGGGGTATATCAGCATGTTGAACGTCTTCGAGGACCACGTTGGGATGCTGTCCCCGGTTGCCATGCCAAAGGACCCGCTGGTGGCATACCCTCCGGTTGACGTAGGGAAGACCGAGTCGCTGGCATTCGCATAGGCGGTGAACGACCCGTACGTCCAGGGCGCGTAGCCGTTGTTGGTGAACGGGAAGGAGACCGAATACTCGTACCGTCCGGACACGTCGCTTGCAAGCTGGGTCGCCGAAGGGGAGCCGGCGGTAGCATTCACGTAGCCCAACACGTAAATGGACGTCGAGGGACAGGCGCTGCTGATTATCACGTCATCGGGATACCGCTCCCTGATGACTGAGGATATATCCCTGAAGCCGGGGCTTGTGCCCACCGAAGTTGCCCTGATGTTGAAGGTCAGCTGCTTGCCGGGGCTGATGCTCCAGCTGCCGGAATAGTAGTAGTACTTGCTGTCAGTCCAGGTGAAGCTTGGGTATGCGTAGTTGTAGAGGCCGAAGTACGCCCTTTGCCAATTATAAGTGCTCGACAGGGTGCTGGTGCCGGTGTTGAGGAACGTAAAGTTGGCATAGAACGCCTGGCCGTGGTAGACCGTTGATGGGGCGTCAACGCTCAGGCATTTGGCGTCGTACGCGTCCGCCGCAGCAAAGGACGAAAGGAGCACGGCTGCCAGAACGAGGGGAAAGACCCTTCCTGCAATGCTTTTACGGGCCACGAAAACCACAATCATCCAGCCTGTTTCTGCAGCTTGAACCCAAAAAACGCCAGCAACGACGCAAGCAGCCTCACCGGAATCATTGCAAGCGAAAGCAGCGACCAGACAAGCAACGCCATCGCTATCGGGAACATGTCGTGGAGCTGGACGTACGACGGGTCGTTCAAAAGCTGCGACTTGACGTTCGCTATCTCCTGCGCCGTAAGCTTCTTGGGCGGCTTGTTTGCATAATCGTTCAGGGCTCCCGCCAGGTTATTCTTCAGCGAGCCGGCCTGCACCGACAGCTCGGCGTACGTGGCGTTGACCAGCGCGTCCTCGTTGGTCTCGTTGATTATCTTCAGCACCGCCGCCGCGTAAGTCCCGTTTATCATCCCCTCCTGCTCGGACGCGCTGAGGGATGAGAAGCCCGGGTCGGATGCCAAAAGATTGGCGCGCACGGATTCGCGCGGGGACAGCGCCTCCACCTGCGAGCGCGCCTGCTGCCGCAGCTGCATTAGGATTTCCTCGCGCGGCATGAAGTTCTCAAGCTGGGCCGGAGTGACCTGGAAGTTGGCGACGACTTTTGAAAGCACGCCCGCACCCTGCGCCATCACTATGGGCGAGGCGCCCGCGAGGCCCGAGAAGAACTCGCCGAAGTACTGCTCGCGCTGCTGGGATACGACGATGAACGTCAGGATGCAGGCGACTATGGTGAACACCAGGATTGCGCGGCCCACCATGGAATATGCGCCCGTAAAGGAGGCGGACTCGGGTGGGAGCCTGCAGGCAAAAAACGACGCGGCAATTATTGCAACTGCAAAGCCGATGAACGGGCATATGTAGCTTGAAAACACGCAGCCGAGGACTATTGCGGGAAGAAGGGACGCCATTGCGGACAGGATTGCCGCCTCCCGGACTCCCAGGCCCCTCGATGCCGCTGCGGCGATTGCTATCGAGAGCGAGAACAAAAAGACGAACATGAGCGCCGCGGGGCTGACCAGCTTGGCGAGGGTCTGGCTTGCATTGAACACGTCGCAGACGGGGCCGAAGTCAAGGCCGATGCGCGAGTAGCAGTAGAGCGAAAAGCCGAAGACCACCAACAGCACGAGGAACAAAAAGAGGCCGAGTTTTTTGCTCTCGTCGACCTCGTCAAGGGGGTTTTGGAACGAAAAGGACTCCTTCGCCGGGTCCGCAACGGCGATTGCGGCCGAAGCCCGGGTGCTGCCTGCTGCGGCACTGTCTGTAGCCATGTCTAGCATTAGAATTTTTGGCTTTAAAACCAATCCGAAAAGAGGGCCGGTCAGGCGGGCAATTTCACTGTAGGGACGCACCCGTCTCCGGTCACGATGAGGGTGTTTTCAGCCTGGGAGACGAGCCTCCCGGATTTTTCTGCAAGCGGGTAGTAGTCCTCAAGCCCGCCGCAGCGCACCAGGTCGCTGATTGCAAGGTCGTGGGGCGTGGAAGGGAAGTCGCGGGCAAGCCAGCGCCTGCAGAACGGGAGCCCCCGGTATTTTTCGGCGTTTTTTGCAAGCTGCCTGCTTTGCGCAAGCCTTGACTTGCCCTCGCTTAGCCGGAAAATCTGGCACTCACCGTGGTCGCGCACTACTCCCTCGCCGGTTGTCGCGAAGGGCTCCACTGCGAACACGTCGCCTTCCGCAAACTCGTAGGAGCCGTGCGGCACGTTGGGCACTTCCTCTCCCGCGTGCACGGTGTACCTGCCAAGCGCGTGGCCGCACAGGTTCACGACAGGGTTGAAACCACGGCTGGTGATTGCGTCGCTTATTGCCTTGCCCACCTCGCGGGAAACGACCCCGGGCTTGATGGTCGCGATTGCGGCATCAAGCGCGGCCCTGCTTGCCCCAATCAGCTGGCCGTGCGAGGGGTCGGCTGAATAGGAAAACGCGCAGTCTGCGATGTAGCCGTCCACCTGCACGCCAACGTCCACCTTGAGCAGGTCGTGCCCGCCAAGCACGCGGTCGTCGCCAGGTACGGGCGTGTCGTGCGCTGCGACGTTGTTGGAAGAGAGGTTGATGGGAAAAGCGATGCCGCCGCCCTGCTCGATGATTTTTGCCTCGACCGAGTCCGCAAGCTCGAGGAGCTGGATTCCCGGCTTGAGCTTTTTCTTAGCATAAGCCAGCGCCTCGGAGGCGATTTTGCCGGCCTCAAGATATTTCTGTTTTGTTTCTTCGTCCAATTTTTCGCACCGTCAATAAAGTACAATCATTCACTTGTTTCCAAACCAAAATATTACCAGTCGCCCAGCTTGCTCTGCGTGCCCTTCGACTTTAGCGCGTCCTCGTCGTAGCCGAATGCGGACAGGAGCTTGAGAGTTGCCGGGATGACCTGGTTGTTGATGTAATAGTCGGGGTCGTAGTCAGTTGCCAACTCGCGCAGCACTGCCTTGTCCGAGATTGACTTGCCCTTCTTCCCAATCACGTAGCCTATGATTGCGTTGTCGGGAAGCCGGATGCCTGCCGCCTTGGCCTTCTGCGATGCCATCAGCTCGGGCGACATCACTGCGTAAGAACCGGCTTTCTTTCTCAGCTGCGTCAAAATCGTGAGGTCGTCAAGGGGGACCTTGCCGGCCTTCAGCTCGGTGATTACCTTCATCACCATGTCCGCGGCAGCCTTGACGTTGCCGGTCTCAAGGAGGATGCGCAAAAGCTCCTTCTGGGTGCGCTTCGCGACCCCGCTCCAGTCCCTCCGCACGAGCTCGAACCCGCGTATCTTGATCTTCCCTTCCTTGGTAATCATTGCGTATTTCTTCTTCGCGCCCTCGGCCTTCGCCGCTGCTCCAGTTGCCTTCTTGCTCACGAAGAGGCCGCGCACGAAGAACTCCTCAAGCTCCAATTCCATGTTGCCGGGGAGCTTCTTGTTCACCCTTGCACGGAACTCGAAGACCTTGTCCTCCTCGCCTGCGGGGTATTGTATCATCAGCGAATCGGTGTCGCCGTATAGGACCTTGTACCCGGACTCTTCCGCAGCCTCCATTGTTGCCTTGATGTAGTTGCGCGCAAGTCCGGTGATTGCCGAGCCGCAGTCGAAGTCGTACCAGCGCGAGCGCGGGTAGGCGAGGTAGCCGTAGAAGCTGTTCGCGATGACCTTCAACGCCCACTGCGTCGCGTACAGCTGCTTGTACTCGTGGGTGTCAGCTCCCCTCGCCCTCTTGATTTCGGAGAGCTTGGCCTTGATTGCAAAACGGGATTCCAGGACCTCCTCGAGGACGCGCGGTATCAGGCCCTTGCGCTTTTTGCAGTAGTGGTGCCCGGTCGCGGCCTCGGTCTCCCTGTCGGTGCAGCAGCCACAGTCCTTTGTCGACGGGTCGATGTTGTGAGAGACTATTATGGAAGGATAAAGCGAGCGGAAGTCGAGCACCGCGATGTTCTCGTACACGCCTGGCTCGGGAGTCTTCACGAACGCGCCCTGCAGGGGGTTTTCCGAGCGCGCCACGACCTCGGAATAGGACGGCTTGTTGGGCACCATCTCGTTGTACTCGAACGACTTGCGCATCAAATAGAACTCGACCAGCTGACCGGCTGTTGCCCTGCTTGACTCGAACATGGGAAGGCCAACCTGGCGCGAAAGCGCGAGCTCCAAGTCAAGGCAGTAGTTCGCAAGCTCAAGACAGGCTATGGAGTCGACCTTCGCGTACTCGGCGACCTTGTCCATTCCCTTCCCGGTCTTCCAGTTCTCCCAAATCTGGTCGTACTTCAGGTCCACCTTGTGCTTTCCGAACAGCTCGAAGTACGCGTCGTCAAGCGTGAGGCGCTGGAGCTTGATTGCGCCAACTGTGTTGAGGAACGTGATTGCGTGATAGACGTCGAAGTGTATGCGGCCGGGAACGTAGGTCTTGGTGCGCATCCCGATTTTCTTCGCGTACACGTGCTTTTTGGTGCGGCCAAGCCGGAGCGCCGCGCCGTTTACTTCAGCCCGCTTCTGCAGGAAGGGAAGGTCGAAGGCGTCGCCGTTGTAGGTGCAAAGCAAATCAGTATGGTTCTGTGCGATGATTTTGGAAAGGCTTTCAAGCATCGCCTTCTCGTCAGCGGCATTTTCAACGTTCGGCGCATCCACCTTGTGCTTGAACGTGATTACGCCCGCGTCCTTGACTGAGGATGCGTAGCTTACCATTATGCACGGGTCGCGGCCGGGCTCGGGAAGCGAACCTGAAGTGCTGAAGGCCTCGATGTCTATCGCAAGCGTGCGAAGTGCCGGGAAGCCCTCGGCGTGCTCTTTCCTTGCCTTGCGGACAAAGCCGTCGTCCGACTCCTCGTACTCCACAAGCGCGTTGGGCTTGAGCCCGGAGTCTATCATGAAGCGGTAGTGGAACGGGATGTTGTTCTCGTAGGGCGTGCCGAACTGGGAAAGTTCGCCACTGAGGAAGGAGACGTTGCGCGGGTGGTCAACAGTAATCTTGAGGAGCTTGGTAGGCTTGAGGGAGACCAGCTTCTCGACGGCGTCAACGGAGACAATCTTCGCGTCCTTTCCGCGGAAGGAGAACTTCTGGGAAACAAGGCCCTTCTTGAAATCCTCCATCTTTGCGGAGCCAAAGTCGCCGGTTGTTTCGGTCTTTGGGACCATCAAAAAATAGGGCGAGAAGTCAAAATACGCCGGATACGCCTGGCCGGTCTTCTCGTCCTTGAGAAAAAGCCGTATTGCGCTCTGGTGGCGCCTAGTGACCGACTCGGCGTCAAGGAGGAAAGCGCGTTCCATGAATAGGATAACGAGATGAACGTATTTTATTGTGCGTTCGTTTGTGCGTTCGCTTCGTTGAGGGAAATTATCGGAAGCTCGGCCTTGGCTAGCTTGGAATACCCGCCGCACGAGGCTATCGCGTCAAAGAGCGCCATCGCGCCGTAATAACTGTTCACTATGGGGATTTTTGCCGTGATGACCTTCTCGCAAAGCGACCTGTCGGCCTTGGCGCAGCCAATCATCCCGTCCACTACGAGGCCGATTCCGTCCACGCTTGCCATCTTGGATGCATTGCCGTTGACCAGGATGACTTCGAAACCCGCAGCCTTTGCCTTTGCCACGATTTCATCGTGCCACTTGCCGCATTCGCGAACTATCACCTTGTTTGACTTGGGGAGCACGCCTGCAGCCTTCACCCCCTTCAAGTAGGCTTCCTCGAAGCTGCGTCCGAAGGCCATAGTCTCGCCGGTGCTTTTCATCTCGCTTGACGCGGTGTAGTCGGCCTTGGGGAAGCGGTTGTAAGGGAAAACCGGGACCTTGACTGCGCAGAACTTGGGCTTGGGAAACGCCGAGTATCCTTGCTTTTTGAGGGAGACTCCGACCTGGCAGAGTGCTGCCACTTTTGCTATGGGAACGCCGATTGCCTTGCTTACGAACGGCACGGTGCGGCTTGCCCTGGGGTTGACTTCGATTATGTACACGTCGTCGCCTTTCGCAGCCATCTGGATGTTGCACAGGCCGACAATCTTGAGCGCTGAGGCGAGCTTGAGCGCGTAGCCCTCAATCTTTGAAAGCGCGGCCTTCGAAAGGCGGCGGGTGGGCAGTATCGCAGCGCTGTCGCCAGAGTGCACGCCCACTTCCTCCACCTGCTCCATTATCCCGGCAATCAGGTAGTCCGAGCCGTCGCCTACGATGTCAACGTCAATCTCAATGGCGTCCTCAAGGAAGTGATCGATTATGACCGGGTTCCCCTCGCTTGCCATTATGCTTTCGTGCACTTTCTCGCGCAACTCGGCCTCGTCGAACGCAAGGTGCATCGCCCGTCCGCCGAGCACGTAGGAGGGCCGCATCAGCACGGGGTAGCCGACTTCCTTGGCGACCTCGATTGCCTCAGTGGCATCGAACGCCATCCCGCTCTTTACAGTGGGAGTGCCGAGGGTCTCGGTGAGCTGCTTGAAGCGCTTGCGGTTGCTCGCAACGTCGATGGAATCAGTTGAGGTGCCCAGGATGTGCGCGCCCGAGTTCTGCGAAATGCCGTTCACGAGGTTGATTGAGGTCTGGCCACCGAACTGCACGATTATGCCTTCGAGGTCCTCGCGCTCCGTTGCAAGCACTGCAAGCACGTCCTCAAGCTTCAGGGGCTCGAAGTAGAGGCGGTCGGAAATGTCAAAGTCCGTGCTTACTGTCTCGGGGTTGTTGTTGACTACGATGGTCTCGAAGCCCGCGTCGCGGAGCGCCTGGACCGCGTGCACGGTGCAGTAGTCGAACTCGATGCCCTGGCCGATGCGTATGGGGCCGGAGCCGAGGATGATGACTTTCTTCCTGTTGCCCTTCTTGACCAACGCGTCGGACGAGCTTTCGTAAGTCGAATAGTAGTAGGGAGTCGCCGCCTCGAACTCGGCAGAGCACGTGTCCACCATCTTGAACGACGGGTTCAGGCCGTGGGTCTTGGAGAAGCTGCGCACAAACACCGCGGAGCGGCCGGTTGCCTCGCAAATCCAGCGCTCGGAAAACCCGGCCTTGCGCGCGGCCAGCACCCCTTCGGCATCCTCGGGCGTTGCCATGTCGTTCTTTGCGAGGCTGCGCTTCGCCGCGACTATGGCCGCAATCTTTTGGATGAACCACTCGTGGATTCCCGTGGCTTTGGAAATCGTCGCGACGTCGGCCTTGTTCTCGAAAAGCAGCTGGGTGATTACGTTGAAGCGCATCTCGCTCGGCGCAAGGGCCTTGTGCAGGGGAAGCGCGGCCATCTCAGCGGTTTTCTGCCGCCAGTCAACTCGCATCTCAAGCGAGCGCAGCGCCTTGCCGAAGGCCTCCTCGAAGGTGCGGCCGATTGCCATCGTCTCGCCGGTGCTCTTCATCTGCGTGCCTATCGAGCTGGAATAGTAGAGCTTGTCGAACGGCCAGCGCGGAATCTTGACCACGACGTAGTCGAGCGACGGCTCGAAGCACGCGCTTTTGCCGGTCACGCGGTTCTCGATTTCGGAAAGCGCGTAGCCGAGCGCAATCTTGGTCGCAACCCGCGCAATGGGGTAGCCCGTTGCCTTTGATGCGAGGGCGCTGCTTCGGCTCGCGCGCGGGTTCACCTCGACCACGAAGTAGTTTCCTGTCTTTTGGTCGAGGGCGAACTGAACGTTGCACGCGCCCTGCACCGCAAGCGCGCGGACAATCTTGATTGCGGAGGTGCGGAGCACGTGGTACTCGCGGTCGGACAGCGTCTGGCTCGGCGCCACCACCACGCTCTCGCCTGTGTGGACGCCCATAGGGTCGAGGTTTTCCATGTTGCATATCGTGACGCAATTGTCATAGGAGTCGCGGATTACCTCGTACTCAAGCTCCGCCATCCCGCCCAGGCTCTTCTCGACCAGCGCGAGCCCGGTGCCGCTCTGCTTTATCGCAGCACCGCAGATTTCGCGTGCCTCCTCCATCGTGTGGGCGATTCCGCTTGCAAGGCCTCCGAGGCAAAAATCTGCGCGAATCATCACGGGCAGGCCGTGCTTTGCCACGAACTTCTCCATCTTCTCAATCGTCTTGCAGCTTTCGCTTGCGGGGACGGGCTCGCCAATCTTTAGCATCAGTTCCTTGAACTTCTCGCGGTCCTCGGCAAGCTCGATGGTCTCAACTGTAGTGCCTAACACGCGGACGTTGTTTTTCTTCAGGCAGTCCGCGATTTCCACTGCGATGTTGAGCCCGGTCTGGCCCGCCATTGTCGCGATTATGCCGTCCGGCTTCTCCTTTTCGATTATGCGCCCGACCGTCTTTGCGTCAAGCGGCTCGATGTAGACGCGGTCTGCAGTCGCAAGGTCGGTCTGTATCGTGGCCGGGTTCGAGTTCACGAGGACGACCTCGATTCCCTCTTCCTTGAGCGCGCGGCACGCCTGGCTTCCGCTGTAGTCGAACTCAGCTGCCTGGCCTATGACTATTGGCCCCGAGCCGAGGAGGAGGACTTTCTTTACGGAAGAAATTTTTGGCATGAACGTCAGCTTTACTTCATTTCAGCATCTTCACAAAATCATCGAACAAAAATCGGGTATCCAATGGGCCGGGTGCGGCCTCGGGATGGAACTGCACCGAGAACGCGCTCTTGTCCTCGCAGCGCAATCCCTCGTTGCTCCGGTCATTCAGGTTGGTAAGCCAGTCGGTCACTCCCTTCGGGATGTCCCTGACCGCAAACCCGTGGTTCTGCGAGGTCAAAAAGCACTTTCCGGAAAGGTTGTCAACAACGGGCTGGTTCGCGCCGCGGTGGCCGAACTTGAGCTTGTAGGTCTTTGCGCCAAGGGCGTGTCCGAGGATTTGGTGGCCGAGGCAGATGCCGAACACGGGCACCTTCCCGACGATTTGGCGGCAGGAGGCTACTGCATAGGTCATCAACGCGGGGTCGCCGGGGCCGTTTGAGTACACCACGCCGTCGGGCTTGGTTGCAAGAATTGTTTTTGCTTCGGTGCCTGCTGGGACTACCGTGACTTCGCAGCCGCGGCTGACAAGCTCGCGGATGATGTTTTGCTTGACCCCGCAATCTACCAGAACAACAGAATGTTTTTGCTTTGCCTTCGCCGCACTCGGCGAAAACACTTCGGCCTTCTGCCGGGTGACCTTGCTTACGAAGTCGATGCCGGAGTAGTCGAAACCCTTGAGCTGCTTCCTGCAGGACTCCACAGCCTCTTCCACAGTCCGGCCCTCAAGCGGTATAATCGCCGATGGGACCACGCCGTAGTTGCGCACCTTGGTGACTATCGCGCGGGTGTCCAAACCCACCACTGCCGGGACGTCGAACTCCTTGAGGAAGTCGTCTACTGAGCGGCTGGAGTCCCTGTGCAGGGGGTGGCTGCAGAATTGCCGGCTGATTACCCCGGACAGGTGGATTCTTGCGGACTCGAAGGCT
>JBAYMJ010000008.1:0-54396 GCA_041663565.1 Candidatus Micrarchaeia archaeon | reverse complement strand
ACCTATTTTGACGACGCAAGAAGGTCAGCAGCAGAAGTTGACGCAAAAATCAAGTCCGGAAAGCCCGTTGGGAAGCTTGCTGGCCTCGTTGTTGCGGTAAAGAACGTGCTTGCAGTCAAGGACAAAAGGCTTACCTGCGCGTCCAAGATGCTTGAGAACTACGTCGCGCCATACGACGCTGCGGTCATCGAAAAGCTGCGCGCCGAGGACGCAATCATCATCGGCAGCCTCAACTGCGACGAGTTCGCCTGCGGAAGCGACAACACCAAGAGCGCGTTCTTTGCAACAGTAAACCCAGTAAGTTTCTTTGATGAAAAGGGCGAAATCACTAACATTTCTGCTTCTGAAAAATACGTCCCCGGCGGCTCCTCCGGCGCAAGCGCCGCTGCAGTTGCTGCTGGCTTTTGTGACTTGGCTCTTGCAACCGACACCGGCGGGAGCATCCGCTGCCCTGCAGCGTTCTGCGGAGTGACTGGATTCAAGCCCACGTACGGAACCGTGTCGCGCTACGGCATGGCGGACATGGCGATGAGCTTCGAGCAGATTGGACCGATGGCACCGGATGCCTATGGCTGCGCGTTGTTGCTGTCGGTCATTTCCGGAAAAGACTATCGCGATTCAACAACTGCAAAGACGGTTGCAGTATCGACACCAAACGCCGCGTTCGCAACGTCGGCCAAGAAAATCCGCATCGGAGTGCCCAAGGAGTTCTTCGATGGCGCAAACCCAACAGTTGCAAAGGCGGTCAAGGAAGCAATGGGCAGGTTTGCATCCAAAAGCGGGTGCGAGCTTGTTGACATCTCAATCCCCGCAGTCAAGTTCGGAATCCCCGCATACTACCTTCTTGTTTACAGCGAGTTCGCTTCAGCTATGCAGAAGTACGACGGCCTCAAGTATGGCGCAAAGCCAGAGTCAAACGACGAGCTTGTGCCGACGGTTAGCAAGGTGCGCACCGCAAACATAGGCAAGGAGTGCAAGCGCCGCATCATGCTTGGCACGTACATCACCACAAAGGAACACAAAGATGCGTGGTACACCAAGGCGCTCAAGGCGCGCGCGTACGTGCGGCAGCAATTCGACGACGCGCTTACGAAATGCGAATTCATAGTCGGGCCGACGATGCCGAACTTGCCGTGGAAAATCGGCGAGAAGGCAGCGGACCCGCTGCAGTCATACTTGGAGGACGTTCTTACGGTTCCCGCAAACCTGTGCGGCTTGCCAGCGGGCAGCGTGCCTTGCGCAAGAATAGGAAAACTGCCAGTCGGGCTCCAAGTGATTGGACAACGCGGCGCAGACTACGAGACGGTCTCGCTGATGGCCCAGATTGAATCTTTTCTTGCTGATTGAAAATGGACGACTCCGAACTTGGCGTAATGATTGGATTGGAAATCCACGTCCAGCTTGCGACAAAAAGCAAGCTCTTCTGCAGCTGCAACACCGACTACCAGACCGCGGCAGGGCCGAACGAGAACGTATGCCCGACCTGCACCGCACAGCCGGGGACAAAACCATACGACATGAACAGCTACGCTTTCGAGCAGGCGCTAAAGATTGCCCTTGCACTTGGGTGCGACAGGATGCGCGACAGCGTGACGATGCAGCGAAAGCATTATTTCTACCCGGACCTTCCAGCCAACTACCAGCGCACGTCAACTCCGATTGCCGAGGGCGGAAGCCTTGCGGGAGTCTCGATTACCGAAGTGCACATCGAGGAGGACCCCGGAAGGTACGACCTCAAGACCGGAATAGTTGACTACAACCGCGCAGGCGTGCCGCTTCTTGAAATCGTGACCGACCCGGTAATCACCTCGCCTGACCACGCACGGAAGTTCCTTGAGGAGCTGCGGGCAGTGCTTGACTATTTGGGCGCAGCACGCGACGTGGAATCCGGAAGCATGCGCGCTGACGCAAACCTCTCAATTCGGGGCCACAACCGCGTTGAGGTAAAGAACATCAACTCCTTCCACGGCGTGTTCTCCGCGCTCACTTACGAGACTTCACGCCAGCGGAACATGGTAAAGAACGGCCTCGAGCCTGACCGCGAGACGCGGCACTACGACGAGGACCGCCAAATCACGATGGGCATGCGGAAAAAAGAGAGCGTGGACGACTACCGCTACATTCCGGACCCGGACGTGCAGCCGATTGCGATTACAAAAGAGCAGCTAAAGAGGATTGGCGACTCGCTTCCCGAATTGCCGCGCAAGAAGATGGAGCGGTTCAAGAAGCAATACGGCGCAAGCGACGACGAAGCCTATGCTTTGTGCATGGAACTTGCGATGGCGGATGCTTTCGAGCGCATCGCAAGCAAGGTTGACGCCAAGCTTGCTGCCGGGTTCATGAGAGGCACGCTCAAAAAGCAGCTAAACTTCCGCTCGTGGGATTTTGCGAAAGTCGCGCCAAAGGAGCAGTTCATTACCGAGCTCCTCCTAATGCTATCAGGAAAGAAAGTCACCGACAAAGTCGCGGAGAAAATCCTCATTGACGCGATGGACGGAAAAACCGGCGCAAGCACCGCGGAGCAATACGCGCAGTCGGCCGGCCTTTTGGGGGTCCAAAGCTCCGACGAGCTTGGCGCAATAATCGAAAAGGCGATTGAGCAAAACCAGAAGGCAGTTACTGACTTTGCGGCCGGAAACGGAAAGGCATTGCAATTCATAGCGGGAAGCGTGATGAGGCTTTCGCGCGGAAAGGCAGACCCTGCTGCGGTTCAGGAGATTCTCAAAAAGAGGCTATCGAAATGACCCGTGCAAAGATTATCGTGGCAACTACCAACAAGCACAAGGTGCAGGAAATCCGCCAGATAGCGGAAATACTGGGGTGGGACGCGGACTTGGTGCCGCTTTCCAATTATTCGGACGCGCCCAAAGTTGACGAGACCGGCAAGACCTACGAGGACAACGCCAAGATAAAGGCGGTTGCAGTTGCGCAAAGGTACGGCATCCCCGCGCTTGGAGAGGACTCCGGCATGGAAGTCAACGCGCTTGCAAAGACGCCAGGAATGTATTCCGCGCGATTCATGGACAAGGCCGGAAAAATCTGCGGGTGCACTTCCTCGGCCTGCGCGCAGGGCGCGGCGAACCGGGACATCATAAGGCAGCTCGGCGGAAGCGAGACCGATGACCGGAGCGCAAGGTACGTCTCCGCTGTTTGCCTTGCATTCCCGGATGGGAAGATATTCTGCGCAAAGGGAGAGGTCAAAGGGAGGATTACCGACCGCGAGCGCGGGACCGAGGGCTTCGGGTTCGACCCAATATTCATGCCGGAAGAGTACGACTTCGAGCAGACTTTCGGAGAGCTCGGCCAGCGGGCGAAGGACTCCATCAGCCACCGCAGAAGGGCGCTCGAGGCGCTTGTTGCGAAGGTTTCGAAAAAATAAGCCCGAAGAACGGGAAAAAAGAAAAAATAAGCGGGCCCGGCGCGACTCGAACGCGCAACCGCCTGGTTGCTCCTGCCGAAAGCAGAGTAATACAAGAGTCCGTTCAATGGCGGGCTCTTGCGGCATTCGAAGCCAGGCACTCTGTCCGTTGAGCTACGGGCCCAGTTCTAATTATTAGGATTGCAAACAAACAAAAGCCATAGCAACGACAATATTTTTTTCAGATTGAAGCGTAACCGCCCTAAACACACAACCTGGTGCGTTGGAAATGCCGGAAAGAAAACTCAAGCCCTTTGGGACAAGAAAAACCATGCTCGGAAAAAGCGCGCTCGTGCTGCGGCCGGCGAGGATGTCGGATGCAAAGGCGCTCAACGGCATCGTCAACGAACCCGGGGTCAACGATTTCCTGCTGGTCGAGCGTCCGCTGAGCCTGCAATCCACCAGAAAAGTCCTAAAGGACAATAAGCACCCCTGGGTAGTCTCCGAGCTTGACGGCAAGGTTGTCGGCTCAATCAGCATACGGCCGGGAATCGGAAGGCAGGACAAAGTCTGCGGCTTTGGCATCGCGTTCTCGAGCAAGGTGCACGGAAAGGGCGTGGCAAGCGCCGCGCTAAGGGAGTGCCTTGGCTGGATGAGGGCGCAGGGGTTCGACAACTGCACCGCCCAGGTGAATGAGAACAACGCCAAGGCAAGGAAGTTCTACCACAAGATGGGCTTTAGGGAAGTCGCGCGCATACCAAGGCAGATGCGCAAAGGAAAAAGGCTCGTTGGCCTGTACGTGATACAGAAAATATTCAGGTGAAAATATGGATTCCTCCCCGCGAGTCAACCCAGTGTTCTTGTTGTATCTGAGAAAAACGCTTTCAAAATGCGGAGAAACACAGGGCGAATCAAATCGCCGGCTTTCCATTGGGGACACCATTTTCAACGAAGGCTCTGCTGAAATGCCGGTTGACTTGAAAGAAAATCGGAAAACTATTGAGGCGTTCCGCACTTTGCACAAGATGCCGAACGCTTCCGATGCGGAGGTCTTGTGCAAGGTTGCAAACCTCAGGGTTGAGAACTGCAAAAACGAGAAGGGCAACCCCATCTCTCTCAAACAACGCGCAAAAGACCACGAGATTGGCGCGTACCTGCACGAGTCGGGGGCAGTCCACATACGCATAACCCGGAAATAGGTGCACGATTATGGAACAACCGCAACCAGCGAATGGCTCGGAAAAAGCAGACATCCGCAAGGTGATGGAAAAGCTGCTGGCCTGCCCCCGTGCGCCTGAGCCGAGCGTTAAGTTTTCAATAGACTCAAGCAGGGACACTGAGAAAGGCGTGGAGTTTGACGTCTCGTCCCACCGCAACCAGACGGCATTCAACGCGCTTCGCAACAGGTTCAACCTTCCCAACGCCGACCACGCCACGCTGCTTGGCAAGTTCTTTTCGCACAGGCTTGACCGGTGCAAGATAAGCAGGGGCGTTGCGTTTCGGAACGGCTGCGAGATAACCTGCAGCATGTCGGACGGCAGCGTCAAGGTGCGCGTCGAACGCACCCGCTAGGGAAGGAAAAAAGCGGGCCCACGGGGATTCGAACCCCGGTCTGAAGCTCCGCAAGCTCCCGTTCTGTCCAAGCTATACTATGGGCCCACTGAAATTCGGAGAACGGAGTTAATGCGGAAGATACATATTGGGCTAAGCAATGCATAAATAACGCGCGCACCCCTTCTTTTTTGTGGCAAGCCTGAATTTGTCGATGGTTTAGATGGGTAAAAAAGCAGCGGACGATTTGTCCCGCAAAAAAGCCGCAGAGGCTCCGCCCAATCCGTTTGGGCAGAATAAAATCGCAATACTCTTGCCGGCCTGTTTGTTTGCTCTGACGCTTGTTCTAATCATAGCGTTCATGGCATTGCGACCGCAACCAGACGCACAGCCGGAAATTATCCCGTCGATTGAACCGGCACCCACAGGCATACAACCGGACATTAACCAGTCTGTTGAACCAACGCCGATTACGCTCCATTGCGGGAATTACGTATGCCAATCTGACGAAGACTGTGCTTCCTGCCCTGTTGATTGCGGCGATTGCCCCGCTCCGACGCCAACCCCGGCAGTCGTGCCTTATAGCCCGGACGTCCTGCTAATAGTCAATTACTCCCGGAAACTTCAGGGTTTGGCTACGGCAAACGGCTGGTGTGATTACAAAATCAACCCCGACATACCGATTAAGACGCAGGCCAATGCCATAATCCCAAAAACCAGTTCGAGTTCGTTCAATTATCTGGATAATACCATAGCCATCTACAAGTGGATTAAGGAAAACATCCAATACGAGCTTGGCGCGTCGTCGTATTCGTCCCAGACGGACATAGAAACGCTTACCGTGCGCGGCGGAAAATGCGACGAACAGGCGCGTCTTTTTGCATCGCTGGTCCTGTCCGTGGGCGGCATAGCCCGGACCATGACGATAACCGAATGCTCCCACGCGTTTGCAGAAGTGTTCTTCCCGATAACCAACGAGTCCGAAAAGCAGGTCATTTTTCAAAAACTGCGGCAGGAGTTCAACCTCACCGCGTCTGCTTTGTATTCTTCCAATGATTCAGATGCAAGTATCCGCGGCATTTGGATACCTTTTGACACTGCGGGTACGACCAGCCCGGGCCAGTACATAGAGGAATGCAGGCTGTCTTACACCAAGGGAACTACTCGGTTTTTCTGCCCGAACCCGTGTGCAGACCAACCGGCTAATTTGTATTATTATGTTGAAAAAGATAACTGCTGGAGCGCGTGTCCTGCCGGCTCCCGGATATACCGTGGAGCCCCGTATGTCTGCCATGCCTGTCCGAGCGACCATCCCTTCTCATATTCCGGGGACCCGTACGCCTGCCATTCTTGTCCGTCCAGCAGCCCCTGGTATTATCAGGGGTTATGCTACACTAACTGCCCGTACGGGACGCGCGGTGCAAGCGATTATTTCTGCGGGTAAAGGGAGGAAGAACCCGATGGGCCGCCGGCACGAAAATAGTGCAATCATAACAGGATTTAAGGGTTTCCGGCCCTAATGATATTCCTGCTTTTAGGGTTGGCTATGGGCCTATTGCCGATAGTAGCTAAACAGGACTAAAATTCACATTTGAAAAGGTGTTTTTGAAAATGAAGACTTGCTCAAGCTGTGGCTCCGGTACCAACGACTACGTCACCTTCAAGTGCCCGTCGTGCGGCAAGGAGACCGTAATCCGCTGCGCCGCGTGCAGGAAAAACAACACTAGGTACATCTGCAAGTGCGGGTTCCGCGGGCCATAAATAGCCAGGTAATTTGGGAGTTGCGCGTCTATGGCAAGAGGGAAGGTCCTGGTTGCCGGCACGTTCGACTTCATCCACCCCGGACACGTCGGCTTCTTCACCCAGGCAAGAAGGCACGGCAACAATCTTGTCGTGGTCGTCTCCCGCGACTCGAATGCGAAGATGATCAAGGGAAAAAAGCCGTATTTTTCGCAAAAGGAACGGCTGACACTTGTCAGCGCCATTGGGATTGTCGACAAGGCGGTCCTTGGGGATGCGAAGGATTTCTTTGCGGCAATACGCCGGGAGAAACCCGACGCGATAGTCCTTGGCTATGACCAGTGGGCCAAGGAAGTAAAAATCAAGGCGGCGCTTCATCGGGCCGGCCTTGAAGGGACCAAGGTTTTCAGGGCAAAGGCTAATTACCCGGAAAAATACAAGTCCTCAAAGATAAGGGAATATTTCGAGAGCATCTGAAATCGTTTTTGGTGGTTTGAAATGGGCAAAGTAATCACGGTAATCAAGGCGTACCCCGACGAGGGCGTTGACGTCGAGCAGCTCTCCGCGGAAATCAAGAAGCTCCCCGAGTGCTCGAGCACAAAGGTTGTGGAGATTGCTTTCGGCGCGAAGGCAATCATGGCGTCGTTCATTTGTGAGGACGCGGCGATGAAGGACTTCGAGGAGCTCGTGCGCACGGTAAAGGGCGTGTCCGAAGTCCAGTTCGAGGAAGCCGGCCTGCTCTAGGCGGCAACCCCCCCCCCCAAAACCCGTTCCCCATCTTTTTCTTCTTCCTATTCTCAATAGGCATAAATAGCTCCCAAGCCCATATACTCCCTGCGAGGGAAATCTATGCCGTCGGAACGCGTTGACTCCGGGATTCCGGGTTTCAACGAACTCATCAATGGCGGCTTCATGCCGCAGAGCCAGGTTCTCCTTTCAGGCGAGGCCGGCACGGGCAAGACCATCTTCTCCCTCCAGTTCCTGCTGCAGGGCGCAAAGACCAACGAGCCGGGGCTATACATCACGCTCGACGAGCCCGAGGTGAACCTGGCCTGGAACATGCGCAACTTCGGCTGGGACTTCGACCGGCTTTCGCAGGACAGGATGTTTTCGGTATACCACATGAACGTGTTCAAGGAAGGCAACGTCTTCGAAAAGATAAACTCCGAGATGAGCCAGATAGAGGAGGAAATAGAGGCAATAGGCGCGCGGCGCGTAGTAATCGAC
Source organism: Candidatus Micrarchaeia archaeon (assembly GCA_041663565.1). GTDB lineage: Archaea > Micrarchaeota > Micrarchaeia > Norongarragalinales > CAINOH01 > CAINOH01. The sequence goes on along the minus strand of JBAYMJ010000008.1, from coordinate 46,520 downwards.
TCGGTGACCGCGTTCTCCATCTGGACCGGCGACAACCAGCTCCTGCGGCTGATGATGAGCTCAACCCTCGACCTGTTGCGCAGGAAGCACTGCACTTCGATTCTGCCCTGCGAGGCGCTGCACAACGAGTCGAGCCGCTTCGGTGTCGAGGACTTCCTCTGCGACGCGGTCGTGATGCTTTACACGATGCCACAGCTCCGGGCGCTGCGCGTGAAGAAGATGCGCGGCACCAAGCACGACAAGATGATTCACCCGTACGAGATAACCGACCATGGCATCGAGGTGGACTCGCGCCAGCAGGTAATGTGGGAAGCCATCAGGGACAACCAATAAGTCAAACCCTGCATACGCGTTCTTTTGCTGCGTTTCCTGCCGCCACAGCCACACGGTTATTTCCTGCCACCGGAACGGCCCCTCCAAAGGCATCTAAATCCTTTCCAAGCACGTAGTCATTGAACGCCGCGAAGGCCAAAACCCCCGAAGGCAGGATGCAGAATGATTACCGCGATAGGGCTTTCCAACTTCAAGACGCACGAAAGCACCGAGCTTGACTTCGGCCCCGGCGCCAACGTCATAGTCGGGGTGATGGGCAGCGGCAAGAGCTCGGTGATGGAGGCGCTCTGCCTCGGCCTGTTCGGCACGTTTCCTTCGCTCAAGAGCCACAAGCTCTCCCTTTCTGACGTCGTCAGGGGCTTTGCAGCAGAGACAAAGCAGGACTCCGCGTCCGTGCGCGTTGACTTTGAGGTCGAAGGAGAATCGTACTCCGTAACAAGGCACATCAGCGGGGGCGCAAGCGAGGCGTTCCTGCGCAAGGCCGGCGCGCTCCTGGAGGGGCCGCAGCCGCAGCGCGTCACCGAGCGCGTGTGCGAAATCCTGGACATGGACTACGAGACGTTCGTGCGGACAGCGTATTGCGAGCAGAACAGGATAGACCACTTCCTTGCGGTTGGGAAGGGCGACCGCAAGAGGCAGCTTGACGACCTGCTTGGCCTTGAGCGCCTCGAGACCGCAAGGCAGAGCCTGTCGACTGCGACAAACAGGCTGGTGGCTGAGGCGAACGCAATCCTTTCTACAACCGCGAGCGCAGAGCAGGTGGCTGAGGCCGAGCGGCTCCTTGCCGCTGCGGAGGAATCCGCGGCGTTCTTCGAGACGCGCGTCATGGAGCTGGGCGAGGCCGAGGACGCCGGCCGCAAGGCGCTTGAGCAGAAAAACCTGCAAGTCGAAGCTGCCAGGTTTGCACGCGACAAAATCAGGCTCGCCGAGGCGGCAGTACAGAAAGCTGACGCGACGCTGTTTGCCCTGGCTTCCGAGGAGACGCAGAGGCGCGAAAGGATTGCCCAGCTTTCCGAAGAGATTGCGGGAAAGGACGCCAAGGAAATCGAACGGGAGCTTGTGCAAAGCAGCGAAAAACTGCGTTCGCTTGAAACCGCTCTGATGCAGGCTGCGTCGATGCAGGCCTCGGCAAGGCAGGCGACTGAACGCCACGCAAGGCAGGCCGCGGAAATCGAAAGCACAAAGGCGGCCCTTTCGAGGATATTTGCACAAGCGGGAGCGGCAAACGAATCCGAGCTTGCGGCAACTCTTTCCTCCGCCTCGCAGGCAAAGTCGAATTACCAGCAGAAGGCCGCGCAGTACAAGGCTATGCTTGACGCCGCAAGGAAGGCCGTGGATGCGCTCATGACCGCGGATGCCGAATGCCCGGTGTGCGAAAAGCCGCTGGAGAACGCGGAGCGCGAGGGGCTCCTTGCAGGCAAGCGCGAGGAAGTTAGGCACTACGATGCGGAAGCCGCGTCGGCCGCTGCGCTTTTTTCCTCCGAGGACGCCAAGGAGCGCGAGCTGCGGGCCGCGACCGAGAAGGCTGCGGCTTCCTCGCAGAAAATCGCCATCATTCTTGTCGAGTGCGCGCAGCTTGCGGCCGAGTCCAAAAAGGCGCTCGAAGCGGACGCCGCAGTCGCTGCTTCAAAGGAAGCGCTTGCGCAGGAGCGGCAGGGGAACTCCGCGCTTTCCAGAGCGTGCCAGGTCGCGTCCGGGCTTGCGTTCGAACAACGCGCGCTTGCGGCTGCGATTGAAAAGGCGGCAAAGGCGCGACAGGAAAGGAACGCGCAGGCGCGGATGCTGGAAGCCCTCAAGGCAGATGGAACTTATGTTGACGAGGGAAGCCACGCAAGGCTCGAAGCCGACCGGGAGGCCGTGATGAGGCGCGTGTTCGAAGTGTCATCCGAAAAAGAAAAGGCGTTTTCGCAAGGCCAAGTAAGGCGGAATGAGTCTGCGACTATACGGAAAAACATCGCTGAATCGAAGGCGCGGCTCGACGCTGCCGCGAAAATCTCGCAGAGGGTCTCGAAGGCGAAGGCGATGCAGAACGCGCTCGTGGAGGTGCAGGAAAGCCTGCGCACGAGGCTCATCAGCGCAGTCAACTACGAGCTTTCGGCTGCCTGGGCGCGGCTCTATCCGTATGATGACTATTCGTCCGCCCGGCTTTCGCCCCTTTCGGACGATTATGCGCTTGAGCTTTGTACGGTAAACGGTGAGTGGGTCGGGGCTGAACGCGCGTCTGGCGGGGAGCGGAGCATCGCGTCCCTCGCGCTTCGGATGTCCTTCGCCCGCGTCCTTGCGCCGCGGCTTGACGTGCTCATCCTCGACGAGCCGACCCATAACCTGGATTCTGCCGGGATAACCGCGTTGAGCGCCGCGCTGCGCGAGGCTGTGGGGCCGGGTGGGTTCTCGCAGGTGTTCGTAATCACCCACGAGGACGGCCTGCGCGATGCGGCCGAGGCTACGGCGCTGTATGAGTTCTCGCGCTCAAAGCAGGACAGCAACGGCCCCACCACGGTAAGCAGGAACGGCCAGGACGCGCCTTAGAGCCAGTGGGATTTCCGAAAGACAAAACCCGCAAGCTCGGGCTTTGCTTTTGCGGAGACTGCGGCAACTATTTTCCTTGGGCCGGCAAGGACCGCCGCTTTTTTCAACGGGCCCTGAAAATGGCTTGCCGCGCCAAGGCTTTTGCACGAACGCAGGTATTCCGCAACCGCCAGCTCGGCTGGCAGCTTCCTTGCAACCTCGACAACGAGCCGGCCTTCGCGTATGAACGGGCCGCGGATTGCTCCCTTGCCCCTGCTGGACACGAAGCCTGCAACAGCCTGCGCGTCGAATGCCGGCGGGCCGTTGCACACCTCGATTGGAGAAGCCGCCGGGTGGGCGAACTCGAAGAGCAAGTAAGTGAATTTGCCGTCCGAAAAATGCGCGCTGTCAACAAGCATTAGGCCGCGGCGCTTCAGGTAAGCTGCCATCGAATCGCGGGTCTTTGCAAGCTGGGGGTAGAAGATGTCGTCTACTATGGCCGGCGCTTTTGCCTTCGCGAGCACCGCGTGCGTGCCGCGCCTTGAAAGGCCGGATGCGATTGCCGAGTCGGCTGGGATTTTTTCCTTGTGGAAAAACAATTCCGATGACGGCTTTGCCCCTGCGGTGCGTGCAAGGGTGATGAATGACGCCAGGCTGTCGGGGGAGATTGCAGCAGCCGCGTTGCGCTCCTTGTCGGTCACGTCAACAACTACAAGCTGGCTTGCCGGGAACCTCGCAAGCGCGGCCTTGTCGTCCTGGTAGTACTGCCCTTCGATGTCGATTACAACGGGCAAACGCCAGTTTGACGCGGCCTGCAAGAGCTCGTAAAGGCCGCGGTAGTTGAGCACCAGAAGCTCGCAGACATAACCCGAAAAGCCGCCAATCCGGGCCTCGGCGCCGTAGATTCCTGCTGACTTGAGGAGCTGCTTGAGCACGCGCACGTCGCGTCGCTGTGCAAGCGTGAGCTTGCGCTCAAGGTACGCCATGTGGAGCGGCGACCGGTCCACCGCGGAGATTATCTTCTGGTTCTCCTTGATTGCGAAGCAGGGGATGACCTCGATTTCGAACCCGGCAACCTTCGCCTGCAAGTAAGGGTGTTCCGCATAATGCTTCTCCCACTTCGCGCCCCGGATGCACGCGCGGGCCGCCGCGAAAGTCCTTGCGACTATCCGCTCCTCGGGGCCCTTTTGGAACGCCGCGAATATGTCGATGTCGCGCGATCCCCGCAGCCCGGTGTCGCGTGCAGCCGAGCCTATGAACGTGACCTTTGCCTGCGGGAGGAGCCTGGAGAGCTTTTGCACCACGCCGTCCGCGAACGCCTTTTCCGCAGCTGCCTCGGCAGCGGTGGGGCTCACTATTGCGGCAACCTTGGATGCGACGGCCTCGAACCTTGCCGCTGAAGCTGAATCGGGTTTTGGTGCGCGTGCGGTTTGTTTCATGGGCAATCTTCCAGATACTATGCACTGCCGGGGCAGATAAAACGGTTTTGCACCGCCAGAATCAGAGGAATGGCACGTGGGAGTTTGCGAACTCCCAAGCCGCGACCAGGATGAGCCACAGCGCAAAGAACGAGAGCGGGTCTGAGAAAGGGTCGGGTCCGAACATAAGCTAAAAACCCCAGTTTTTTCCCATCTTGGACCACAGCACGACGACCACCCCGACGATTGCGACTATGGAAAGCGGGTCGAGGCCATATGCGATTGGCGCAAACTCCATACCAAGACCTTGCAGTGGAGGAAATAAAAAAAGGCAGTATGGCCTCTTGCGCCCTCCCGGAACGCGCCGCTTAACCCTATATGGGCTGCAGCACTATTTCTTGTCCTCTGGGAACTGCATGTAGTTCTCAAGAAGCTCGACTGCGCGCTTTATCGACTGACCTATCTGCTTTTCGCTCTTTGCGCCGGAGCAGATTATCTTGCCATTCTTGAAAAGTAGCAGGGTGGTGCCGATTTCCTTGAGCCTCATGATGGCGCCCGGGAACTGCTCGGGCTCGTACTCGACGTTGTCTATCTCCATTGCGATGTTGAAGAGGTCTAGCTCGACTTTGAGGTTCGCCGAGGCGACTATGTTCTCGACGCGGAACGACGTATCTATTCTCCGCTTTGGTTTTGACTGCTTGACCATCGTGACACACCAACCGTAAATGATATTTAAAGGCATTAGAATAACTTTTAAACCCTTTATAAACATTCGGGCCGTGGGTTTTTACAGCAAGCACGCGGCCCGCGGACGTTGCGGTGGCTTTTTCTACTGCGGCTGGATTATGGTTGTGCTAAAGGCAAAAGTGATTCTTTTGGACGCCGAGATAACCCAAGGCTACCCGATGTGCCAGTACACCGTGCGGCCGGACGCGCTTACCAAGGACGAGCTTGCGCTCGCGCAGAGGTTCTGCGACCTCTTGATGGACAAGATAACCCTTGCCGCGTTTTCCAAGGTGACGGGCTTTGCGGACACGGACTCGCTCGAGTCGTTCATAAGCTCGCGCGACAAGACAACGACCGGAAAGCCGCTTTCCAAGGAGGCGTTCGACGCGTTCCGCGAGGCGATGGTGCAGTTCGCCGCGGCTGCGCCGAAAAAGGTCGATGCCGAAAAGGTCGCAAGCTACGTCGCGGACGCCGTCCACGGCTACCGCCAGATACAGCCGCTTTTTTCCGACACCGACCTGGAGGAGGTCATAATCAACGGCCCGGGCACGCCGGTCATCGTCTACCACAGAAAGTACGGCATGTGCCGCACGAACCTCTCGCTGAACGACTACGAGATGCGCGCGCTCCTTACGCAGCTTGGCTGCGACGAGACCAAGCCGTTCAACAACTTCCGGCTCGCCGACGGGTGCAGGGGCAACGTGGTGTTCGAGCCCACCGCCTTCCACACGTCGATAACAATCCGCAAGTTTCAGTACAAGCCGCTCAGCATAGTTGACCTGGTCAACAACGGCACGCTGACCCTTGACGTCGCGGCGTTCCTGTGGACGTGCTTGGACGGCTTCTCGGTCTACCCGCTCAACATACTCGTGGTCGGCGGCACCGCAAGCGGGAAGACCACCACGCTCAATGCGCTCCTGAGCCTCGTGCCCCAGAGCGAGCGCATAATCTCCATCGAGGACACCCTTGAGGTCAACCCCAGCCTGCGCGAGAACTGGGTGCGCCTTGAGTCCAACCAGAAGGCAAGCCTGGAGGACCTGGTGAAGAACGCGCTGCGAATGAGGCCGGACAGGATAATCGTCGGAGAGATACGCGGCTCCGAGGCGCAGGACCTCTTCACCGCGATGAACGTAGGCCACCGCGGCGTGCTCGCAACGCTCCACGCAAATTCAGACAGGGACACCGTGCGCAGGCTGCAGAACGCGCCCATGAACGTGCCGACCTCGCTCATACCACTGGTCGACATCATAGTCGTGCAGAACCGGCTGCGCTTTGCGGGAAACGAGACCAAGCGCAGGGTGGTGCAGGTGAGCGAGGTGTCGAGCCTGGACGACCGCGTCGCGCTCCACGAAATATTTGCCTGGAACCCCGAGAGCCGCAGCCTCGAGCGCACCAAGCTGCCCATACAGTCCAAGGAGAAGCTCGCGGCGATAACCGCGCGCAGCATCAACGACGTCAGCGACGAGATAGAGCGCCGCAAGACCGTCCTTTCCTACCTGGTCTCGCACGGCATAACGCAGAACGACAAGGTCTGCGAGTTCATGGACTCGTTCTACGCAAAGATGAGCGCGGGCCAGTTCGACTGACTTTCCCGGCCGGCTTTCGAATGGATTTATAATCAGCCAAAGGCAAAGAAGAATCATAAGAGTAAGCAGGGGTACGTCCCATATGGCACAAACCGGTCTTTTGTTCCCAATAGTGTTCCTAGTCGCGCTTTTTGCACCGCTAGCATCCGCTGCATACGTCCAAATTACCGCGCCGGTCGCCGCAACCGCATACGACGGGACGGTAATCGACTTCGGCACCGTGGGCCCGGGCCAGAGCCTGGAGATAAGCGCAAGCGAACCGACGGGCGAGCCCGCCTACGGAAACCCAAGCGTCATTGCGGTGTGGGACCAGCTCAATTTCGTTCCGGATTCAATCCCGAAGGGCTGGACTTACGAAAACGGCAAGACGTACGAGCGCAACTTCCACGCGTTCCTAATCGTCTCACCGCAGGCTGCGGATGGCGACTACACGTTCAGGATGATGCCCGTTGACGAATATGAGGGCGTTGCCAGCATAACGCTCACTGGAAAGGTGCGCGTGAGCCGCGGCGTCTTCGGCCTCACTGCGTCGCCTTCGCAGGAAACCGTCGCAGTCGGCACCCCCGCGCTTTACACGCTTACGCTTGAGAACAAGGCCATGGCAACCGACACGTACAACGTCACCGTGTCAGGGTTCCCCGGCGCAGCGAAATATTCAAAGAAGGTCACGGTAATCCGCCAGTCCAAGGCCGCCACGCCGTTCGAGGTCGTGTCCAACGAGCAGGCCACGCACCAGGTCACGTTCACCGCCGTGTCGCTTTCAAGCAGCCGCATCAACGCAAGCGCAACCGCGTCGGTAACGTCGAAGGCGTCGCTTTTCGAGGACGTGCAGTCGGCGGGGTACGGCCTGCTTCTGTTCTCCAACTCCCAGCAGGCAGTTGTCGGGTTCCTCGCGTTTGCTGCAAACGCATACGACGCCTTGATGGCAAAATGAAGTTGGTGGGCCTGCGACGATAATTGCCGCGGCGCCCGTTTTTTGGTTTCCTAGCGGTGCTTTGCATTGACCTACGACTATGACCGGATTGACGCGAGGAAATTCCTCAAGACCGGCCGCATCGTGCTCGAGCCCGAGGCAAACGTCCAAAAGCGCGAGACCGCAATACGGCAGCTGTGCGACGAAATCGAAGGGCGCACTCCGGGCAAGCAGGAATTCGAAAAGCTCAAGAACGCCTATTCGAAAAAATTCAAGCTTGCTAACGTCATAAAGAGCGCCGAGGTTTTCTCCGAGCTTGAGGCGCGCGGGGTTGACATTGCGGGAACGCTTGCAAGCCTCCTCAAGGTCAAGGACGTGCGCGGCCTGTCGGGAATCACCAACATCGCCATCATGACGCGGCCTCTTGACAGCTGCCCGTTTTGCTGCATCTACTGCCCGCAGGGAATCGACGCGCCCAAGAGCTACACCGGGTTTGAGCCGAGCGCGCGGCGCGCAAAGCAGAATGACTTCGACGCGTTCAGGATGACTTCCGCGCGTCTTGAGCAGCTGCGCATAAGCGGCCACCCGTCCACAAAATGCGAGCTCATAATCCAGGGCGGCACGTTCAACCGCCAGCCGAAGAAATACCGCGAGGAGTTCCTGCGTGGCGCGCTGGACGCGTTCAACGGGAAAAAGTCAAGGACGCTTGCCGCTGCACTGAAGGCAAACGAGCACGCCCCGCACAGGATGATAGGCCTCACAATCGAGACGCGGCCGGACTGCGCGAGCAAGGAGGAAGTCGTTGACCTGCTGCGCATAGGCACCACGCGCATCGAGCTTGGCGTCCAGACCCTCTCCGACGAGGTATATCGCAAGGCAAAAAGGGGGCATTCCGTTGCCGACGTCGCGGATGCCACTAAAAATTGCAAGGACGCGCTTCTCAAGGTGTGCTATCACATGATGCCCGGGCTCTTTGCGACCCCGAAAGACGACGAGAAATACTTTCGGATGCTCTTTGACGACGCGCGCTTCCGGCCGGACATGCTCAAGATTTATCCCACTCTCGTGATGCCCGGCACCGGGCTTTACGAACTGTGGAAGAAGGGAGAGTACGAGCCGTACGACGAGAAGACCGCGCTCAAGCTTCTTTGCAGGATAAAGGAACGCGTCCCGAAATACACGCGAATCATGCGCATCGAGCGGGACATACCATCCAACCTGATTGGCCACGGCATCAAGGCGCTCAACATACGCCAGCTCGTCCGCGAGGAGATGCTCGCCCACGGGAAGAAATGCGATTGCATACGCTGCCGCGAAGTCGGTTTCAAGACGAAGCACGAAAAAATCACGCCCGACTACTCTGCGGTTGAACTTGAGCGCATCGACTACGACGCAAGCAACGGCAAGGAAATCTTCCTCTCGATGGTGGACCGCACGAATGACGCCCTGATGGGAATCTGCCGGGTGCGGAAGCCGTCGGATGAAACATACGTCAAGGAAGTCGGCGACAACTGCGGCGTGCGCGAGCTGCACGTCTATGGCGAGGAGCTTCCCATTTCCGAGCGCAAGGCGCACGCGGCACAGCACAAGGGCTACGGCAAGGCGCTGCTTGCGGAGGCCGAGCGCATCGCAAAGGAGGAGTTTGACTCCAGGAAACTTTTGGTAATCAGCGGCGTCGGCGCGAAGGAATACTACTACAAGCAAGGATACAAGACGGACGGGACGTTCGTGAGCAAGAGACTTTGAGGCCTTGCTGCCAACCGCCCACCGCATATTCCGCTCTTTTGAAAGGTAATAAAAATTCGCCAAAACATCTTGTGACTATATGGCCAGCAAGCTTGTCAAACTGTTGGAAAAGGCCAAGGCTAACGAACTTGACCGCGTAGCGGTGAGCACCTCCGATGGCATGAAACTGGAGGGCCTGGTGATGCCGCGCATCGAGTACGGCGATACTGACTGCCTGATACTCAAGCTCGACTCCGGTTACAACGCGGGAATTTCTACGGATAAAATCGAAGAGCTTAAGGTATTGGCAAAGGCTGTTGCAAAAGCAGGCACGGCGGCAAAAACAAAGGCCGCGGCGGCCACTTCGGCCACCAACAGCCATGGCTTTTCGAAGATAGCAATGATTGCTACGGGAGGAACCATAGCTTCCCTCGTCGACTACTCGACGGGCGGAGTCCACGGAAAACTTGACGCGAAGGGCATCTTTGCGGCAATACCCGAATTTTCAGGCAACGCGCTCAACACCGCGTTTCATTCCCCGTTTCTCGTGTTTTCAGAGGACATGACCTACCGGGAATGGCAGAAAATCGCCGAGATTGCCGCGAAAGAACTTGAAGACGACGACACTAAGGGTGCGATAGTCACCCACGGCACCGACACGCTGCACTTCACCGCGTCAGCACTTTCGTTCATGCTTTCACAGTACAAAAAGCCCGTCGCGCTTGTCGGCGCGCAGCGCTCGCCCGACAGGGGAAGCTTCGACGGCAGGATGAACCTCCTTTGCGCGCACGCCTACGCAACGAGCGACATCGGCGAGAAGGCGATAGTGATGCACGCCACCACGAACGACGACTACTGCTACGCAAGCCGGGGAACCAAGGTGCGGAAGCTGCACTCGTCAAGAAGGGACGCGTTCCAGCCGGTCAACGAGCCCGCCCTTGCAAAAATCTGGCCCGACGGCAAGATTGAGAAGACTAACACCAGCATCACAAAGCGAAAGGACGCAGGCGACGCCAAGCCCCTGACCGGGTTCGAACCCAAGGTCGCGATAGTGAAGGTCTACCCGTCAAGCGACCCCGAAATACTTGACTACTACGCCTCGAAAAAATACCGGGGAATAGTCATCGAAGGCACCGGCCTTGGCCACGTCTCCACAAGCCCGCTGCGCAAGGAGGACTGCTGGCTGCCTGCGATAAAACGCGCGGTTGATGCAGGAGTGCACGTGTGCATGACCACGCAGTGCATAAACGGCAAGGCGAACGCATACGTCTATTCGGCCGGCAGGCTGCTTTCACAGGCGGGCGTACAGTATCTTTCCGACATGCTCACGGAAACCGCTTACGTTAAGCTTGGCTGGGCGCTTGCGCAGAAGAAGAACCGAAAAGACGTCGCCGAGCTGATGGCAACAAACGTCGCGGGCGAGTACAACGAAAGGCATGAATACTACTGAACGGCGAAAGACGATGACGATTACCCACGACGCAAAAAGTCCGAAGCTGGAAATAAAATGCGGCATCGAAATCCACCAGCGGCTCGCCACAAAGCACAAGCTGTTCTGCGGCTGCAGGACGGTGCTGGACGAGGCGCCGGTAAAGGCCACTGTGAGACGCAGGCTTGCTGCGGTGTCTGGTGAGATGGGTGCGCTCGACCCGGCCGCAAAGTTCGAGGCCCAGCGCAAGCGCGAGTTTGAATACTTGCTTCCAGAGAACTCGGCGTGCCTTGTTGACACCGACGAGGAGCCGCCGTTCCAGCTTAACACCGAGGCGCTCGAGACCGCCCTGCAGGTTGCAAAGATGCTCCACTCAAACGTTGTTGACGAGATTTTCGTGATGAGAAAGACGGTAGTGGATGGCAGCGCAACCAGCGGCTTCCAGCGCACCGCACTCGTCGCCCTTGGCGGCTACGTGGAAACCACCTTTGGGAATGTCGGCATACAAACCATTTGCATCGAGGAGGAAAGCTCTGGAATAGTAAGTGCGGCAAAGGAAGCGGAAGGAAACCGCAGCTCCGCAAGCGCCACTTACCGGCTTGACCGACTTGGCATTCCCCTTGTTGAAATCGCGACGGACCCGGACATCAAGAGCGGCGCCCAAGCAAAGGAAACCGCACTCAAGATAGGCACGATGCTCCGCAGCACAGGAAAAGTGCAGCGCGGAATAGGGACCATCCGCCAGGATTTGAACGTCTCTGTTTCCGGGGGGAACCGGGTTGAGGTCAAGGGCGCACAGGAGCTGGACGTTCTTGATAAGTTGGTGGACAACGAGGCGAAAAGGCAGGCCGCCGTTGCCGAACTTGCAAAGAAAGCCCCGAAGAAAATCGATGCAGCGGAAGCCGTTGATGTCACCGTGCTGTTTGCAAAGGCAACCGCGCCTTTCATAAAAAAAGCGATTTCCGCTTTCGTGGCTGCAACGCCGGCATCAACAAACGCAACCACTTCCACCGGCGCTTACGCAATCAGGCTCTCCGGATTCTCCGGCCTCCTCGGGGTTGAGCTGATGGAGAACCACCGCTTCGGCACCGAGCTTTCCGCTTATGCGAAGGCTGCTGCCGGAGTCGGAGGCATAATACACTCCGATGAGGATTTGGTTGCAAAATACGGCATCTCAAAGGACACCGCAGCCGAAATCGCAAAGGCAATCGGATGCAAGAAAGGCGACGCGTGGGTCGCGGTTGTCGCGGACAGGCACAAGGCAACACGCGCGCTTGACGCGGTTTTTGCAAGGGCGTCCGTTGCGCACGAAGGCGTCGTGAAGGAAACGAGGCGTGCTGCTGGCGAAAAGACCGAGTACATGCGGCCGCTTCCTGGAAGCGACAGGATGTACCCCGAGACGGACGTGCCTCCTGTTGCGGTGACTTCCGGGATGCTTGGTGCGGTGGAGACCCCGAAAAGTTTCGAGGAAAAAACCGAGGGATACCAGAAGAAGCCGTTCCTGCTTTCCGCCGAGATGGCCGGCCGCATCGCAAGGGACTACTCCGACCAGTTTGACACTTACGCCCAAATCAAGGGCATCGACGCAAGCTTTGTCGCCTCGACCCTTGCCGAGACCATCACCGCAATACGCAGGAAGGGCGCGGACACTGCAAGGCTTTCGCAGGCCGCGCTTTCGGAGTTCTTCGAATCCTATGCGCAGAAGAAGTTCACGAAGTCTGCAGCCCCGCAAGTCCTTGAGGAGATGTGCGCCGGAAAAGGCATCGATGCGATACTTGCCTTTGGCCTTGCGCGCCTTTCCAAAAAGCAAGTTGCCGAACTCGTCGCAAGGAAGAGGAAGGAAAAGCCGGGGATTGCCGCCAACACGCTATTTGGCGAGATCATACGCGACAACCGGCTGGTCGTGGACCCTGCGGACCTGTCGGCCGCAGTCGGGGACAAGTGAGCCGCCAAACGGCGCCCACTAACAATCAATTTATAGCGCGCTTTCCCAATAGGTTGCGATAAGCACATATGCCAGCACCGAGGTTGGATGAGGCCGACTCCGAAGAGGAGGATTCCGGGCAGAATGCGATGAAGATAGCCGGCGCGGTGTTTTCCCAGTCCAAGGACATCGGCGAAAAATACGGCGCGGCAATAGTCGCGGCGCTGGTGATTCTCGGGCTGCTCTACTTCTGGCTTGTAGTGCTGCCAAAGCCGGTTGCTGTGACCGTGGTGCTTGCCGAGGCCGACAGCAACTCCGTAATCTCGGGCGCGACCGTCGAGGCGGACTACCTTGCGTCGCCGTACATATTCACCGCGGTAAAGACCAACCGGGCGGTCCCGGGAAGCGAGGGACGATACGTCTTTTCCAGCGTGCCCAGCAACACCGAAGGCATCGCGCTGCGGGTAAAGAAGAGCGGCGAGTACGAAAGCTACGAAGGCCTGATAAGCACGGAGGACTCCTCAAAGACCGTGGCGGTCAAGATGTTCAAAAAGACCCAGCTGCACATAGAGGGCGGCAAGGTCCTGGGCTCGATTGCGCCATCGTGCACCAAGTCGTTCAACGTGCCCATATACAACAACGACACCGAGAACGACGTCGCAGTCGAGCTTCTTGCGGAAAAGGACGCGCTGCCGAACTTCCGGGCTGACAAGCGGACCATAGCCGCGGGCGAGACCGCGAACGTGACGTTCACCATAACGACGAACTACCCGGACTCGGACAAGAACCCGGCGTTCATCTTTGGGGACGTGCGCATCAGCGGCACGAAGGCGACGGTTGTTGCCAACATAACGCTGACGAAAAAGACCGAGCTTGCACACGACCCGTCCGAGATAAAGCTCAAGATAGGCAACACGCAGCTTGTCGAGATAAAGAACAACGGCAAAGGCAGGATTACCGGGGTGCACGTCGCGCTGGACGACTACTCAAGGAAGCTCATAGACATGGTGGGGCTGCAGGAGAACGAGGAGTTCGACCTGGAGTCGGGTCAGACCAAGACCGCATATACCACCGGAGTGGCGGAGGGCATAGGCATCCTGACGATTTCGGCCGACTGCACCGCGCCGCAGGAGATTCCGGTCAAGATAACCGCCGACTGAGCCCGGGGGCTTGGACCCAAAACGGCATCCTTTTTTAGCCCCCCTGCTTAATCTAGTCCGAGATGGCATACCTAGACTCTTTGTTACTGGAGGCCAAGCGCTCCGCGCCAAAGGAGGCCAGACCGGCAGCGGATGCCGCGCCGAAAGCGGAGGCGGCGCCAAAGCCGGAGGCAACCGACGAGGATGAAAAGCTCCTGGTGGAGACGTACGACGACGTGCGCATCTACCGCGTGCCATCCAAGAACAGCTACTACTACGAGGTCCCCGCGCCAAGGTACTTCGGCGAGGAGCGCGCGCTCATCTACTCCCTCATCGACGTCGCGTCCAACGTCATCAACGTCGACCCCAAGGAAGTGGTCACGCGCGAAAAAATCGACAAGGTATACAAGGAAAAGATGCTGGAAATCATCGAGCAGACTCCCGAGCTGAAGGTGCCCCTCAACTCGAGGGAGTTCTACGCCGACGTCGTGCTCAAGGAGATGTTCGGCTTCGGGGTCATCGACAACCTGGTCAAGGACGACAGGCTCGAGGAAATCATGGTAATCGGCCCGGACAAGCCGGTCTACGTGTTCCACCGGAAGTACGAGATGATGCCGACGAACATCCGCTACTACTCCGACACCGACATCAAGAGGCTCGTTGACCGCATCGCGCGCATCATAGGACGCAGGATTGACACGCAGGTGCCGCTGCTTGACGCGCGCCTGCCCGACGGCACGCGCGTGAACGCCACGCTGCCGCCCACAAGCATCGACGGCGCAACGCTCACCCTGCGCAAGTTCCGCAAGGACCCCTACACGGTAATAGACCTCATAGGCTACAACACGCTCAACTTGGAGACTGCCGCCTTCCTTTGGATGGCAACGGACGGGATGGGCGCAAAGCCCGCGAACATCCTCATCGCGGGAGGCACGAGCTCGGGAAAGACCACCCTTTTGAACACGCTCTGCTCGTTCGTGCCGACAACGGAACGCATAGTCACCATCGAGGACACTGCAGAGCTGAGCCTGCCGCTTTCGCACTGGATACGCTTCGAGACGAGGCCGCCGGGCATCGAGGGCACCGGTGAAATCACCATGGACATGCTTGTCAAGAACACGCTGCGCATGAGGCCTGACCGAGTCATAGTCGGCGAAATCCGCGGTGCGGAGGGCTTCACCATGTTCACCGCGATGAACACGGGGCACGACGGTGCCCTGTCAGGCGACGCCCTCGTGCAGTTTTCGGACGGCACCATAAGAAGCCTCGCGCAATTCTGGCGCGAGCAGTCCGAAGGCAACGAAAAGACTGCAAGCGGCCAGTTCGAGTGCCTGATACCCAAAGCGCCCGTTGAAGTGGTCAGCTGGAACAAAGCGACTCTTGCCTACGAGCACAAGCCGGTCACGCGGCTCTGGCGCAAGGCAGCCAGGACCGATGCAGTGAACATAACCCTTGACTGCGGAAGGAAAATCACCGCAACGGCGGACCACCCGTTCTACCGCATAGACAACGGAATAAAGGAGACCGCGGCCGGAGACCTCAAGGAGGGCGACTTCGTGGCGGTCCCGACGCAGTATTCCGTGAAAGCCGGGGCGGCGGCGCTGCCCGAACCGCACTTCGTGGGCCTGCTTGCGGGCGACGGGCACATAAACCGGAACGGCATGCAGTTCGTGAACGCCGACTGCGAGCTTGCGGAAACTTTCGCAGAGGGAGTAAGGAGGCACTCAAGCCATTCCGTCTCCGTGGGAGAAAGGGACGGCTACACCCGGGTGCAGGTCTGGGACCGCGCGCTTTCGGGAAAACCCTCAGCAGACTACGGCCTGCCTTTCGGAAACAAGACGAAAGTGTTTACGGTATCAAGCGTGCTGCCGACACCCGACAGGTGCGTCGGCGCGTTCCTGCGGGGGCTGTTCGACTGCGAGGCGCACGTCAACCTGCACGCCAACACGATAGAATTCGCGACAAGCAACCCGAACGTCGCAGGCGCGATGCCAATGACCCTCTCGCGCTTCGGAGTATTCGCCTCAGTCCACTCGCAGCCGCGTGACGGCAGGGGCAATGTGGGGCCATACTACAAAGTATGCGTAAGCGGAAGGCAAAACATAAGCCGTTTCGCCACGCACATTGGTTTTACGCACAGGAAGAAAGCCGGAAAGCTCGTCGAATTGCAGCGTCGCGCAAAGGATGCCATCGACGTGCTTCCGAACCTGGGGCCGACGCTTGCGCGGCTGAGGGGCGAAACCGCGCTTACGCAGGAGGAATTCGCCGGCCTGCTCGGGATGGGCACAAGAAGCGCCATAAGGGCGTACGAGACAGGAGCGAGGGCGCCTTCCAAGAATGCGATGCTCGCGATGGCATCTAGGATGGAGTCCGACCTTGCAAGGCAGCTCGAAACCCTCGCGCTTGCACCCGTGCGGTGGGCCCGCGTGAAATCGGTCGAAAAGACCGCCTGCGAGGAAGTCTACGACATCACCGTAGAGGACAACCACAGCTACATAGCCAACGGGATTGTCGTGTCAAACTGCTTCGGCACCATCCACGCGAACTCGGCCCGCGAGACGCTCACGCGCATCACCGCGCCACCCATCAGCGTGCCCGAGATAATGATTGGCGCGCTCACGTTCATACTCGTGCAGAAGCGCATCCACGACAGGCGCAAGGGCGTCATACGCAGGGTGACCGAGATAGCCGAGGTCATCCCCGCCGGAGACGAGAAGAGCGAGATTGAGATAATCTACCAGTGGGACGCCACGAAGGACGCGCTCGAGCCTACGGGAGTGCCGCCGCGCTACCTGCAGACGCTCTCAAGCTACACCGGGCTTTCGCGCAACACCATACTCGACGAGCTTGAGGAGCGCAAGAACATACTCACGGAACTGAAGACAAAGGGGATACGCAGCATGGACGAGGTGTGCAAGCAGACGCAGAGCTACACACTCAAGAAGGCGCGCAAATTCTGATACGCAAAAGGATGAACTGACTTTGGCAAACGACCGCATCGAAAAGATAAGGAAAGTGATGCAGACAGACGAGGAGGACAGCGATGCGCCCGACGTCGAGAAGATAATCAAGAGGCTCAAGAGCGCCCAGAACGACGCGTACAGGCCGGTGATTGGCGACGGCTCGTTGCGCGAAAGGCTCGAAGGCAGGCCCGAAAGCGCTGTTGACTTCGACCGGATGTCGCTTTCGCCCAGGGCGCAGGGCCAGTCGGTCGTGCAGCGGGAGTCGTTCCTGTCGTTCGTGGGGAAGTTCTACTCGGCCTTCCAGCACCCGGTCTCGTGGCTTGCCAACGGGGCGTCCAAGCTGCCCGGCGTGTCCTCGCTGCACACGGACCTGGAAGCCGCAGACCTGAACATGTCGGTCGAGACGTACATAATAGCGTCAACCATCGTGGGCATACTTGCGGCTGTCTTTACGTTCCCGCTGCTGGGGCTCGTGGTCGCAGCGGCAAAGCTCAGCCCCACTGTGCTGGGCCTGTGGGTGCTCCTTGCGCCAATCATATTCGTGATAACGGTGCTGGTCGCGTTCTACTACCCCAAGACGCTGATAGGGGACAAGACGACCCGCATAAACCGCGAGCTTCCCTTTGCGCTGCGCCACCTTTCGACCCAGATCAAGGCGGGCGTGAGCTTCCACCGCGCCCTTGCGTCTGTGACCGCGTCCGACTACGGTGACCTTTCGCTTGAGCTGAAGAAGACTCTCAAGGAGCTCGAGCGCGGAAGCAGCACGGAAGAGGCGCTTTTGAACCTTGCGAAGAGGACGCGCTCGGCAGGCCTGAAGAAGGCCATCATCCAGATAATCCGCGCGCTCAAGACCGGAGGCAACCTGTCGACGGTCATCAACGACATAGCCGACGACAGCTCTTTCGAGTACCAGATGAGGCTCCGCGACTTCGTCGAGAAGCTCAATATAATCAACGTCGTGTTCACCATGATTGCTGTCGTCGGCCCGGTGACCATCACGATAATCTCCGCAGTCGCCCAGCTGCCCATGCTTGGCGGCGTGATGCCGTTTTCGCTCGTGGTGGCGATGCTTGGAGCTGACGCGGCCGCGATGGCATTGATAGTGTGGTTCATCACCAAGATGGAGTCGAGTGTCTAAGAGGTAAATGCGAATGGACGAGCAGGAGGAGACGTTTTTCCAGAGGAAGTGGAAGGCTCTTGAGGAGTTCTACGCCGGTACCGGCTATTCCATCAGCCTGCGCCAGTTCATCATCCTCATGTTCTTCCTCGCGCTCGTCGGCGTCGCACTGACGTATGCGCTCACCCTTCTCATCAAGGTCGAGTCGTACACGCGCGTAATCCTGCCGCTGGTCTCCTTCTTTTCCATGCTCAGCCTCATAGTCGGCCTGCCGCTGTACGTGCGCAACTCGCGCGTGTCAAAGATAGACAACGCGCTCCCCGACGTGCTCAAGCACATATCCTCGGTGCTCAAGGCTGGCGGCACCATCGAAAGCGCCCTTGAGGAAATCTCCGAGTCCGACTACGGCCCCATGAGCGCGGTGGTGGCAACCGGGCTGAAGCACCTGCGCGAGGGAAAGACCGTTGACGACGTGATAATCGAGATGGCGCAGGGCTCGGGCTCGAAGCTGTTCAAGCGCACCGCAAAGATTATCATCGACTCGAAGAAGTCCGGCGCCGGGCTTTCCGACGTGCTCGAGGCGATTGCCGGAAACTCCCGCGACATCATGCACATCCAGAGGGAGCGCGTCTCGCGCACCACCATGCACGTGTCGTTCCTCTACATCACGTCTCTGATACTCGTGCCGTTCATTTTCGGGTTCACCATCGCAATCATCAAGTTCATCTCGTCCGGCATGGCAGCAGCGAACATGCAGGGCAACAGCAGCCTTGGCAACTTCGACATCCTCCTCATAGTCTTCCAGATGCTGCTGGTGGCGCTGTCAAACATCGCGGCAGGAGTGATCAGCGAGGGCAAGTACGACAAGCAGCTGGTCTACATCCCGTTCATGATATTCATCGCGCTTGCGGTGTACCAGGGCGGCTGGTTCCTGGGCCAGAACATGATAAAGGCGGGCGGTTGAAGATGGAAAGAAGCGCGCGCGGCCAGACCGCAATAGAGTACCTGCTCATCCTTGCGGCGGTGATAGTCTTCGTCGCGTTCATAGCGTTCGTGGTCAAGGGCGCAGTAGTTTCCGCAGGCTGAACGGGGAACGCCTTGGAGGGGAAAGACCGCAGGCGTTACGCCGGAACGGCTGTAGCGCCCATTTTTGATATGGACAGCGGGCCGCACACTAGGAGCTTGGATGCGGACAGCGCGTCCGCAACCGCGTCCGAATCGTCCTCGTAGCAGAACGCGAGCACCCCGCCGTAGAAGCCTGATGACTTTGCGGCAAGTGCGCCGACTTTCTTTGCGGATGCGGCCGCGGCCTGGCACTGATTGGATACCGCGCCTGCAGCAGCCAGCAGCTCGTGTTCGCACTCGAGGTAGATTGCCGCCTTCTCGGGCGACGGGCTTGCGGAGGAAAGCTCCTTGGAAAGCCTTGCCGTAAGCGAGCTGAACGCGTCGCCTGCCTTGGCGCGCTCGTCGGAAGTCATCTGCTTTGCGTCCTTTGCCTTGCCCGACGCGCGCTTGATTCCCTGGAACGAAGAGACCATCTGCTGGATTTCGCCGCGGCGGTCCTGAGCATCCGCAGGCTCCGCGTACAGGAGCGTGGTGCCCTCGGGAAGGCGGATGGCCGTCTTCTTGGAGGACAGGCTTACGGAACCGTCAAGGAGGAACTCGCGCCCAAACACCATCGCGGAATCGGAGGCCATCAGCGCGACATCCGCATCGATGATGCTGTCCGCGCCGCCGGTTGAGAACGCCTTTGCGAACGCGCCCCTGGCGTCCGCCTGTTCCGCGTAATAGGAGAAGAACCCCGAAAACAAAGCAGAGCATAGCGACGTGGAAAGCCCTGTTGACTGCGGGAAGTTCGGGTCCAAAGTAATCGCAAAGCTCGTGTCGGTTGTCGAAAGGTCCACTTTTACCGCGGCAAGCGCCTTCTTGGCGGCGTCGAGGTAGGGCCGCAGCTCGTCGTCGCCGCGTATGCGTCCGTTGGGAACCAGCGTGGCCAGCTTCTGGCCGGAGTACGCCACGAACTTTCCTGGCGTCTCCTGGAACGCAAAAAGCACTCCGTTGCGCTTTCCTGCCGCCTCGACTGGAAGCGAGAGCGCCTTCGCGCCATACTCGAACGCGGCCTCGCCGGAAAGGAACATCCTTCCGGGCGCGCTTGCAAGAATCTTTTCCATTCCAGTATCACTTGTTGCGGTTCGCCAAAAGACGAAGCTATGTTGTTATGCAATCAACATTAATATTCCGAACCGGCCTAATGTCTTTGCCAACCGGCGCGCTTCTTTCGCACCGCCTTTTGGCTGCCAGCTTACGGGTGCATTCACATAGCAAAGAGGGACATTGGGAGCATTCTTGAAGGTTACAAGCCAGTGGTGGACGCCGCAATAGCGCGCCAAATCCCCAGAAGGCTTGGCCGGAAGGGCCTGGAGCGCTGCGTCGGGAAGCCGACCTATACTTTTGATTTGGATGCCGCGACTGGTGCGGTCAACGCGCCCATCTGGGACCTGCTTGACCGCGGCGGGAAGAGGTGGAGGCCTGCGCTCACGATGATTGTCGCCGGGTGCCTCGGGAAGGACCCGAAGTCGCTTGCCGACATCGCGGCCGCGTCCGAGATAATCCACAATGGAACGCTGATGGTCGACGACGTCGAGGACAGCTCCGACATGCGGCGCGGCAGGCCCTGCACGCACATAAAGTACGGGGTCGACGTCGCGGTGAACGCGGGAAACGCCATGTACTACCTGTCCGTGCTCCCGCTTCTGCACAACCGCAAAAAATACGGGAAGAAGGCGACGCTGAGGGCGTATGACGCCTACGTCGAGGAGATGGTCAGGCTTTCCTACGGCCAGGGGATGGACATCCACTGGCACCGCGGCAAGGCCAATTCCGTGACCGAGGAGCAGTACCTGCAGATGTGCGCGTTCAAGACCGGCACGATTGCCCGGCTTGCTGCAAAGTGGGGCGCAATCTTTGCAGGCGGAACCGATGCGCAGGTTGAGGCTGCCGGACGGCTTGCCGAAAGCATCGGCGTCGCGTTCCAGATACAGGACGACGTGCTCAACCTGCTTGGCGAGGAAGGAAAGTACGGAAAGGACCCGGGCGGCGACATCTCGGAAGGAAAGCGCACGCTTCTTGTCATATACGCGCTCAAGCATTCAAGCAAAAAGGACGGCCAGAGGCTGGTCGGCATTCTTGATTCGCACACCAAGGACGGTAAGAGGATTGCAAAGGCAATAGCGATCATACGCGATAGCGGCGCCTTCGGGCACGCGAACGCGGTAGCAAGAAGGATAGTGGCTTTCGCCTGGGGGGAGTTCGACGGCAAGTTCCCAAAATCCGGGCACAAGGAAGTGCTGCGGCTTCTTGCGGACTACGTAATAGACCGGTCGGTTTGAGGCTTTGAGGGTAATCGAATATGTCATCCGGAACGCAGACGAAAAAACGCAAGGGCGAGCACGTCGAGATAGTGCTCAAGAAGGACGTCCAGTATGCGTTCGGTACCGGGCTTGACAAGGTTAGGTTCGCCCACTGCGCGCTCCCGCACGCAAACCTCGACCGCATCCAGTGCAGGACCCTCTTTCTTGGGAAGCGGCTCGAGCTCCCGTTCATGGTCACTGCCGCAACCGGCGGATACCAGAAGGCGCAAAAAATCAACCGCGACCTTGCTGCTGCCTGCCAGCAGAAGGGCATCGCGTTCGGCCTGGGCTCGCAGCGGGCGATGATAGAGGACCCCTCGCTTGCAAGGACGTACCAGGTGCGCGACGTCGCGCCGGACGTATTCATATGCGGAAACATCGGCGCGTACCAGCTTGCGCAATACTACAAAAACGGGCAGTTTTCAAAGGTCGAAGCCGCAATGGAAAGGATTGACGCCGACGCGCTCTGCATCCACCTCAACGCCCTACAGGAGGCCATACAACCAGAAGGCGACCGCGACTGGTCCGGGGTGCCCAAGGCGATAGAGGCGGCCTGCTCGAGACTCTCGATGCCAGTCATTGCAAAGGAGACCGGCGCGGGAATGGACGGCCAGACCGCGAAGGCGCTTGAGAGGATGGGCGTCAAGGCAATAGACGTCTCGGGAGCAGGAGGCACGTCGTGGAGCGCGGTTGAGCTTGAGCGCCACCTTGCGAAGGACCGCATCGCCGAGTTCCGCGACTGGGGGTTGCCCACCGCAATTTCAATTGCCGAATGCGCAGCACAAGTCAGGATGCCGATTATAGCCTCCGGAGGAATCCGCAGCGGCCTGGACTGCGCAAAGGCAATCCGGCTCGGCGCCACTCTTGCCGGCGCGGCTTACCCGTTTGTCAAGGCGCAGGACCGCTCAGGGAAAGCGGGCGTTGTTGCCGAGATTTCGCGCTGGGAACGCAGCCTGAAGACTGCGATGTTCCTCACAAACAGCGCAAACCTCGAGCAGCTTGCAAAGGCAAGGCTCCTGGTCTGCTGAACGGGCCTACGGCCTCTGCGCGTAGGACCGTGCCCCGGATACAATAGGAACAAAAGCGTTCTTTTGCAGTTACTATTAGGTCATATTTACACACAGCCCAAACCACAGTGAAGCAACCAATGGACGAAAAGACTCTGGAAGCGGTTTCCGCACTCGCCAGAAAATTCGCGCTCAAGAACGCCTCAGACTACGGCAAGGCCGACGCCAAGGCGATACTCGGAAAGATACTCGCAGGCTGCCCGGATGCAAAAAAAGACATGAAAACAACGCTGGATGCCGCGACAGCGGCAGCTGCAGAAGCGAACGCGATGGACAAGCCTTCCCTTGGGAAGGCCCTCGCTGCGTTCGAATTCGAAAAGCCCAGGAAGGAGGAGCAAAAGAAAGTCGAGCTCCCAAATGCGGTGCAGGGAAAGGTTGTCACCCGTTTTCCTCCCGAGCCCAACGGCTTCATGCACATCGGCCACGCGAAGGCCGTGCTCTTGGGCTTTGACGCCGCCAAGAACTACGGCGGGAAGTTCCTGGTGCGCTGGGACGACTCCAATCCCGAAAAGGAAAAAGAGGAGTACGTCGATGCGATACGCAGGAGCCTGGAATGGTTGGGCATTACGCCCGACGGGGAGAGCTACGTGTCCGACGACATGGAGAAGCTCTACGGTTATGGCCTGCAGATGATAAAGGCAGGCAAGGCATACGTGTGCTTCTGCCCGCAGGCTGTGATGAAGGAGTTGCGCGCTGCGGGAAAGGACTGCGACTGCAGAAAAAAGACCATTGAGGAGAATGTCGACGAGTGGCAGGGCATGCTCAACGGAAGGTATAGGCACAACCAGGCGGTCGTGCGCTTTTCAGGCGACATGGCAAGCCTCAACACGGTTATGCGCGACCCCGTGCTTTTCCGCATACTCGACGCTACGCACTACCGGCAGAAGGACAAGTACAAAGTCTGGCCGACTTACGATTTCGAAGGCCCGGTCGAGGACTCGATTACGGGCGTGACGCACGCGATGCGCTCCAAGGAGTACGAGCTGCGCGACGAGCTGTATTACGCGGTGCTTGACTGCCTGGGACTGCGGAAGCCCGTACTTGTGGAGTTCTCGCGGCTTTCGATAAAAGGAATGCCGATAAGCAAGCGCCTGCTCAAGGCGCTAATCGAGGACGGTAGCGTGATGGGTTGGGACGACCCGAGGCTGCCCACCCTTGCCGGCTTGCAGCGCCGAGGCATAACCGCCGAGGCGGTCAGGAACTTCGTGCGCGCGTTCGGCCTGAGCAAGGTCGAAAGCGAGCCGCCCATTGACCGGCTGCTTGTGGAGAACAAGAGGATGGTCGAACCCATCGCAAACCATTACTTCTTCGTGCCGACTCCGGTGCGGCTGCGCGTGCGCAACGCGCCCGGACGCGAAGTGAAGCTGAGGCGCCACCCCACAGCGGAGAACGGACTTCGCACGCTTGTTGCAAAAAACGATTTTTACATCCCAAAGCGCGATGCCGACGCGCTTGCGAAAGGCGAGACTTTCCGGCTAAAGGACCTGTACAACTGCAGGGTCGCCGATGCGGGCACGAACTTCGTCGAGGCCGAATACGTCTCGGACGAGGGCGCGGTTGAGAAGAAGATACAATGGGTGCCGCAGGGAGAGCAGGCGGTTGCGGCAAGGCTCCTTGTGCTGGGCGAGCTGCTTGACGATAACGAGAAGTACCGCAAGGAAAGCCTCGAGACCCTTGAAGGCTACTGCGAGCAGGAGTGCAGGAAGCTGAAGAAGGGCGACATGGTCCAGTTCGAGCGCATCGGGTTCGCGATTCTCGACGACGAGAAGAGGATGTCGTTCATACTTACGTCGAAATAAGGAATAAAAAAAATCGAAAAAACAAGGAAGAAACAAAAAACAAAAAGAAATGCTTCCGCAGCCCGGCTATTTTTTCTTCTTCAACGACATGGCAACCCGTACGCCGGCATTTTTCGCCCTCGCGGCCGCAGGCCTCGCCTTCTTGGCCTTGTCTGAAATGTAAGCTTTGTACTCGCTGACTTTCTTCTGCACCTTGTCCGAGACCACCCCGTCGGCCCACGAAAGGTGCGCCTCCTTGTCTGCAGCCCATTTCGCGTTCTCGGCAAGCGCCTTGACGTTGGTCTGGTACTCGCTGTCGGTGTCGTCGAGCTTGCGCAGCGCGGCTGAAAGCTCGGCCTCAAGCCGGCTCATCTGGAGCTTGAGCTCGGATATGTCCGCGCCGGACCCCGAAAGGACCTTTACTTCGGCGTGGAGCTCGTCGACCTGTCGCTCGAGGTCCTTCTGCTTTGCAAGGAGTCGGTAGCACAATTGCGCGAGGTCTTCAAAGGAGCGTATCGCGGCAACCGCTTCCTCGCTTGCTGCGGGTTTTTCCTGCTCCGAGGCGACGTTTTCAAAAACAACCGACGCGTCACCAGCTGCCTGCGGCTGTGCCCTTGACCCTGCTGGCCAGAAGCCCTCCTTGTCCGGGACCACCCGGCCTTCAAGGCAGAGCCCGCGAAGAACGGAGCGGCAAAGATAGCGGTTGAGCCCGGTTTCCCTCGAAACCCCGGAAAGGGTGATTCCTGGAGACTGCACAACTGCGTTGTAGACCGTGCTCTCGATGGACGCGCCGAAATAGTGCGCCGCAAACTCCTCGGGCTTTTCCGTTGCACCTGCGCTTGCGGACAACGCCGCTGCCTTCAGCCCGCACAGCAGGCGCTCGACTGAAAGCGGCGAGTAAAGGCCCTTGAACGATACTGCGGTCGCGAAGCCCTTGGCGTCGCTGCCGTGGATTACGAGCGCGCCGTCGTGGCGCGAAATCAGGGCATCGGAGACCGTGACGGAACCCGAAACCGCGCCCTGCTCGAAGGATGCCGCCCGCTGCGTCGAGAGGATGCTGGTGCGGTCTTGGTGCTGGGCGACGAAGACGAGCTTTTCGCCAGGGTAAAGGGCCGACCTTACGAAGGACGGGGCCTGCGGCTCCTCCTGCAAAAACACAAGTGGCACTGCGGTTGCCTGCTGGCCATCGCTTTCGGTTATTTCCACGAAAGCCGCAGCACCGGCAACCAAGCCCGGCACCGTGACCTTGAACTTTTCGGATTCCGCTACGCCCGCCTGCCTGTTGCCGGCAATGGGCACCGTCTTCTGGCAGCGCACGTCAAAGCGCGAGCCAGCCGAGAGCTCGAAGACCTCGCGGAAGTCGCGGTGTGAACAGTACTGCGCCCACTCGGCTATGGACGCGACCTCGAAATCAGCAACGGCCATTTGGGAAAACCACCACCAAAATTATTCTTTGCAACGCTTAATCAAGCCCTACGGTCGGCAATGGTTCAGCCGTGCACCGGGCAACCCTGCCGCCGCTCGACAGTGAACGCGGCCTGCGCGTTGCGAACCCCGTCGTAGAAAAGGTACTTGCCGACCAGGGTGTTGCCAAAAAGCCACTTGGCCTGCTCCAGGTTGCTCCCCTCCTGCCGTTCCTTGCCCACGACTTTCGGATGGCGCCTCCCCGGGTCGCCTTCCAGGCTTGCGGCGCAGTGCACGAGCTTTATCATCTCGTTGACCTGCAGCGCCGCGACTACGCTGTTGGTCGTGGAGAGCGCGGGCGTCTTGGGGTCGATGAAGTCTAGCGGGTCTCCGACGCAGGAGTACTTGCGCCACAGGAACTGGTAGTCCTGCTCGCTCATCGCGCACTCAAGGCACGCCGACGGCGCAATCACCACCTGCACCTTGCCGAAGAACCCCGTTGTGCCGCCGTCAATCAGCGGGACTTTGCCGTAGCAGTGCGAATTGAGGTGGAGCCTCGCGCCTAGGTTGTCGAGGCAGGAGAAGACGTAGTCGAACTGCGGGTAGAATTCCTCGGGAAGGTCCTCGACTTTCTTGAGAACCGGCGTGATGACGAGCTTCTTGTTTATTGAGCGGGCGCGGGTTGCGATTACGCGCGCCTTGTAAAGCCCGTTGGCGGCGTCCATCGGGCAGAAGAACACGCAGCGGTTGAGGTTCGCCTTGACTATCCTGTCAAAGTCAACGAGGGTAATCTTGCACACGCCTATTTGCGCAAGGCCCTTCACGACTTCGTTGCCGAGCGCGCCCGCGCCCACCACCAGCACGTTGAGCCTTGAGATTGCGTCCTGGTCCCAGCCGGATATGCGCTTCTGGCGGTCGAACTGGTCGGCGTCGATTGCGTGGACGGGAGTCATACTGGTAGTGTGGCAGGAAAAGGTTTAATTTGCGACTGCGCGAAACACTATTTGCTGGTGAACTGCGGTTATGCCATTGGAAGGGAAATACTATCACGATACCGAACTGCTGAAAGGGGAGCACCCGCTGTTTGGCCGGCATTCCGCCAAGATACCTTTGCTGCACGACGTCCGGACCGCACTGACCGAGGCAAGAATGCCTGCAAGCAAGGTGTCCGTAGTGAAAGCCGCCGGCAGGAACAACCCGTGCCTGAGGATATACCTGAAAGAGACGCCCGGCGACATATCCGAACTGCCCAAGGCTGTTGAAGCCATAGGCTCGGTCCTGAAGGCGCACAACATCGACCACGTCCACAACGGCTGGTCGCCCGTAAAGCAATAGCGCTCCCTCAGTCGAACAGCTTCTTTACCGCGCGAACAGCGTCCTCGGATGCCTTGTCCATCCGTATCTGCAGCTTCTTTCCGCAGCGCACGCACGGGCTGCGCGAGTTGACCAGGTGCTCGTAGCAGTCCTTGTGGTAGGACGCTCCGCAGAAGCAGTAGCCGTACTTGGGGTTGTTCTCTGCCGGGTTGACCGAGAGGTGGAACGGCGCCTGGCAAAGCTCGCACGCACCCGCCTGGGTGGTCCGTTCAATCATTTCCTTTACCGCGTCGCGGCCGCCGAGGGTCTCGACCTGCTGCTCGAATGGGATGGACTGTCCTGTTGGGGCCGCCTCGATTGCATCCTGGATTTTTGCGGCAACGCCGTTGCCGTTTTTGGGCGCGCCCTTGCGGATGAGTTCGAATATGTCGACGTCGGCCTGCTTCGCCGGCTTGTGCTCGGGACCGGGAACATAGACAATCGGGCTGTCGCGCTCGGTGAGCCTGGCGTCGGAGGCTGTTGCCTTGGCGTAAGATTTTTCTTCTGCGGAAGAACCGTTTGCTGTTGACCCGGCCATTGCCGTCGCTGCGGTGGATGTTGCTGCGGGCGAAGCTGCTGCGGTCGCAGCGGATGCCTTTGCTTTCCTTGCCTTCTTTTCTTCCGCAGCTTTCCTTTTTGCAAGCTCGTCGTAACCCGCTATCCCGAGCCGGAACATGCCAGGGTTTGCGCTGTCGCGGCACAGGAACCCCCTGATGCAGAGAAAGCCGGTCCGCTGCTCAAACTGCAGCGGGTCAACCCCGGTAAGCTTGAGCAACTTGTCCTGGGCGTTGTCACCGGACTTGACCAGCTCAAGAAGGTCCAAGTCGAAGGCTAGGAGCTTTTTCGGAAGCTTCGAGACCTTGGGCTGCGCCTGCCTCGCGGTCCGGGCTTTCGCTTGCTCTGTTTTCCTGCTCGGCTCTTTTGTGGGTGTTTCCATGACGCTTCAACCAATCTTACGCGCGTCCTGCGTAACTGTCAACTAAGACGAAGGCAACCAAGATAAGCGTATTGTGGAGAAAGCCGCGCGGCTCAGGGCACGACGGCATAGGAAAGCTCGTGGTAGGTGCGCGACTGCGGCGAGTCCAGGCGGTAGGCGCGCTTTTTTTCCCCGCCGGCGGACAGCGGGTCCACCACTGTGGCTATTGCCTGCGGGTGGTCGAAGTAGCGCTGTTGTGTGGAAACGTCGGTTCCTGAGAGGAAGCATCCAAGCCCGGGGTGGGAGTGGAGCCATCCGACAACCACCTGGTGCGAGCCTACTGCCGAAAAAAGCTGCGATGACAGCTCGCCGAACGAGGATTCCGAAAAGCGCACGGACACCGACGACGCGACGTTCGGCGCGGTCACGTAGCCTTCGACAAGCACGTAGCTGCGGTCCCTGCTTTGGCAGAACCGGCCGACCAGGAGGCCCATCGTTTCCAGGTGGGACTCCGCACCGTGCCTTGCGTGCGCAAGCGCGGAATCAAGCGCGGACTTCCTGAAGTAGACGTCGTACATCAACAGGAGTATGGAAAACCAAAGAAGAAAAAGAGTGTTGTAGGAAAGAAAAACCAATCTAGATGCCCGGGACTGCTACGGAGGCTACGGTGCAAGAATCACTGCGGCTGTCGCTATTGCTGCTGTTCCTTTTCGTCTTCGGTCTTGGCGTCCTTCTTTTCCGGTTTGGCCGCGGCCTCTTCCGGCCCCAGCAGCTTTCCGCGCAGCTCGGCCATTAGGTCCATGGCTTGCTTGTCCGCTTCGGTCTGCGCGGAGTCTGCTCCGCCCGAACCCATGCTTGGCACCTCGCCATACCGCGACGCTTCCTGTCTCTGCGCGGGCCGCTGTAGCGGCCGTATTGAGGAGGAGATTGTGCGCGGCGGCTCGCGGCGGGCCTGCTGGCCGTCCTGCGGCGCGTAATATTCCTGGCGCGGCCGCTGCTGCGGGCCGGTCTGGATTGGTGAAGAGTACTGGGGCTGCTGCGGCCGCTGCTGGGGCGCGTATTGCGGCGCGGACTGTTGCGCCCTCGGCTGCGGTTGTGGCTGCGACCTTATGAACTGCGGCTGCGGCCTCGCGGCTGCGGCCTGCTGCGGCGCCGGAATCTTGGAATCTATTTCCGCAATCGCCTTCTCGAGGTCGGACAGATTGGCCTCAAGCGCGGCCTGCCTGGACTTGGCGTCCTGCGAGTCCTGGGCCTGCGGCGCTGCAGCGAGCTGCTTCTGCGCGTCCTGGACCTGCGCAACCGCCTGTGCGTTGAACGCCGCGCGCATTTCCTTCACGATGTTGCGCACCTCGGTGCGCTGGGCCGCAAGCTCGCGTGAAAGCGCGGCAACCGGCTCAAGGGCGGCTAGCACGCTTGCCATCTTCTGTTCCAGTGCGGCGTTGGCTGCTTTGACTGCCGCAATCTCCTGTGCCTGGCGGAGCCCCTGCGCATCCATCGACGAGCGCAGCGTTGCGACTGCCTTACCTGTCTCGTTTATTGAAGTGGCAAGCTGTTCGGAAGACGACGCGGTGCGCGCGGCAAGCTGCTCCATCGACGCGGTTGAACGGGAGGACAACTCCTGGATTGACGCTGCGGAACGCACCAGACCATCGGACACCGCTGCGGAAAGCCGCTTGTCGGTTTCCTGAAGGGCCGTTGAAAGCTGCCTGTTGGTCTCTTGAAGAGTTTTTGACAGCGCGTCCTGGGTGGCGCGCGCGCCTGCAAACTGCGTCTCCTGCTCCTTGCGCAGGGCCTCGACGGTTGCCGAGACGTCGGTCTTCGTGATTGCGACCAGCTCGGAGACGGAGCGGGAGAACGCGTCCAGCGTGTCCACGCGCGCGGAAATTGACGCGGCAAGTTTTTCGGACTCGCTTTTCTGCGCCTCGACACCCACGCGGAGCGCGTCGATTGCGCTTGTTGTCTGCGACTCGCGGACCTCGAGCGCGGCTGCAAGGTCCGCCTGGCGCTTGTCCAGCGCGGCTATGGCGTCTGCCTGCTTGGAGTCGAGCGCGGAGAACGCCTCCGCCTGCTTCGCCTCGAAGGTTGCAAGCATCTGCGACTGCGCAGCCTCGAACTGCGTCACGGAAGAGGATATCTTGGACTCGAACGCGGAGACAAGCGTGGACTGCTGCGCTTCGAACTGCGCGGTTGCCGTGTCCTGGGCCTTCCTGAATTCCGCCAAGGACTGCTCCTGCTTCTTCTCGAAACCTGCGGCCTTCGCGGCCTGCTGCGCCTCGAACTCCGTTGCCTTTGCATCTTGCTCCGCGTCCCGCGCCAGCTGCTTTTCCTCAAACTTGGAAATCGTGCCGTTCAGGGCCGAGGCGGTGCGCTCTATGGACTGCTGGGCTTCTGCGAACCTGCCGTCGATGGTCTCGGACAGTTCCTGCACGAACTGCGCCTGCGAGGAGGAGAAGCCAGTTATCTTGGATGCGAGCTCGTCTGAGCGGGCGCGGATTTCAGCAAGCGCGGTGCGCGAGTCCTGCATGTTCCGCGCGGTCTCGGACACGGTCTTGCCCACGAAGTCGCGCAGCTTGTCCGACTCGCCTGAAAGCTTTGCGACCTTCGCGTCAACCGCACCTATCGCGTCCGCCTGGCGCGACTCGGCGGCTGCCACCGCAAGCCGCAACTTTTCCGGCATCGAGTCGCGGAAGGCCGCAAACTCCAGCGACTGCTGGCTTGATGCCTGCTGCGCCTTTTGGAAGCGCTCCTCGATTGTCTGTGAGAGCCTTGAATCGACTGTTGCAAGCGCCCTTGCCTGACGCTCTTCCGCCGCAGCTATCATGTCCGCTTCCGGAAGAGCCGCCTTGAGCGCGACAAAGTCTGCGTTGAGCCTGTCGGCCTGCGTCTGCAGCTGTGAGAACCGCTGGCCGACTACCATCGAGACATTGGTCTCGGTTGCCGCAAGCTTGGACGAAAGCAGCTCGGTCTGGACCTTGAGTTCATTGAGGAGTGCCTTGGACTCCTCCGCCTGGGTCTTTGAGAACTGTTCCTCCGAGAATGCGTCCGACTGCTTTTCGGAAACCACCGAGGCGACTTCCTGCACGAGCTGCGCGTGCGAAGAGTACAGCGAATCGACTTTTTCCGAAATGCCGGCGGCCTGCTCCTTCCACGAGTCGAGCTCGCCTTTGAAAGACTCCAGGTAGGCAAGCCGCGTCTCGAACAGCCGCAGGTTGTCGCCGATGCTTTCGGGGGTCACGTTGAACTGCACTGGCGTGTTTGCGTCGAACGCCGGCGCTGACGGCGCCGGGACTTTCAGAGATGAGATGCTCCTTTCAAGCGCGTCGATGCGCGAAAGGAGCGTGCCGTCCTGGCTGGCGGCCATTGGAATGGCGATGGCGGGGGCTGCAGCCTGGGCTGCTGGCGTGGTGCTGAACATCACCCGGCCATCTGGTGAGGATGATACTTCGTGGGATGATGCCGCAGGAGCTGCGGTCTGGAGCGAATCCACCTGTGCCTTGAGCCTTGACACGCTCTTTGAGAGGTTGGCAAACAGCGAGGCGTTCCCGTTCTCTATCGAGTTGACCTTCTCGCCTAGGTCCGCAAACCCTTTCTCGACAACTGCCATGCGCATAGACTCGGGCATCGCACTTGGCGTGCTGGTGATGCTTTCCATCCTCTTCTTGAGCTCGGAAAACCCGGTCGTGATGTTTGCAAACATCGCCGCGTTGTTGGCGTCGGAGTCCGTGACTTTGTGCTCGATGCGGAGCAGCGCCTCTTCCATGCTCGCAATCTTCGCCGCCTGCTCCTGGAACGCGGCCGCCTTCTTCGCAAGGTCCGCTACTGTTGCGGAAAGCGCTTCGGTCTCGTCAAGGAGCCGCTTCTGTTCCGCGCGGGCGTAGCTTGAGTCCGCGACGGGCTCGCCGACAGGCTGCCTCGTGCCTGCCTGCCTGGTTGGGACATATTGCAGTCCGTTGATCATGAGGTGCATTTCCGCGACTGCGCGCGCGTTCTGCTCGACTTTCTGCGAAAGCTCTGCTGCAATCTTGCGGTAGTCGTCTATGCCGTGCTCGTGCTCGACCTTGAGCTCGCTGATGTCGTGCAGGACCGCTTCGTGGGTGGAGTTGATGGTGTCGGACGTGAGTTTGTATTCCGAGAGGTTCTTCTGTATCTCCGAAAACACGGCCTGCATCTTGTTGGACTGCGCGGTGAGGAGGCGCTCGACTGCCTTTACCTGCTCATAGTTTGCGGACACTTCCGCCCGCGTCTTCTCAAGCTCCTTTGAGTACTGCTCCAGGCCGGCGGTTCCGGCGCCCGTTCCTGCTCCTGCCCGCAGCTCGGCAAGGATTTTTTCGTGCTCGAGCACCTTCGCCTCGAGGCCTGCGGATGCCGGTGAGGCGCCCGAATAGAAGGAATGCCCTCCTGCGGCCACGCTGTTGAGCCGGTCAACCGAGGCGGAGACCTGCGATACCGTATCGCGGAGGGAATCGACTGAAAGGCGCATCTGCTGGCGGTCCATGTCCGCCATCTTGGAATACTTGTCGAACTGCGCGCGCGACATTATCTGCTCGGACGGGTAGTCCGACTTGAGCGCTATCTTCCTCTCAAGCTCGGCGAGCTTGTTGTGCGCCTCGTCGGTCTTGATGAAGTAGTCCTTGTCGCGGTCCGCCCAGGCCTTCAGCTGCTCGAGCGCGACCTCCATCGGCCGCAGCCGGGAGGACAGCTCTATGTACTCGGTCTCGAGTCTGCGTACCGCACCGGTTGGTTCCGGACCCGGAACACCGGCACCGCTTCCTGCTGTCTGCGTCGCTGCGGTGCCTGCGGTTCTCAGGCCCGAAAGCTGGGCGCGTATGTCGGATATCTCCGAAGTTAACCTGTCCGGCTGGACGCGGTCTATTATTGAGATGAGCTGCTCGGTCCTTGCCTGCGAGGCGTCGGCGTTGCGCTCAAGCGCGGTGACGCGGCCTGAAAGCTTGAGGAAGTCCTGGCCTATTGACGCGAGCGAGCCTTCGGTCTTCTGTCGGAAGTCAAGCAGGTCGCCCGCAACGGCGTTGGTTGCGTTTTGCTGGCTGCCACCGGTAAACGCCGCAAACGGGCTTTGGTCTGCTGGTTTTGCAGCCGGGCTTGACGCTGGGACCTGCTGTGCGCCTGCGTTTTGTGAAGCGTTCTTTTTCAGGAAATCGTCCAAATCCAATACGGGCATGTTCCCAAATCCCCTTGAAAGGATGCCGGCGTTGCGGCCGATGAACCTTCCAGAATCGGTTACGAAAAGTCTGTTATTAAGCCTGCGCAAATAGTGGAACAGTTCGACAAATGACTAAGGGAGTAAAGGATGGCTGAAGGAACCGCAGCTTATTTGCCGGTTAATTTGCGGGAAATACTGTCTGCAAGGCCCTTGATTGCGTAAAGGACGCCGTGCACGCTCTTTGGATCGGTTTTGGGGGTTTTCTGGTCGTCCTGTGGTTTTCCATCCTGTTGGCTGGGTGGCTGCGCTGCAGTTGTTGCAAACGCTTGTGTTACGTCGCTTGCCATCCGCTGCTCCTCGGCATCCTTCTCGGCCTGCGCGAGCGTTTGCGCTGCCCAGTCGGCTTCGGACTTGGGGTCCTGGCCGGCTGTTTGGCCCGATGGCTTGGACGGGGCTGCAAGTTGCTGCTGGCTGGCTGTTGCAATGGCTGGTTTGGGCGTTGCCTGTACCTGGGCCAGTATGCGGGGCCTTGAAAGCTTGGGCTGCTCCGGCTGCGAAGGTTGCGAAACTGAAAGTATCTTGGGCCTCTTTTGGTCTGCCGCGTCGGGCGCTGTTTTTGGTTGCTCGGTTGCCGGTTCCATGGGGGTGTCAGCTTGAAACTCTGTTGACAAAAGAAGCGGGCGCAAAAATAAATATGGGCCTGCGCGGCCGGGGCGCGCTTTTTAAGTTTGAGGCTGAAAAGTAGTATCATGGCAGAATACAACATCACTGTCGTCCACACCACAAGCGGAAAGGAGACCCTGCTTGCCGTAGAGGAGGCGTTCTCGGTAGCTTCGGTACTTGAAGTCCTTGCCGAAAGCCTCCACCTGAAGGACCGCTTCGTGCTTGCCACCAAGGAAAACAAGATTCTCGACCCCCAGCTCACGCTCAAGGATGCTGGAGTCGCAGCCGGCGCGGTACTTCTTCTGATGCCCGACCCTACCGGCGGCTAAGACGGAAAGAAAAAAAAGGAACTACTTCGAGTTCAGCTGCGCAGCGGTGAAGTTGACCTGGTCGCCAGGATAAGGTATGGTGGTGTCACCTACAAAATAGGTGTCCTTGGCGGGCGTGGTGAAATTCAAAGTCGGCGTCTTTACGCACGTGCTGTTTGCGCAAACCTCGACGTCGAAATAGTACGTCTTGCCCGGCGTCAGCAGCAGGTGCTTGTACTGCGAGAACGCGGGGGACTGCGCGTCAAGGCGCCACTTGCGCACGCCCGGCTCTTCACCATACATCACCGTGCCGGTTGCGTTGGCGTTAGTAAACCAGTACATCTCCGCGGTCGTTGCGCGGATTTCGCTGACGGACAGGTTGACGAATGCCGGGGTTGTGGTGGCCGTGGGAGTGATGGATGCATTTGCAGCCGGAGTGGCGGTGACGTTGGTTGGCGCCACGGGTGTCACGTCCACTGTGGACTCGTTGGGGCCGAAGGTCTTGACGCACTCGCTGTAGTTGTACCTGCTTCGGGATTCCCACGCGCTGTTCACGCACTCGTAATAGGTCTGGGTGCCGCTGATTGAGCCGACGCACTCAAACTCCTTCTGCTCTCCGCTCGTGCAGGCAGCGGAAACGCTGGGCTGGACCGACGGGGTTGCAATGGCATTTGTGTTTGGTGCGGCTCCGGGGTTGCCCATGAGCACGAGCGCCGCCGCGAGCACGACGATTATCGCCGCTGCAGCGAGGTATAGGTTGTTCTTGTTTCCCAGGGGGTTTGCCATAGTATAGTCTCACTTCTTGTGGTTGAAAAAAATCATTTCCTTTTCTTCTTGTTGCGGCCGCCTTTTTTGGCTTTCGTTTTCATGCGGCCTGCTGCTTTGCGGGCGCCCTTTCTCGCCGCCTTCGCTGCGGCCTTGGCCCCCCGCTTGGCTGCCTTCTTTGCTTTCGGCTTGCCTGCCTTCGAAGGCTTTGCCGAGGCCCTACCGAGGTACTCGAGGACACGCTGTTGAACCTTGCCGCCGACCCGGGTGGATTCCACGCGGTAGCGGTAAAGGATGCCCTTGACGCGCTTGGTGCGGATGAAGGCCATTGCAAAGATAGTGTAGGGCGGGCGAAGTATTAATACGATTCGAAAGTTAGTTTATGGGAAAAGAGTGGATGAGATGGACGAGTACCTGAAGGCTGCCCGCAATGCGGCAGGCAAAGCCGCGGAATACCTCTACCGCAAGCAGGGCGCAGGGAAAACCCGCTACAAGCGCGGCCGCGAGCTCGTGACGGAAGCCGACATCGAGTCGCAGGAAATCATATTCGACGAGCTTGAGCGCTTCGGCCTGCCGTTCCAGTCGGAGGAGAAGAACTGCAAGCTGTGCAAGGGAACGCGCTGGGTAATAGACCCCATCGACGGCACCGAGCACTTCGTCCGGAACGCGCCGTTCTATTCTGTGTCTATTGCACTTGTAAAGGACGACCTGCCGGTTGTCGGCGCGGTGAACGTGCCGGGGTTGGACCTGGAATACTGCGCGCAGAAAGGCGGGGGCGCGTTCAAGAACGGAAAGCCCATACACGTCTCGCGGGTCGTGTCGCTTGACTACGCGTCCGTGTTCATACACCCGTACAAGCGCTTCAAGATGGCCGGCTACGAGGGCGCGTTCCTCCAGCTTTCGAAGAAAATCCGCCACCCGCGCTACTTCGCGTCGAGCGAGTTCGAGCTTGCGTTCATGGCGGAAGGCGCCGCTGACGCAGTTGCAAAGCCCGCGTTCCGGCTCTGGGACGTGGCTGCCGGCGCAATCATAGTCACCGAGGCCGGGGGCAAGGTCACCGACTTTGACGGCCTGCCCTGGAACGCCAACTCCAACGCCCTGCTTGCTTCAAACGGCCGGGTGCACAAGGCCCTGCTGGAGCTCATAAAGAAGGAGCGGGGCAAGAAAGTCCGCAAGTAAAGTAAAAGTTAGGCACTACAACGGCGGTTTGATGGAGAGAAACATAATCGCAGAAGCGCAACTTTTCGCGACCTTTGGCCTCTGTCTCATTACCCTATGCGCTTCGACAACAGTCGCGGCCGTTTCTACAAAAATAGCGGAGTGGCTAGCAGCATCTGTTGTTTTTGGGGTTGTGGGTGTTTTTGCTTTAATTGCGGCTGTTGGTTACTATTGGAAGTACAAAGCGGCGGTTAAGAAAGTTAGGCACTACAAAAAATAATGCTTCTTCTTGAAAACAAAAAACCAGCTTACGCCGTCCTTCTTCCCAGCGGGAAAACCGACCCGCATTTCTTGCAGGTCTTTTCCTTGCGCTTCCAGTTGAAGTCGAACTCCGCGGTGCCGCAGTCGGGGCAGGCGCGCATTTCGGAGCTGTGGAAGGACGCCCACCCTGCCTTGGTCTCGGAATAGACGTGGCGGTTGGTAGAGTAGGCCACCTTGGGCTCGCCGGCTGCTGCCGGCTTTTCCTCGGTTGCCGGGCTGCTGCCTGAAAACTCCTTTTTCTTCTCAAAGGCTTTCTCGAGGTTCTTGCTTGAGCAGCGCGGGCATATTACGGCGTCATCGGCGTCAAAACGAAGGTT
This sequence comes from Candidatus Micrarchaeia archaeon, assembly GCA_041663565.1. Classification (GTDB taxonomy): domain Archaea; phylum Micrarchaeota; class Micrarchaeia; order Norongarragalinales; family CAINOH01; genus CAINOH01. The sequence goes on along the minus strand of JBAYMJ010000008.1, from coordinate 10,118 downwards.
ACAGTTCTTACAAGCGTATTTCACAGGGACCCCCCTCACTTCCACTAATATCGTGGGCGCGAAAAGCTAAAAGCCCAAGGGTTGGGTTTTTTGGCTTCCTTGACTGGTCAGCTGCGGTTTGAACGATGGATGCAAGTATGGGACTAGACGGTCGGGTGGGTAATGGGTGTTGGTTTGTGGTTAGTTAAGGAAAGTAAAGAAAGAGAAACAACATAGAAAGAAGAAAAAACGAAACAAGAAAAGAAGGATAAAGAAAACCGGAACCCGGTCAAACCTATTTCCTGAACGGGCTCTGGTACCTGGCCTTGTTCCCAAGCATCGCCTCAACCTCAAGCAGCCGGTTGTACTTGCAGGTCCGTTCTGCTCTTGCTGGCGCTCCGGTCTTGATCTGACCAGCGCCGATGCCAACTGCAAAATCAGCGATGAAGGAATCTTCCCCTTCTCCTGACCTGTGGGATACAACTACGTTCCATCCTGCTTGCTGCGCCAGCCTTGCTGCCTGCATGCCTTCTGTCACTGTTCCTATCTGGTTGATTTTGAGAAGGAGTGCATTGCATGCTTTCATTGCTATTGCCTTCTTGATTCTGATAGGGTTAGTTACAAGCAAGTCATCGCCAACTACCTGGTATTTGTTTGCCTTAGTGAACGCAGCAAACTCGTCATATCCTTCTTCCTGAAACCCGTCCTCAACTGAACGAAGAGGATACTCTCCCTCAAGCTGTGTGTAGTACTTAGCCAGTTCCGCAGAAGAGAGTGACTTGTTGTCTACTGCGTACTTTCCGTTTTCGTAGAAGTTGGAAGAAGCTGGGTCTATCGCTATCGTGAAGTCGTTTTCGTAACCTAGGTTGGCAACGGCTCCCAGGCAAAGCGCGAACGCGTCGCCCATCGTCTTTACCGGAGGAACGAACCCACCCTCATCCCCCAAGTTGGTGAAGGTTCCACCAAACTTGCCTGATATTGCTTTCTTCAGTCCGTGATATGACTCTACACTCTCTCTCAACGCAACCGTGTAGTTCTTGGCAAAGGAAGGTTGAATCATCACTTCCTGACAGGCAAGGCCACCGGATGCGTGCTTTCCTCCGTTGATTACGTTTAGCATTGGTACCGGTATCAGGCCTGTTGTCTTTGGTTTGTATATGCCTGTAATGTAGTCATACAATTCCTTTCCTTGCGCAAGTGCGCCTGCCCTTGCAACTGCCATTGATACTGCTGTTGTTGCGTTCGCGCCAAGCACGCTCTTTCCTTCGGTCCCGTCAAGCGCAATCATTGCGTTGTCAAGTTTTTCTTGTTCTTCAACATCCATTCCAATGAGCTTCTTTGCTATTGACCCGTTTACATTTGCTACTGCCTTGCTTACTCCCTTTCCTCCAAAATCCTTTCCACCATCACGAAGCTCCAACGCCTCGAACTTGCCGGTTGAAGCGCCGCTTGGCGTAATCGCCTTTGTAGTGCCTAACTTTGTCCTTACCGTTGCGAGCACCGTGGGGTTTCCGCGCGAGTCGAGGACCTGCATTGCCCCTATGAATTCTATCTTGGTTGCCACAGTACACACCCTCTTGCTGGTAGGACTTGCGCATCTAGCGCCTCTTCAGATGCCTTTCTGTCTCTTGAAGCTTCCCTGGTATTCCACGCCCGCTTCCACGCGGTCGAACCGTATCTGGCATATCTTCATCCCGGGGTAAAGCGTGAGCGTGAAAGGCGAGACGTTGAGTATCTCCAGCACCTGCACGTTGTCAACCCCCGGCTGGACGAAGTTGGAGCTGATGTGCACCATCACGCCAAGTCGCGCGAAGCGGCTCCGGCCCTGCAGCGTGCCGCACAGGTTCTTTGAAAGCGCCACCCGCTCGAGCGTAGTGCCTAACACGAGCCGGAACGGCTTCAGCGTGATGCCTTCCTTTCCCGCTGAGACTTTCTTTACGCACTTCCGGAAACCCCCGGAGAAGTAGGTGTCCTCGCGCACGGCGATCCTGCATTTTCCCTTCGGCACCAAGAACTCGTTTCCAAGCTGCAGGTCAATCGAGGCGGCCCCGAGGTTTTCCCTTACGAAAGGCGTGACTTTGAGTTCGCCTTTTTTCATCATTTCCAGGATCTTGGTCTTTGAAAGCACCATCAGCAAAAGCACCAACAAATTTACTAGAATGGCCACCGGCCTTAAATTGCCTTTGTTGTTGGCCCGCATTGAGTCCGGCCTGCCGGGTGCCAAGTTACAGCCCGGTGTTCTGCCAGGTTGAGCTACAGCGGGGGTCAAACCGCTTTTTATCGTTGCCTTTCAGAAAAAGTCCGATTAGTGGAAGTGAGGGGGGTGGGCGTGAAAACAGCGGAAAACCACCGCGCAAATTCTTAAATTTAAGAACGTCTTGCTTTGTGTAGTGATTTTTTGGCCCAAGACCCCACCCAGGACCCGCAAAGTGCCTCCGAAGACCTGACAAGCCAGATCCACAAGGCATCCAAGAAGAAGCGCACGGGCAAGACTGCAGACCACTACGCAAGGCAAAAGGCCACCTGCTATGCCTACTTCCGGGTCAACATCGACGAGCAGAAGAAGACCAAGGCCGCCCAGTACACGATATACGATTTTGTCAACGACTCCTTCCACTTCTCGCCTACAAAGAAGGAATTGACCATCCGGGTGCTCGAGGCGCTCAAGGAAAAGCCGATGGACTTCACCGAGCTTGCGGCGCACCTATCCGCAAAGAAGAGCACGCTCTACCTTTTGCTTACCGCGCTGCACCGCTCCGGGCTCATCGACCGCGAGACCAAGCGCCAGCCATACCGGCTGTCGATTTCATTCTCATCCATGCTCCGCGAGTATTCTTACTGGTGGGAGAACTGGGTGCGCATAAGGTAACCGCAAGCTTATTACCACAAATCGGGTTTTCTCTGTTATGGCGAGCCAACCAAGAAACGCAAGGGCCGCGCAGGCGGCGGACGTGGACGACGTCGGGGAGGACAAGGATGGCGTCGTAGCCAAGTACACTTACCTTGCGATGGCGGTGTTCATATTCGCCTCGATAGTCTTGATGTTCTTAAGGTTCGTGTTATACCTTTGGTAGGGTGTTCTTTTGTCAGAGGAAGCAGCAACGCAAACAGTCCGCATCGACGTGCCCCTCAAGAGCGACCGCACCGCGGCTGAGGCCCGGCGCCGCAACCTGCTGGCCAAGCTCATCTACGCGTCCGGCGGGGCGCTGATAATCGCACTCATCCTGTTCGTGGTCTACAAGAGCGCGTACCCTTAGGGGGGTCTTCCCGACGCGGCTGCCGCGGTCCGCTGCGCGGCTGCAAAACCCAGATGCGCTTAAAAAGTTCGCATCCAATAGAACTTTCTGGCCGCCTCTGGGGGGTACCCGAGGCAAAAGACCACCAAAGGTGTTAATCAGATATGGGCATTACTGACGTGCTTTTTGGAAAGAAGAAGGTCCCGGCGTTCTCGGCCGGCGTGTTCTCAATAGACACGACCATCCATCCCTTCCGCATAGCAGCTCACAAGGCCGACTATGCGCAGCTTGACATAGTCGTGACCAACAGGTTCGACAAGGAGCTCCTCACGTCCATAGTCATCGGCGTGCCGAAGGCGCTCGGCTTCGAGCAGTCCGCGCTTTCGCACCAGCGAGAGATTCGCGCGGGCACTCTCGGCCCGGGCGAGTCCAAGACCGTGCGCGTGCAGGTCTGGGGAACAGCAAGGACCGACCCGGGGGAATACGAAATCAAAATCTTCGCAATATCCCACTACCGCGACTACTCTTACGTGCTGAACGAGGTGCGCAAAACAGTGGAACTGAGGGCGGCGTAACCATTTATAAAGCGGCCTTGCATTTTTCTCTTGTCAATAACAATCCAAGCGCAACTGCGCCTCGTAGGTGAACTAAAATGGCGGTAAGAGTTTCTGCTCTCATGGGAATGGATGTCTTCACGGACACTGCAAAGTTCGTAGGCAAGGTCTATGACATCATCATCGACCTGCAGAAGGGAGAGGTCACGCGCCTGACTCTTGAGCCAATCAAGGTCGCAAGCAAGGACGACGCGAGGCGCATCTTCAAGGAGAAGACAATCCTCTACAAGAGCGTCAAGGCTGTTGAGAAGATAGTCATCGTCTCGGCAATCCAGCCCGCGGAGGAAGCGCCGGCAGAGGAAGAGGCGCCCGCAGAGCCGGAGAAGCCCTTCCAGCACTACTCGTACAAGTACAGGAGATAAGTTTCTCCCAACCCTTTGTTTTTTCCAGCTTTTTCTAAAACCTTTCCAGTAGCGGTTTCAGACTTGGCCAGTTCCCTGATTAGATGGTGGGTTTTCCCTTCTTTTTGAGGAAGTTGTTGAATCCGTCGCGGAGCCTCTCAAGCGGTTCCGGGTTGGCGGCTATTTTTTCTCCCTGCCTGTGCGACAGGTCCGTCAGAACCTCGGGGCCAGTTGCCTTCTTCATCAGCGCAGTCTTGGGTGCCACGGAAAAACCCCCAGCCGGTATCAAGACGTTTGGGGGCTTCCGGGTTTAAAAAAACGGCGCAGGCCGCGGCAGCCGCGTAGTGCCTAACTTTTCTTGTCGCCTTTTTCCAGCGCCTTGTACATTTCCCGCGCCTGCTTCTTTGCCAGTTCGACGACGCCTTCGGGCGGGAGCGGGTTTCTCATCCCCTCGTTTGCCTTGGCCACCTGCGCGTGAATTCCGTGGAGCGTCCGGTAGTGTGTGCGGAAATATTCGACCTCTTCCGGGGTAGCGCATTTCTTGCCGTAAAACGTGTTCAGGTGTTTTTCTATCCGGCACCCCGCTTCGTTTGGGTGGATGCCGTCCAGAAGCAGGTTGGTGTACATGGTGCCGACGCCTTCAAGCCTTTTTTTCGAGAACGGGTTCGCCATAACCTCAAAAGGCGGCTGCCGTTTTTAAAATAAGTGCAGGAAGCTGAAAATAGCGGGGAGAGGATTTGAACCTCCGATCTCCGGGTTATGAGCCCAGCGGGCACTCCTGGCTACCCTACCCCGCTTTCAAAGCTGAAGCGTGCGGCTGCAGACGTTGCAACCACATACCTAATTAGGCGCGTTAGATTGTCTTGCCTGCCAAGCAATATAATACGAGCGGGAACTTTGGGCGGCGGTTTGGGCGGGAGCGGGCGGTTTATTTCTTGATTTCCGCAACCATCGTCTCGCCGGCGTCGGCCTGCAGTTGTGTTGCGGGCGACGAGAACGAGCCGATGAACTTCTCCATCGTCTTGATGCGGTCCACAATCTTCTTAGTGTCCACTTCACTGTTCTCGTAGCGCAGCATCCCCTTGCACTTGGGGCAGCGGAACTGGTTCTCCATCGCGTCGTCGAACTCGCAGCGCACGCATCCCTTGCGGCACTTGTACACGCACGCGTTCTCAGCGTAGGCCACGCGGGCGCGCAGGTCGTCGTACTCGCGCTTCTTCATCGAAAGGTAGTTGGAAAGCGCCCGTTCGCGGTTGAGGTTCCACGTGTAGGTGAACCAGCCGTTCTGCATGTTCTTCTCGCGCCGGTACTCCACCACGCCGTACGAATGGAGGTGGTTGAGCAGGCAGCGCACCTCGGCAATCTTGATGCTTGTCTTCTGCTCTATGGCCTCGTCAGTGCAGCCCTCGTCGCCGATGGTCTCGATGATGCGCAGGCCCTCCTTTCCGGCGATTTCCTTGATGAACGCCTCGAGGTGCTCGCCAACAGGCTGGAATTCCTTCGGCGCAACCGGCGCCGGCGGGATTTCAACAACAGCCTTGGCGGTTTTTTTTGAAGAAGCAGTTTTTGCGCCAGCGGGCCCGCTCGCCTTTTTTGCAGCGGCTTTCGGGGTCTTCTTGGCGGGCATGAATATTCTTTGCTGTATTTCAGTTTAAATACCTTATTTCAAAAAGGGCGTTTTTGCGAGGAAAAAACGGTTTTTTTCATCGCAAACGCGGTTTTGCCTATTTTTTCCCGGCTGTTTTCGGCCTGGGTCGCCGCCCCTTTTTCCTTGCAGGCCTCGCGTTTTTTGTTTTCGCGTTTGCATGTTTTCCCTTCGTTTTTGCTGCCTTCCTGCTCCTGTCAACTACTGTCTTTTTGCCTGCCGAAGGCGTAATCTGGATTTTTGCGTCAGAAAACGCTGCCGGGTTCCTGCCGGAAAGCTCGTAGAGGAAAAGCCCGAGCGCCGCCACTTCGGAGTGCGGCTGGTTGCCCACCGCGGAGTTCACGTCGCACATCCCGTATATTTCCGGCGGCACCTTGCCGGCGCCGACCACGAGCATCACTTTTTTTGCCTGCGAGTCGCGCAGGTCCTGCGCGGTCTTTCTGAAGTCCTCGCCGTACATCGTAAGGTGGACCTTCTTTCCGGGGAACGCGCGCAGCGCCTTCTTCCAGTCCTTCTCGTACCTCGCCTTGAACTTGCCGCCCCATTTTTTCGAAAGGCCGGAAAGCCGTTCCACTAGCTCGTCGTCCTCGTCGCCGCTGATTATCATTTCCGACGCGCCGAACGCCCGCGCCGCCAGGCCGCAGTGGGTCGTTATCCTCTTGTCGCGCGACGGCCGGTGGCCAAGTCGCAGTATCGTGATTTCCGTCTTCATCCTGTCGTCTTACCCCAGATAGTTTTTGCAATGGCGTGTTTTGCCTTTTTCATCCAAGCGACCATCACGTCTTGCCGGAACGCAACCACGTACAGCGCGCCGGCCAAGGCGCCCACAACGTGCGCGGCATCGGCCGCCCCGGACTCGGCCTCGCTTTTCTTCGTCCTTTCCTGCTGCTCAATCAGCCGTTGTTTTTCCTGCGCTACCCGCAGCTGCTCCTGCGCCTCAACCGGCTTTTGCTGCGAAAGCAGCTCCCGCGCCTTCTGCTGCGCCATTTCCTTTTGCTGCTCAAGGCTTTTGTAGCTCTCGGCTGCGGCCCAACCCGCAACAGCTGGCGCCGCCCAGTTCACCATAAGCGCCACGAGCGCGAGCGCAAGCACGCCCCTCTTCGGGTCGGAAAGGGTTCCCGCAACGGCAAGGCCCACGATTCCTGCGCTCGCGCCGATTATCCTCGCCTGGGGCGTCACCACGAGGAAGGCAATTCCTCCGGCCACCCCGGAAAGGAAGAATATCGCAAGCGCGTCCTTGTAGGAAAGCGCAGCCTCCACAACCAGGCAGAATATCAAAAGCCCGGCGAGGTTCTCCAGAAGGTGGCCCAGGCCGGCGTGGTCGAACAGGTACGTCACCGCGCCAAAAGGCAGGGAGTCCGCACCCAGCGAGCCGGCCATTATTGCCGGAAGCGGCGGGTATGCCGCTCCGTTTGAGAGGGCGAAATAAAACATCGCGATGGACGAGGCAAGGACGAACGTCGCGGTCCCGAAAGGCATCCGCAGGACTTCTCTGGTTTTCCCTTCATCCTGCCTTTTGCTTGCAGTAGCCTTGGCAGCGGAAACCTTCCTTTTTGCCTCGTTCGCCTGCGTAGCCATCAAGTAAACGTTACGCTGATGCGGCATAATAAGAACTGGGTCGCAAGACCATAACAAGACCCGCCGTTATGCGGGCATGGCGACCAGTTCAACCCACCTTCATAGAATCCGTAAGATAACTTCGGAAGGGGTCAATAAAAGTCTTGCGGGCTTAAAAACCCGCAATTCCGGTATTCGGCAGGGCGCGCGCTGGCGCAGGCAAAAAAGCGGGCCCAGAGGGGTTCGAACCCTCGACCGTTCGATTAAGAGTCGAACGCTCTACCGGCTGAGCTATGGGCCCAATAAACACAGCAAAACACGAAAGCATTTCCCGGTAACTAATCCGCGTTTTGCTCATTGTGAACAGGATACGCGCCTTTCGGCTTGTCTCCAGTCCGCAATAGGAAATACCTTTCTGAACGAAATGGAATAAGAATATTGTGATTTGGGCGAAGTGGCGGCGGTACTCGATATAATTATCGTTTTCCCACTATGTTTATGGTTCGCATACGCCTTTTCCGGCCCGGTGACGAGAAAGGATGCCGGCGTGTCATACTGACGGGCATCAAAGTCTCCGAAAAGGCGTTCGGAAAGAAAATAGCCGCGATGCAAGCGCGAGCCAACACGGTTGCCAAAATACGCGAAAAGGCCCGCGCTGGCGGTTTTGCGGTTGCGGTCGCAGGCACCGCGATAGTGGGGACCGGCAGGCTTCAGGATTCGGGCGAGATTTCCATAGTGTACCTGCTGCCGCGGTTCCGGCTGCGTGGCATAGGTTCGCAACTGCTTGGTTATCTGGAACGGGTTGCGCGAAGGCGCGGGCTAAAAACCGTTTTCGTGTACTCAAACCCCGTAGCCGAGAAGTTTTACCTGAAGGCAGGCTATCGTCTGGCGGGAAAGGCGGGGGTACTGCGCTGCGGTCATGCGGCAGTCCGTTGCCGCAGGTTCAGAAAGCGGCTTGCGGTTTAGTCCCAACGGCGGCCAAGCCTGCGTGCTTTTTCTACCTTTAGCTCAATAATCATATTTCCGAATTCTTACGCAGAGGTGGCGGAACGGCTACGCGCTCGCCTGCAGAGCGAATCAAGGGGGTTCGACTCCCTCCCTCTGCTCTTTTTCATTTCCCGACCGTGCGGGGTTTCACCTTGGCTGCAGTTCCACCACGACTATTTCTGGCGGGTGCAGGAACCTCGCGTTCAGGTGTGCCTGCAATTGCCTGAAAAAGAACGAGCCGGTCCCAGAAGTCACGTATATTCGCGTCCCGCTGTCGAAGAACTCCCCTTGCCTGTGCGTGCCGCAGCCCTTGCAGAGGAAGGTGTCCAGAAGGGACTGCGTGACAAACGGTATTTCCACCTGGCCGCCGTGGCTGTGGCCGACAAGAACCAGGCGACTGTCATTCGCATATTCGGCGTTGGCATACGAATGAACGAGAGAGATGTCGCAGCCGCTGACCTTTTTGGGTCCATAGTGCGTCACTCCGCATATTGTGGCGCCCGCCACCGCGGTTTTCGAGTTGTCCAGGTAGGCCGCATCCGGGATTTTCGAACCGTAATATTCGTGGTTTCCCATCACCGCGTAAACCGGCGCTATTTCCGACAGGTTCCCAAAGAAGTTTTCGCAGTCCGCACCCGACGCGTCACAGCCATCCCCTCCAAAAAGTATGGCGTCGGGCTTCTCGCTGCCCACGAGCCGCAGGACATCCTTCTCATTAGCAGACGGCAAGTGGGTGTCAGACAGGAAAACGAGTTTTGCAGCGGTATCCGAAACCAAACCAAGCCGTTGGACTTTGACCGTGTTAGGTTCGTTAAAGAAAGAGTAACCGAGCAGGGCCGTCAGAATAGCCAGGCCTACCGTCAGAACTGCTTTTGAAACGTTTGGCATTGCCCGTCACGTTTTTCCTTAAAACTTCCGGCTTGCAAGCTGCATCGTGCCCAAGTCGAAGTAGTATGTTTTCCCGGCGAGCCTGCCGCCTTGCGCCCAGTCGTAAAGGAGCCGGACCTGCAACGCGGCTGCTGTTGCGCAGGTGCAGTTGAGCGTCCGCGGCGGTTTCCTTTTTGGTTCGCTTTTTGGAAGAATCTTCTTCCCGCCAACTACAAGCGCAGCCATCGCCTCGAGGTTCGTCGCCGAAGCGTAAATCCAGGGCTTCCCGGTTTTTGCGCAGAACGCCTCGATTGCCTTTCGGGTTGCAAAGTTGTCCGTGCAGTCAAGCATTACGTCGCACTTTCCAAAGTACGTGGCCAGGTTTTTCTCGTCGATTCTTCCCGCTATTGCGATTATTTTCGATACGTGCGCATGCGCCGCAAGCCGGGTTGCCGCCACGACCGCCTTCGGCTTTCCGATGTCGCATGGGAGGTACAGCGCCTGCCTGCAGAGGTTCTTTTCCTCGACCACGTCGCCGTCGGCCGCGATTATGTCAAAGCCCGCCTGGCTGCAAAGCAGCGCGGCAAAGCCGCCCACCCCGCCCAGGCCGACGATTCCGACGGTGGTGTCCTGGATTTTTTGCTGGGCGGCTTTCCCGAGTGCGTCGGAGGGAATCGAGTAGCGTGCAAGCGACGCCTTGTTTTCCGCAGCCGCGTTTTTTGGTTTCGCCGCTGCTTCTTTCCTTCGGGCAACCGCCTTTGTTTTCATGGCCATAGCTAACCTTTCAGTTCCAGAACCAATAAACCTATTTGAATACGTCCTCAATCTTCTTGACGACGATTCCCTTGCCGGTGACGATTTCCATCGGGTGTATCTCAAGCGAGTGGTCGGT
>JBAYMJ010000007.1:0-58863 GCA_041663565.1 Candidatus Micrarchaeia archaeon | reverse complement strand
GTGTTTTTCTCCCCGGACTTTATCAGGGGCAGCTCCCGGAACGCGGGTTCGCGGCCACCGGGGTTTTGGGGTCGGTTTTCCTTGTCCACGTATGCTAGTAGGCAAAAAGGGTTCTTATTGGTTGGCAGGCTGTAGGCTTGGAGTAAACTAAGCGTTTATTTTATAGCAAGGGGAGTTGGTTCCCGCCGTCATGCCGGATGCGTCCGCGCCTTGTATAGGTATGCCAAGGCCTTGGGCGCGAGCACTTTGAGTTTTTCCAAGAATTGCCCGTCTTCCGTCCGCCCCAGCTCCGCTTCGTAGGAGTCAACCACGTTTGGTTGCAAGCTGTTCCCGGCTGCATCTTGCTCTAGTTGCGCTATTTCGTCTCCTGCATCAGCCGCGCCAGCGGTCAGGTATGCGTTCAGGTAGGCGGCTATGCGTATGCTCATCATTGACAGCGTCACCTTGTCTGCTCGGCCGCGGAGCAAGAGTTGCCCGAAGTCGCCTATCGAGCCGGTGGTCGTAGGAGAGCCCGTGTTTAATGGTGCGCCTTTTACGAGCGCGTAAATGGCTGCATGGGTCACTTGCGCATACGTGTAGGCCTTGTTGCGGAGCGCGTTTTCGGAATTCGTGCAGCTCTCGAACAATCGCCACGCGGTTTCCGGCGCGCCGTATTCCGTAACGAGGGAGTTTGCGTCGTAGAAATCCTTTATGAAGCGGGCCTGCTGGTCTATTTTTCTTCCGATGGTGCCGAGCGACAGCGCGGTGAGTTTTGAGGCGAGTAGGTAGTGGGGGCTCGCTATGTTTACGTTGAACCGGCCGGTTTTCGTGCCGATTTCCTTTTCCAATACGGCTTCTGCAGGCAGCGGCGTGGTGGTCAGGTCGATCCGGATTTCGGTGGCGCCGTTTTTGGCGTTGAAGAACCGATAGCCGGGCAGGTTGGAACGTTTCGTGGTTATGTCATATCCCGGGGAAAGGGTTTGGACTAGTGCCGTTGGGTCAAGCGAGGTGTACGCGTCCAAGTCGATGGATAGGCGCGGGGGTTCGGGAAGGAGCGCTTGAACCGCGCTTCCGCCCAGGAATACGAATTTTCCACCTGCATCGCTGGCGGCCTCGCTTAGCGGCTTGAGCGTTGCCAGGACGAGGTCGTGCCTCCGCCTGAATTCGGCATTCATAAGTCCTTCACCGAGCTGATGGCATTCCAGAGGCGTTCGCCGTTCCTATAATATTTGTCGTCAACTTGCGATTGCTTGAGTTCGCCGCTCCGGACGAGCTGGGCGAATATCATTTCGATGATGGGGCCGACGTAGCGCCGGTCAGCGTAGCGCATCAGCTCGCCGTATTTGATGCGCCCCGAGTGGATCTGGGCGGCCAGGGCGCGGATCACCTCGTCCGGTGGCATGGGCAGCCAGCCGCGTAGGGAAAAGGCAAGGAGGTCGACGAGCCGGTGCTCCACCGGCGGGGTCGTGATTCCCGGCCGCGTCTTGTTTTGTTTGCGGCCGGTGATGACGACGATGTCCCGCATTTCGTTGCTGCGGGCAGCCGCCCAGGATTCGTTGATGGCAACCGGCTTGTGCTTGCCTATGTAGAATAGGTGGTTGCGGTATTTCGGGTCTTCGGACATGGTCCTGACGACCTCCTCCAGGGCGAGCGGGTCGGTCTCTATGAAGACCATGTTTCGCCGCACATCGTGGAAGTCGGGCAGGAATTCGGAGATGTCCCATACTTTAATGGGCAGGTGGGGCATTTTCCCGTGGATGGCTTCCGCTATCCGAAGGGTGTTCCTGGCGATTTTTTCGGCGTTGGCGTCAAGTGTCATATCTACAAGTATGAAAAATGTCATATATATTAGTTGTCATACATATTGATTGTCATACAAATTGGTGATGGTTTGTAAAAAGCCGGGAAACGCGGTTGGCAGGGCATCTCGGCCCAAAGTCATGAACCGAGCGGAACGAATGGCAATAAACTTGGGCATTCCGGTTCTCACCCCCACAACCCGATTTCCTTCTTGAGTTCAGCCAAACTCATCTTTCGATTCTTGCTGGACTCAATTTGTTCCACCGCCTTCCAAAATTCAGGGTTCGCGTAAAGGCGCATATCTTCGGCTTCTGTCATGTCGGGTTACCGCCGTTCCTTCCTAATCTCCTCCGCCAGCCCGGGACTCTTGGTGATGGTCACCAGGGTCCTGGACGATGGGTCGAGGCAGGCCTCGGTGTATGCGAGCAGGCTTTCGTGGCCTCCCTTGGACAGGATGGCCGTCGCGCGCCGGGCAAACTGGGGCGTGGGCATGATTTGGATGAGGATGCCCCTCGTCAGGACGTTGTAGCTCCCGCGGCCCTGCTGCCTGCGGCTGACCTTTCCCCCGATTCCCGCCCGCTCCCACATCCTGCACAGGGCGTAGTCGGATGCGGAGTCGGAGTGGTAGGTCGCGCGGAACGAGTGCGTCCTCGCGTGGCGCTTCAGGCGCGAAAGCGTGGCCGCAGGCAGGCCGATGATGGGCAGCGGGTGGGCCAGCTGCAGGCAGACGTCGTCCCTTTGCGGGTTCTCGTGCTCGCGGCCCATTATCTCAAGGATTGCGGAAACCGCCTGGAAGTAGCTGTCAAAGGACAGGCAGGCTGAGTCACCGGAAATCATCCCGTAGAAGTCGGTGTTCTTGCCCATCGAGTAGTTGGAGCGCAAAAACCTCGAATACGCCTCGAGCTGGTCTATCCACCGGGTATCCAGCTGGTGGCCTTCCTCGGTGCGCCGCACTATGCCCTGCTCGCGCAGCTGCCGCAGGGCCTTGTGGACGCCCTGATAAGTAATCTGGAAGTGGTCGGAGAGGACTTGCCTGTAAACGCGCCGGGCGGAAAGGGGCCACTGCCGGGACAGCACTGAGATGACTATGTTCTTGAGGTTGTGCTCGCCGGACTTGATGAGCGGGGTCTCGGAGTAGACGAACGGCTGGGCCTTTTCCCTGCCAAGAAGAGCGGGGGAATCGGGCCGGTTTATTTGCAGGCCGACGGGCGCCCGGGCAAACGCGGTTTCCATAAGGCGGTTACGCAAAAAACCGCATATTAACCGCTAGTTGAACTAAAAGTTAAGGAAAACTGCGGATTCCGCAGGGTTAACTCCTGCGGGGTTTTCTTTCCACAACGCCGCAGAAGCGACTTTCGACCGCTAGCCTTCCTGTGCGACAGCCTTGACTACCCTGCCGTTTATCATCGTGGAACTCACGTACGCCTGCACGGTATTGTTCACATAAGCGTTTACGTCAAGCAGCGTGAAAATCCCGTTTGAGGTCAGCTTTGTGAAGGTGATGTTGCGGCATTCTTCGCCCGCGTTGCCTTCCCCTTTGAATTCCGTGCGGTCGGAATAGCCGTATGTCACGTCATTTGCGCAGGTGCTGCCGTTCTGCGGCCATACATATCCGACCTGGAACACCCGTGCGGGGGTTTTGCAGAATGTGAGTTCGGCGATGATGTCTTGGGTGGTCTTGTTTGCCGTTGTCTGGGTCTGGTTGTATTCCACGTAGTAAAGGTTCGAATTTGCGTTGGGGTCTTTTTCTATGAACGTAGTGTTGAGCCTTTCAAAGGCCGCAGTGATGTTTTTTTCGGTGTAGTTCCCTTCAGTGGGGCAATTTACCGCAAGCACGGGGATTATCTGATTAACCGTGCCCATCACCATCCCGTTTCCGGAAAACGAAGCCTGCGGCGTGGATATGGTTTCCATTGCGGATGCCTTGCGGATGATGCCGTTCAGGGTATCGACCGAGAATTGCGCCGTCGGCGTGGAGTTACTGTCGTACCTGTAGTCCAGGAACGCCTGCACGCCGGGCGAGGACACCAGTTGGGCGTACGAAAGGAGTGAGTAGTTCGTCAGGATCACTGTGGCGTCGTTCACGGTGGCGTTGCCGGTCTTCTGGGTGCCGGTAAGGTTGACCGAGCCCTGCGGGAGCACGTACGCAAAGCGGTAGAGCTCAAAGCCCTCGCAGGAGTCCTCGAGTATACGGGCCACGTTGCTTGTGACTATCGCGGTGTCGTTTTCAAGCGCGGGCAGCGTGGAGAACACTATTCCCGCAGTCTCGTAGGTCGCCGACTCAACTCCGGCCGCGTTCCTGACCTTGTCAAGAATCGTATCGTCTGTGGTGTTGCACTGCGCTATGAACTGGCTCGTGAGCTTTGTCACCTTGATTGCGGCAGTTCCGTTTCCGGAAAACGCGCGGGAAGAGACTACCGGCGTGGGCGTAGCGGTTGCCGTAGTGTCGTCCCCGCTCCGGAAGCTGAGCACGAATATCTCGCCCACGAACGCGATGATTATGAATATGGTGATATACTGCAAAATCTTCTGCTTGTTCAAGGAATTTCCCACCCTTTATTGAGCTTTGGCGCTTGGCACGTCAAAGTGTTTCGCTGCCAATGGCGCCTGTTACCCTATATGCTATATACTGGTTTTTATTGCCTTTGTGGCCTAATAATTAGTGCTCGGAAAAAGGGCATTTTATCGCCTTATTGCCAAAACTTGCACATCAGGCGAAAAAGCAACAACCCCGGGCTTTTCCAAAACAAGGTGACTATTTTCTATGGTATCAGTCAAGGCAGGCGACGTAGTGTTCGTTGATTTCACTGGCAAGCTTTCCAACGGCGAGGTCTTCGCCACTTCCATAAAGGCCGACGGCGAGAAGGCGCACCTCCACGAGGGCCACGACGAGCCGGGCCACGTGCACGAGTACAAGCCCATGATGATAATCGCAGGAAAGGGCCAGACCATCAAGGGGTTTGACGACGCCATCGTAGGCGCCGAGGTCGGAAAGAAGGCTTCCATCAAGATTCCGCAGGACAAGGCGTTCGGCCCCCGCGACCCGGCACGCATAAAGCTCATCCCAATCGGAGAGTTCCGTAAGCGCGACATCCAGCCGTTCCCGGGAATGCCCCTTGAGCTCGACGGAGGGCTCCAGGGAGTGGTCAAGACCGTAGAGGCAGGACGCGTCAAGGTCGACTTCAACGAGCCGCTCGCAGGCGAGGACCTGCAGTACGATTTCACGGTCACAAAGTGCGCCCAGGCCGCAGCCGAGAAGCTCCCGCTCCTTCTGGAGGGGGTCACCGGCCTTACGAGCGGAATCTCGTTCGACCCGGCTTCAGGCGTTGCCAAGCTCAAGGTGGCGACCAACATCCGCAAGGACTCGGCATACACCATGAACAAGGTCACCTTCGTGTCAATGGCGCTCCAGTACGTTGACGGCGTGAAGAAAGTCGTAGTCGAGGAGGAGTACGCTGTTGATTCGGCGGACCCGAAGGCTGCGAGGAAGGCTTAGGCGCCAAACGGCCGCTTTGCCTCCCTACCATCACCCTTTTAAATTTTGTTTGGGTTACATACTTTGCAATCCTTATACCCGCAAGGCTATAGTTTAGAGTTTACCGGCTAGGGCCGGTCCCGTCTTGTATCGCGTTCAAATTCCTGGAAGGTAGTTTTCTATGGACGAACCAAAACCCCTCAAGGGCACTACAACTGTTGGCATCGTATTCGACAAGGGAGTAGTCCTGGCAGCTGACAAGCGCGCCACGATGGGCACCTTCATCGCCGCAAAGGAAGTCCAGAAGATACACCTGATTGCGGACCGCATGGCCCTCACGATGGCAGGCGGAGTAGGGGACGCGCAGCAGCTTGCAAGGCTCCTTCGCGCTGAACTCGAGCTTTACCGCCACGGCCGCCGCGCACCGATGACCGTGCAGGGAGCAGCCACTCTTCTTTCAAACATTCTCCAGGGAAGCAAGTACTTCCCGTATTACGTGCAGATGATTATCGCGGGAGTTGACACCAAGCCCAAGCTCTACGACCTCGACCCGTTCGGCGGCCTCCTTGAGGAGAATTACGTCTCAACGGGCTCCGGAAGCGTAGTTGCCTACGGGGTCCTCGACGAGGACTTCCGAAAGGACATGAACCAGGAAGAGGCGACGAGGGTAGCCGCAAGGGCGGTGTCAGCCGCAATGAGGCGCGATTCAGCAACTGGCGAAGGCGTGGACGTCCTGGTAATAACCAAGGACTCGGCAAAGTTCGTCTCGCCTGCGGACGTAAAGGCAATGATTGCCTAGGAAAAAAGTTTCAGGGCCAAGTAAAGAGAAAACCCCCGCGGAAATTTTTGGTGGGCCGCAAGGGGAAAGGAGTTTTTGGGAAATCGGCCCCAAACAAGTTTCAGAAAATCAATCATAGTCAAAACCCCGATAGGCAGAAAGTCTCTTTCAGCACCGGCGTTACGTCCGGCGTGTTTTGGAGCCGTTTGCCTGTAGTTTATTCGACAAACCAACGATGGTGAAATCTTTTCAATGACAACCGGCTCATCAAGCCTCCGCGAACTGCAGGACAGCATACAGGAAGTCCTGCCAGCGGAGTGCGAACTTACTAAAGTCGAAGTGGAAGGCCCGCAGGTAGTGCTCTACCTGAAGAGCATCAAGGCGTTCTACAACGACTCCAACCTGATTACCCGCATCGCGGCAAAGATACGCAAGAAAGTCGTGCTGCGCTCGGACTCCACCTCGCTCCTGCCGCAGGAGAAGGCCCTGGAGATGATAAAGTCCTTCATCCCTGCAGAGGCCAAGATAACCAACGTAGTCTTTGACACCGCGTTCAACGAAGTGGACATCGAGGCGCTCAAGCCCGGCCTTGTCATCGGGAAGGGCGGCTGTGTCCTCAAGCAAATCATACTCGAAACAGGCTGGAGCCCCAAGGTGCTCCGTGCGCCCACTTCGGCTTCAGAAATCGAGCGCGCAATCCGCGCATCGATGATAAAGAACTCGGAGGACCGCAAGAAGTTCCTCAACGACCTGGGCAAGAAGCTCACGCTCTCAGGTCCGGCAAGCCCGGTTGACTGGATAAAGGTCACCGCGCTCGGCGGATTCAAGGAAGTCGGACGCAGCTGCATGCTCCTCCAGACCCCCAAGAGCAACGTAATCATAGACTGCGGGCTCAACCCGGACACTTCGGACCCGGCACGCGCATACCCTTACCTTTCCTCGATGAACATGGCGCTTGAGCAGATTGACGCGGTCATCTGCACGCACGCCCACCTCGACCACTCCGGCTTCATCCCGTACCTGTACGCCTACGGCTACAACGGCCCGGTGTACTGCACGCCTCCAACTCGCGACCTGATGGTTCTGCTCCAGCAGGATTCAATCAAGGTGCTTACCAGCGAAGGCAAGGGCTCGCCGTACGGCGAGCGCGACATCAAGAAGCAGCTCAACCACACCATCGTGCGCAACTACGGCGAAGTCACCGACGTGACTCCCGACATCCGCTTCACGTTCTACAACGCAGGCCACATCCTCGGCTCGGCAACAGTGCACCTGCACATCGGCGAGGGCCTGCACAACCTGGTATGCACTGGGGACATGAAGTTCGGAAAGAACCGCCTCCTGGATGCTGCAGAGGTGCGCTTCCCGCGCATCGAGACGCTCATAATGGAGTCCACTTACGGCGGAAAGAACGACATCAAGCCCCGGCTCGAGGAGACCGAGTCGCGCCTGGCATCCACCATCCGCGAGGTCATCAACCGCAAGGGCAAGGTGCTCATCCCCGTAATCTCAGTCGGCCGCGCGCAGGAAATCATGCTCGTGCTCGAGGAGTATTTCCGCAACGACAACATCCCCATCTACATGGACGGCATGAGCAAGGAAGCCTCGGCAATTCATACTGTGTACCCGGAGTACCTTCGCCGCAACATCCAGCGCCGCATACTGCAGAACGACTCGCCATTTGACCACGAGATGTTCAACCACGTGGTAACCGGCGAACGCCAGTCCATAGCGGAGGGCGAGGAGCCCTGCATAGTGCTCGCGCCTTCGGGAATGCTTTCAGGCGGGCCCTCGGTCGAGTTCCTGCGCCTCATGGGCAACGACCCCAAGAACGCAATCATATTCGTAGGATACCAGGCGGCAATGTCCCTTGGACGCCGCATACAGAACGGCGAACGCGACGTGCCGGTGCTAAACTCGGCGAACAAAGTCGACATCACCAAGCTCAACCTCTCGGTGCACACGGTTGACGGCTTCTCGGGCCACTCCGACCGCTCGCAGCTGCTCTCATACGTGCGCAGCCTGCGCCCCAAGCCCGGCCGCATCTTCATGGGCCACGGCGACGAGAACAAGTGCGACGACCTGGCACGCACGGTCAACCGCATGATGCACATCGAGACGCGCGCGCCGATGAACCTGGACAGCATCAGGCTCAAGTAGTCCGCAGGAGAAAAGGGTGAATGTGGCTTGACAGCAAAAAAGATTGTCATCACAGGCACTCCCTGCGTGGGCAAGACCACCCTAGCAGCCGAAATCGCGAAAGAATTAGGCATCCCAGTCATTAGTGTCAACGACTTTGCAACCTCGAATGGCTACTTTACGGTAAAGCCGGGCGAGGCCGAGAAGACCGTTGACATAAAGAAAGTCGGTGCAGAGCTTTCAAAGCACCTCGCTGGCCTTAAGGACGGCTACGTAGTCGAAGGCCACCTTGCATGCGAATTCGAGCTTCCCTGCGACGCGGTTGTAGTGCTGCGCGCGCACCCGTCTGTGCTTGTCAAGCGCTATCACGAGCGCAAGTACCCGAAGGCAAAGACCGACGACAACCTGCTCTGCGAGCTGCTCGACTACTGCCAGACGATTGCCGAGTTCAACTACCCGAAAGGAAAAATCGTCCAAATCGACAACTCCAAGAACCTCTCGGCAAGGGAAATCCTTGCGCGCGTTGAGTCCAAGCAGTCGGACTTCATCAACTGGGCCGAGCTTCTGGTTTCAAAGGAGTTCGGCTACCTCGGAAGGATTTGAAACGCACGACGCAACTGCTGAAAAAACGTTTATAAACAAGTTGTCGCTATACAATATGCTTTCGGGGGAACGTTTTCCCGGGGCAAATATCCCACTGAAGTGCCGAGAACGCAAAAGCACTGTGTAATCAATGCAGAGGTTATCCAAATGTACACGCCAGCTATCCTATTGGTAAAGAGAAAGAAGGAAGAGGAAGACGAGGACTTCAAGGAAGAGGAATGGGAAGACGATGACGACGAGGAGTGGGAAGACGACGACTCGGACGACATGGAAGACGAAGAGGAGTAATCCCTTCTCCGTCTTGGAATCTTTTTCCAGCAAAACCTTTTTTCCACTGACCCTTTTTCTTTTTCAATTTTTTTTTTTGTTTTCTTTGACGCCCTTTAGCATTAGCGTTGTGTCCTAGAACAACGATTTCGAGTCCGCCGAGGACTTCTTCAGCGGGGTCTTCATCCCGATCTTCGGGACCTTCTGCTTCTGTTCCTCCGCGGCCTGCCTGCCCAGCATCACCTGGAGCGTAATCACGTCGGTCGGGATGATGTCGCGCTTCTGCACCTTCAGCTTTTCAAAGAACGCGTCAAGGGACTTCTCGGCAAGCTTGCGCGCGCCCTCCAACTTGGTCGCGGGCATCGAGACCTGCACGAACGCGCCGAAATCCGTGATTTCGTAGACGCTGACCGAAAGCAGGTGGTAGGTGAAGTGCCATTCGGTGACCTCGCGAGCGAACTCCTGCTTGTATCCCATCGAGGCGAGGTTCTTCATCATCTCAAAGCCGGTCTCCAGGTCGAAGCCGAGCTTCTCGTCCTCCTCCTGCACCATATACCCGTCGAACACCAGCGTCTCCTTCTCGGTGCGCTTGTCCGTCCGGACGATGAAGTACGCGAACACGCCGTCGCCGTACTCCTTGGTGTAAATCGTGTCGTAGTATTCGCCGCCGGACTTGAACACGCAGAACTTGCGCAGCTGGGAAACGGTGGTCTCGGCATCCTCAAGGGGCGCGGACGAGCGGCTCTCGGCAATCTTCCACTTGAGCTCGTGCACAACCGGCTTCTTCTTTCCCGAAAGGGCCGAGAGGAGCTGCGAAAGGTCGAAGTCTGACATAGCAATGAGTTGGTTTTCGGGGTATTTATTTGGCTGGCTTGCCGAGGATTTCAAGCGCCTTCCTTGAGTTGATTATGTCCTTCCGGCCAATCGAGAGCAGGTCCTTGTCGCCGGTCACCAGATAGTCCGCGCCGGATGCGAGGAACGCCGCAAGAATTGGGGCGTCGTTTTTATCCCTCACAAGGGATTCCGCAACACGCATTTCCTGCTGGGTGCCTGCTTTTGAGACGATTTGGTTGCCCGAGAAGGTTGTCTCGAACCTTGCGGCGGTTTCTTCGCCGTCTGGCCAGCCAGCTGCGACGTAACGTGTCTCTTGTAGGACTGCTTCGGAAAGGACGAGGTCGCCGTCTTTTGAAAGCAACTCAATCAGCCTCCGTTCGTTGCCTTCGAAGAAGAGCGCCGATATGACTATGTTCGTGTCCACTAGCATCCTCAACTCTTGCCGTCACCTTGTCTTGTATTCCGCGTATGTAATCCTCCTGGCTTCCTTAATCCTCTTTTCAAGCTCCTTGCGCGTGATGTTCTCCTTTTTCGCTATTATTGAGCCGGCCTTGAAGACATCCTCAAGGTTGTTTGGCGTCAATATCCGGATGCCGGAGTCATCCTGGACTACGACCAGTTGTGCGCCCTCGTCAATCCCTGCATCCTGCCTGATGCTCAGCGGAAGCGTGAGCTGCCCGTTCCTCGTCATTTTCGTGATGCCGACGTTCATAAGACCACCAATTACTATTTTTAGTAATTTTACTATTTATTGGTTGGCATCCCTCAGTTTGAGTAGTCGTCCGGTGGCTTCTCGAGGGCCTCGTAGCTTTCCTTGCCATCCTTGCGCAGGTACGCGTACGCCGCCCCGCCGATTATCACTATCGCCGCAAGGTACGGCAGGTATTCCGTAAGCGAGAACGCGCCTGCAGCCTTCACGGCAACCGCGCCTGCGGTCTCCTGCTGGAGCTGCTTTGCCAGCAGGTATGCGGAAAGGTAGTTGCCGTCCGACGCGTCCGAGTCCGCGGCCGAAAGCGACGCCTGCGCGTCCGCCGCCGCAGACTGCCTTGCAATGTCAAGCTGCGCCTGCGTCACCTGCGCAAGCTTGTCAGTGTAGCCGTCAAGCTGCTGCGCAAGGCTTCTCACGTTCGCGTATTGTGCCAAAAGGTCCGCCTTGGAGGAGGCGTTGAACGCCTTGGACGCCACAGGGTAGCTTTCCCTTATCTTGTCCATCGCCTTTTGGAGCTGCTCGCGCACCTTGAGCGCAGCAGCGTGGTCGTACCCTTCGCCCTTGAGCCGCGAGTACGTGGCCGACGACTGGTTTGCGGAGATTGCGGTCGCGTTGTCAAAGCGCGACAAGGACAGCAGGGCAAGGGGGATTGTTGACGACGAGTAGCCGGCGTAGTCGGAAAGCTTCCCGTCATATTCCTGGGCAAGCGCCGCCGCATCCTGCTCGGCCTGCTTCTGGTATTGCGAAAGCTTTTCGAATGCGGTCGGCCAGTCCTTTGCGGCGATGAGGGCGCGCGCCTCCTCCAGCAGGCGCTTGCAGGAGGGCTCGCCGCACTGCTTGTACAGGGCAGTGTACCTGTAGTTTGCAATCTCTTCCAGTTCGGAGAGCTTGGAGGCTGCCTTGTCTGCTGCCTTCTGCTGGGCCGCGGCGTCGGCAGCAAGCGACGCGTTCTGCAGGATTGCCTGGGCCTCCGCGGCAATCTTGGCCACTGATGAATATTCCGGCAGGGCCGCAGCGCTTGCGACTATGCTTTGGATTTCGGCAAGCGCCTTGGCTACCGGGCTCGTGGAATTGGCGGTTGTCGCGCTGATAAGCCCCGCCTGTACGAGGGCATTCAAGAGAGTCGCGTCGTAGCCTGAGAGGAGTATTCCCGCCTGCAGCGCGGCAGTCTGGGTCGAATTGTCGCATTCTACAGTCAGCACCGCCCTCTTTTCCTTGCCTTTGGCCCACTTTCCGGAAAACGAGAGCCTGACCTCGTTTCCCGAACGGACGTAAGTGAAGTCCGTTGACTCGACGGTCATGCTGCGGGCTGACGTGCATTCGGCCTGCGTGTAGGCAATCTTGGGGTTCTGCAGCTCCTCGAATGCGTTGGTGTACGAAAGCTCGATGGACACTCTTTGGCTTGTGAGCGCGGTCTTTTTCTCAACAAGCGAAAACGGCGGATATTCCGCAGAGGCTATGGTCACCACCAGCTCGTTGCGTCCGACCTTGGCAGGGACTATGAACGCGGCCGTGTCACCTGACTGGTATTGCTTGGCATACCCGGCCTGCGAGTAGGCGATTGCGCCAAGGGGCACAGGCACCAGGACGAGCACGTCATATTGTGCAACGGATTCGAACGTGATTGTCCTCGTGATTTGCGCTCCGTCAAAATCCGCGTATGCTGTTGCTATGCTTTCGCCGGTCTTCCTTGCGACGACAAGAGTGTATTCAACGTCAAGCAGGCACTCGCCATATGCGGATGCCCCGTCCAGCCGGGCGTACACGACGCCGTTGACCTCGTAAAACCTGCCAGTAGTGTCCGAAAGCGCAGCGCCGCTTGGTATGCTGAACAGCTTGAGCTTTATCGCACCGTCGTAGCTTATCCCCGTGGGGTTCCTGCACGAAAAGCCCCTTTTTACGGTGGTCTCGCATCCAAGCTGGGCCGGCTCGCTTTCCTGCGGGACCTCGTACAGGTTCTGCTGGATTGCGTCCTGTATCTTTGCGCCCAGCCCCGCGTTCGCCGAGCCGGTCATTTTCAGCAGGAACTCGGTCATTTCTGAAAGCCTGCCCAGCGCCCTTCTTGCGTCCAGCTTGCCTGTGATGAAGTATATGCCGTATGCGTCCAGCCTCGCAAGGTCGGAGTTCCCGAGGAACGCCTCCAGCGAACGCGCGTCGGAGTATTGGGAATCCAGCGCCGCATACTTTGTCCTTGCACGTTCCACGACCTTTGCGTCCATCAGGGTAATCTGCTGCTGGAACGCCGAAAGTTCATCATCTGATACCGCGGCCTTTTTAGATTTCGCCAAGTCCAGCGACTGCTTGATCGTGCCTGCGACCTGGATCTCGTACTGCGTCGAAATCCCGTCCGTTGCGGCGCGAGAGAGCAGGTCGGAAAAATCGGAGTACATCAGGTAAGTGGTCTCAAGGAGCGCGTTGTCGTTGTCCGAAAGCGCGGCCTCGATGTTTTCGATTCCCACAAGCAGGTCCGCGCAGGCCGAGAGCCTCTGCGCGAGATTGTAGCCAGATTTGTCATAACCCTTTTCCAAGGCCGAGAGCAGCTCCTCGATTTTCTGCGCGGCAAGCGCGTCGGTCTTTTTCAGCTCCTCCAACTGTTGCCGTATCTTCGCAACCCTTTGCGCAACCTCGTCGTCCAGGCCGCTTTCCAATGCGGTCGCCTCGTCGGTCTTGCTTTCAAGTATCTCAACGGCCTTTTCGAAGCCCGCCTTTGCGTCAAGGTACCTTGCGATGCTTTCGGACTCGTAGCCGTACTGCATCGCTTTCGTGGAGAACTCCGCAAGGCTCACGTTCCCGTTTGCCTTGGCGATTGCCGCCTGGGCAAGCCTCTCGGTCTCGCGGTAGCCTCCCACCTTGGCGGTAGTTCCCAGGAAGCGGGAGGGTATCTTGGAAAACAGTCCCAAGCCGTCAAGCCCCGCAAGCCCTTCGTCCTGATACCTTTTCAGGGCGCCCTCCGCAAGGGCCTGCCATTCCTGCGCATCCTTTTTTTGCCTCGCAAACGCAGCGTCCAGCGAAATCAGCGCGTCCGTGATTTCGGAGTCGAACGAATAGATTTCCGAAAGCACGGAGTCGCGTGAAATTCCCTCCACTATCACGGTCCTTGCGTCGCGCGGCGAGAACAGCGCGCCGTCGGTCGCCTCGCGCTGTGCAACCGCCCGCAGGCCCAGCGCGCGCTGCGCGATGGACTCGGACCCCGTGGTGCCCGCCTCGAATTCCGCCGCCATCTGGGAGAGCTTTGCGCGCACTGCCTCGCACTTCCCGGCAGGGCCCGAGTCGCCGTAGGCCTGCCTGAAGGATTCGGCCTTTGCGGAAAGCTTTTCCCAAGCCTGCGAGTCTGAAAGCAGCACCAGCTTGATGGATTCAAAAGACTCCGAGTTGCACGGCCGCGCAAACGAGTTGAGCGCGTTTTCCAGCGAGTCCGAAGGGATGTTTGCATTGGTGGAGTAAATCATGCGCACGAACTCCTTTATGGTGGCAATCGCCTGCTCGACTACCCCGGAAAGCCCCTGCGCCTTTTCAAGCGCCTGCCTCGCGGTCCCCTCGCTCTGCGCGTACTCCGAAGCGCCGGTGCTTGCAAGGCTGACCTCGTTCTTCTCAATGGCCTGGCAGGTAGGCATGAAGTCCTTCAGCGTGCCAAGCGCGCTTTTTTGGGGGGCGTCGAACACGTAGGAATACTTCTGCAGGCTCGGGACCTGGGTTGTGGTCAATGCGTGGCAGGAGCTGGCTAGCAATGCAAAGATGGCGACGATGAAAACTGCCTTGATGCCCCCGGACGCCCTAACCATAGCACAGGCTAGTGGCGTTGTTGCGTTTTATTTCGGGGCTGCAATTTGCCCTAACCTTTCGCTAAACTCTTTGTTTGACCCCACCGGTAAGCGCCCAACTCAACCGTTTTATTGCATTGGAAGCCCAATCTTGTTGTGGGTTAAATGAGGGTATTCAAGCACGGCGACGCGCTGGCAGTCGTGATTCCGCCTGCAATCAAGGCAAGTTCCAAAGTAGGCGAGAACGACGAGTTCGAGTTCTTCGAGCTTGAGCCCGGAATCATGGTCATGGCAAGCAAGGCCAAGCTGGCGTCGACTGTCAACGAGAAAGTAACCTCATTGCTTTTGAGGAAGGCGATGGATGCGCCGACGTCATCGCCCGCAGATTCAACTTATGCATCCGCCACGCCTGCAGCATCCGCAAGGACACAGAATTCCTATTCCGGCCCCGCGCCCCAGTTCGTAAGCGCGGCGGAGCTTGCAAGGAGCACGCCTGTTGCGAACAAGTCCATCGATGCGGTCCTTGGCGGCAACGGCTATGCAATACTTGACGAGGCAGCAGCAAAGGTCGCCTCGAGGGAGCTCGAGTCCTACCTTTCGCACGGCGAAGTCTACGGCGCGAAGGGGTTCGACAACAAGTTCTACGTCATCAGCCGCGAGCAGTTCGAGCCGCTTGCGGAAAAGATAGTCTCGCGCATCACGCGCGGCACCGAGATAGTCCCCGCAAAGGCTGCGGAGGCGCTCAAGGAAGACCCGGTCAAGGTCGCCTGCGCGCTTCACGTGCTCAAGGAGCGCGGGGACGCGCTTGAGAAGAAGCGCGGAATATTCATGCTCTTGGATTAGTTGTTTTGGGAGATTTCCGATTATGCAAAAGAAAAAAGGCACCGGCGCATCCACTGCAGTTGACTTCTTCTACGAGGCCGGTGCGCTCAAGAACCTCCCCCGCTCGGGCTGGAGGCTTGCGGGAATCCGAAACGCCGAAAGCACGGCAGACCATTCGCACCGCGCGGCAATAATCGCTTACGTAATCGCAAGGATGGAGGGCGCAGATGCCGAGCGTGCGGCGACCCTTGCTGTCTTCCACGACCTTCCCGAGGCGCGAATCGGCGAGCTTGACAAGGTCATGGCCTCCTACCACGACAAGCCCGCTGCCGAGCGCAAGGCTGTGAGGGAAAGCGAGGCAAACGGGCTGTTCGGCGGGAAATGGTACTCCGAAATCATCGCCGAAGTCGAGGCAAAGAAGACTCCCGAGTCCAAGGCGGCAAACGACGCCGACCTGCTCGAGCTGGTCCTTACCGCAATCGAGTACGCGCAGTCGGGCTTTCCCAAGGCACGGGACTGGACCCTCGCGAAGCAGAAGCTGATGCTCACTAAGTCAGGAAGAAAATTGTATGATTCGGCGCTTGCGTCCGACTCCTCAAGCTGGTGGAAAAAAGTATGGCAAAGGCAGGGCCTCTTACGGAAGACCTAGTCATCCGCGACGCGATACACGGCGACATCACCTTCGAGAGCGGGATGCTTGCGGTGCTGGACTCGCCGCAGATGCAGCGGCTACGCTACGTGAGGCAGTTAGGCACTACGTACCTTACCTTCCCTTCAGCCCACCACTCGCGCTACGAGCACTCGCTTGGCACGTACTACCTCACGAAGGAAATCTGCCAGAGGATAATGGGCGACTCCGAGGAGTCGCGGCACGTGATGCTCGCGGGCCTTTTGCACGACGTGGGGCACTCCGCGTTCTCCCACCTTTCCGAGCCCATAGTAAAGAAGTACACCGGAAAGTCCCACGAAGAGATGGGCATCGAGCGCGTGCGGGAAGGGAAGCTTGCGGATGCCATCGAGCGGCACGGGTATTCGGTCCGCAAGCTCTGCGACATACTTTCGGAAAAGAACCGGCTGGGCGCGGTAATCTGGGGCGACCTCGGCACCGACCGGATGGACTACCTCCTTCGCGACTCGTATTTCTGCGGGGTGTATTTCTCAGGCATTGACGCGCAGAGACTCATCAAGGTCATGAAGATTTCCGACGAGGGCCTGGTAATCCCGTACAAGGACGTCAGCGCGGTAGCGGAAAGCCTCCTGGTGTCGCGCCACCTCATGCGCACCTCCATCTACACTCACCACTCGGTGCGCATCGCGCAGGAGATGCTCCGCAAGTCTCTTGCGACCTGCATTGGCAACGGCAGGCTGGAAATCGACGAGCTTCTGGATGGCGCGGACGACCACGTGCTCTTCTCCCTTGTGGAAAAAGGCGACCCCCTCGCAAGGCGCGTCTCGCAAAGGCGGCTGTTCAAGCGCTCCTACGAGACCGAGCGCGTCTCGGACGCAAAGAAGGCGCTCCCGGAGCTTGCGGAGAAGCTTTCCGATGCAATAGGCGCGGAGAACTTCGTAATCTCGACCCCGGAGTCGTCGTCAAAGCACATATCCTTCAAGATACAGTACCGCGGCAAGATACGCAACCTGGTCGAGTACTCGTCCCTCGCGCGCGCACTGCAGGAAAGCAACTCGCACGAGACCATCCTCGTGGCAACGGACCGCAAGGACCGCGACAAGGCCCGGAAGGTCTGCCACGAGGTATTGGAGTAGTTCCTGCGCCTTTGGGGCGTTTTTCCCTGAGGGTCCATAGCGCTTCCAGACGCCCAAGGCGCGTCAGATTCTCTGGGCGTTCTTTTCGTCGAATTTTACGTCTTTTCTTTCAAAAATCAGGTTGCCCTTTGCGTCCTTGACCCTTTTTACCGTGAAGTTCCTTCCGGATACCGGGTCGGTGAAATCCCACCATATCCAATGGTGATTAAGGTGTTCGCCCAAGCGCATGCCCTCGGCGTTGGGCGTTTCCAAAAGGGGGCGGATGGATATCTTCGGCTTTCCCAGGTCTAGGTAGTGGACTTCGATTTTCTTGCCAACGTGACCAGCTGCCAGTTTCTTTACCGCTTCCGAAAACCTTTGGTCGGCTACCGGGCCTTCACTCGCCTTTTCGGATGGCGTCATTATCCTTTTCGCCAGGTTTTCGATGCTTTTTCGGATTTGCATAATTTCAACTTGTCTTTATCTGTTTAAAATTCCTCGCAAAGCCAAGGAGGCGCCGGGCGTAGGCGGCCTTCTTGCTAACCCGCGCTTCCGCTAAACAATCAGTGCTGCTCTTTAGCCAACCGGGATTGCGGGCTTTTACTTCATCAGCCTGCCGACGATTATCTCGAGCACGATGACCAGCACCGAAAAGCCGATGACTATCTCGGGCGTGATGCGCACCTTGCTTGAGGTGACGTCGTAGTACCGTACGAGCCCCGCGCTCGACTGGGGGGCTGAAATCCTGTCTTCTGCCATGGAACCATTTTGCCTTTCGGCTGTTTTAAATATTCGCACAAATCACTCTATTCAATATGCCCGGCGAATACCAGCGCACTTCGGAAAGCCCTTCGCTAGTGCAGACCTTGGTCACCGAGGTTCCGCGCATCCTCGTGCTCGTCGGCCTTTTGCTCATCCTGCTCGTGCTCCTTACCAAGTTCCGCTGGATACACTGCTCGCAGGTGCTCAAGATAGGGCCCGTGAACCTTCCCACCAACTGGTGCGAAGTCTACTGCACCTACCTCAACGGCCCGGCATCCAAGATGGCGATAGTTTACGGCGACGAGGGCATAGGCGACCCGGATAAGCTGTCCACCCGCATCCAACAGGAGCGGCTGGACCAGGCCAAGCCCTACACCGTGCCCGTGATGCTGCGCATCGAGGACTTCGCATACGAAAGCATCAAGGGCTACGACGTGGTGTTCTTCGAGCGCGCAAGGCGCATCACGCCAGCACAGATGAACGCGGTGAAGAAGTACATAGCCTCCGGCGGGGTCATAATATGGATAGGCGACGCGGGGACGGAATACTATTACCAGCAGATTGACATCGACCAGGCACTTGCGCTCAACGTATCCGAGCCGGGATATTACGAGGCCTTCATGCAGGACCTCAACACCACCAACGCGATGGGCGGCTTCGGACCGCTCTCTTCCTACCTTGGCGTGAAATACTCCTCGCTGTTCAACGCCACGTCAAATGTCACGATGGTGCGCGTCGCAACGGACAACCTGATGGTCTCAGACCTAGTTGACGAAATCACGTTCAAGGCCGACGTGCCGTTCGCGGTTGTCACGTTCAACCCGTCCGGAGCATCGCAGGTGACCAAGCTCAAGGTCGGCTCGCTGAGTTACCCGGCCATCGTAGAGGTGCGCAACCCGCGCGTGTCAGCGGTCTATGTTGCGTTCCCGCTCGAGGACTCGCCCTCGAAGGGCCTGATAAACAACATACTCGACTACTTGGTCCTCTGCTAGTGGTATTATTTCGTTGTTCTGTTTCCGTCTTTTAGCCAAAAGTAGATTCCAATTCCGATGCAAACTGCGAGTATTATTACGCATATAATCTGATTTTCTGGAATCAGATAATCCATGATTTGAATCATTTTTTTCAGTCTCTATACTATTTTTTACAGTATTTGTAGCTCCTTGGAAAGCCTAGTCAGGTTCCTGTGGCCGGTCTTGGTCACAACAACCGTGTCCTCTATCCTGGCGCCGCCGATTTTTGGGTAGTAAAGCCCCGGCTCAACAGTGACCACGTTTCCTGCATCCAGCCTTCCGCCAGTTAGGCTAAGCCTTGGTTCTTCGTGGACGTCCAGGCCCAGGCCGTGGCCTAGGCTGTGGGTGAAACCAAACAGTCCTTCTTTTGTTTTCGTCTTCTTGTAGCCTTTCTTTTCGAACTGCTCCACAGCATATTTGTAAATTTCGCTTCCAACCGCGCCGTCGCGCAGCCTGTCAAGGCAGCCCTGCTGCACGCTCCTCACGGCTTCGTACATGCGCACGAACTCGGCTGAAGGCTCTCCCTTGAACATCGTCCTTGTGACGTCGCCGTAATAGCGCGTTGAAAGGTCCTGCGGGAAGATGTCCAGTATTACCTGGGAGTCGTTCCAAATCGGCCCGCTTCCGCGCTCGTGGGGCATCGAGGTATCCGGGCCGCTGCTTACGATGGTCTCTCCCGCCTCAAGCCCGTGGCTTGAAAGGAAGTTTGCGATGCGGCCGTGCAGGAATTCGCTTGTCAGGACCTTGCCATCAAAGACGAGCCTGCCTGGCTTGTCCGGCCTCGCCTTCGCGATGATTCCCGCCGCCATCTCTATGGCCTGCTGGGCCATCTCCTGCGACCGTGCAATCATGCGGATTTCGCGCTCGGACTTCACCTCGCGCTCCTTGAAAAACTGCGGCCACTGCATCGCAGTAGCCTTGATGCCGTACTCGGAAAGCTTCTGCGCAAGCCCGGTCGGGAAGTCGTAGGGAACCGAGGCGCTGCGTATTTTCTTTGCCTTGATTGCCATTATTGTCGGGCCCATCTTCTTCTCGGCATCCGTCTTGGGCACAGGCAGGGCTTCCACGCCGCACCTGGCGTGCTTCTTTGCGCGCGAGCACTCAAGCGCGCTTGCAAACATGACCTTCCTTTTGCCCTGCTCCAGGTAAAGATAAGGGTCAGTCGTGGACATCCCGGTCGCGTAGTAGATGTCGGCGTCCTTTTCTCCAGGGGCGAAGATGAGCTTTGCTGTTGCGGCTGTCTTTTTCATCAAGACAATAATCGCTGCCGGTGTTTAATGGGCTTTTGGATAAAAATCGGGGAAAAAGAGTCAGAAACGATTGCTAAAAAAGAAGGTCAAAAGAAAAAACAAGAAAAAAGGAAGGAAGATGGGAATTTATCCCACAATCTCTATGCCGTCGAAGTCGTCCTTTGCCTTGGCCTTCTTCGCCGGGCCCTCGTATGCGCGGCCGAGTATCTGCGGCGACTTCACTCCGGTGACTATGGCGGTAATCTCCATCTTGCCGTCGAAGTTGTTCATCACGCGCGCGCCCCACTTGACCGATGCGGACGGGTCCATCTGGTCGGTGATCATCTCGCCGGCGTGGATGGTGTCGCCGAGGGTAAGGTCCGAGCCTCCCGCGACGTGGATGATTGCGCCCTTCGCGCCAGCGAAGTCCACGTCAAGGAGCCTGTTCTCCATCACGCCTTTGCAGGCGTCCTCGACTTTGTTGTTGCCCTTGCCAGAGCCTACTGCAATCATTCCCAAGTCGCCGTTGCCCATGATTGCGCGGACGTCAGCGAAGTCAATGTTGACCATCGAAGGCTGGGTGAGGGTGAATACGAGCCCTCCGATTGCCTTTGCAAGGATTTCGTCCGCCACCAGGAACGCCTGGTTCATCGGCAGGTTCGGCACGAGCTGCACGAGCCTGTTGTTGTCAAGGATGATTACCGAGTCGCAGCACTGGCGCATCTTCTGGATGCCCTCGTCGGCCTTCTGCAGGCGCGCTCGCTCAAGCGCGAACGGGTAGGTCACCATCGCGATGACTATTGCGCCCTGCTCCTTCGCAATCTGGGCGATTACCGGCGCTGCGCCAGTGCCGGTTCCTCCTCCCATTCCTGCGGTCAGGAACACGAGGTGCGTGCCCTCGAGCATCTTGGAAAGCTGCTCGCGGTCCGTTTCCGCGCACTTTGCCCCTACTTCGGGGTATCCTCCGCAGCCAAGTCCGCGGGTCACGCTCTTTCCGATGAGCAGCTTGTTGATGCTTTCAGAAAGTATGTTCAGGTGCTGCCTGTCCGAGTTGGCCGCGTAAAGGTGCGCGCCCTGCACCCCGAGCTTTGCGATGCGGTTGACCGTGTTGTTGCCGCCGCCTCCGACTCCGAAGACGCTGATTTTTATCTCTTCGAATTCCTCGTTGGTCTTTTCCTTTCTCTGCGTTACTCCAGAAGTAATAGCAGACTTGACGATGTCTTCCATTCCAGGTCCCTCCTTTTTTCCTTGTGTAAACGTTACGAGCCGCGTTGCGGCAAACCATTGTAGAGAAAAAATCCTTTTAAATGCGACATTCGGAGGGCAAACTCGATAGTTCAACGCTCCAAACGGGCCCTAAATGGGTTTTACCTCTCGCAAAAGCTAATGCGCCAATATTTTATAAGGTATTTGCGGGGTTTGCGAGGGAAAATTGCGGAAAATGTTTTCTGGCGAAAGGCAAAAGCTCATCCGAGTATGCTTCCAAGGAACCCTTTCTTCTTTTTCCTGCCCTTCTTTTCAACGATTGCACCGGTGTCCAGCGCTTCCAAGTATTCGCGCTGCTGGCTGTTCGGGTGGGTCGGAGTCTGCACAATCACGCGCACAATCTGGTCGCCCCTTCCATCGCCGTCCATCGAGGGCATCCCCTGGCCGCGGAGCCTGAACTTGGTGCGAGTCTGCGTGCCTGCGGGTATGCGCACCTCGGCCTCGCCGCCGTCTATCGTGGGTACGGGGAGCGTGGCGCCGAGCGCGGCTTGCGAGAATGAAATCTTGCGGTCCATATGCAGGTCCAGGCCGTCGACTTGGAACGTGCTGTCGGGCCTTACCGAGACTATGACGTAAAGGTCGCCCATCGAGCCGCCGTCTGCGCTTGCCTCGCCCTGTCCGCGGAGCTTCAACGTAAGGCCCTCGTACGCCCCTGCGGGAATCTTGACCGTAATCGTCTCCTGCCTGTGGGTCGTGCCCTTCCCTTGGCACTGCGAGCACTCCTTGTCGAACGTCTTTCCGGTGCCCGAGCAGGCCCTGCACGCGCCTATTGTGACGAACTGGGTGTATCCTGACCTGCGCACCTGCCTCGCCTGTCCCGTGCCGCCGCAGGCAAGGCACTTGCGCACCTGCGAGCCGGGCTCCGCCCGCGTCCCCTTGCAGTGCGTGCACTGGACGGAGTGGCGAAGGGTGATGTCCCGGGTCGTGCCCGTGAACGCTTCCTTTAGCGTAATCTCCATTTCATATTGGAGGCTGCGTCCGCGCTGCTGCACTGCCTGCCCCGCGAACTGCTGGCCGAAGAACGACGAGAATATGTCGCCGAACGTGCCGAGGTCGTCGGAGTCGTAGAAGCCGGTGTTTCGGAATATGCTCTCGAAGTCGGCTCCGCGGAATATGTCCTCCTGCGAGAACTGGTGCGAGAAGCCGTCCGGCCCGTACTGGTCATACAGCTTGCGCTTGCTTGCATCCGAAAGCACTGCGTAGGCTTCGCTGATTTCCTTGAACTTCGCCTCTGCCTCCGCGCCCTTGTTGCGGTCGGGGTGGTACTGGAGCGCGAGCTTGCGGTAAGATGACTTGATTTCCTCAACGCTTGCGCTCTTGGAGACGCCGAGCACTTCGTAATAGTCCCGCTTTGAAGCCATTTATGGGTTGAACCTTCTGGATTTCTTGAGAGCCTTTATGGTTTTTAGAATTTGCAAAAAAACAAACTACAATTCAACGGGAAGGAAAAATAAAAGGGGATTGGGATTGTCGGGGAAACGGGAGGGGGTGGTATTCTTCCCCGTTTCCCCTTTTACCCAATAGTACTCGTCTAACCCTTCTTGGTGAACTCCGCGTCAACCGCGTCGTCAGGGCCGGAATTTCCTCCGGGGCCTGTCGGGCCTTGTCCTGCGCCGGCTCCGCCGAACCCCTGGTCGGGTCCTGCCCCGCCGAACCCGGCTTGTCCCGTGTCCGGGCCTGAGCCTTGCGGTCCCTGTCCGGGCTGGGGGCCTTGGGTCCCTGCGTCCTTGTAGATTGCCTGGCCGATTTCCTGCTCGACCTTGCGCAGTTCCTCCATCTTTGTCTTGAGGACTGCCGTGTCGTTCTTGGAAAGCGCTTCCTTCACCTCGACAACCGCGGTCTCCACCTTGAGCTTGACCTCTGCAGGCACCTTGTCCTTGTAGTCGTCAAGCGTCTTGGCGATTGCCCACACCGCAGTGTCGGCCTCGTTGCGCAAAGTAATCTCGTCCAGGCGTGCGCGGTCCTCGGTTGCGTGCGCCTCGGCTTCCTTGACAGCTTTTTCCACCTGGTCCTTGGACAGCTTGTTGGGAGCCATTATGCGTATCTTCTGCTCCTTCTTGGTGCCCTTGTCCATCGCGCTGACGTTGAGGATGCCGTTGGAGTCGATGTCGAACGTGACCTCGATTTGCGGCATCCCGCGCGCAGCAGGCGGGATTCCCGAAAGCTGGAAGTTGCCCAAGAGCACGTTGTCGCGCGCAGTAGGCCGCTCTCCCTGGAACACGTAGATGTCCACTGCCGGCTGGTTGTCAGCTGCTGTTGAGAACACCTGGCTCTTCTTGGTCGGGATTGTGGTGTTGCGCTCGATAATCTTCGTGAACACTCCTCCAAGCGTCTCGATTCCAAGAGACAGGGGAGTTACGTCGAGCAAAAGCAGGTCCTTGACTTCGCCGCCCAGAATTCCCGCCTGCACTGCAGCGCCAAGCGCTACGCACTCCATCGGGTCGATTCCGCGCTCTACCTTCTTTCCAACAAGCCCTTCGACGAACCGCTGGATTACCGGCATGCGAGTGGGTCCTCCGACCATTATGATCTTGTCAATCTTGTCCGGAGTGAGCTTGGCGTCCTCGATTGCCTGCATCAGCGGGTGCCTGCACTTTTCCACTATGGGCTGCACGATGCTCTCAAGAGTTGCCCGCGATATCCTCATCGCAAGGTGGACTGGTTTTCCAGTAACGTCCTGCGTGATGAACGGCACGTTCAAGTCCGTCTCAAGCACTGTCGAAAGCTCAATCTTGGCTTTCTCTGCTGCCTCGCGCAGCCGGACCATCGCCTGGCCGTCAGCTGCAAGGTCAATCTTGTTCTTTGCCTTGAACTCCCTTGCGATGTACTCGATGATGGCGTTGTCCATGTCAGTTCCGCCAAGCTGGGTGTCTCCGCTTGTTGACTTGACTTCGAACACCCCGCCGCCAAAGTCCATTACCGTGACGTCGAGGGTGCCGCCTCCAAGGTCGAACACGAGAATCTTCTGGTCAGCTCCGGTCTTGTCAATCCCGTAGGCGACTGCTGCTGCAGTAGGCTCCGGTACGAGGCGCATCACCTCAAGCCCAGCAATCAGTCCCGCGTCCTTTGTTGCCTGGCGCTGGTTGTCGTTGAAGTATGCGGGAACCGTGATGACTGCCTGCGTCACCGGCTCGCCGAGGAACGCCTCCGCGTCCTTGCGTATCTTTGAAAGGATGAATGCCGAGATTTCCTGCGGCGTGTAGTCCTTGCCATTCACCGTGTACTTCTGGCCACTGCCCATCTTGCGCTTTGCAGCAGCTATGGTGCCGTCAGGGTTTGTTGCGGCCTGCCTTCTTGCCGGCTCGCCCACAAGGACCTGGTTGTCCTTCGTGAATGCCACCACCGACGGCACGGTCTTTCCCGCCACGGTCGCGCCCTCGGCGCTAGGTATGATTATCGGCCTGTTGCCCTGCATCACTGCAGCTGCCGAATTGCTTGTCCCCAAATCTATTCCGATTATTTTTCCCATATTTTTTCACCTGATTTTAACGTAAACTACTTCTTGCCCTCTTCATTTGTCTTTCCGCTGCCAACCACCACCATCGGGTGGCGCAAAATCTGGCCGCAGAATGAATATCCCTTCCGGAGCTCGCAGGCAACAATGCCTTCATCTGCCTTGTCATCCGTTCTCACTGCCTCCTGAACTTCAGGGTCGAACTTCTTGCCCTCGCACCCCGCGATTTCCTCCAGGCCGTGCGCCTTGAGCGTGTCGAAAAGCCTCTTTCGCAATCCGACAAGCCCAGCCTTGACTTCCTCGTTCTTTTCGTAATGCTCTATTGCGGAGTCGAAGTCGTCAAGAAGTGCAAGCAGGTCTGAAGCCACGTACATTTTCCCGCGCGCCTTGCCGTCCTGTGCGACGCTTTCCGCGTGCCTCCTATAATTGTCAAAGTCAGCTGCCAGCCTCTTGTAGTCCTCGACTGCGATGCAGCCTTCCGGACAGCCGGCGCCGCATTCCGCTTCTTTGGCGTCGCCGGTCTGGGCCTCGGCGTTTATGGCCGCCTTTTCCTTGACTTTGGCCTTCTCGTCGTTGTTTTCGGCGTTCTTGCCGGCGTTTTCATCGTTGTCGTCGGTTTTCATCAAAAATCACTCAACTCTCAATCGAATCCTATTCCTGCTTCTCCAACTGCCTTGCAATCATCCTTGCGCGCTTGATGTTCTCAATCGCCTGCTGTTCGAACTCGTCGAATATCTCGTCGAAGTCGCGCGGAAAGTACCGCGGCCCGCGCTTCTCAAGCATGCCAAGCTCGGCCAGGCGGTTGAGGTGGTGCAGGGCAGTAAGCCTGTTGAGGCTCTCGATTTCCGCAAGCTCGCTTGAGCCGATGCCGTTCTGCGGGTGCGCCCGCTCGATGACCACCTTATAGACGCGGACCACAGTGTGACCTGTGTCGCGCTCCGAAAGCGCGCCAAAGAGCCTGCAAATCTGCTCGAACTCGTCAGCCGGAATCTGCTGCTGTAGTACGGCCGGCCTTGCCTGCGAAGGCTCCCGTTGCGGTGCCTGCGGCTGCTCTTGCCTAGGTTCGTGTTGCTGGCCTGCGGCAGGCGCCTGCCGAAGCATTGTCCTCTGTTCCTGCCTCTCAGGCGGCCTTGGAGGGACCCTTGCCAAAAACATCATCTTTCCTTACCTTCACTGTTAATACCGTTTTAACGGCTTATTGTTGTGAAACGTGAAAGTATATAAATGTTAATATCGGATTAACACTTCGGCGTGTCTGTAGGTTTTACCTCTGGGGATGCGGCTGTTTGGCCTCTTTTTGCGGCCTTTGGATTTGTGACTACTTTTTAGTAACTAATATATTGTTCCGCGTCCATAGGTATAATATGTCTAATCCTAAACCAATGTCCGCAGAGCACATGGATATGTACCTTGCATTCGTGCTCCGCGAAAAACGCGTCCTCCGCAGCCGCGAGACCAGTTTCCCGTCGGAAGAGCTTGCAGCAGCCGAAAAGCAGGTTAAAGGGGTGCTGCGCGAGATACACGCCAAGTTCAAGAAGAAGGAAGAGCTTGATTTGGTGATGTCGAAACCGACAAAGCGCCGCCAGCTCTCGATAGACATCCTGCGCAGGTGCAAGGGCATGACGCGCAAGCAGGTAATACTCGTTGTGGAGAACTTCCCGCTCTTTGAGGAAGTCATGAAGAAGACCATCGCCTCGAAGGTGGTGCTTCCCGACCCGACCAAGGGCGACGCGTTCTACGTGCCCAAGAAGCACAACTACCGATAATTACAGCAAAACGCGGTTCGGTTTGTCCGATTACTTTCGCGTTTTGCTTCTTGCGTAACCGAGATTTCTTTCGGATTATTTTCTCGGTTCGCAATAGCCGGTTTTCCGGAATTTTCCATATTTTCTGCCTCACTGCGAAGTCTTCGTTTTTTCGGTTTCCGGCGTCCTGCCGGCCCTTTTCGCCACTATATTATTACTTACTATCCAGTAGTGTCCTAGGGATTTGATTTAAATATTAGTTACTGCACAGTAGTAACATATTGTTTAGGGTCAATCCAGCAGGTGACAGTGAGCAAATGGCGTTCTCTAGGAAGGCATTCGTCAATCTTCTATTGCCGTTAATCGGGCTTCTACTCGTGGCGGGCGCGCTTTTCCTCGCGTTCCCGTCCGCAGCCGCGTACGCCTCGTGTACGCCCGGCGCGACCTGCGACTCCGCAGGACAGACCTGCACATATTACCTCCCGACGGACTCCTCCTGCAGCGGCACCCTCACCTGCAACTCCTACAACCAGTCACAGACAAGCTACGTCGCTTCCGACACTGCCTGCTTCTGCATGCAGAACCTCGAGATAACCCGGGTTGCCGACCAGAGCCTCGCGGGCAACGGCGCCGAGGCAACCTTCAAGATAAGCACGCGCCAGTCCAACCAGGTGAATTACCACCAGCAGACCACCTACAGCAACCTCCTGGTCTTCGGCTCAACAAGCCTGACTTGCGACGAGTGCACGCGCAACAGCGACTGCGACTGGGACGAGTACTGCGACGACGGCGAATGCCGTTACGATAATGGGTATTACAACGACTACTGCGGCTACTTCTCCCACTGGGACAAGTACCTGCGCAGGTGCGTGAGCAACTCGGACTATTATTATTACACCGACTCGTGCAACAACCGGTGCAACTCGAACCAGTACTGCAGCAACGGCTACTGCTACACTTACAGCAACTATAACGACTACTGCACTTACGACTCGGACTGCAACTACGGCTACGACTGCATAAACAACTATTGCAGGTATTCCGGCTCCTCATCCGGCTCGTGCTACGACACCGATGGCGGCAGGGACTATTATGAAGTCGGAACCGCATACAACCCCGACACCATGGGCCTCTGGCAGGCGGATTACTGCTCAGGAAACTACCTTTACGAGGGCTACTGCGACTCTTACGGCGACGTCAGCTGGGAGTCCCACTACTGCCCCAACGGCTGTTACAACGGCGCGTGCAGGTCCTCAGGCAGCTACAGCAGCTACAACGACTATGACACTTCCTGCTCGGACGACGCTTACGGCGACTCGTACTGCCAGTCAACTTTCGGCACGATGTTCGGCCACACTTACCGTTGCGTCTTCGGCCAGTGCATGTCAACAACCTCAAGCATCACGTCCTGCGGGTCAACCGAGTGCTGCCAGTCGCAGTATGGCTCCAATTACTATTACTCCTCTTCATCGGACCGGTGCTTGCAGTACACCGCCCCGTCGGGCGGCTACTCGTGCTCCTCCCAGGACGAGCTTATCTGCGGCCTCCCGTGCAGCGAGTACGCTTCGATAGACGCGGAGTGTGGCGCGGTGTTGAAGAGCTACTGCTCAAGCCACGGCGTGAACTACCTGTCGGTCGGCCAGCCGTGCAAGGAGTGCGGCACCACTGCCCAGTGTTCGCTTACGCCGTATTATGATTCAAGCAACAACGCCCAAAAATGGATGATAAACTCGTTCGACAACGGCGAAAACTCCGCAGGCGGCCAGTGGTGCAAGAACGACCCGCCCGTTACGTGCAGCGCGTACCTTTCAGGCCCCGGGCTTTCGAGGACGCTCGTAGGCACTTACCAGTTCGACACCCTCCCCAACGTGGAGTACCCCGGCACGGTGAGCGTCAACCAGTCGTATTTCCACCAGCAGGGCACTTACTCGCTTGACGTGTCATGCAACGTCGAGCTTCCAAGCGGAAGCGTGGCTTGCTCGTCAGGCTGCACTTCTGCAGGCTCGACAATAAACTTCCACGTCGACACGTGCAACACCGCAATCAACGTCGAGACCGACAAGGTCCAGTACTCAAGCGGCGAATTGATGAACATCCGCGGGTCGCTGCGCAACAACAACCTGCCGATAGGCACGAACGTCTACGTGCGCATCCAGGACCTGCTCGGGGTCACCCAGGCGACCATACCCGTGACCGCGTCGGGCGGAGAGTTCTCCACCAACTGGATAGTTCCCAACACGCTTTCAAGCGGCTCGTACCGCATCAACGCGTCCGCGCAGTTCAACTCCTGCCCCGAAGTTAATTCCAACATCGTGGTCGGAGTGGCGTCCTGCGACGTCACGGTTGCATCAACGCTCACCCAGACGGGGTCGGCAAGCCCGGCGACTGTCACGGGGACGGTCTACAACCACGGCACCTCGCTCGGAGGAGCCAACGTCACCGTGAAGGTCTTCAAGGACGGCAACCTCTACAAGCAGGCTTACGTGGGCTCGCTTTCTGACGGCACGTTCGCACTCTCGATACCCGGGCCGTTCGGCGAAGGCACCTACTCGTCCCAGGTCGAGGCCAAGTACCTCACCTGCCCGGCGGTGTCCTCATATTCAACAGGCGCAAGCACGTTCTCGGGCGAGTGCAACATCAGGCTCATGAACGGGGCCGCCAAGTTCACCACATCGGTTTCGGGAGTCCAGGTCACGGGCTACCTTGCGGACAGCGCAGGCACCCGCGCGAAGGGCACTTACGTAATCGAGGTTCGCAACAAGGCGGGCACGGTCATAGGCTCGACCAGCGGCACGACCACCAACTCGGGCGACATCAGCGCAACGGTTGCAAGCATAGCTGCAGGAAACTACGACGTGGTGGTCAAGTCAACCAGCGGCTCGTGCACTTCTACGGACAAGCTCTCGCTTGGGGGCGACTTCGGAGTCTCGCTCATATCATCACCCGCGTGCGGCTCCGCTGCAAGCGTCTACCAAATCAAGCTCACCAACAGCCAGTCCTCGAACATGACCGTGTCGATGACGTATTCCTCGGCGTCCCAGGTGACGCTTTCGGGCCCGTCCTCGGTATACGTCCCCTCAAACGGCGAGGCTGTCATCAGCGTGACCGTCGGGTTTGCGGACACGGTTTCGGGCGGCTCGCTTGGCGTAGTCAACTTCAACAGCAGCAACGCGGCATCCTCGCAGTCATTGGAGCTTCCAATCTGCGCTTCGGGCAACCTGCGCGTCAACATAGTCGACAAGCTGCGCTCAGGCTCAGCAGGCCAGCGGCTGTGCTACAACTTCCAGGTGGAGAACCGCGGCGCGGAATCAGGAACGGTGACGCTCTCGTACGACCCCGGCGCATATTACATGGACGGCAGTTTCAGCCTGCAGCAGTTCCGCATCTCCTCATACGAGACGCGCGACGACCTGCAGTTCTGCGCAACGGTGCCCAACTCGCAGTTCTACACGCTCCCGATAGTCATCCGCGCAACCGCGCCGTTCGGCGTGGCCACGGACACGGTCGCACTGTCAAGCGGGGTAGCAAGCGCCGACATCTCGGTAGGCTTCACGGGCTGCCCGCTGATTTCGAAGGGCGTGCAGTACCCGATATCGCTGTACAACAACGGCGAGACCGCCAACTACGCGGTCGAGATTACGGACAACGGCTACCTGCACCCGGTAGTGTCCCCGCAGGTCATCAACAACTTCGCGCGTTACTCCAGCCAGGTCGTCACCGTGATGGTCGACCCGACGGGGCTTCTTTCGGCGAACTACGTGACGCTGTACATACGCAAGGACGGCGCGATAGTCAAGCAGCAGCAGCTGTGCTTCGCCACTACTTCCGCAAGG
The DNA here is from genome assembly GCA_041663565.1 of Candidatus Micrarchaeia archaeon. Taxonomy (GTDB): domain Archaea; phylum Micrarchaeota; class Micrarchaeia; order Norongarragalinales; family CAINOH01; genus CAINOH01. Next base: position 28,651 of record JBAYMJ010000007.1, on the reverse strand, counting down.
AACTCCAGCTCGCAGTCGTCGCTGCAACCGGTCAACCGCTCGGCGCTTTCCCAGCCGCAGGCAAGCAACGCGCCAGACGTGACGATTTACGCGCCGCAGATAGACTACACGTACAACGGCACGCACTTTGTCGCCAACGCGTCGTTCCTTGTGAAGAACAACGAGAACCGCTCGCTGCTTTACGAGGCGGACGTGAACCTGCCGCAGGGCTGGGAAGCCACGTACTACCCGCACGCCGCCACCATCCGGTCGGGCGACATGCGTGAGTTCACGGTCGCGATAAGCGCGGCCAACTTCCAGAAGCGCGTCTACACCGGCTCAATCGCAATAATCGACCCGATTGGCAGGACCGCAAGCGCGCCGTTCTCAATAGACGCCACCAACGCCGAGTCCGCGGGAATCCTCACAGGGTTCTTCAGCGCTTCCGGCGTCTCGGGCTACGGCGCTGCAGTGGTGGTCCTTCTTGCAATCGGCGCGGTGCTGTTCTACGGCATCCGCAAGCACGAGGAGGCAGCGGCATAATGCTTTTGCCTGCCGCCTTCAGAGGGCGCAACGCACTCTCCCCTTTTTAATTTTTTAGGGGCGGGAAGAATATGGTTTAAGGGGGGTTTTGGTCAAGATGAAGCACTCGTTCGTATTCGGCATTTTATTTCTCTTTCTGGTCGCGCCTTTTGCCTTGGCGGATTCCGCGGGAAGCGTTTCCGTGTGCAAGGGCGAGAACGCCGTGTTCGAGTTCGAGCTTTACAACCAGGCAGAGCCCCTTACGTATGCAATCACCCCTTCGGGGATGACCGGCACGCTTTCAGCAACCAGCCTCTCGCTTGGCCGCGGTGAGACCGGCAACTTCTCTTTCCTAGTCGCCACAGTCAACCGTGCAGTGGGCAGCTACCCCTTCACGATAGTCGCGGACAACGGCGTTTCCTCTTCGAGCGCAAGCGGGCTGCTCGTCGTACTGAACTGCTACGACTCCGTCCTTTCGTTGAACCAGACCGCCGTGACAGTCGAGCGGTGCAATTCTGCGAAGGTCAAAGTATCGCTCCAGAACACCGGTTCGAAGCAGGATGCGTTCTCGCTCTCCTCATCCGGCGACCTCCCAGCGGCATTCAGCCCCACTGCGTTGTCCGTCGGGCCGTCAAGCCAGGCGTCAGCTGATGCCGTCGTCTCGGTCCCATGCGCGACAAGCGCGGGCACGCACACACTCCAGATAAACTCATCCGGCCACTCCAAGCAGTCCGCAAAGCTTACGGTGTACGTGACCGCGCCAACTCCCACACCCACCCCGAAGGGGTGCGCGTACTCAAACCCCGCCTGCGCCTCGCCCAAGGTGTGCCAGAACAACACCTGCGTGCTGCCCTCGGGGTGCAGGTACAATAACCCCGCGTGCAGCGCAGGGTTCTCCTGCAACGGCACCGCGAACTCGTGCACGGAGATACCAAAGGAGCCGCCGGTGGTCACTACCGCGGTCCGCACCTGCAAAGGCGACGTGGCGCGCTTCAAGTTCTCGGTATACAACCCCGAGAGCGCGCAGGCGGTATTCAACGTCACCGCAACCAGCGGCTTGAACGGCACGCTTTCGGCCAAGTCGCTTCCAGTTCCCGGCAACTCCTCCGAGAACGTCTATTATACCGTAAACACGAGCAATGTTGCGGCCGGCTCGTACCCCATAGCTTTCGTAGCCTCAAACGGCAGGACCTCGGGTTCCGCGGCCTCTCAGCTGCAGGTCGAGGACTGCTTCGCATCCAACCTGACCCTTGTCAGCGCGGCGCCTACCGCAGCTGCAACAACCGCCCCTGCGGCAAACGCTTCAGCCGTGCCGTCGGTCGCGCCAACCGCTTCAGTCAACGCCTCAGCCAACTCCACGAACGCGACCTCAAAGCCAGCGGGCGTGCTGTGGGTGATGCTTCCGCAGGGCATCCAGCTCGAGTCCGGGCTGCAGAAGAACATCACGGTAGCGGTCCGCAACGCCGCGGACTATGACGTAAGCTCGGTGCGCATCCTGATTTCAAACATGACCGTGTCAGACGCGGTCATACCTTCGGTACCAGCAGGGAAGACCCTCAACGTCGACTTGGTGGTATCAACCGGCCTGTCAAGGCCTTTCAACGCGACTGTGCGCGCCATAGGCCAGCAGGGTTCCGGCGAAGCCGTGTTGTTTGTGAACGCGACCGAGGGGCTGGTCGCAGCCAAGGCATCGGGGTCGTCCGCGTCGGCGGTCAACGGCACCAACGGCTCGGTTGAGCTGGTCAACACCACCGTGCGGCTGTACAACTACGCAAACGCCACCTCCAACCTTTCAGTCGCGGTGCGCGAGCCGTCAGTCAACGTCTCGACTGCCGAGGTCTCGATACCTGCGAAATCGTACGTTGAAATCACCCTCCTGACGCAGGTCCAAAAAGGCAAGGACCTCAATGCCACCCTTCTTGTCGGCGCGGGTAATGGCACTACGTACTCCCTGCCGGTATCGCTCCGTGCAGTTACGCCCTCAGCCTCAACAGGGCTGTTCTCCGGCGGCTTGGTGTCGATGTTCTCCCTTGCGATAGTCGCAATAGGCGTCATACTCGTGCTCTTCTACTTTGCCCGCAAGAAGTCCGGGGACGAAGAGGGCGAAGACGGGTCAGGACAGGAAGATGATGAAGATTCCGAAGGGGAAGACGAGCCGGAAGGGCAGAAAAAGCCGGCAAAGAAAAAGCGCTAAGCCGCTTTGGCGGGTCTTGTCAACATGGTCTTGGAACAGATTGCCCTCCTGGGCATTGCAGGCGTGGACGCTTACCTTATCAGCTCCTACCTGAAGGCCAGGAAGCAGGCCGCTGACAAGGCAAAGGTGATGTCCTACCAGCGCGTCCAGCAGCCGGTTTCAGCTACTGGCATCGCATCGGCCCCTTCCGCAGCCTCCCAAGGCGACTCCGTAATACTCTCAGACAGGCTAGCCGCAATAAAGAGCGCGGTCGGCGAGACCAAGTTTGCGGACGAAGTGCTTCCCTACGAGATTGGCGAGCTTCCGCAGGACGCTCCAGAAGGTTCCGCCAAGCTTGGCGGGGCGCCGGAAGACGCGGGCGCAGATACAAGCGAGGCTCCGGATGCGGCCGAACAAGAACCGGTGGAAGAGCCGGCCGAGGATGCAGGCGCACCCGAGGATATTTCAGAACGCGTCGAGTCGCACGACCGCAGCATACAGGACCTCGGGGAGCAGTACGACGCGCTGGAGTCCCGCATAGCCGAAGTAGAACGCGCGCTTGGACTCGAAAAAACTGAGGAAACCGCCCCCGAAGGGCAGGATTCCGAGGAAGCGCCCCAGGACATCGAAATCCCGCTGAAGCAGGCCGCAGGACCGCAGGCCTCCGAAGAAGAGGAGACGGAAGGGGAAGAGGCCGGGGAAGAGGAGCCGGAAGGCGAAGACGCCGGCGAGGACGAGGAAGCGAAGGAGGGTGCCGAAGAAAAGCGCAAGGCCCCGGCTGCAGGCAAGTCCGCGGCGAAAAAGCAGGCGAAGCCCGCTGCAAGGAAGGCCGTTGCGAGGAAGGCGACCGGCAAGAGGCGCTAGCAAGCGACTCCACATAGCCTAAAAACCTTCATTGACACTAGTTTTACCAGCTATTACTTCTGGTTTTGCTTGCGCAAGACCCGGCAGTTTTCATTCTTTGAAGGTGAGAATACAATGGAAAGGACTTTCGTAATGCTCAAGCCTGATTGCGTGCAGCGCGCCCTCTGCGGGGAAGTAATCTCGCGCTTTGAGAAAGCTGGGCTCAAGATAGTGGCTATGAAGATGACCAAGCCCTCCAAGGAGCTTGTCACCAAGCACTATCCGTCAGACGACAAGTGGCTATCCATAGTCGGCTCCAAGACCCTCGAGAGCTACCAGAAGTTCGGAATCGACCCCAAGAAGGAGCTTGGCACCGACAACGCAATCGAGATAGGCAAGATGGTCAAGGGGTGGCTCGTTGACTTCATCTGCGGCTCGCCGGTAATCGCATTCGTGCTTGAAGGGAACCACTCAGTTGAGAACGTGCGCAAGATTGTAGGCTCGACCCTTCCGCTTGTGGCGCTCCCGGGCACCGTGCGCGGGGACTACGCCGTTGACTCGCCCGACTTGGCGAACGCAAAGAAGAGGCCCATCCGCAACCTCATCCACGCATCAGGCTCCATCGAGGAGGCGAAGTTCGAAATCGGGCTGTGGTTTACCGCAAAGGAAATCTACGAGTACAAGCGCGCCGATGACTCAATAATCAACGGCTAGGTCGGAATCGACGTGTAACCGTGAATGCAATCCCAATGCTTTTTTCGTGATGACTTATGCCAGCTCTCCGGCAGCCCATCGTGTGCGTGCTTGGCCACGTTGACCACGGCAAGACCAGCCTGCTCGACGCAATCAGGCACACCAAGGTGCAGAGCAGGGAAGCGGGCGCAATCACGCAAAGCATCGGCGCGTCCGAAATCCCCATCAGCGTGATAAAGGACGTGTGCAAGCCCGTGCTCTCGCGGCTCCCTATAAACTTCACGATTCCCGGAATACTCACGGTTGACACCCCGGGCCACGAGGCGTTCACAAACCTGCGCAGGCGCGGCGGGAGCATCGCAGACATCGCAATACTCGTAATAGACGTCACCAAGGGCGTGGAGCGCCAGACCGAGGAAGCACTTGACATCCTTAGGGAGTACAAGACGCCCTTCGTAGTTGCCCTCAACAAGATGGACGCCATTTCGGGCTGGAACGCCCAACCCGGAGCCTCGTTTACCGAAACCGAGAAAGTCCAGCAGGAGCGCACCAAGGCACTCCTCGACCAACGCCTGTATGAGATAGTCGGCCAGCTCTACTCGCACAACATCTCGGCCGAGCGGTTCGACCGCGTAGGCGACTTCACGAAGCAGGTCCTCCTGATTCCCGTTAGCGCAAAGACGCGCGAGGGAATACCCGAACTGCTTCTCTATGTTTCCGGTCTTGCACAGAAGTTCCTCGAAAAGCGGCTCACCATAATCGAGGGCGCAGGAGGCAAGGCCAACATCCTCGAAGTTCGCGAGGAGCGCGGCCTGGGAAAGACGCTTGATGCAATCCTTTTCGACGGCACGATTTCCGAAGGCGACACCCTTGTTTTTGCAAGCGCGGAAGGCGCGATACAGAGCAAGGTCAAGGCGATACTCAAGCCAAAGCCTTTGGACGAGATGCGCGACCCCAAGGAAAAGTTTTCTTCCATTCCGACCGCGTCAGCCGCGGTCGGGTTAAAGATTGCCTGCGAAGGCGCTGACATCGCTGTCGCAGGCTCGTCGATTACCATAATCAACCCAGCTGACCCGGAGCACGACTCAAAGGTCGCTGCCGCAAAAGCTGCAATCGAGTCCGAAATCAAGGAGCTAGTCACGGCGACACAGAACGACGGCATCATAATCAAGGCCGACGCGTTCGGAAGCCTGGAAGCGATTGAGAAGCTGCTTGCAGGAGAAAAAATCACGGTCCGCTCAACAGGCATAGGCCCGGTTTCCAAGAAGGAAATACTCGAAGCCGCGAGCGTCAAGGCCAAGAACCCCGACTTTGGGGCCATATTCGCGTTCAACGTGCAGCAGGACGCCGACGTGCTTGCGCTTGCGAACTCCGAGGACGTCAAGATATTCTCAAGCGGCATCATCTACACCATCGTGGATGACTATTGGCGCTGGATCGAGGAGAAGAAGGCCGCTGCAAAGCGCGAGGCCTTCGCAAGCCTGGTGATGCCCGCACGCATCTTCCTGATGCCCGGATGCTGCTTCAGGGAATCCAACCCGGCGGTATTCGGAGTCGAGGTCGAGTCAGGGCTGCTGAAGAAGGACGCTCCCCTGATGAACGAGCAGGGAATAGTCATAGGCGCTGTGCGGGGAATCCAGAAGGACAAGGAGCCCGTAGAGTCCGCAAAGAAGGGCGAGCAGGTCGCAATCAGCATAGCCGGAGTCTATTATGGCAGGCAAATCAAGGAAAAGATGAAGCTTTTCACCAACCCTCCTGCTGACGACATGGCCACGCTGGAAGGAAAGTACAAGCAGGCTTTGAGCGAGGACGAGCGAGAGGTCCTTGCGCAGATTAAGGCCTTGAAGGCGCTGGGCCAGGATTCAAGATAGGCACGCAATCCCGGCCTTCCCGAAACAATTAATAGCCTTAAAATGGACTATTACTACGCTGATTTTTAGCAATTTAGAGCTTAGAAATTACAGTCACAATTAGGGGTGTAGGTATTCAATGAAGATAGTATTCGGCGACCCGAAGTCCAAGTTCGTGTTCCAAAAGGAAGTAGAGGCCGGTAAGGAAGGCCAGCTACTTGGAAAGAAGATAGGCGACAAGCTTGAGGGCTCCATTATCGGGCTTGAAGGCTACGAGCTCACCATTACCGGCGGAACCGACAAGGCGGGCTTCCCGATGCGAAAAGACATCGTCGGAGTGCACAAGATTTTGGCGTTCCTCTCGGGCGGAACCGGCATCCGCAAGGTCACCAAGGGCTCGCGCGAGAAGCGCAACGTCGTAGGAAACACGATTTCAGAGACAATCGCGCAGGTCAACGCGAAGATTACCAAGGAAGGCGCAAAGAGCCTTGGCGACAGCGGCTTCGTCCCTGCATCGGCAGAGGACCGCAAGAAGAAGAAAGAGGAAAAGAAGGCTGCGGCAAAGTCGGCCAAAGGAAAGGGCAAGAAGTAGGGGTTAATTCCGGTCTTCTGTCTTTCATTTTTTCTTTTCGTTTTTTATTTTCATTTTTCTTATTTTTTCAATCTCTATTTGTTGGGTGCCCGATTTGTCGCAAAAGGAAACCGAAAACATCATTTCCCTTCTGGACTCGCACTCAATCCCTTATGAAAAAATCCTGCACGAGCCCGTGCTCTCGGCTCAGGACGCGGCAAGGGTGCGCAATCTTGCGCTTTCCGATGGCATCAAGTCGTTGGTGGTGGAGTTTAGGCGAAAGGACAAGACGTTCATAGTCTGCGCCGCAATACGCGCCGACAGGAAACTTGACTTGAAGAAATTGAAAGCGATATTGCAGGCGGACGAAACAAAATTATGCGCCCTTGACAAAATCGAATCCCTTACCGGGTGCGCGCCAGGAGGCGTGCCGCCATTCGGCCACACGCCCAAGATTTCAGTGCTTGCGGACAAACAGCTTTTTGCAGACGAGTCCAAGGTCTTGGAATTTGCAGCTGGCCAGAACACGGTTGCAATCCGGATGAAGGCGCCAGACCTCAAGAAAGCGTTCGAGGCGTATGGTGCGGCGTTCTTCGACCTGTCCGCCTGATTTTTTCGGCTATGCCAACGGCCGCCTGCGTTCGTTCTTTTCCCAGTATTTCGGGTTATCATTAATGTTCTTCCTTGCTGCCACCACATATAGCAGGGCCTTGTTCTGCGCGATTATGTCCGGTTCCTTCGGAAGGCCAAGCTCTTCGTTCGGCATCGCGTACTTTTTCTGGATATCCTTGTTGTAATTTGCGAACACGGTTCTCTGCGTCTTGCGGTTGAAGATTATCTGCACTATTCTTTTCAGGGGGATTTTCGTCTCCTCCGAGACCCTTTCGGGCGCCTTCCAGTCCATCAGGTCGAAATAGACTTTCTTGAGCGTGGGCAGGTCGTGCTCTTTCATTATTTGCTCGTGCTCTTGGGTTTCCCTTCTGGCTGGCGGAACGTACCGTTTCCCGGCGGCCAAGGCGCTTTCCGGAAGCGATGGCCTTCCCTTCCGTTTAGGTTCAGCAGGCTTTGGCCATTGGTATCCTCCGGCAGGGTTAGGTATCCTTTCGACGGGTTTGTTTATGATGTCCAGTGCCTCCAAAAAGAACCTCACCGGCACTGTTTTCCTTTGCGCTAGGGGGACGTATTGTTTTTCAGGAACTTGGACGTTGCCGTGTCTTGCTGGCCCGAGGCCTGGCACGGCATTTTTTGTAGGTGTTTCTTCTAGCGGCGCCCCGGAATCATTGCTTCCTGAATTTTGAACGTCTTGTGGCCCGACGTTTTCTGAGCCAAACTCGATGTCCCGCGTGTGTCTGCGTATTTCCGTTATTCCTACGCCTGTCAACGCCCTTATTTTCTTGGGCGACTTGCCTTCCCTTGCCAGCGCGTGTATTCTCCCGATGGTTTCCTGCAGCAGCGGTGGTTTCGGCGGTTTTTCCATCTGTCCTCGTTCCCAATGCGGTTTTGTCCGCGGTCTACGGATTCAATGGTATATCTACGCATTTTTTAGCCTTGGCAGCTCAATTCCTTAGTATAGTTTTCAGGCATTTCAAGCGTTGCCGAGTTTCAAGGTTAGATTAGGATGGCAGTCACCAAGGAAGACCTCAAGAAGCAGTTCGCCCAGGACTACAAGAAATACTACCAAGTCCCGCTCTTTGAGCAGGAGGGCTTCCAGCGCCGCGTGTGCCCCAAGTGCGGCAAGGGCTACTGGAGCATCGACAAGGAGGACTGCGGGGACTCGTCCCACGAGCCCTACTCGTTCTTCCGCAAGAACCCTCGGAAAGAGACGTACGTCAACTTCTGGAACAAGTTCGCCGACTTCTGGAAGAAGAATGGCCACGAAATCGTGCCGCGCTACCCGGTAATCTGTAGGTGGCGAGATGACCTGTACTTCAACATAGCTTCAATAGTGGACTTCCAGCGCCTCGAGGCAGGAAGGATGACCTTCGAGTACCCCGCAAACCCGCTCGTGGTCCCCCAAGTATGCCTGCGCTTCCCGGACATTGCAAACATAGGGGTCACCGGCAGGCACTTCTCCTCGTTCATGATGGCCGGACAGCACTCATTCGACTACCCGAACGACAAGCGCGCCTACTGGAAGGACCAGTGCATCCAGTACAATTACGATTACCTCACCCAGTGCCTCGAAATCCCCAAAGAAGAGATAGTATATGGCGAGGACCTGTGGGCAATGCCCGACCTTTCAACTCTTGGCCCCTGCATAGAGTCGTTCTCGCACGGCGCGGAGCTTGTAAACAGCGTCTTTACCGAATACACCTACTTTGACAACAAAGTCGTAGACCTTCCAAGCAAGGTCATCGACGTTGGCTGGGGGTTCGAGCGGCTCCTGTGGTTCTACAACGGCACGCTCACGGCATACGATTCGGTATTTCCGAGGGAAATCGACTTCATGAAGCAGAAGGCCGGGCTGAACATGGACTCCGCGCTTTTTGAAAAGTACGCCTCGCTCTCCTCCACCCTTGACGTGGAAACCATGCTCAATATGGGTGCCGAAAAGGAGCGCATCGCAAGGATGCTCGGCACTACGGTCAAGGACCTTGAAAAGTCGATTCTTCCGATGCAGGGAATCTACGCAATAGCAGACCACTCGCGCACGCTCCTGTTCGCGCTCTCGGACGGCGCAATACCGTCAAACACCGCAGGCGGCTACAACCTGCGAGTCATCTTGAGGCGCGCACTCTCGTTCATCTCCGACTACAGCTTCGACTTCGACCTCATCGACGTGTGCGAGATGCACGCGGAAGACCTCAAGCCGCTGTTTCCCGAGCTTTCGGAGAACCTTGACGAAATCCACGAAATCCTCGAGGTGGAGCGCCGCAAGTTCGGCGACTCCAAGGCCAAGGCTTGGAAGGCAAGCCAGGACATAGTTTCAGCCGGCAAGCCCATCACAACTGAGAAGATGCTCAACCTATACGAGAGCCAGGGAATCACTCCCGAGCTTTTGGAGAAGGCGGCTGCTGAGAAGAACGCCGAAGTGAGCATCCCGGCTGACTTCTACAAGGCCGTGACCAGCAGGCACCAGATGGAAGCTCACGCGTCAAAGAAGGACCTCACCACCCTGGACGTCTCCGGCCTCGCAAAGACCGAGCTTTCCTATTACGAGAACCCCGAGCGCAACGAAATCACCGCAAAGGTCGTTGCAATCGACCCCGCGAAGGGCATAATCGTGCTTGACCGCACCATCATCTACCCCGAAGGCGGAGGCCAGTCCGCGGACCGCGGCTCAATCGTTGCCGGTGCAGTCGAGGCCAAGGTCGCTGACAGCCAGAAGCTGTTCGGAGTTGTGCTGCACATCCTTGCAAACAAGGCCGACGCCTCAAAGTTCTCGTCCGGCCAGCTTGTCACGGTGAAGCTTGACCGCAAGCGCCGCAATGAGATTTCAGCGCATCACACTGCAACCCACGTCATAATTGCATCCAGCCGCAAGGCGCTTGGAAAGCACATCTGGCAGTCGGGAAGCTTCAAGAACGAGGAAGGCGCGCACGTGGACATCACCCACTACGAAAAGCCCGATGCCGAGCAGCTTGCTCTCATAGAAAAATACGCAAACGAGGCAGTCAGGCAGGCAATCCCGGTCACCTGTGAGTTCCTTGACCGCGGACAGGCCGAGGAAAAGCACGGCTTCCGTCTATACCAGGGAGGCGGCGCAATCGGAAAAACCATCCGCGTCGTGGCAGCAGAGGGCCTGGACTACGAGGCCTGCGGCGGGACTCACCTCTCGAACACCGCACAGCTTGGGCTAATCAAGATTACGAAAGCGGAGCAAATCCAGGACGGAGTCGTCCGGCTGCACTACAAGGCAGGACAGCGTGCGCTTGAGTACGTCGAGGGCCTGGAGAAAATCCTTTCCGAGGCCAACAAGGTGTTCTCGGCAACCAGCAACGAGGCGATTCCCGCTGCCGCAGCCAAGCTCTTCGACGAGTGGAAGGCGCGCGGGAAGTCGCTTGACACGCTCATTGACCGCTTCGCCTACTCCGAAGGCGTGTCGCTCATGATTGCTGCTCAAAAGAAGGCTCCGGCAGGCGGAGAGGTCTTCCGCTTTGTCGAGGCGAAGGACTTGGACTATGATGCCAAGGTCCTTGAGAAGATTGCGGTCGCAATCGCAGGAAACAGGGGCTGGGCAGTTGCACTTTCAAACAAGGAAGGCTACTTAGTCTGCGCAGCTGATGCAGAGAGCGGAAGGAAGGCGATTGACCTTCTCAAGGAGCGCGGAGTGGGCGGCGGGAACGAGAAGTTCGCGCGTGGAAAGGTCCGCGCCTGATTAGTGCCGCCAGTTCCTTTTTTCAATTCTTTTTTTCGTTTTCCTCGGTCCGTTACTTTTTCCTTACTTAGTCCTGATTATCCGCGGCTTCTTCCCGTTTGCGACGTAGGCCGGCATTCCCCTGTTGTTTGCAAACATCGCTACGGTCGCGATGATGTTGGTGAGCAGTATCGTAATCATTATCGTCTCGGCAAAGTAGGGTATGACTATCCCGTTGGCTGCTGGGATGGTCACAAGCACCGCTGCGGCAAGGCCCTTCGGAGTCAGGAACACGATGAGGTTGCGCTCGCTTGCAGGTATTTGCGAGGCGAACGGCTTGACCGCAAGCCACCTTGCAATGGTGGTCACGAATACTATTGCAACTGAAAGCAGTATTGCCTCGAGCTTGAACGTCGAGCTGGTCATCAGAAGGCCGAGGTAGACGAAGAAGAACGTGCGCACGAAGAACGATATTTCCTCCTGCATCCGCCGAATTTCCGGGTCGACCTCATACTCCTTCTTGTTGAGCTTGAGAAGCGCTGCGAGCGTTCCGGAGTTTCCAAGCACCAGGCCGAACACGAACACCGCTATCACGCCGTTGCCTCCGAAGAACTCGGAAAGCGCGTAGGCCAAAAACACCGTGGCAAGCGTGAGCATGTAGGAGTACTTGCTCTCGGTAAGCCTGCGCAGGATGACCACCCACAGCGCAGCGAGGATTATTCCTATGAACAGCGCGGCGGAAAGCGAGTTCATCAGCTTTGCAGGCGCAGCCGAGATGTCCGCATTGCCTATCATCAGGTCGATTATGGTGAGGCCGATTATGAGCGTGAATGCGTCCGTAACTGTAGATTCAATCGCAAGCATCGCCTTGGTCTGGCTGGATGCGCCCAGCCTGCCAAGCATGGAAAGCACGTTCGAAGACGACGTTCCGGCCAACGCCACTCCCAGAAGCAGTCCGGGAAGCCAGCCAATGTTGAACAGCAGGTTTGCAGCAGCAGCGATGGCCACTGTGCATATGGTAAAGGAAAGTATCGTAAACCCGAAGGCAAGGGGCAATGCGCGCACCATGCTTGCAATCTCGAAGGTCAGGCCGCCGTCAAAAAGCATGAGTATGAGCGCAAGCACGGTCATGAACCCGGCCGCTCCGGCAAGCACGCTCCCCGCTGACACGTCGATTACTCCGAAGATGGGGCCCAGCATTATGCCTGCGGCCATCAGGATGAGTATCTCGGAGATTCCGGTGCGCTCGAAGAACAGCGTGGCTGCAAAGCCGAATATAAGCAGCACTCCGATGAGAAATATCAGCTCAATCATTTCAATCTCTCTTTCTTGTGCAGGCTTAAGAATATTGCTCAATGCGCAGGTTGCGCGTCCGGGGGTCTATGCGATGATTCTTGCCTGCGTCCCGAACTCCAGCGCTATGAACGCGATGTACGTAAACACGAGTATCAGGCCCTCGTTGAGGCTGATTTTCCTGCCGCTCTGCATGAAGTGGACCGCAAGCGCGCCTGCAGCGACCATGGTGAAACCGCTCAGGGCAACCGCCTCGAACGCGGGCGCGACCGGCGAAATCAGCGCGACTATCCCCAGGCTGAGCGTAGCGTCGGTTGAGACGTTGCCGACGATGTCGCCAGCGCCCATCTCCGAATGCCCCTTGCGGACCGCCTGCACCGCAAGCGTGAACTCGGGCGCGCAGGTGCCAAGGGCGATAAGCAGGCCCATGAGCACGCTTGGAAGCCCGATTTCAGTCGCAATCTTGATTGCCGAGTCCGAGGCGGCGCCCGCTGAGATGAACAGGGCCACCATGGCAACCGCGCCAATAGTCACGTGCTTTGCAAAGTCGCGCTTGTTGTTCGATATGTTGCAAAGCGCGTTCGAAAGCCCGTTGTGCCTGCCGATTATCTTGTGCAGGTAATAGAAGTACGCGACGATGAGGATTACCCCATCCAACTTGGACAGCCCGTTTCCCAAAAGCAGGAGCACGACCGGCAGCGCAAGGAGCATCAGGAGCGTTTTCGCGCCGTGCCTTACCTTGGACTCCACCTTCAGCCCGCGCGCATAAACCGCCACCAATCCGAGTATGAGCGTGAAGTCCGCAACGTTGGAGCCGAAAAGCACGGCAATCGCCATGTCCGGGCTCCCCTCGGCAGCGGCGACAGTCGCAACCGAAAGCTCCGGCAGCACCGACGCTATGCCTACGACTATGAAGCTTATTGCGAACTCGGAAAGGCAAAGGTACCTGGCAAGCGCTGCGAGGTTGCGGACGCACGCTTCCGAGCTCTTGACCAGCACTACAAAGCTTACTGCAAGCAGTATTGCACTCTCAAAACCCATTTCGTCACCTGTCGGTCTGCGTCTGTTTTATTATGCCGCATCCAAATAACTGTTTATCGTTTTTTTTAGTCCCTTGGCGCATGGCAGTCCGGGCGGGTGCGCGGCTTTTGCAACGTGCTGCCGTTCCTGTCCCAAGGTCCTAAATCGGTCTTACAAAATGGGCTTCATAAGTCGAATCTATTACGGCGGCACCGACATCGTTTTCGGGCTCATCCTCCTGGTTGCATCGGGCTCGATACCGGGCGGCTACGCGGACATAGTTGCCACCGTGATGGTTGTGCGGGGCGTGATGACGCTTGCAAGCATAGCCATGTCCGTCTAGTTGGTTTTTATGGCACACTCTGAAGGCGGAAAGTGGTTCTATGGCGGTGGCGACATAGTCTTCGGCCTGGTCTTTTTGCTCAATGCAGCTGCAATAGGCGGCGCAGCTTCGCTGATTGGCATGTTCCTTCTTGCGCGCGGCACGCTGACAATGCTTGGAATCAGTTAGGGATTTCCGGGGGGAATTGGGTTGTGATGCTGCGCCCGCCTGGAAACCACCACGGCGCTTTTTGCCGGTTTTCCTACTTCTTCCTTTTCTTGCCGGCTTTGGGGTTGGCTTTCCCTTCCCCTGTCTTCTTCCTCAATTCCGGCCTCACCCAGCACGTGCCTGATGGCGAGCAGGCGAGCGCGGCAATCGCTTCCTTCTCGGTCTTGGTGTTGACGATTACGCCGGTGCCAAGCTCAAGGCCGGCCCAGACGTTGGGCCGCGGGTAGATTTCCGCGTGGAAGTGCGAGTCCTCGCCCTCGACCCCGTTGTGGTACACCACGTTGTAGTCGCGCGACACGCGGAACACTGCCTCGACGATGGTGCGCAGTGCCTGCATGAACTGGCCGCCCTCGAAGTCGGAAAACTGGGCGATGCTTTTCTTGTGCTCCAGGCTGATTATCCAGGTCTCGAACGGGAATCGCGCAAACGACGGGCACAGGACTGCGAAGCTCTCGTTCTGCAGGATTATGTTCTGCTTCTCCCGCTCCAAAAGCTCGCAGAGTATGCACTTTCCGGTCCTTTTCTTGTACTCGCGCTCGTTGTCAATCTCGGACTTGATTACAACAGGGAGGAACGGCAGCGAGATTATCTGCGAGTGCTCGTGCTCCAGGCTCGCGCCTCCGAGCCGGCCGTGGTTCTTGAACAGGTGCACGTACCGCGCGTCCTTCTTTTTTGAAAGCGCAACGTACCTTTCCTTGTAGGCCCGGAAAATCATCGCAAGGTGCGCCGGGTCCTTGATTTCCATGAACAGCTGGTGGTGGTCAGGCGTCTCCACAATGACTTCGTGCTCGCCGTATGCGGGCGAGGTGTAGAAGAAGTCGTCCTTTTTTTCCGGCTTGAACTTGCCCCGCGGCTTCACTATTGCGAACGCGTTGTCAAAGCACCGGACGGTCCAGTTCTTTTCGGAAGGCAACGCGAGCTTGGTGGGCGGCGTGACCTTCTCCGCTCCCTTGCAGAACGGGCAGGACACCGACGGGTCCAGCGGCCGCAGCGCGCGCTCGTTTGCGACAACCACGATGGAACCCTTGATGGGGTCCTTGCGGAACTCCAGTACCATAGGAATGAGGTGGGAAGAGACGTTTTTAAACCGCTTCTGGGTAATCTGATTGGTTCTATTAACGCGGTATTTTTGCGAGGGATGGAAATGAAGCTGCGAGGGATGAAGATGAAGCGCGGTCAGGCTTTCGACACGATGATGCTTGTCATCAGCGTAATTGTCGCAGTTGCGATATTGGGCATGCTCCTAGGTTTCCTTGGCGGCATCGGCGGCTTCGGCGCCAAGGCAAAGGACGTGATTCCCGACCTTGTCAAGAAGGTCCAGCAGAAGGGCTTCGGGCTCGAGCCGAAGGAGAACGTGGAGTTCAGCAAGGGCGACTCCATCTACCGCGAGGATGCCAAGGGCACCGCCGCAATCAGCAAGGAATCAATCAAGTTCATATGCTACGACGACACCGTATGCGGAGGCGGCACGGACACGCCATTGACCGTCCAGGATACGTCGATTGTCTGCAATGAGAACATCGCAGTGGCCATAGTGGTGTGCTTCAATTCGGACGAAAGCGAGTACATAATCGGCATAGGCCAGTCGCTCACCGGCTCCAATGGCGTGCGTTCGCAGGCCGAAAGCGACTGCGGCCTTAGCTAAGTTCCTTGGTGCAAAGAGCATGAGACGCGGTGACTGGAGTGGCATCTACATGATTGTAGTGGTCATCATCGCCGCGGTGCTTGTCATCACCCTCGTCAAGCCCCTGTTCGCATCGGCCGCCGAGACGTCGGCGTCGAACCTAGGCTACAGCACGAACTACGTCCAGGCGGCGCTGGGGCTCATTTAGGGGGTTGGGAAAATGCGCTACGGCCAAAAGCGCGGCCAAATGTCCGCGCCAATGGAGCTTTTCATAGCCGTAATCATAATGACCCTGAGCATGAGCCTCGCCTTCTACCTCTACAACAACATAAGCGACACGCAGTGTGAGTACCGGCTCAAGACCCAGAACGAGAGGCTCCAGGAGGCCATGCAGGAAGTGGCGATGGGCTCGTGGGGCACGTCCAAGCTAGTTGACTACACCATGGAGCGCTGCACCGGCCGCTCGGTCGAGGCGGTGCGCGTGATACACTACACCAACCAGAAGTACTGCCAGCGCTGCTCCGGGAACTACGGCGGCGGGTGCTGGATAATAGAGCCCCTCACCTACGACGCGGGGACGGGGATACTCGCGCCGCTTGTTGACTCGAGCGTGTGCATAGAGCTTTCCGAGGCGCTGCGGCTCAACATCGACCCATCGGAGTCCTGCAACGGCAAGGTCTCCGACAGCGTGTGCCCGGCCAAGGTGCAGGGCCGCACAATCAGCCAGTCGGAGTGCGACGAGATGTCCTACGCAAGCTCGGGCGCGTACGACAACGCAATGTTCGCCACCTTCGAGCGGCTTACCGACGGCAACCTCGCGTTCAAGATAAAGATAACCAAGTCCGCCACCGCGGGCAACGTCCAGGGGAGCGCGGGGCAGATAGACCTGTGCGTCTCGCAGGTGGCCTAAGTGCTCAGGTCCGGTCGGTTATCCTGGCCAGCAGTATCTTGATGAGGCCCTTGACGTCCGACAGCAACGAGACCTTCTCTTCATTCTTCTTTGCAATCTCGTCCTTTATCCCGGGGTCCAGCCGCATCGCGTCCGCAATCATGCTGTTCCCCATGGCCGTCTTCCCGATGTTCTTGTACGCCTCGCCCATGTTGTAGATTGCAAGGGCGTTCTTGGAGTTCACCGCAAGGGCCTTGTTGAAGCAGATTATGGCCTCGTTGAAGTACCGCGCCTCTGCAAGCGCGTTGCCCTTGCTCATAAGGGCGTACTCGTCTGCAGGGTTGCGCTTGAGCACCTTGTCGAAGAACAGCAAAGCCTCCTCGGTGCGGTCCTGCTCCTTGAACACTATGCCCTTGTTTATGAGCGCGTTGGCGTTGTCAGGCTCCATCTCGAGGATGCGCGAAAAGCAGTTCATGGCGTCGTTGTACCTTCCAAGCTTCAAAAAGCACAACCCAAGCCCGTTGAGGGAGAAGACGCTTTCCGAGTCGGTGTCAAGCGCGCGGTAAAAGTAGTGCACGGCGTCGTCGTACTTCTTATGGCCAAGGAATATCGCCCCGCAGGCTTCCAAGGCGACGTTGTTCTTCGGCTCGGTCTCAAGCACCGCCTTGTAGGCCTCAAGCGCACCGTCGTTGTCGCCATCCTTTTCCAGGCCCGCGCCCTTTGCAAGGAGTTCCGCCGCAGTAAGCCTTGCCACTGGCGCTGCCATAGCCTCTTTTGCCGGTGGTTTAGCCTGTTCCGCCATGTTTGCTCTGAACAATAACTTTGCTTTGAAATATAACCATAGTGAACGCGGCAAAATCCCGCGTCCTGCCTTGCCGGAACCCCCGTATTTTCCCGCTTCGCTTTTAAACCATTTATAACCTGTGCACATTCCGTGACGCGGTTTTTTATACTACAAGATGAATTCTTTCTAGTCGATACAAATGTTGTTCGGGCATGTCAGGAACCTTCCGCTTTCGGTTTCCGTAGCCCGCGCAATGGCAACCACCATCCCCTCTTGCGGCCTTCAATAAAAAATAAAAAACAGCCTAAATCGGTTGAAGGCCGCGCTTGTTCTGAGATTCGGGGAAAATCGTTCGGTGGTGAAAGTTGGGAATGTCATCAAGTTGTAGTTACGGCGTGTCCGTCGACATAAAGCACAGGGGGAGGTACCCCAAGCTTGAAGGCGAGGACATAGGCCGCCTGGTCCAGTTCCGGCAGGCGGGTTATTCATGCAGGCAGCTCGAGTCCGAGTTCTCCTGCTCGCGCATGGCGATATGGCGTGCACTGCAGAGGCTTGGTCTTGAATGAGCAAGGGCATCCTTCGCATAGTAAAGTTCGGCGGCAAGAGCCTGTCCACGCCCGCGCTTGTCCAGAAGGCGGCAGCATTGCTTTCTGAGGACTTCAAGCACGGCAACCGCGTTGTCGCGGTAGTGTCGGCACAGGGCGGCTCGACCGACTCGATAGTGTCGCAGCTTTCGCAGCTCGGGCAGGAGAACGCCAAACTGCCCCAGGCTTGGGACGTCGCGCTGTCCTACGGCGAGAGGCTTTCGGCAGCGCTTTTGCATTCGGCGCTGGTCAGCGCAGACGTGCAGAGCAAGCTCTACGACCCTACGGGAAGCGAGTGGCCAATAGTGTCCGACTCGCATTACGGCTGTGCAGCGGTTGACGTCGAACGCACGCGGCTACTCTGCAGGAGCCTGGTGGAGCCCTGTTTGGAGTACATGATTCCGGTAATCCCGGGTTTCGTGGCGCGCTCGCACGACGGGAAAATCACGACCCTTGGCCGCGGCGGGAGCGACGTGACCGCGTTCGTCCTTGGACGCTGCCTTGAGGCTGACGAGATAGTCAAGGTCACCAACGTGGACGGGTTCTACGTTGGGGGCAAGCGCGTCAAGGAAGCAGGCGTGGATGAGCTTCGCAGCAGCTGCCACGACTTCTCTTTCGGCGTCGAGAGCAGGTGCCGCTCGCTGATAGCACCGGCTGCGCTTGAGCACTTCGTGTTCCCGACTGTGCTGCGCATAGTAAGCCACAACAGCGAAAGCATTAATTCCGAAGGCTCGGTAATCTACCCAAGCAAGCCCGCGTTCACCGCAACCGCGCTTGCGGGGACCGCAAAGATTTGAGGTGTGAAAAAATGGCCCGCGTTTACAAAAAAAATTTCCAGACAAGGGCCATACACGAAGGGTACGCGCCGGGTCCAACCTCACCTTCATCGTCCGTGCCAATACAACGCACCTCAAGCTACGTCTTTACGGACACCCGGCACGCAAGCGACCTTTTTGCGCTCAAGGCCGACGGCCACATCTACACGCGCATGTCGAATCCGACCACGCAATCCCTTGAGGAGCGTCTTGCATCGCTGGAAGGCGACGGCTCCGGAGCTGGAGCCCTTGCTTTGTGTTCTGGAACAACCGCGGTATTCTACTCCATAATCAACCTTGCAAAGCAGGGCGACCACATAGTTTCCTCTACTGACCTTTACGGCGGCACTGCCACACAGTTTGCAGGCATGCTTCCTGATTTCGGGATTACCGCAAGCTTTGCAAATCCCGCTGACCCGGACAACTTTTCCAAGGCAATAACGAAAAAGACCAAGGCGCTTTTCTGCGAGGCAATCGGAAACCCCACGCTTTCGGTTCCCGACTTTGGGGCACTGGCGGAAGTTGCGCACGAGAACTCCATCCCGCTCATCATCGATTCCACCTTCGCAACTCCCTACCTGCTTTTGCCCTTCAATTACGGCACAGATATTGTCGTGCACTCGCTTTCCAAGTGGATTGGCGGCCACGGCACGGGAATCGGCGGCGCTGTTGTTGACAGCGGCAATTTTGACTGGAAACAGTCGGGGAAGCACCCGCAGTTTACCGCGCCAGACGACAATTACCACGGGATACGATATGCTTACGATTTCGGCAAGGCCAACAGGCTTGCCTACATCAACCGTATGAGACTGGGTGCGCTGCGCAACCTCGGAGGATGCATCGCTCCGGACAACTCTTGGATTTTCCTTCAGGGACTGGAAACTCTCTCCCTGCGAATGGAGCGTCACTGCGAGAACGCACTCAAGGTGGCGAAATTCTTGGAGTCGAATGATGCGGTGTCGTGGGTTCGCTATCCGGGCCTTTCTTCGCACCCGTCGCACGGCAATGCAAAGAAGTATTTCAAGAAAGGGTTTGGCGGGGTGGTGGCATTCGGGGTGAAGGGAAAGGGCGCGGGCGGGAAGTTCATCGAAAACCTTTCGCTGTTTTCGCACCTGGCAAACGTAGGAGACGCCAAGAGCCTGGCAATACACCCGGCAAGCACAACTCACAGCCAGCTTACTGCAAAACAGCTTGCCGAATGCGGCATCTCGCCGGACTTGGTGCGGCTTTCCATTGGCTTGGAAGATGCCGAAGACATAATCGCCGATTTGGAGCAGGCGCTAAAGGTTGCGCCAGCAGGTACTTAGGATAGCAGAAGGTGTTCAACTTAGAAAAGCAGGGCAACTCAGTGGGATTCGTCAGGACCGAGTACTTAGACGCGGGTGACCTTGCCCTTGAGTGCGGCGAGAAGCTCCGCAACGTCCGCATAGCGTACGAGACCTACGGCACGCTCAATGCGCAGAAGACCAACGCGGTTCTTGTATTCCACGCGCTTACGGGCGACAGCCACGCAGCTGGGATGCACAAGCGGAACGGCCGCAAGCCGGGCTGGTACGACCTGGCCATAGGCCCCGGCAAGACTTTCGACACGCGAAAGTACTTCGTAGTCTGCGCCAACGTGCTTGGCGGGTGCAAGGGAACGACAGGGCCTTCGAGCATAAACCCGCGCACCAAGAAGCCCTACGGCTCGGACTTTCCGCTCATTTCGATACGCGACATGGTGGCTGCGCACAAGAAGCTTGTGGATCACCTCGGCGTCAAGCGGCTCTTCTGCATCGTGGGCGGCAGCATGGGCGGGATGGAGGTTCTCCAGTGGGCAGTTGACTTTCCCGACTCGTTCGACACCGCAATCGTGCTTGCGGCAACGGCAAAGCAATACCCTATGGGCGTGGCGTTCCACGACATGGGCCGCAAGATGATACTCGCTGACCCGCACTGGAAGCAGGGCGACTACTACTCCGCAGGAGCGCCGCGGAAAGGCCTTTCGCTTGCGCGCCAAGTCAGCCACATCACCTACCTAAGCCACGACACGCTTGAGCGCAAGTTCGGCCGGAACAAAAAGGAGCGGCACGGCTCGCGGCCGCCCAAGTTCGGAACGGAGTTCGAGATACAGAGCTACTTCAACTACCAGGGCCAGAAGTTCGTGCGCCGGTTCGACGCCAACAGCTACCTGTACATCACCAACGCGGTTGACCACTTCGACCTGACTTCTGGCGGGGAAACGGAGCTGTGCGACGTCTTTTCCGGATTGGCCAGCCAGCAGGGCAAAAAGCCAAAATTCCTCCTCGTATCCTTTACCTCCGACTGGCTCTACCCGCCTGCCCACGTTGAGGAGCTCTACGCGGGCCTTGCAGAGGCAGGGGTGCCCTGCGTGTACAAAAAGCTAGACCTGCCCTACGGTCACGACGCCTTCCTGGTGTACAACAACACGCTTGGCAACGCGATGGTGGATTTCCTTGGCCGCGAGCGCACCCGTAGGAAATGAGCAGTCTTAGCTTTCCCTAGGGCTATTTATGCTTCTTTTACGCCCTGAATACTATCCATTACATTCAAAGCGGGTTGGGGAACTTATGGCAAAGGAACTGGCAGTAGTCACGGCTTTCGGAAAGGACAGCACCGGCCTGGTTGCGGGCGTCACGCGCGTACTAGCTGAGAACAACGTCAACATCGAGGACCTCGGCCAGACCATAATGCAGGACATGTTCGCGATGATGATACTTGTTGACATCAGCAACGCAAAGGCCGACTTTGAGACGCTGCAGAAGAAGCTTGCGGCAGAGGGCAAGAAGCTGGGGCTGCAGGTAATCATCCAGCACAAGGACATCTTCGAGTACATGCACCGCGTCTAGAATGGGATGGTTCGGGCCTTCGATGGCAAAATATGATGATTGCTTATGAGATTCTCTTCTGAAGAAATCCTACAGACAATAAACATGGTCAGCCGCGAGAACTTCGACATACGCACGGTCACCCTTGGAGTGAACCTGTCCGACTGCTCTTCTCCCAAGGAGGACGAGCTTTGCGAGAACATCCACGCAAAGCTGCTTTCAGCAGCAAAAAACCTTGTTCCCGAAGCCCAGAAGCTGGAGCGAAAATACGGGATTCCGATAATCAACAAGCGCATTTCCATCACCCCAATCTCGACTGTGATGGCTTCCGCGCTGAGGAAGACCGATGTCCAGGCAGGGACCGCAATTGCCCTTAAGGTCGCAAAGACCCTTGACAAGACCGCAGGAGAGCTTGGAATTGACCTCATCGGAGGATACTCCGCGATGGTGCAATCCGGCCTGAGCCATTCGGACGAAGTCCTCCTGGAATCCCTTCCGAAAGTATTTTCCCAGACCAGCCGCGTGTGCGGCTCGCTCAACGTCGGAAACTCTTCTGTTGGCATCAACTTGGATGCAATCAACTCAGCTGCACAAAAGGTAAATGAAATCGCCGAGGCAACCAAGTCACAGAAAGGCTTTGGCGCAGCGAAGTTCGTGGTGATGTGCAACGCTCCGGAAGGAATCCCCTTCATGGCAGGCGCGTTCCACGGCTACGGCGGCGCGGAGACCACGATTAATGTGGGGATTTCAGGCCCCGGAGTGGTCAAGAACGCCGTTGCAGCCCTTGACGCAGGCGCGGACGCAACCGAGGTCTCCGAGACAATCAAGAAGATTACTTTCAAGATTACTCGCGCAGGCGAGCTTGTTGGCAAGGAGCTTGCAAAGAAGTTAGGCACTACGCTTGGCGCGGTTGACCTTTCCCTTGCGCCAACTGATAAGACCTCCGACTCGGTTGCCGAAATCCTAGAGGCAATCGGGGTGGAGTGCGCTGGAGCGCACGGTACCACTGCCACGCTCTACCTTCTCACCAACGCGGTGAAGACCGGCGGCGCGATGGCGACAAGCCGTGTCGGAGGGTATTCCGGAGCGTTCATCCCAGTAAGCGAGGACTCGCGAATGAACGCAGCAGTAAAGGACGGCTCGCTCTCGATTGACAAGCTCGAAGCCATGACCGCGGTGTGCTCGGTTGGGCTTGACATGATTGCAATCCCCGGCACCACTCCCTGGCAGACCATCGCAGGCGTGATGGCCGACGAGATGGCAATCGGCGTGATGAACAACAAGTGCACCGGAGTGCGCCTCATCCCCGTGCCAGGCGGCAAGGAAGGAGATGACGTTGACTTCGGCGGCCTCTTCGGCAAGGCAACGATAATTCGGATGAGCAAGCGCAGTTCCTCCAAGTTCGTCACAAGGGGAGGGAGGATTCCGGCTCCGCTTCATAGTATTAGGAATTGATTTTTTAAAGGCGAAACGTAAGTAGAATGTAGTGCGGAGGAGACCTAGATGAACTTGCAAGAAACCATCGCAATCTGGAATGGCGCCTTGTTTTCGCCTAAAACTACTTTTGAAACGATTAAGCCGAAATCAAACCTAAAGACCGCGCTTGCCTGGGCAGCAGGGGTTGGCTTGCTGCTGTTCCTAATGATTACTGCCACATTATTACTGACTGCACCGCAGGACGTTGCCGATTCAGTTTCACTGCTTCGTGGCACAGTAATGGCCGCCTTGGCATTCCCCTTGTCGCTTCTGGTTTATTCGTCCCTTTTCTTTATCTTTGCAAAGCTTCTGGGAGGGCAAGGAAGCTTTGGCGAGAATACCTTCGTAATCTCTTCTTACCTGATTCCCCTTACTGCTGTCTGGTTGGTGCTTTCGAACCTTCTTAGCGCCATAGCGACACTTTTCACTGCGGATTTTGCTCTTCTGAATTCATGTGTTTCAGTATTGTACGCGCTTTATGGGCTTTACCTTTTAATCCTAGCAATACGTGCTGTGCATGGCTTTAGCTTTGCCAGGGCCGTTGCAACGATTGCACTCCCGTTTGTTATACTCCTGGTAATCCTCTTTTCGCTTGATTCCCTGATAGTCTACTTCACATCCCAGCTTTCGTCAGTGCACGGCTAGGTTGTCAACAGCATGGGTGTCTATGCAGTTGCAGCGGGAACTCGTAGTGGCATGCTTAACGAAATAAGTGCCAAAGGGGATGCGTGTCACTCCCAAGCAAAAGCACTTAAATTAGTTTAACTAATTCTATATTAGGCGATATTATCATGGAAAACGTTACGGTCAACCTCACAATCAAGGACTATACGAACAGGGTGCTTGGCGTGCTCAAGGAAAAGTACGGCCTGCGCGACAAGGCCGCGGCTCTGGACAAGTTTGCGGAGCTTTACGGCAGCGAGTTTGTCGATGCCGAGGTAAAGGACGATGTCGTGCGGCAAGTCATAAAATCCTGTGACGCGCACGTTGCAAAGCACGGATTCAGGGCAACAAGCCTTTCCGAGCTGCGCAAAATCTGCGAGGCCTGACGCGCTTGCCATTCACTTTCTCGCTGTCCGATGAGCTTAGGGCGGTGCTTGAGAAGGCCGCCAAACGCAATCCCGAGTTGACAAGAGCGGTATTCAAGAAAATCGAACAAATAACCCAGCTCAACGACGAAACTACCATCGGCCACTTCAAGAACATGCGCCACGACCTTTCTGACTTCAAGCGCGTCCACGTGGGAAGTTTCGTGCTTTTTTTCAAAGTCTACCGCAAGGAAAAGTTCATCCTCTTTGACAGGCTTGAGCACCACGACGATGCCTACAAGCGCTGATGAATTACTTATAGTCGTGCCAATAAGTATTATATAGTCGTAACTATATGTATTTTGTATGGTAAAATTCACGGATAGGCGGGAAGAACTGGCCTTGTTCAGGGACAGGTTCGACAACCTGCGCAAGGGCGAGCTGTTCATCCTGTCCGGACGCCGCAGGGTAGGAAAGACCGAGCTAGTCCGGAAGTTCCTCGAGACCGTCCCCCAGGCACAGCGGCTCTACCTTTTCGTTGACGAAGGCACGCCCCAGGACATGCTCCGCTCCCTTGCGGATGACGTGGGCGTAGCATGGCCCCAGGAAAAACCCGCCTTCGCCAACTGGGACGACTTCTTCGGCTATCTGAACACGAAGTGTTCCGAGACAGGGAAGCTCGTAGTTGTCATTGACGAGTTCCAGCGCCTGCACATCGACCCCCGGGCTTTCTCCCGGCTGCAAAGGGTGTGGGACACCAAGCTGAAAGACAAGCCCATCATGCTCATCCTGCTCGGGTCCGCAGTAAGCGCAATCTACAAGATAGCAATCAGCCACCGCTCCCCCCTCTTCGGCCGGGCAACGGCGAACCTGAAGCTGGATCCTTTCGAATACCAGGCATTCAGGGAAGCGCTGGCAGAAGCCAGGCTTACCGAAGAGACAAAGATGCGCCTCTACGCGACATTCGGCGGCCTGCCCCGCTACCTGGAGTTCTCCGAACAGGTCAAGACAAAGGACTACCTGGACGTGGTCGAAGAGAACGTGCTCCGCAAGAACGGCCTGCTCCGGGAAGAGCCTTCCACCATCCTGACGATGGAGCTGCGCGACACCGGCCGCTACAACTCAATCCTGGCCGCAATAGCCAAAGGGCACCGGACGCTCAAGGAAATCAGCGACCAGACCGGCATCGAAAGCTCGGGGTTGCTGTTCTACATCGAGCGCCTGAGCAAGGCAATGAACCTGATTGAAAAAAGGTCGCCGGTCTGCGGCAGCAAGATGTCGCCCCAGTTCGTGCTCAAGGACAACTTCTTCAAGTTCTGGTACAACTTCGTCGCCCGATACGCTTCTGCTTTGGAGATAAACAACTACAAGCTCGTGCGCGAACAGATAACCACGCAGATAGAGGCAATGACCGGCCTGGTGTTCGAGGACGTCGTCCGCGAGCTCGTCCGCAAGCACAACAACGCTTCCCTAGGCAAAATGCCCATCAAGGTAACCGAGCTGGGCGGCTGGTGGGACCGCAGCGGAAACGAAATCGACATCTGCGGCCAGTCAAAAGAATCCCTGCTCCTGGGCGAAGTCCGCTGGAGGAAAGAGCCTGTGGATTACAGCGATGCAGTGCATTTCCACGAGAAGAGGCACCTGGTGCAGTGCACCAGCGGCCAGCGGGCGAACACGACCATGTTCTTCGTTTCGAAAAGCGGTTTCGAGAACAAGGCCAAGCTCTTTTTGGAAGAGCACGGCATCTTCATGTTCGACCTGAAAGACGTCACCGCAGCATACGACAAGCTGCCGAGAAAATGAGCGCCAGGGCCTTGCATGAAAAGAAGGAGTTGAAAGAGCGGGTTAGCGCTCTCTCGACCCTTTTCGGAAACAAAGCTGTTTTGTTCCCGAATTCTAGTGCCGAGGGGGCGATTTGAACTCCCGACCTCCAGATGGCTCAAAACTCATAGAGTCTCATCAACGCCATCAATGCTGGCAAAAGCACCCATAAGTCTCTTCATTTCCCGTAGCCGCGCCTCGTATCATAGGCGTATGGTGCGGCGCAGGGCATTATGAGTCTGGCGCTCTAACCAGGCTGAGCTACCCCGGCAACTGATACAATTCCCCGCATCCCTATGCGGGTTTTTGCAGGTATTTATTTTGCCTGCCAAGGGATTAAAACCGCTCGATTAGTAATTGCTAGCGACTGCCAGCAGTCAAAATCGGTGCTTATTGGATGTCCCTTGCCGCAGGCGCCTCGAGCGCGGACCTTTACCTAGTGCTTGCCTGCCTGGGGTTTGCGGCACTCATATTCTGCCACAACCGCAAGGCAATATTCCTCGCGCTTTTGCTTGCAACGGTGTCTGTTCCCCTTCTCAAGAACGCCATAAACGAGGACCGGCCCTGCGACGGACTTCTTTCCTGCCCTGACGACTCCGGGATGCCATCCGGCCACTCGGCTTTTGCGTTCATCTTCGCAGCAGGCTCGCTTGGCTCTCCCGCATTCTGGTTCTTTTTCCCAGCAGCACTCATAGTCGGGTTTTCGCGCGAGTACTGGGGCGCGCACTCGATGGCGCAAGTCGCCTCCGGCGCAGGGCTTGGGGTTGCTTTGTTCTTCATCTCCGAAGAGTTGCTGATTTACTTTGGCGCAATCAAGAGGCGCACGCACTGGCGCGTCAAGCGATTTGTCAAAAAGCGAATCTTGCAAATGCGCAAGGCCAAGAAAGTAGGCAGTGTTGTGCCAGCAAAACAAAATTCTAAACAGGCCAAAGCGCCTTCGGTGAAGAAAAGATGAAGGAGCTTTACCGCAAGCTGTTCCACATCACGTTCGGCGCAGTGATAGCCTCCGGCATCTATTTCCTCGGCCGCGAGGACGGCCTGGCGGCGCTTTTCGTGATGCTCATAGCTGGGCTTGTGCTCATCCAGTGGAAGCTTTCCGGCTTCGAGGAGAAGGTCATCGACTTTTTCCTCTCAAAGATGGAGCGCAAGGTCACCATCCCCGGAATCGGCGCCTTGATGTTCCTCCTGGGCGCGATACTCGCCCTCTCGTTCTCCAAGACCGCCTTTTTTGCAGTTGTCGTGCTCTTGGTGTTTGCATTCGGCGACGGCGCATCCACCCTAGTGGGCATGAAGGGAAGCCACCGCATATTCTACAACAAAAGAAAGACCTGGGAAGGGTCGCTTGCGTTCTTCCTTACCGCATCAATAGTTTCCGTCTTCTTCCTCGGGCCAACTGCGCTCTTGCTCTGCCTCATCCTGGCAGTCGTGGAGTCGCTTCCAATACCTTTTGACGACAACTTCACAATTACGCTTGCGGGTGCGGCACTCTCGTACATACTATAGTTTTTGGAGTTTTACCTTGGACCGCACGCTCTTCCGCATCCGCTCCGCATTCTCGCGGCCCAAAGTCAAGGCGCGCCTTGCCGACGGGATAATCCCGTTCGCCCAACGGTTCCACTCGTCAGGCGCCCCCGAGGCCGTTGTGCTGACGCTTTACAAGAAGTCGGCAGCCAACCCGACTGCATCCTCGGTTGTCCCGTGCAAGGATGACTTCGTGCTTCTTGCAAAGAAAAAAACCGGCGCAAAGTTCCTGTCAGGTCAGTTCGCCCTGATTGGCGGGGTGGTTGAAAAGGCCGACTTGGTGAACGCGGACTGCGGCCTGGACGTATACCGCAACGCCCTCGCACGCGAGGCGTTCGAGGAAGCCGGGCTGACGCCTTCCGACTACGCGTCGTCCTACTGCTCGTCGTTCTTTGACCGCGCAACCAAGTTCAGGGTCCACTGCTTCTCCGGGTTCCTGCTTTCCGACCCGGAAAAGACGGTGCGGGCGCAGCACCTTGCGCACGCCAACCTTCGCCCGACCAACTCGGAGCACGACAGCTTCTCCTGGGTCCCGGTAAGGCGCGTGTTCTCCTCGCGCCAGGTCTCCAAGATAGCGAAGCGGGCGGTTGACCTCACGCTTTCAGACTGACTTTGTGGCAGAGAATTAAATCCTACGGCTTCGTGATAAAACATATGGCAACAAAACCACTTTTCATAGTCTTTGAAGGAATCGACGGCTGCGGCAAGTCAACCCAGGCCGAGCTTCTGGTGACTTTCCTGCAGAAAACCAAGCGGCCAACTAGGCTCATACACTTCCCGAACTACACCTCCGCAACAGGCAGGCAGATAGCAAGGCACCTGAGGGGAGAGAAGAAGGCCTCGCCAGAGCAGATGGCAGTTCTTTACGCAAAGGACAAGTACGAAGGCGCTGGCGAAATCCGGCGGCTCCTCTCAACGGGGTTCAACGTGGTAGTTGACCGCTACACCGCTTCAAACTGCGCCTACCAGTCGGCCCGGTTCAAGGGCACCAAGAAGCAAAAGGACGCGTTCATCGAGTGGGTGCTTAAGCTCGAAGCCCTCCTGCCCCAGCCGGATGCCACTTTCATAATCGACGTCAACCCATTGGTTGCATTCAAGAACAACCTGAAAAAAAAGGGCCGGGCTTACCTGAAGGACAAAAAGGACGTTTACGAGAAGGACGTCGAGTTCCAGAAGGCAGTGCGCACGCAGTACCTTTCCTACGCAAAAATCTGCAAGTCCAAGGGAGCCATTGTAATCGATGCCATGGACGGCCGGAAGATGGCCTCGAAGGAGGCCGTCGAGTCGAAGGTCCTCCGCGCGCTTTCCAAGGCCCTCCTAGGCTCAAAAGGGCGCTGAGCCAATGGGAAAATAAACCTATCAATGCACTATTAGATGACCCGCAAAAGGGTAACCGAGAATCGACGCTTTTTTTGCTCCAATAGTCTAGCTCGGTCAAGGACGTCGGACTTTCAATCCGATAACCCGGGTTCAAATCCCGGTTGGAGCAT
>JBAYMJ010000006.1:0-60223 GCA_041663565.1 Candidatus Micrarchaeia archaeon | reverse complement strand
TCGGCTGCAAGCACCGAGTTCCCGAATTTCTTCTTAGCCTCGTCCAGCAGGACGCTGCGGTCGTCGTACCTGTTCGAGAAGTGGGTGAGTATGAGCATCTTCGCCTTGGCCTTCTTCGCAATGGCAGCCGCCTGGCTTGCGGTGCTGTGGCGCTTTTCCTTGGCAAGCTCCTTCTGCTCGTCCGCAAACGTGGAGTCAAGGACGAGAATGTCCGCAAGCTTGCACGCCGCATTCAGCTCGGAGTTGGGCGCGCCGTCGCCGGAATAGACGATTTTCTTTCCGGGCTGCTCGTAGGTGACGTCGGCGTACTTGTACTTCCTGTCCTTGATGGTCACGGTCTTTCCTTCTTCCAGTTCGGAGAAGTTCCTGCCCTTGATTCCGACCTTTTCGCACTTTTCCTTGTCGAACCGGTGCGTGGGCTTTCCCTCAAGCACGTAGCCGAGCGCGTTCGTGCCGTGGTTTGCGTTGAAAGCAGTGACCGTAAACAGCTCGGTCTCGTAGAAGGGCTTCTTGGAAGCCGCAATCTCGACGAACTTGACCGGGAAGTTCGGCCGCAGTTCCTTGGTCGCAAACACAGCATCCAGGAATTTCGCAGTCCCCTTCGGGCCGTAGATTACAAGCTCAGCAGCGCGAGTGGAGAGGTTCATGCTCTGCACCAGGCCGAACAGTCCGAGGAAGTGGTCGGCGTGCAGGTGCGAAAGAAAGATTGCGTCAATCGAGGCGAAGCTCACGTTGTATTTCATCAACTGGCGCTGGACGCCCTCGCAGGCGTCAAAGAGCATAGACTTTCCGTACTTTACCGCCATGCACGAAGTATGGTACTGTTTGGAGGGAAGCGAAGCGCTGGTGCCGAGCATTACAAGACGTATCATCAGATTACCTGTGCTTTGTTTGAGCATTAGGTTTAGCTTTTTGTAGGATTATAACCCTTGGCGAATGGCCAGGTTCAGTCCCTGTCGTACCTGCTGCGGTTCTTGACGTAATCCGCAAACTGCAACAGCACGCCCGTGCACAGCGCGTAATACGCGTATATCGCCGAAAGCTCGGCCCTGGCGTCCTCCTTGAGTATGAGCAGGACTGGGCAGGCTGCAAGAAAGAACAGCGCGGTTACTATCATCACGCGGTCGTCCACCCTGTTCACGTAGGAAAAGACCGCGTAGGCTGCAAAAAGCAGCGCAGAAACCTCCACCAGGCCCTTCTGGTTTGTAAGCACCAGCGGCAGTATTACCAGGAATATCCCAAAGCCCATCGTTGCAAAGAACCAGCGCCTTCCGGGGTAGAAGTTCATCCGGCAATAGGCTTCGACATCTCCTGCCTTCCTGCGCAGCCACCTTCCAAGCGGCCGGGCAAAGAAAAACATGCCGGACACCGCCCTTCCGAAGGCGCTGTTCCTTATCCTTGCGTAGATTGGGATGCGCCTAAGTTGGTTCCTTGCCTTGGAAAGCGCCCGGAACAGCATCGGGAGGCAGAACACGATTGTCGCAACTGCCGCCATCAAGAGGACTATGTACAGCTTGTCCTCGATTCCGGGGTACGAAAACGGGTTTTTGGGCCTGAATACGAACGCCGCGTACGCGTATGCCGCGCACAGGCCCAGGAAAACGTAAAAGAAGACCTCGCGCACTGAACGCATCAGCTGCCCGGTGTCGTAGGTGTCCATATGTCATTTCTGCCTTCGGAAGTTTAAGCGTTTTTCTATTTGTATTCACAGCCTTTTTGGAAAGTCAGCCGCATCAGCAGCCCGGAATTCCCCTGTAGCCCCTCAGGAACTCTCCTGCGAAAGGTATCCTAGCAACCACGATTCCGTGCACCGACGATGCGTTTGCGGCTGCCGCGCCGTTGAGCGAAAAGAATCCCGGGGACTGGGAGTCGAAGAGCGGGTTGGCGTCGCCTTTCGTGAAAAGGTACGTGCTGCCCGAAGCGTCCCTGACTGCGAAGAACGCCCGGTGGATCACCGGGATTGCCGGCGAGCCCGCAAAGACGCGTGCTCCGTACACTATTGCCTGCGGCCGTTGTGCTGTTGAAAAGCTCGCGTTGCCCACCTTTGCAGTCACGACGCACGGCTCGGACTTCTGCCTGCCATTTGTGCATCTTGCATACTCGTACGTGACCGGGCCGTTGGTCTCGGAAAACCCGGCGGGGTTTTCGTAGAATTCCCTGCACATCTGCTCAACGCTGTTGTTGCAGTACGTGCTTATCGACGCGTCAAGCACGGTCGTGTTGTTGCCAAAGGACACCACCCAGGGGTTTGCCCGTGAAAGCAGGCCGTCGTATCCTTCCACCTGCACCGAAGGCGAAAGCGGCAGCACGAGGAGCATGTCGCCGCGCGAGTACTCCGGGTACATCGAGCAGGACGTCACGTAGCTGATTGGCGGAGCGGCAGAAAACAGCGCCGAGAGCAAAAACCACAGCACCGCTATGAACAAAATTCCCGCAAGTGCCTTCAGGAACAGCCTTGGGATGCGGTTGCGTCCTTTCTTTTTAGTCATCGTCCCTTTCCCCAGTAATTGTCGGCGTGCTTGCGTGGCTTTTGCAGGATTACGCACAGGTTGCGCGCCTTCGAACAGTCCTGTTCGTCCGTCCTCCTGCCTCCGGCCTCGTAGAACGCATCAGCGACCTCGAACCCGGCTTTCCTGGCGGCGTACTTCAGTTCGCTTCTGGAAAAGAAATGGTAGTACCGCTTTATTTTGCCACCCCTGCCAGTCGGGAACTCCACTTCCCTGTCCGTGCCAGGAGTCTCGTCCGGGTCGCTCCACACGGTGACGAACGCAAAGCCATTTGGCTTGAGCACCCTGCGGATTTCGGACAGCGCGCGCACCCGGCCGTCATTGGTTGGGATGTGGTGCAGCACTGCAGTGCAAAGCACCGCGTCAAAAAGGCCGGAGGGATGCCTGATGTCCTCGATGTCGGTCCTGGATATCCTGCACGAGTGGGCCCTGCAGGCAGCCGCGACGTTTCTGCTTGCGCTGTGCAGCATCCCTGCCGAGCTGTCGCAGCAGCATATGAACGCCCTTGGAAGCTTTTTGGAAAGCCAGATTGAGTTCCTTGCGTTGCCGCACCCCGCGTCAAGGATTTTTGCGTGCGTCAGCGTGCCCGCCCTTTTCGAGAACCTCCTTTGGAACTCCTCCAAAAAAAGGGGCATCGGCGGGAAGGGCCTTCTCCTGCTCTCGTCCCAGCTTTCGCAAATCCCGTCGTAGGCTTTTTGCACCCCGGCCTTCCAGGCGCCTGTGTCATGTGATTCCTGCACCCCGGCCTTTTGGGTTCCGGCGCCATATGTGTCCTGCACGCCGACGTTTCCGGCGATGGCGTCCTTTGCAGCAGCGGGCCTTTTGGTCCTTGCAGGAGGCTTGCTGGCCTTTGCGGTGCGTGCTTTTGCAATGTGCGGTTGCGCGGCAACAACAGTCCCTTCCGCTTTTTTCGCCACCGTTCAGGCCGCCTCCGCATCAGCGTGCTTCTTTTTCCCGTCCACCCAGGAAAGGGCTATCGCAATCCCAACTCCGCCAAACACCGCAACCGCGCAGTCGAGGTAAGTGAGGAAGCGCTCGGTGAACGTGCCGATTCCAAGAAGGTCGTTCTTCACAAGCAGTATGCACGCAACCAGCCAGGCAAAAGCAAGGGCCTTGTTGCGGTTCGGCGCCCGCGAAAGCGGCAACAGCACGATTCCAAGAAGCGCGAACGCCTGCGGGCTTTTTGAGAAGTAATCCACGAAGTCAATTGACTTTCCGAACTCCTTTGCGCTGAACTGCGGCAGGCACGAGAAGTTCAGGCACGAAAGCCCGGTCTGGCGCACGTGCCAGGCCATGTACATAAGGAACGCGACGAGCCCGGAAAGCGCTGCTGTCAGCACCTCCGGGTGCATTATGTTCGAGAGCAGGCCCTTGACCGACGGCTTGGACTTGGGCAGGTTGGTGGAGTACTCCCACAGGAAGAACAGGAACGCAGTAAGGATGAACACGAGCAGCGTCGGCTGGTGGTCAAGCGCAATCACGAGGCCGCAGAGCGCCGCGGCAAGCGTCCTGCGCGTAAGCAGCAGGTACAGTGCTATGGGAAGCAGCACGTTGCCAAGGCCTATGGGGCTGTTGCGCGTGCCCCAGGTCATAAGGTTGACCGAGGCCATTGCAAGCATTCCCGCAATAACTCCCGCGCGCCAGTCGCCCGCGATTGCCTTTGCAATAGTGTATATCGCGAACGCAAGAAGCGTTGTAAGGACCATCGTGAGGAGCCGCTCGGTCCAGGCAAAGTCCAATCCGGTAAGCATGGCGGTTCCCGCAACTAGCGCGGGGTATGCGGGCAGATGATACGTCCGGGTTACTCCCCCGAACACCAGCTCGTTTTCCGCGTAGTGCCCGGTCTCCATTATGAACACCGCGCGCCCGGCGTGGAGCATCGCGTTGTCCCAAGTCGGAAGGAACCGCTCGGAGCGCTCGAACATCCCCCAGTACGCAATCGAGAACGCAAGCCCCAGCAGTATGAAAAGCCCGGCTGTCTTGAGCAGTTCGTCTGAGTTGAATTTTTGTCCCATCGGCTCACTTTACTTTGTATATCTTCGCGCCGTCAGCGTCGTAAATCTTCTCGAACAGCGCAGGCGTGTCGAACTTTTCGTTTTTCGCGTCCTTCCAGCCGTAGGCGTAGAAGCCCTGGCGGCTGCTTGCGAACACGTACGTTATGTTGTACTTTGCAAGCAGGCCGTGCGCCTCGGTAGCGGAATCCGTGAGGTAGGTGCGCTCGTTGTCCGAGTAGCGCTGGTTGGGGTTGTCGGCAAGCTCCCACGCGCCGCCCATCGAGCATATCTGGAACGCGACCGCAGTGAGCATCTCGCACGCGAACATGTCTCCTGCGAAGTGCGACTGGTGCGGCAGGTTGTCGTACGCCCACTCGGCGGCATTGATTTCGCCGGTTGTCACGACGGGGTCGTACCAGCCCGAGAGCGAGCCCTTCATCTGGGGGAACGTGTACGCTGCGGCCAGGTAGATGCAGGCGGCCAAAAAGACGATGCTGACTAGTGTCCTTCTTTCCAAGCAAGATACCCCATTGAGGCGTTGATTACTGCAAGCAGGGCCAGCGCGGTCCAGAAGTTCAGGCCGATGGTGAACGTGAGCGCAACGAACGCGATGCAGCAGATGACTATGGAAAAGAACACGCTTGCGCAGGCGGTCTCGACGATTCCCAAAAACAGCGGCGCGTTGCCCTTTGCCTTGTCGTGCCCCGTGGTGCCCCACTTCGGGTCGAGGCGCAGGAAGAGCCAGCCCGGAAGAACTAGCGCGAATGCGAAGACGGCTATGGTGCGCGCGATTTCAAGCAGTCCAAGCGGGGCAAGGAGTTCCATGTTTCCGTCATCCGTCTATGCGATATATTTCCGTGCCGTCCTTTGAATAGGCTTGCGTGAACGTCCGCCAGCGGGCAAAACCCGGGTCGCACTTGTAGCTGTCCTTTTCGTCCTGGCTGTAATAGGCGTAAGTTGCGTTGAGGCCGTGCGCAATCGAGAGCGCCTCCGCCTCGGATTGCGTGCAGAAGAACCTCTTCATCAGCTCAATTCGCCTGCCGTTCTCGCCGTCGCCTATGGCGTTCACCCAGCCCCACCACGCGCCAACGGCGCGGAAGCGGCCCGCGTAGCTGTCGATGGGCGAGTTGTGCTTCTCGTGCGAGGCAAACACCGTGCCCACGGGAGTGTTGTTCGCAATCCACTGCCCCACCTCGACGTCCGCGGCAGTAAGGCCCACCCATCGGTTGTTGTCCCACCAGGCAGTAGTCATCAGTGATGACAAGCTTGAAATCAGAAAGAAAACCGCAAGCAAAATCCAGCCCCACGTTCTGAGCCTCTTGGCGAAGTCATATGCTGCAAAGCCGGCGCAGATGCCGGTTGGCACGAACATGAACACGAAGAACTTGTTCAGGTCCCAGTCAAGCCCCGGCAGCGTGAGCAGGTTAGGCACTACGAACAGGCCTAGCCCAAGGAGGCAGAGCAGCGCGTACTCGCCCCGTTCGACTCCCGCGAACTTCTTCTGTTTTCCCGGCAGGGCTGCTGCGAACGCGATTGCTGCAAGCACGAACGCCACGAACGCAATCCCGAGGTTCTTTGCATAAAACGCCGCAAACCCCACGGCGTCAGTTGGCGCAAGCCACCCGAAGTGCAGGGCAAGAGGGTAGGATGAGGAGTGGATTCCAGTTGAGAGCACGAGAAGATAAAGCGGCACTCCCGCAACAGCTGCACCCAAGGAAAAAAAGCCAAGGTGTTTTGCGGACTTTGCAATCTTCTGCCCCGACAGCGTGTCAATCACTGCCTTGAGCACCGCGGCAAGCCCGCACGCCGGAGCAGCATAGAAGTGGAATGGCACCGACAGGCCGCACAAGAGCCCGGCAAGTGCGTTCTTTTTCCAATCGCCCTTGGATTCAAGCACAAGGAGCAGGGATGCAAGGAAGAGCACGAGGCCGGCCATTATCGCGCGCTGGGGAAGCAGGAACCCGGGTATGAGCGAAGGCATCTGGTACTCGCCCCAGTCGTTGTCGTGCGCCTCGTAGGTAATCGTGTTCCACGCCTGGCCGGGGTTTCCCCAAAGCTGTGGCAGTACCTTGGTGAATGCGAGGCTTCCGCAGAACAGCACAAGCAGCGCAGCAAAAAGCGCCTTCTTCCTGTCCGCGCAAAGCCGCAGCGCGACCAGATAGCACAAAAGGAAGAAGAACGCGGGGTAGATGGAGTTCTCGACCCGCATGCAAGCCATCTGGTCGATTCCCGTGAATTTTGCGTTGATTGCTGTGAAGAAGTCGGAGAACCAGTGGTAGTTGAGCGGCTCGCCTGCAAGGAACGGCACCTGCGGCGGGAAGTTGCCCAGGTTCACCGTGCGTATCACAGGCACGTGGGCGGGGAAGTCGCCCCAGTTCCAACCGCCGACGATGATTCCGTACTCGCTGTCGGCCCAGAGCGTTGCGTTGTTTATTGAAATGAAAGCGGCGAATACGAGTATTGTCGCGATGATGATTGCGTAGTGCGCCTTGAGCTCGGAAAGTATTCCCGTTGCGAACGCCTTTTTGCCCTGTGTCTTTCCTGAGTTCGACGAAAGGAGCGCAAGCGTTGCCGCAACCACGACCATCGCAACTGCAATCAAGCCGCGGGAATACCCCAAGACCAGCGAGATTACGTACGTGATTGCGCAAAGGCTGGAAAACGACAGCGCGTAGGCAATCCCTGCCCTGGCAAGTACCGCAATGCCGGAAAGCAGCGGCCCGAGGAAGAGCCAGTTTATGCAGAAGAACCCGATTATCGCCGCTGCGCCAAGTGTTTGGCTTCCAGTAAAAAGCGCGGCAAGGACAAGCAAGAAGAACGCGGCAAGCGCCAAGGCCTGGCCGCCTACCTTCTGCCCGAGGATGCCCTTCATCTTATTTCAGCCTCTGGCGAAGCCTGACGATTCCCCAGAACATGTCCCAGATGTCGTTCTTGAGCCGCATCGTGGTGTTTGCCTGCTCGCGCCACACTACCGGGATTTCGGAAACAACCAGGCCCTGCCTTTGCGCAAGCACCAGTATCTCGGTGTCCCAAAGCCAGTGCTTTTCCTTGGCCCTCGCGCACAGGTCCTTCGCGACTCCCCTGCGGAATGCCTTGAAGCCGCACTGGTGGTCCGAGACCTTGGAGCCAAGGATT
This sequence comes from Candidatus Micrarchaeia archaeon, assembly GCA_041663565.1. Taxonomy (GTDB): domain Archaea; phylum Micrarchaeota; class Micrarchaeia; order Norongarragalinales; family CAINOH01; genus CAINOH01. The sequence continues at coordinate 52,587 of JBAYMJ010000006.1, read as the reverse complement.
ACGCGCACCAGCCAGTTGAACACCTGGCTGAAAAAGAGCCTGCCTGCGCCCCTGCTTGCTTTACTCTTGCGCAGGTAGCGCGAGCCGGTCGCGATGCCGGTCTTTCTTGCAGCGTCAAGAAGCGCGGGAAGGTGCGAAGTCTCGGTCGCCTGGTCGGCATCGATGTACGCGACTACGTCGCCCGTTGCCTCCAGGAACCCTCGGCACACCGCGCTCCCGCGGCCTGATTTCCTGTTTGCGTGCGACACCTTCAGAAACGGGTACTTTCGCCAGAGCCGGTTGGCCTCTTCAAAGGAGCCGTCCCTGCTGCCGTCCTCGGCGATGATTATCTCGAAGTCCTTTATGTTGGCGTCCTGCAGGCTACGCTGCACCGCAAGCACGCAGCCTTCCAGCTTGTCCTTCTGGTTGTAGGCCGGCACGATTATCGACACGGAGACCTTTGCCAAAGACCTTGCCAATACCCCACTTGAAAACAAAAACGGGCCCGCCGAGACTTTCACAAGGGGCGCTTTTGCGCCCGATGCTTTGAACTCGGGACCTACTGGTGTTTCCCATCATAAATGTCAGGGAACCCCTATGCAACTTATGGTATTCGGAACCAGTCGCTCTATCCAGGCTAAGCCACGGGCCCGCTTGAATAAATTTGTCGGTTTTGGTTTATAACCTGCAAGGCGGATGCGGTTTTTGCATCCCCGATTGAACTATCCGTGGATTTGAAATAAACGCTGCAGTTATGTCAAAGGCCCTGCAAGAGCTTTTGTCATGAAAAAGGCAATCCCCCCGGCAGCGCTGGCGGCAGCCGCGGCGGTGCTTCTTGCCCTCGCGTTCTTTGCGGGCGCAACCTATGCTTCCGCACTGCAGGGCAAGTCCTACGGTTGCGGCGTCCAGACCCTTTTCTCTCCAGGCGCCGAGCCGGCAATAGTCTCGCTTTTTTCCTCGTCCGAAAGGTCCATCTCGGTCGAGATCTACCAGTTCTCCTACACGCCCCTTTCCGAGGAGCTTGAAAGGAAGGCTTCGCAGGGCGTGCAGGTGCGCGTAATCCTCGACCGCACGGTCACCACCAACTACGCAACCGCACGCGAGCTCGCCTCGAAGGGCGTGCTGGTACGCTTTGCTCCCGAGCACTTCGCGCGGCTGCACTCCAAGTTCGCGGTCATCGACTCCGCAGTAGTGCTCGTGGGCAGCACCAACTGGTCGTTCCACGCGATGTTCCTCAACCGCGAGGCAGCAGTCGCGCTTTCAGGCTGCGGGACGGTTTCGCAGTTCGACTCAGTCTTTGAGGAGGACTGGGCCGCTTCCGAGCCGTTCCTATCCTGAGCATGCGTGGCCGCAAAAACCACCCCCGTGCAAGCGAAACGTTTTCAATGCCTCGCTGGCCAAACCTTATTTGCATCAGCATGAAGCACGAAAAGGCCGGGAAGAAGGCCGCCGGAAAGGAAGCGGAAACGGGTACTGCAAAGGACTCGGAAAAGGGCGCCGAGATTACCGTCGGCCCCGCAACCCGCAAGGAAATCTACTCCATCTTCATCCTGTCCCGCGAGTACTTCCCCTACGCGAACTTCTCCTCCAACGAAATTGTCCGGCGAATCGAGTCCAAGTCCTACGTCTACCTGGTCGCCCGCATAAAAGGCAAGCTCGCTGGCTACCTTGACTACGAGGTACTGGAGGACCACGCGAAAATCCTCGGGCTTGCGGTGCTTTCGGAGTGCCGCAACCGCGGCGTCGCAAGGGCGCTAGTCAACGCCGCGCTCAACGCAATCCAGGCCTCCGGCTTCCGGCGAGTCTTTCTTTTCGTGGCAAAGGACAACGAGGTCGCGCAGAAAATCTACAAGGAGTTCGGCTTTTCGTGCTTCGGCACGCTGGAGCGCAAAATCAACGACAAGGACGTCCTGCTTTTTGAGAAGCAGCTGCTTCCAGTAGCGGGAAATTAGTGGTTTGGCAGGAAACAGAAAGGTTGCAATCGGCACACCGTCTAAAGCGGTTTCTTGCACCCGCACCTGTCCTGGTGCGCCTTGCCGAATTCCGGGTTCTTCAGGGCTTCCTCGCCGTATATCGCCGGGCCGTCCACGCAGGCAAGCCACTTGCCCATCGCGCAGTGGCCGCACACCCCGAAGCCGCACTTCATGTAGCGTTCTACTAGAAGCTGGGAGGGCACGCCGTGCTTTTGGCACGCCTTTGCAACCGCTTCCATCATCCGCTCCGGGCCGCAGGAGAAAACCATATCGTATTTGGCGCCCTTCGCCGAGAGCCGCGCCTCAAGCTCGTCCACGCTCGTGCCTGCCTTCCCTTCGCTGCCATCGTTTGTCAAAAAGCACGTGTCGCAGCACGCTTTTTTCATAAGCAGCGCCTTGGTGCGCGCGCCAAGAATGGCCTCGGCGCTCTTTCCGCTGTCCTTCCCAACCCGCGCTAGGAACCGGAGCGGCCCGAAGCCGTAGCCGCCGCCCACCATCAGCCACTTCTTTCCCTTCTGCTCGAAACCGTGGCCAAGCGGGCCGCGGATGTAAATGTCATCACCAGCCGTTAGCTTGGAGATTTTTTCGCTTACCGGCCCGGCGTTAGCCACGCAGATTTCAAGAGTTGGCTTGTTCTCCGCGATGCTGATGGGCTTCTCATCCACTCCGGGAACCCAGACCATCACGAATTGCCCCGGCTGGGCGAAAGCGAGCTCGGCTTCCAGGACTAGGCGAACGACTTTTTCGTTTTCTTTTTCAGCCTTGAGGACTTTGGTCTTTATTGGAAGCATTCTTTTTCGCACCGTTCGTCTTTTTTGCCTGCTATTCCATCTTTATGTCTGAAACCTTCGCATAGCCTTCGGATTCCATGAACTCAACTAGCTCTTTTGAAATCTCCGCAAACGCGTTCTTGCGGTAGCACACCGCGCTGCCGATTGAAACCGCGGTTGCGCCTGCCATCAGCATCTCTGCAGCATCGGTCCCGGTCGTAATCCCGCCGCCACCGATTATTGGCAGGTCAACTGCCTGCCTGATTTGCCAGACGCAGCGAAGGGCTACGGGCTTGATTCCCGGGCCGCTCAGGCCGCCAACCTTGTTCGCAAGATAGGGCTTCTTTGCATAAGCGTCTATCCACATCCCTGAAAGGCAGTTGATTGCGGTGATTGCGTCAGCTCCGCCCTTCTTTGCCGCGATTGCGATTTCAGCGATGTCGGTCACGTTAGGCGAAAGCTTGACTGAAACAGGCAGCTTCACTGTTTTCTTCACAGCCCGCACGATTTCCTCGGTTGCAGCCGGGTCTGCAGAGAACATCTTCCCCTCGCGGCTTACGTTGGGACAGGATATGTTAAGCTCAATCATCGCAGGCTTGGCTGATTCCATAATCTTAGCAGCCTGGGAAAATTCTTCGGCATTCTTTCCAAAAACGGAAGCGATTACCGGCACTCCGGACTCCTTGATTGCCCTCTTGATTTGCTCGGACTCCTCCTTGACCCCCGGGTTGGACAGCCCGATTGCGTTCATCACTACCTGGCCGTGAATCATCGCGGTTGGGTTGGGGTGCCCCGGCCGCGGCTCAAGCGAGCAGGACTTCGAGGTGACTGCGCCAGCGCCCTCGTTTGCCGCCCTTATCAACAAGTCGGCGTAGTTGCTGCGCACCCCGGCTGCAAGCACAAGCGGGTTGCGCATCTTGACTCCAGTGACAGTGACTTCGAGTTTGGCCATGTTGATTACCGCGACTTGCTTTTTGCCCTTTGATTTCTTTCCATTCCAATATTATTAATTGTGCGTCACCAAATCAACTTCCATGGAAAACAAGCCAACTGATTTCTGCGGCCTTTCGCTCCGTTTCCACCCCGACGTGTACGAGCCGTCCGACGACTCCGAGCTCATGGTCGAGGCGGCGAGGAAGTTTGCGTTTGGCAAGGTACTGGACTTGGGCTGCGCAACCGGCGTGTTCGGGATAGCTTGCGCCCAAAGAAAGGAAGTCTCCTCGGTTGTTTGCGCTGACTTGAACCCGTCTGCTGTGGAGATTGCAAGGAAGAACGCGGCATTGAATGGCGTGGAAAAGAAAATGTCCTTTGCCCAAACCGACCTCTTTTCCGCTTTCGAAAAAGGCGCAAAGAACGAACTGTTTGACGTAATCGGCTTCAACCCACCCTACCTTCCCACCACTCCCGCAGAAAGGGTCCACGGCACGCTCAACCTGGCCTTTGACGGCGGAAAGAGCGGCAGAAAAATCACTGACTTGTTCCTAAAGAGTTTCGACAGGCACTTGGCGCAAGGCGGGGTCCTCATATTGTTGCAAAGCAGCCTTTCCGGAATAGGAAAGACCATCGCAATCCTTGAAAAGAAAGGTTTTGAAGTCGAAAAGCTCCCCTCAAAAAAATTCTTCTTCGAGGAAATCTGCGTGCTCGTGGCAAGAAAGGTGAGTGAACCGGAAAACGCTTCGCCGGAGAAGAAGAAAAGACACGGGCCCGCAGGGATTTGAACCCTGGACCTACTACTTAGGAGGTAGTCGCTCTGTCCAAGCTGAGCTACGGACCCGCCTACTAATCTTGGGCTACAAAAGTAAATAAGGCCATTCAGTTGATTTGCAGGCCGCTTGCGGCCAAAAAACCGTCAATTGCCGTCATCTGGATAATATTAAAAGGTGGATTGCGAAATAATTGATGGTTTATTTCTTTGGAAAGCGGACAAGTTGTTGCCGCTAAAACCATTTTTGGGGTGTATTGAAAACATGGCAAAGAAAGACGAATTAACTATGCAGACCATCGGCTCGTACGCGTTCCTAGTCGGCGTGCTCCTGGCGCTTGTCGTCGGGTTCTTCGGCGGCTTCGGCATCGGGTCGGAAATAATCCTGCTCACCCTGGGTGTGCTCGGGTTGATAGTCGGTCTTGTGAACATCACCGAGAAGGAGATAGTGCCATTCCTGGTTGCGGCAATCGCAATCAACGTGTCGCTCGGCTCCCTTTCGACTGTGATCAAGAACGTGCTCGGAATAATCCCCGCGTTCGCAGGCATTGCAGCCGGAATCGTGACTGCCCTCAACTACCTTATGGTGTTCGTGTCACCCGCAGCGGCGGTCGTGGCAATCATCGCCATCTGGAACATGTCCAAGGACCAGTAAATAGCTGGACCTGAAAACAAGTGCCGCTTTCGCGGCCATTTCCCTTTTTCTTTTCCTCTTCTTTTTTCTGACTTCTTTTATTTTCCTTCCAGCACACGCGCTTTTCTAAAAATAGCCCCCTACTCGTAGGCGGATACGCCGGGCTTGTCGGTTAGCCCCTTCCACAACAGGTAGGCGACCACCAGCCCGCAGGCTGCGTAGAACGCGTAGTCCGTCGGGGTCATTGCAGTCGCAAGCAGCATATCAGTCTTCGCCTAATCCACTTACTTGATGACTGAATACCCTTAAAAAAAGCCGCAACCGCTCTGAAGCCGGAAGGCCAAGTTTCAAGTGCATTGAGCTTCTTCTCAATAGTTGAGTAATATTAAGTAAGTGAAAGTAATAGGGTATTAGAAACCACTAGGAAGTGACCGAAATGCCTAAGGCTGCCAACTACACCGATGAGGAAATCTTGCTCGCATTGATATGGACCATGCCCAAAAGGATGACCAAGGGCCAGGTCGGACGCATCCTGGGCATCAAGTCCGCAGGCCAGAAGCACTGGCGCGAGCGCTTCGAGAAGCTTGCAGCAAAGGGCCTGGTCTCGATTGAGACTCTGGATGCAGGCGAGCTGTTCCACGGGTCGCCAATCCTCAAGTACTACCTTTCCGAGGAGAATCTCGAGGCAATATGGCGCCAGTATTTCATCCACTACGACGAGCGCCACTGCCTTGTCAACGACCCGTTTTTGACGCCGTTTTCAGCGGGGCTGTGGAACGTGACCAGCTCGGCTGAGTTTTCCAAGCTGGTGGGCTCCAAGTTCAACTACCAGTTCATCTGCGCCAAGAACGAGGCGAACCCGATAAACCCCCTGGTGCGGATAAAGTCCGTAAGCAAGGAGAAAATCTGGAAGATTATGGATGCGGTGCTCTCGATTGGCTGGAAGACCGAGGCGTACCGCAGGAAGCCCGTGCTCATGGACACGCTGTCCTCCGAGCAGAAGAAGGTTTTCAAGGTCGTGAACGCTCTTTACGAGGGGCAGGCTGCGGCGCACCCGGCGGACTACAAGAAATACTCGGCGCGGTTTGAGAAGCACTTCAAGTACTACCTCTAGCTTTGGGGTTTTTGCCTCTCCCTTATTTTTTAGCCGCTTTTCGGTGCCCGGGCCTTGTGGGAACCTATTGCCCCTTCGATAATCTTGATGGTATATGCAAGAAGCAACGGGCCGATTACGAACCCGAAAATCCCGAAGACTATGATTCCCCCAAGCATGCCTATGAGCATTATGAACGGGTGGATGTGCGACCGGTGGCCCACATACCGCGAGTAGAGGAAGAACTCGACCCCGATCATAAGTACCAGGCCAGTCAGGACGACTCCCCACATCGTGGGGTACTGGTTGGTTGAGAAGTAGTAGAGCGCCAACGGTATCCAGACCAGTTCCGGGCCGACGCTTGGCGCGAATGCAAGTATCACTATCAGGACTGCAAAGACCAGGCTTGCCTGCACGCCTACCAGGGAGAAGCCGACGAACGCTATCACCCCTTCCAGCACCGAGAGCAGGACGTTGCCCAAAATGATTGCGTCAGCGGTATGGCCGAGTTCGGTAATCAGCCTGTCCTTGTTCCGAAACGGCAGGTATCTCTTCAGGTGGACTGTCAGCTCGTCCCAGTTGCACAATAGGTAGAATATGCCGTTCAGGGTGACGAGTACGCCGAGGACGAATGTGGGGATGGATTGGACCGAAGAGTTGACTGCGTTGTCCATGGTCAGGACAATCCACGCCTTGAGCCCGACCGTGTCGACGTTCAGGGTCTTCAGGAACGGCTGGGACACGAACGCGTCGATTATGTTGGTTATTCCCCTGCCGTCCGCGGTCTGGCCCATCTCGTTCAGGATTTCCAGCGATATCAGGCCGATGGGCACTATGATTAGCAGCGTCGTGATTATCATGCAGGACCAGGCCGCCAGCGTGTTGCCAAGGCGCGGCTTCAGCAAAAGAAAGAGCGGCCGGATGAGGTATGCCAGGATGTATGCGGAGATGATTGCGCCCACGAAAGGCAGCACCATCGATGCCGAGATGTAGATGAGCCCGATGACCACTGCCCAGAACAGGTAGTTCTGGAGCGCAAGCCTGTGAAGCAGATTCATAACGCAGCAACTACTCCCAATCCCAAATCCTTCTCAATCAATTCCCGTCGTTTCGCAAAAACCCGCCCGCGGAATCGCCGATTTTGCGGAAAGCCGGATACCCATAGGTTAATTATTAGGTATTATCCTATTATATTAGTAACATATTACGTTGGTAACATAATACGACGTTCGTATTAGCGGATGTCGGGTTTTGGGCAAGGGGTTGGTAAGCATGGATAACACGCAGTATCGGAAGCTATTTGGCTCCATTTTCGTATTGGTTCTTCTTCTGTCACAGGCAGCCAGCGCAATCCAGGAGCCGGTTGACCTCGGTGCGGCCAGCAGTTTCGTCATCGTAGCGCAGACCAAGATTACGGACGCCAACCCGTCAGCATCCCTCATCACCGGAGACGTCGGGATTGACCCGGCCGCAGGCTCGCTCATAACCGACGTATCGTGTACCCGCGTGGTCGGGAACATATACCAGAATAATGCCGGATACACCGGCGGCTACAATACAAACACCACCTGTGCTGTTGAGAATGCCACATTCACCCTTGCAGTACAATCCGCAATGGCAACCGCGTACGGCAACGCACGCGGACGGACCTTGCCGGACAACATCTCGCTTGGGGCAGGCCACATCGGCGGCATGACGCTCTATCCCGGGCTTTACAAATGGAGTTCCGACGTTGACATAATAACCGACGTCACCCTTGACTGCCTGGGCAACACCAGCGGCGTGTATATCTTCCAGATAGCCGGGACCCTCGACGTCAGCAATGGCCAGCAGGTCATACTCGCCGGCGGCTGCCAGGCAAAGAACATCTTCTGGCAGGTCGACACCGGCGTGACGCTTGGGACGACGTCCGCCTTCAAGGGCACTATCCTTGCCGGAACGGCGATTACGGTAAACAGCGGCGCATCAATAACCGGAAGGGCATTTGCGCAGTCCGCAGTAACCCTGGGCGGTAATGCCGTCACGTTCCCTGCTGATGCGACGGATTCAACCGCACCGGCAGTAACTGCAGTGACTCCCGCATCAGACACTTGGAGCGCCAGCGCCACGCCCGCATTCACTTTCAACTACACCGACGCTTCAAGCGCAACCGCATCCTGCACCCTGTTCGTGGCAGGAGCGCCCATGGGCACGAATGCCCTTGTTGTCAACAGCACAAACACCGCAATCACCGCCAACGCTTCCTTGAGCCAGGGCAGCAACAGCTGGTACGTAAACTGCTCCGACCTGTCAGGAAACGCGGGCAGCTCAACTGCTAGGGTAGTCCTGGTGGATGCTGTCAACCCCGCCGCGGTAATCAACAACGTCAACGAGGTGAGCAGCGGCAACGGCACAAGCAACGCCGCGCTTTCCGTCAACTTCTCCGCGAGTGACGCCAACATAAAGAACTGGACCCTGTCGGTATACGATTCCGCATGGACGCTGCTGCAGGGCTGGACTGAAACCACTTCCAACCTTTCCGCGGTAAAGACGTACGCCGCCACTGCAAACGGCACGTACTACGCGAACCTGTCCGTGTGGGACAACTCCCTCAACGCCAACACCACCTCGTTTACAGTCATTGTTGACCAGTCCGCGCCGGTAATCAACACCATCTCCACCAGCCTCGTGACCGGCAACGCCGCGACACTCACCGTCAATGCAAGCGACTCGTATTCGGGCGTGAACAACTGCACCTACAGCGGCGCCGGGACCGGAAACATGGTCTTGGCCGGCGGGTTGTACGCAGCAAGCCTCACGAGCCTGAGCGCGGTCACCGCGTACACTGCCAACGTCACCTGCATCGACAAGGCCGGTAATTCGGCAAGCCGCACCACCAGCTTCACCACTTCGGGCTTTATTGCGCACTTGCCCGTGGACTTGGGGTTTGCGAGCAATTTCGTCATACTGGCAAAGACCACGGTCACGGACGCCAACCCCTCAGTTTCCAACATCAGGGGGGACGTCGGGGTTGACCCTGCCGCAGGCTCGCTCATAACCGGCGTATCCTGCACAAGAGTGGTCGGGACGATATTCGAAAACAATGCCGGATACACCGGCGGCTACGATTCAAACGTCACCTGCGCTGTTGTCAACGCCACGTACGTGCTTGCGGCCAGGTCCGCAATGGAGACGGCGTACGCCAATGCATCCGGGCGGACTTTGCCGGATTATACTGAGCTTGGAGCAGGGAACATCGGCGGGATGACGCTCGCGCCCGGGCTTTACAAGTGGGGCACCGGCGTGACGATACCTACTGACGTCACCCTGTCTGGAAACTCGACCGGCGTGTGGATATTCCAGATAGCCGGGACATTGGGCATAAGCCCTGCCACCAAGGTCATCCTGGCCGGCGGCGCGCAGGCAAAGAACATCTTCTGGCAGGTCGCAGGACAGACCACGCTCGGCACGACCTCCGAATTCAAGGGAATCATCCTTGACCAGACTGCAATCGTCATAAACACCGGCGCAAAATTGAACGGAAGGGCGCTGGCGCAAAGCGCGGTCACCATGGACGGCAATAACATCTCGGTAATGGACACAGCGGTGACCCTCGACTCGCCCGCCGCAGGTTTCAGCACGACCAGCACGTCGATAGATTTCAAGTTCCTGGCGATTGACAATATCGCAGCCACGATGAACTGCTCGCTGTTGGTCGATAACGTGTTGAAAGGGACGAACCCCTCGATAGCAAACAACACGGTCACGACGTTCACCGTTTCGGGCCTGTCAACCGGCGCGCACGTCTGGTCCGTCACCTGCCTCAACGCCGCAGGCAACATCGGCAACTCGTCGGTGCAGCTCTTCACGGTCCAGGCCAACCAGCAGTCATCAGGCGGCTCCAGCGGGGGAAGCCAGACTGTCGGCGCCGGAAGCTCGACTTCAAGGACGCAGACGTCGACGTATACCGTCAACGTCGGGGGCGGCAAGACCTGTAACGTTGCGGTGACGCGGACGATTTCAAGCTCGTCAAACCCCTCCACGGTCACGACGACGCTCCAGAACACCGGCGGCAGCGGCTGCGCAATTGAAGGGTTTGCGTTCACGGACACGATCCCCGCCAGCTTCGCCTCGATGAATGAGATAACGTTCAGCCCGGCGTACACGTCAAGCAACGGCCGGAACGTGACGTTTGCGTTCCCGTCATTTGCAAGCGGCGCGTCCAAGACACTCGTCTATTCGGTAGGCAGGTACGTTGACCCGTCGGCGCTTGCCGCGTTCAGCGTGTACACGATGGCGAACAAGGCGGCCGTAGCCGCTCCCACAGCAACAGTGGCCGTATCAACGACGCCGGTCCAAGTACCGACTGCGGTCGCGCCTGTTGCTTCGCCCGTGCCGACTGTGCAGCAGCAACAGCCGACGCCCGTGAAAACAGTGTCCGGGTTGAGCAACGACGTAATCCTGGGCATACTGGCCGTCGTGGTCGTATTGGGTGCGGGTTACTACTTGTATGCAACTAGAGGAAACAAGAAGAAGAGAGAAGAATAGAGGTGGGTTTTATGGCTAAGGATAAACACGGACGGGTCCTAGACAAGGACTTCGAAGCGGGAATCACGAACAGGGCTGGCGAGTTCCAGAAGGAAGTTCAGGGCGGCATAAACCGGGCGCAGAAAATCGCGCGGGACGACATACACCAGGCGCAGAAAATCGCGCAGGACGACATGGTCAAGGCCCGGAAGTACGCGTACGAAAAGAACGACGAGATTGAGAACGCCATAAAGGAGCATCCCAAGTCGTTCGTGGTCGGGTCGTTTCTCGGCGGGTTCATACTGGGCGCGCTGGTAGCCAAGGTGAACAAATGAGCTCCTTCGACTCGATACTGTCTTTTATCGAGGGCGTCAAGAGCGTGATAGATGTCTCTGGAGCAATCCAGGGCACTATCTCGGATGCCATATCCAGCGGCATCCGGCACGCGTTCAGCAGCATCAAAAAACAGGTTGAGCATGCCCTGGTAAGAATAGCCGTCATGCTTTTGGGCGTTTTTTTCATGATTTGGGGCGGGGCGCAATTCATCGACAACTTCATGCCATACCGTGGCCTGGGGTTCATCATCATCGGCGCGTTGTGCGGCATCGGCGCACTGGTCTTTCTCAAGGGAGACTCAGCTGCGTAGGCAGGCGGACTTGGACACTAGATTGGCGTTGCCCAGCTGATGCGCTTTTGGCGACTGAATACCCTTAAAAAAAGCTAGCGGCCAATCAACTAAGCACACGCCAACGGATGATGACATGCCTGTTACGACCCACAAGTCCACGATTGCCTCCGATTCATTCATAGTCACCCCTTGGGAAGTCAAGGGCGACATCGACTATGACAAGCTCATCCGCGACTTCGGCACCCAGCCGCTCACCAAGAAGCACGCCGAGCTGATTGAGAAGCTCGCAGGCAAGAAGAACCACATGCTTGACCGCAACATCTTCTTCTCGCACCGCGACCTCGACTGGTTCTTGGGGGAATACCAGAAAGGAAAGACTGTTGCACTCTACACCGGCCGCGGGCCTTCCGGGCCGATTCACCTTGGCCACCTGATGCCGTGGTTCTTCACGAAGTACCTCCACGACGCCTTCAAGTGCCAGCTGTATTTCCAGATGACCGATGACGAGAAGTTCCTGTTCAAGGACTCGCTCTCGCAAAAGGAAACCTACGGCTGGTCTATGGAGAACGCCTTGGATGTCATGGCCGTAGGCTTCGACCCGGAGCGCACCAAAATCCTGATTGACACCAAGAGCATAGCCAAGCTCTACCCCCTTGCATTGGAGGTTTCCAAGCGCGTCACATATTCCACTGCCAAAGCAGTCTTTGGCTTTGCGGACAACTCCAACATCGGCGAAATCTTCTTCACAAGCATCCAGAGCGCGCCGGCTTTCCTGCCCTCGGTTGAGGCCCGGGCAAAGACGGGCGCAAAAGGCGACGAGGTCGTGCCCGTGCTCATCCCCTACGCCATTGACCAGGACCCGCACTTCCGCGTCACGCGCGACGTAGCTGAAAAGATTGGCTTTCCCAAGCCCGCTGCCATACACTCCACGTTCTTTCCCTCGCTTGCCGGCGCAGGCAAGATGAGCGCTTCCGACCCGCTTTCGGCAATCTACACAACTGACGACGAGGCCACGATACGCAAGAAGGTCGGCCGTGCGTTCACGGGCGGCAGGGCCACGGTTGCGGAGCAGCGCAAGCTCGGCGGCAACCCCGAAATATGCAGCGTCTGCCAGTACCTCAAGTTCTTCTTCGAACCAGATGACAAAAAGCTGGAGGAGCGCCTGCGGGCGTACAGGGCAGGCGAAATCCTTGATGGCGAGAACAAGGCCTACCTGGCTGACAAGATTGTTGACTTCCTGAAGGAACACCAGAGGCGCCGCGAACAGGCAAGAAAGGTACTGGACAAGGTAATCGACTGAATCCAAGGCAGTAGCATACCCAACGTCCAGGGGTTGTGCTCAATTAATTTGAATAAAGCGCCTATTGGCTTTATATTTTTACATTTACCAGTAGGTATTTCGAAGAGCTTCCGCCGCCGGTTTGCGTTAATGTACCAAGTGCGACGAGCTCTTTCAGGTCTTTTATTGCAGTAGGATGGGATATTCCCGCAATTTTTGCGTATTTTGGCGCGGTAAGCTCTGCGTTCTCCTTCAGGTATTCGATTGCTTTCTTTTGACGTTCGCTTATCGTCCCAAATGGCTGCGCCTTGCGGCGTGAAAGCGGTCCGAAAAGGGTGATACGGAACATGGTGCCAATCTCCTCGAAAAGCGGGTCCGGCAACTTGTTCTTTCGCATAATACGATACATTGCCTTGATTCCAAGGTTGAGCCCTTCGCCCCACTGGCTGTCGTTTAGGAGGCGGTACGTTATCGGATTACGGTGCTTGCGCGTGTCCGAGAAGTTCTTGAGTGTCTGACCGGGCAGCAAGCTCCCCGGATTGGTTATCTCGATGCGGTCATCGTAGATTTCCATGAGCGTGCCATTCGGGTCATAATAGTCCCTGTGGCCCACTGCGTTGGTCAGCGCCTCGCGCAGCACTTCATCCGGAATCATGGGGCGTTCTACCCGCATCATCCCGTCGATTTTTGAAAAAGTTCCCGCTTTTTCCTTTGCCGTCTTGAATACCGTGTCAAGAAGTTCCGGGAGCGTATCGGAAAAGCGTTTGTCGTATTCGAGCGTCTCAATCAGTTTTTCCTTGCCCCGGAATTTTACGAGTCGGATTTCAGGATTCATAAGGAAGCGGCTCACGTCTTTTGCAAAGAACAGGGTTGCCGCGTTTTTCAGGTAAAAGTCACCGATTGAGTTGGCAACGCCCAGGCTCGCCAATATCGACTTCATCGAGAATGGTTCGTGTTTCTTGCGGTCAATCCCTTTCTTTTCAAGCAGGCGCAAGACTTTTTTCTCATCCAAATCCTCAAGCCTTGCGGAGGACTTGTTCTCCTCGAAGGAAAGCGTTCCCCTTTGCTGGAGGAATGTTGCCAGGTTTGGGCCATACACTTCCTCGTTTATCGACCCGACGCGGCGGAATATCGCCTTTTTTAGGAAGCAGACCTCGGATGACGGCAACGCATCGACCTTGATGATGATAATTTTCTTGCCGTCAGTCACGTGCTCTGTAGCCTCATAATGCGGTTTTTGGTGCAATTGGGAAACGATGCCTGCCAGCTTCTGGAACGCCGTGTCAGTATCGTCAATACCGGTAATTACGGCCTTCCTGCTTTTTTCCACGCCCACTACGACGTATCCGCCAAGGGTGTTCGCGAACGCGCATATCGTCCGGGCTATTGCTTCGGTAAACTCCATGCTCTTTTTGAATTCGAGCGAAACGCCTTCGTCCGAATTCAAGAGTGACCTTATCTGCGGCTCATCCATAGTAAAATTATAAAGTTAATTAGTATTTAATACTTGTTAATAATCATGTTTTCACGAGCTAAGGTCTTATTTAAGCTTACTTTAAATTACTTATCTTAAAGTAGCTTTTTCCACCCCTTTTCCGCTAAAACTTAAATACTTATCCATATATACTAATACTAATGGTGCATGACAGTGCCCGTAAAGGAGTTCCTCTTCTCAAAGCATTACCGGGAAGACAAGGACATTGACACGGAGCTTGCATGCGATTGCATCCATACGGGGAAAAAGGAGCTTGAACAGGAGCCGAACAAGTTCAAGTCAAGCAAAAAATACCGTGCCGGCGAGCTCATAGTGGTCCACCGGGAGTATGACGAGTATTATTTCGTGATTACGGCCTACTGGAATCTGCGGGGAAAGAAAGATGGACTTCGAAAATAAGGTGTGCGGAATCTGCAACGAGTCGAAGCTCCACGCGTTCAAGGAACAGATATCGCCGGGAGTCTACGTCGATGCTTACCGGTGTGACAACGGCCACATAAGCTACACCCGGGAAGTCATGCAGAAAATAGAGGCTCTCAGCAAGGCGACCGCGCAGGAGCGCCACGCGATAAAGATAGGCTCCTCCCTTGCGATACCCATCCCGGCGGAGATAGTCAAGAGGATGAACATCAAGCCCAAGGAAAAGGTCTATGTCACCACCCAGGACAACGCCATCATCATCCGGCCAAGCTCAACCTGACCCCCGGTTGAGAGCACCAAACCCGTTTTAAACTTTCAATCCCCTAAAAATTGAAGGAAAATCGGACGGCTTAAATAGGTTGGCCGCTTCTTTTTGTTTCCAAATTATTCTGTTTACAGAGGTAGGTTTTCATGGGTAACAGAGGACGAGAACGACAGGTTGTATGCGTCAAGTGCGGACGGAGCGTGAGGCGCGACAAGGCTGTTGTCATCGAGAAGATGGTCTTCGCGAACCCGCTCGAGCGCAAGGACGTCATAGTGGACGAGTACAGCCGCGGCACGTTCCGCGAAGTCTGGTACTGCCCGTCCTGCGGCAAGCACGGCCGCATCTACGAGAAGAAAAAGAAGCTCGTGGCGCGCCAGCGCGAACGCCAGCAGATGCTGGATGCGCGCAAGGCCTCGTACAGGCCGCGGCCGAGGGTATCCGACCAGACGCAGGGCCCCCAGCCGAAGGGCGAGCTTGACGTTGACTTCAAGGTAACCAACGACGACGAGCCGGCGGCCGCACAGGCTCCCGCGGCGGAGTCCGAGGCGCCAGCAGCCGAGTCTGCTGAAGAGAAGGCCGAAACAGCCTAGATTGGGTTGGTTTTGGCTCTTTCGGCTTAAACCGCCGGCACGGACCCCAATCCTGCCGGGTTTTTATTTTCCTTTTTCCCTTATTTTCTTTCCCAAGGGCTCGTAGTCGATTGGTAAGACGCCAGTCTCACACACTGGAGATACGCGGTCCGATTCCGCGCGAGCCCATGCCCGCATGGGAACCTACGGTTCCCTCGACCGGGCCGGTCTTCCCTCCCTTTGGGTTGCTCCGGCTACGGTTCAATTACTATTCCAGCGCGAGCCCACTTTTACGCTTTTTCTGTCAGGACCTGTCAATTAGTGGCAGCGGTAAGCAACGGGCTCTGGTAGGCCTTCTGCACTGCAAGCGAGGCCTGCCTGCCGTCAAGGTTGAAGTTCAGGTAAATAGCGTCAGTCGAGGTGACCGTGCAAAGGATGCGGCGGACTTCCTGCCTTGAGATTGCACGGCCAAACAGGTCGGAAAGGACCCTGCTTGCCTCCAAGATTTCGACTCCCACGGGCTGCCTGCCGGACTGGGATACGTCTATGCTGATGCGCGGGCTTATCTCAACGGAAAGGGACGCCTTCTTGGAGCTGATGCTAACGTAGAGGCTGTCGTTTTCCTCGTCATACTGCAAGCCGCTAAGCCTTACCATCCGCAATCTTCCTCTGGACGTCCTTGTTCGTCCGAAGCAATGTTATCACGCGCATCATGTTATTTAATGCAATCACGTACCGGTGGTAAGTCCTTCCCGCCTGCAGGTAATAGACGTCGAACTTGCGTTCGCAGGCGACCTCGCTTTCCTGTTCGATGACTATTGCTGGACGCTGGTTCCGAATGTCATCTTCGAACGCGCTCCGGGGAAGGCCGCGCTTGTCAGACATTGCCGATGCGTGGGTCGTGAATACGGTCGCCCTCCTCTTTGACAACAGGACCTGCGCGAACTCGTCAACAGGAATGTTCTTCCTCATCAGCGTCTTGTGGGCGAAGCCTGACAATAATAATGGGTTGCTTTCGAATCAAAATTAGGTTGCAGGTGTCGTGCTTTGACCTAGTATCTTATGATTATCTTGTCGCCAAGCCGCGAGATGTAGTCGAACTCGAAGTCCAGCTTCTGTCCGCTGCCGGTCTGCACGATGAACGCGCTCTTTCTCCGGTTGATGCCGACGACCTTGCCAATCATGCTGCCTATCTCGGTGTAGACTTCCTTGCCTTCCAGGTTCATGCGCGCGATGATGCTTTCCTTGAGCCGTTTTGCAAAGTGCGACACCACGAACATCGCAGCAGCGCCCACTATGAGCGAGTAGAGGAAGTCCGAAAAGTACACCGTGCCGATTACCCAGTCAACTGCCGTTCCTATGATTAGCCACAGCAGGAGGATGGCTGCTGCCTGGGTGAGGTTGTCCGAGATGAGGTAGCGCTTCTTTTCCATCAGCGCCTGTATGGCGTTGCCCGCGACTATCATGAGCAGCGCGGCAGGCAAGAGCAGGAGCGTGACCTTCACCGACTCGGCTGCGAGCTTCCCGATGTTAGTGGCATCCGCGTTGAGCGCGTGGTCGATGCCAAGGAACAGCGACACCACGATTAGGGGCGCGGCTGCGAAGTAGAATATCGTGCTGACCTTGTCCAGCGAGAAGCGGAACTGGGAGACCGAGCGGATGACCGCCTCCTCCACGCCGAAGCCCTTGAATATGAGGTATATGCCGAGCAGGAACACGAACAGCCGCAGCCCGGCGTCCTGCAACAGGAAGTAGAGCAGAAGCGCAAGCCCGGGGATGCCGAAGACTATGCGCGCGTAGTGGGGCTCCTTGAGCTTTTCGAGTATGACGAAATAGGTCTGCTCGAGCTCCTTGGTCTGCTTCACCGTGACCGGGAAGATGCTGTTTATCTTGATGCGCGACTGTATCAGCGGGAGTACCTGGTCGTCGCTTGCGCCGTCGCTCACGTACACGCAGGCCTCTGCAGGGAAGCCCGCCATCACCTTCTCGAGCTGCTCCACCACGTTGCTGTACGCCTTGTACCCCAGGCCGGGGTGGCCAGTCAGGGTCGCAATCTCGCAGTCGTGGTCCGCACTGAGCTCGTCGTAAATCTTGATTGCCTTGAATATGGCGTTGCCGTCTGAGTCCTCGGGGTCCGCCACCAGGAACTTGGCAGCAGCCTCGAAATTGACCTTCCTGCCAATCAGCGGGCCCTTTATCCCCGCCTTCTGGCCAAGGTCATCGTCGATGTCGACGTTGATTATCAAAAGCCGCTTTGCCTCTGCCATGTTGACCGAATTAATTGGTCTTTTTGGGGGCTATATAGGTATCCTTTCCAAGTCTAGTCGTGGCCCTTTTTAGGCCCGTACTTTTCAAGCACTGAGTCAAGGGGCACTAGCTTGCGCTTTCCATGGTCAATTTCGGCAGTGACCTTTTGCATCTTTCTTATTGCGAGTTCGTGTCTATTTTCAGAACTCCGTATTGTTGGTTTACCCATAAAACTACCTGAACTTGTTGGGTTTTATTGGTATTTTTTTCTTTGCAAACCCTAATTCTCAAAGTCTTTTTTCATTATTTCTCTAGGGTTTTCCTGTCCTTTACCAAGGCTTAAAAACAAGGATATGCAGAAATTACTACTGCACAGTAGTAATGTGCAAGGTTTGGGTTTTGGCATCAATCTTTGACGACAGGCAGGTCCTGGTGTTCGTAAGCATCATAGCAGCAGCCATAGTCCTGGCGGGCTCGGTTTTCGTGCTCAACCTGGTCAACCCGGTGCTTTTCGCATTCGGGCTCCTGTTCTTTGCCCTCATAGTCTTCCTCTTCCCCCGTTTCGTGGAGTTCAAGGAGTACGAGCGCGGCGTCCTGTTCCGTCAGGGCCGGCTGCGCGGAGTGGTCGGGCCCGGCTGGGTCTGGATGCTCCCGGTCATCGACTCGTACACCCTTGTTGACCTTCGTACACAGGCAGTGGTAATTCCCTCCCAGAAGGTCATCTCCCAGGACGGGGTGGTCATGAACGTGACCGCATCCATAAACTACAAGATTATAGACCCTGCAAAGTACATCATCTCGGCAAAGAACATCGGCCAGCTTCTCAACCTTTCCGCCATCGCGTCGCTGCGCGAGACTTCCTCCCAGCTTTCCTACACCGACGTCATACTTCACGCCGAGAAGCTTGCGGCTGCTCTCAAGGCGGCGATTGACGCCGAGTCAGATGCCTGGGGAATCGACGTGACCCTTGCGGACATCAAGGACGTCGTGCTCCCGAAAGACCTGCTCGATGCCATGCGCCTCAAGGAGGAGGCCGAGCAGCGAAAGGACGCGATAGAGACCCAGGCGAGCATCAAGCAGGTCTACCTTAAGGCGCTTGACGAGACCGCCTCGAAGCTTTCCCCCCAGACGCTTTCCTACCTCTATATGGATGCCCTGCGCAAGATGGTCCTCTCCAAGTCGGGCAAGGTAATAGTGCCCGTTGACTTTGCGAAGGTCGCGCCCGAGTCCCTGATGCGCTCGATGCTGACTGCGGGCGACAAGGAAAAGACGGCCTGATTTTGTTATTACTCCACCGGCACAAGGAATGCCTTCTACTTGGAGTTGACTTGTTTTCATCCTTTAGGTCACTAGCCTGCTTTTTACTTTCAGGCACGTTTTTGCCTGATGAACCGGCCCGGCAAAACGCCTAATCAATCCGCTGCATAGTAAGTTATATTAATTTAATTTATTATACTCTATTAGTCGCGTGGACTGCCAGCAGGGTCGGATGGAGCAAACCAACTGCCGAGGTACATTGCCAATGGACATAAGATACACACGCCACGCGATTGTCGATTCGATGCCGGACGACAAGATAAGTGTGGAAGACGTTCGGTTTGTGATGCAAAAGGCCGAACGCAGGACGAGGGTGGGGGACAACAAGTTCAAGTTCCGGTACCGCGACATCGAAGTGGTCTGCATCAAGGCCCCTGGGTATTGGCTGGTAATAACGACGTACAGGATATGAACGTGAACGGTTTTTGGTGGATTGACTATGGATTGCCCGATATGTGAAAGCGGAACCTTGAGGAAACGGAAAGTGGCCGTAGAAAAATACGGGGTGGCCGTGGGGGAGTTCGAAGCCGAAGTGTGCACGAAATGCGGGGAGCAGATATTCTCCGAAAAAGAGGCGGCCCGCATCGAGTCCAAGATAACGTCCCTCGACCTGTGGGGAAACCCCGTTGATTCCCGGATATACAAAGTAGGCGGTAACTTCGTCGTGTCCATAAAGAAAACCGTGGCAAAAACCATGGGGATAGACCGGCCGGTTGGTGTGAGGCTGATTCCGCAGGCAAAAAAACACCAGCTCATAGTTGAGCTGGCGTAGGGGTCGCAATGGATGGTTCGCAATCCGGGCGCTTTCTGACTGCTTTATGGTGCATTGCTTTGGACAACTACGATTTTTTCCTAAAAACAGACCTTAGCGAGCATATGGGCGAATGGGTTGCAATCGTTGACCAGAAAATAGTAGCCAGCGGAAAGAGCTTCAAAAAAGTATATGCAGAAGCTCGCAAGTTCCACCCCGACAAGACGCCGTTCCTTTCGTGTGTTCCAGACTGCGTCGTAATTTAGCCTCTCTCAAGTCTTTCTCCTCTGCTTTTTATCCTAGCCTCGGCTAATTATTTCCATCCATGGCACCGTCCACGCCCTCAAAAAACAGTCCGATTTGGTTCCTTCAGAACTGGGCCGAAATAGCCTGGGCAGTGCTTCCCGGGGTCATAGCGTGCCTTGCGATGCTTTACCCGTTCTTTTTGTCGGGCGGCGAGTTCATCTATCTGGATTGGGGCGGCAACTTCGTAAGCATAGACCAGGTCACGCACTTCTTCCAGTATGCTGGTGGTGACTGGACGTCCTACCGATGGATTCCCTACTACCTGCTTCAGGTTCCTTTCCTTCTTGCCTTCGGGACGGGCTCCTCCGCCATATTTTCCAAGCTCGTCTTTCTTGCCATCTTCGCCATAGGCTCTGTAGGCCTTTACCTTCTCTATCGTGAATATGGCATCAAGTCCAAGGCTGCTTACCTTCTTTCTGTTGCCATAATGTCGTTTTCGCCATTCGTCTATGAACGGGTGATGATGGGACAGTTTTTGGTTGTCGCCTCGCTGTTCTTCCTTCCAATAAGCCTGTACCTTGCCAAGAAGTTTGTTGATTCGCCCGCTTTCAAGACTGCCTGGCCCCTTGCGCTTTCGCTTTCCTTTTTGAACCTGGCCCTGCAGGGCTTCGTGCTCAACACCTGCGTGGTCGCGCTCTTCCTGTTCGTGAACCACCTTTTCCTTGACAAGAGGGCGCGCCGGAAGAATTGGACGCCTTACCTGCAGCTTGCAGGCGTGTTCCTTTTCCTGAACCTTCTGTGGTTAATCCCATACTTTGTCCTTCCCCAAAGCCCGATATTCTCCGCAATAGACCAGTCCCACCTGTCGTTCTTCTCACCCCAATCCTCTGCAGGGTTCAACACCGCAGTGAAGTCCGCCCTGATGTACGGCTCGTGGCGCGAGGTCGGCGTGCTCAAGGCGTTCAAGACCCTGCCGACCCTCTTCATCTACGGCTTTGTGGCGGTTCTTTTCTGCCTTTCAATATACGCCCTGCTCAGGCAGCCGCGGAACCCGCTGTTCATCACCCTCGCAGTTGGCTGGGTAATCGGATTGGTCTTTGCAACCGGCATCTCCCACCCGTGGACGGACAGCATCTTCAGCTTCTTTTACGACCACGTGCCGATGTTTTCCGGCTTCCGCGACTCCAACAAGTTCGTCGAGCTGATTGCAGCCGCTTACGCGATACTGGCTCCGATTGGCATCTACCTTGGCCTTGGAGAAAAGGCGTTCTCGCAGAAAAAGACCTCTTCGGGATACATTCTTGCCACCGCTGCAATCCTCGTTGTCCTTGTGGCAACAGTTGCCTACAACTACCCCGCACTCGGGCTTTCCGGCCAGCTACACCCGATAAGCTATCCTTCGGAATACCTTTCAATTCCATCGATGATTCCTGATGGCGAGAAGGCGATCCTGGTCCCTTCCGGAATCTATTACTCGTACAATTGGTCGCTTGCCGCGGGGTTGGACGGCCGCCTTGCCAATCCTTCGGGCAAATTCCCCTGGCTTGTAGTGTCCGTCCCATCTGCAAATGATTTTGGCGGCACGCTTTCAGGTGGGGTGTACGACTGCCTCAACGGCCAAAACGCGTCCTGCATGATGCAGAATGGTGTGCGCTACGCGCTGCTTGACTCCTGCACTTCTCCATTTGACGCATCATGGGCAACCGCAAGCTCCGAGCTTGTAAAAGAGACGGGCTGCCTGAAACTGTTTAGGTTCAAGTAATTTTTGTCTTAAGGGCAGCTTTGACCGTCAGACTGCCAGCTTTTGTATTCCCAAGAACGTTGACGGCGAGGGTTCCTCAGCAGTAGCGCCAACGTATGCCTTTATCGCTTCACGGGTCCGTTTCATTAGCTCGTCAAGCGTCTTTGCCTGGGTGTGGCAGCCGGGAAGCTCCAAGACTTCGGATATTAAGTAGCCGTCCTCGCCTTGCTCTATTACGATGGTGTAGTCCTTCATTGTTTGAACTGTCATCCGTTCTATTTCTGAAAAGAATTAGTTGAACTATAAAGAGCGGAGTTATGCGGGTATAACCCCCTCCGCTCTCTCTTTAAAGTATAATCAGTATATGCTGAACCTTGTTTAAATCCATTCAGGTCAGGGGGCCGTCGAAGGCATTTCCCGCAGGCGGATTATCCCAATCTGTTTCAGGTTTATCAGGCGCTTCTTCGGGGCGGGCTCCTCGACAACCGCCAGCATCTTTCGCACGTTCTCCGGCACGTGAGCCTCGGCTACCTTCTTTTGGCTTTCGCTGCGGCGGACAACGTACTGGTGGGCGAACGAGCGGCTGATGGATCGCACCTTGGAAAAGTCAACCATTACCGTATCCACGCGCAATGAGTTGATTTTATCAAACAACCTGTCTGCAGACGCCCTAAGCGCTAAGTCCTGCGCAACGACGTCCTTGACAACAACCCGTTCACTTGGTTTCATCCGTGGCATCTCCTGTCCATAATGCTTACTGCAAGTATCCATAAATATCCACCGCCGTCCTAGAAAGAGGAATCCGCGCTCCAATCAGGGTGCCGTCCATTGCGTAACCGTGCGGCAGGTGGAACGCCTGCGTGGCAGTGGAAAGGGACAATGCGCCGGAAGCTGAAACAACCGCGCATTCTGCCTTCAACCCGCTCTTTGAAAGGTTCAAGGCAGTCCCAAGGCCATAGCCGCGCTCCGTGCCCCCCTTCGTGGAAAGCCCGTTGACTGCCTCCGCAATGGCCTCCACATCGCTTGAGAAGTTCATTCCCCTTCTTTTGAAACTGCCAGGGATTGACACGCCATCGTCATAAAAGCACAAATCCACGAATCCCGGTTGTTCCTGTGCCATCAGATATGCGTGTGTAAAACCCGAATGCTCGTAGATGTTCGTGACTATCTCGTTTGTCACGTACTTGAATGCGTTTTCCCCTCCGAAGGCCAATCCGTTGCCGCAGGCTTCAAAGAATGCTTCCATCAGTCCCTCGGCATTCCCCTTTCCCGCAGGAAGCTCTAAAATCCGGCAATCCTTGTCGAATCCGCCCTTCGCGCCTGAGACGAAAAAGTCCAAGCAACCCGCTTTCGGAAGGCTGCATTTTTGAGCGTTCTTTTTCAAGAAATCCCCAAGTGGAAGCAGAATCATGGGCGAAAGGCTCCCATCGGAAATGTCGATTGATTTTTCCGTCCTAAATCTACTCCTTACAGAACAAAATCTGAAGTAATTCTCCAGCAACGCGGGAAGAACGGTCATAAACAGTTTCCCGTGCATCCGGATAAAAAGACGGACCGACCTCATTTCCGCTGAATTCTTCTATCCTTCTTTAAACCTTAAAAGCCGGCCTCGCTAATCATTAAAGATGACTTTTCAATGGACCGCCTCTCCGTCGTAATCCCCTGCTACAAGAAGGAAAAGGTCGTGTTTTCCGCTCTCAGTGACATCCACTCGGAGCTTTCCAAGCTCAACCGCAAGTTCGAGATGATTCTTGTCGATGACGGCTCGCCCGACGGCACGCTTTCCGAGCTCCGGCGTTTCTGCAAGGGCAATGAAAACTGCAAGGTGGTGCCCCTTGAGAAGAACCAAGGGAAAGGTCACGCGGTGCTTGCGGGCTTCCGGCACAGCCGCGGCAATACCGTCCTTTTCATCGACGCTGACAGGGATTTGCCGCCCAGTCAGATTCCGCTCTTTTTGCAGTACATGGAACGCTACAACGCCGACGTCATAATCGGCAGCAAGAACCACCCCGACTCCATAGTCAAGTACCCGCTGTTGCGCCGCGTTCTTTCGCGTGCCTATCAGATAATGTGCTTCGTACTCTTCGAGATGCCCATCTCCGACACTCAGGTTGGGATTAAGCTCTTCAAGCGTCCGGTCTTGGAGTATGCGGCTCCCAAGATGCTCGTGAAGCGCTATGCATTCGACTCCGAGCTTTTGGTGCTTGCCCACTACGGCGGCTTCTACATCCGCGAGTGCCCGGTCGAGGTAAGGTTCCGCGGCGGAAGCGGGGTGCAGCCGCAGGGCGTGTTCAACATGTGGCTGGACACCATGGCGATATGGTACCGGCTCAAGATAATGCATTATTACGACAAGATAAAAACAGGGTAATCTTTCCTTGCAGGCATTTTCAGTAATCATCGCGATGGGCAAAAGCTCGCCCTATGTCGAGCGTTGTGTCCTTGATTGCCTAGCCCTTTCCGAGGTTCTCGAGGTTTTTGTAGTTCCCGATGGCCGGATTGATATTGGGATACGCGACAAGCGCCTCAAGATAATCCCCTCCGGCAAGGTCGGTCCGGGGCAGAAGCGCGACATTGCGGCGAAGGCCGCCAAGGGAAAGTTCCTTGCATTCATCGACGATGACGCTTATCCTGATGCCTCCTGGCTTTCCTCTGCAGAAAAGCTCTTTTCGAACCCGCACGTTGCCGGCGTGGGCGGTCCTGCGGTCACGCCGGAGGAGGACTCGTTCCTGCAGCGGGCATCCGGGCTGACGTATTCCTCTCCCCTATGTTCTGGGGGTTATGATTTCCGCTACGTGCCTAGCAAGGCGCGAGATTGCGACGACATCCCGACTGTGAACCTAATCATCCGGAAGGCGGATTTTGAAGCTGTCGGAGGTTTTGACACGAACTTCTGGCCCGGCGAGGACACCAAGCTCTGCCTTGACTTGGTGCACGGCAGGAAAAAGCGGCTCCTCTACTCGCCTGACGTCCTTGTCTATCACCACCGCCGGCCGCTCTTTGTCAAGCACCTGCGGCAAGTGTCAAACTATGCCTTGCACCGTGGCTTCTTTGTCAAGAAGTTCCCGCAGACCTCGCTGAGGCCTTCGTATTTCCTGCCATCCCTTGCGGTTTTGGGCGCGCTCCTTCTGTTCGGACTGGGTTTCAGCAACCCGTTGTTCTGGCTGGCGCTCATTGCGCTTGTTGTGCTTCACCTGCTAGTGTCTTTCGTATTCGGTGTCCTGTTGGAAAGCGCCGCGATGGGCCTTTTCGTGGCCTTCGGAAGCCTGCTGACCCACTTGTTCTACGGAGTCTTCTTCATAGCAGGGTTGTTGTCGCCGAAGCTTTCGCGCTGATTATGCGGAATCTGCGCATATTTTCTTCTTTGAAAACCCTACTGCCAGCCGGTACGAGAAAAAGTAGGTAAGGAGTGGGTTCCTGAAGGAGTATTCTGCCATGTCCATAGCCAAGTGCAGGAAGTAACCCGCTGCAAACGCAGCTGAATAGGTTCCAGGCCAGACTATCAGTGCAATAATCGGTATTTCCGCTGAGTGCAGCAGCACGTAAATCCTGTCCTTGTAGAAATGTCCCTTCAGCATCCGGGAAAGGTCTGTTTTCCTGTAAATCAGTAGATAGTCCAGAACGTGGTCTGCGTCGATTAGGAACGCGGCTGCAAAGAAAAGACCGGGCGCAAAGAGGTCTCCCGTGAGGGCATAAGTCATTCCCGCGCCGAGAACGGCAGTAACAAAATGAGCTGAGATTTTCATCCTCATCAACTTGGCATACTGGCTTCTAGAGCAGTTTGGTGAATTCTTCCCGCGTAATTTGAATGTCCTTGCGGATGATTTTGTTGAGAAGGCCCCGGTCTATTTGCTCTCCGGGGTGGTTTGGGACAACTGTTGTTCTACCATCTGGGTGCTGGAAGAACATGTGGCTCCCCTGCTGCCGCAGGAACTGGAAACCCAGTTTTTCGAGTATCCTTGCCAGTTGTTTTGCCTTAAGCAGGGGCAGCTTGGACAATCAGACCGCCAGCTTTTGTATTCCCAAAAACGTCGATGGCAGGGGTTCTGCAGAAGCCGTACCAACGTACACCTTGATGGCTTCTTTGGTTCGTTTCATAAGCTCGTCAAGCGTCTTTGCTTGGGTGTGGCAGCCCGGGAGTTCCAAGACTTCGGATATGAGGTAGCCGTCCTCGCCCTGCTCTATAATGATGGTGTAGTCCTTCATAGTCTGTACCGTCTTGTAAAGATTATTGGGAAAACCTGCTATTAATAATCTTGGTTCGGATATCGCCGGTCTCATTGTTTCACCAAATCAAGTCTTCTTTTTTCCAACCTAAAAACCTACCCAGACTCTATTTCCGCTGATTTTGTTGTCCTGTAAATAACCTATATAACCAAACCACGCTTCATTTTACCTATGAAGATATCAATTTCCTACCCCCCAATCGAGTCTTCCAAGGGGGTCCCTTTACTTACCCAAAACAGGCAGTTCCAGTACTTCCACTCGCCGTGCTACATCTACCCGATGGTGCCTGCTTATGCGGCAACCATCCTGGACCAGGCTGGCCACGAAGTAGTCTGGGACGACGCCATCGCCCAGAAGAAGACCTATTCCGAATGGCTTGATGCGTTCAACAAGTCGCCTTCCGACCTGATTGCGATTGAGGCCAAGACCCCAATCATAAAGCGCTATTGGCAGGTCGTAAAGGACATCAAGTCTTCGAACCCCAAAACCACAGTCGTGCTAATGGGCGACCACGTCACTGCGTTCCCGCTTGAGTCCTTTGAAAAGTGCCCGGTTGATTTTATCATCACCGGCGGGGACTACGACTTCGGGCTTAAGTCCATAGTTGAATTCATCGAAAGAGGCGAAGGCGACGCAAACGCTGCCAAGCTCGAAGCAGGTGTCTATTACCGCGAAGGTTCGAACATCAAGAACACCGGTAAGTTCTGTCTCTCCCACGACCTCAACGAGCTTCCTTTCATCGACCGCGAGCTTACGCACTGGAAGGACTACGCTTTTGACAATGGCAACTACAAGCGCAGGCCCGGCACCTACACCATGGTCGGACGCGACTGCTGGTGGGGAAAATGCGCCTTCTGCTCCTGGACCACTCTTTTTCCGCAGTTCCGCACCCGCAAGCCAGAGTTGTTGCTTGACGAGATTGGGATGCTCATAGAAAAGTACAAAGTCAAGGAAGTCTTTGACGACACCGGCACGTTCCCGGTCGGAGACTGGCTAGGCAAGTTCTGCGATGGCATGATTGAGCGAGGATACAACGAGAAGATTTACTTCTCCTGCAATATGCGCTTTGGGGCGTGCACTCTCGAACGCTACAAGCTTATGAAGAAGGCCAACTTCCGCTTCCTGCTGTTCGGCTTGGAGTCTGCCAACGCCGAGACTCTCAAGAAACTCAACAAGGGAACCAACCCACAGCAGTGCATCGATTCCTGCCGCGAGTGCTCCAAGGCTGGACTCGAACCGCACGTCACCATCATGATTGGCTATCCGTGGGAGTCCGAAGAAGACGCCAAGAAGACCGTCCAGCTCGGCCGTTTCCTGCTCAAGAAAGGCTACGCCAAGACTCTCCAGGCAACAGTAGTCATCCCCTATCCTGGCACTCCACTTTTCAAGGACTGTGAAAAGAACAGCTGGCTCCTTACAAAGGACTGGAACGAGTACGACATGCGCAGGCCCATCATGAAGACGCCTTACCCGGAAGCCCGAGCACAGGAGATGGTGCGCGAGCTTTACAAGGTAGCGTACGACCCAGAATTCGTCGCCCGGCGCCTCGCGTCGGTGCGCGACCTTGACGACGTGAAGTTCATAGGCAGGGCGGCGAAGTCAGTGATTGGTCACCTGACGGACTTCAAGCCGAAGAAATAGTCCAATCTTTAGTAATTGCGTTTTCAAACTTTTGAAGTAGTTAAATTGAATTTGGCATAAGTCCGTACGAGACAGACTCACTTAATTTTTTTTATTATTCTCGCGGGTACGCCTACCACAACAGAAAAATCGGGTATGTTCTTCGTAACAACGCTGCCTGCGCCGACGACGCAGTGTTTTCCAATGTGGATACCTGGCAGAATGATTGAGTTGGCACCAAGCCAGGAGCCTTTGCCAATAGTCACTTTCCTGGATTCTCCACCCTGAAATATGATGTCCACTTCCGTATTCTGATACTTGTGCGTTTCAGAATAGATTTTTACTCCCTGGGCAATGAGGACGTTATCCCCAATTTCTATTCCTCCTCCGCCCACTAGGAAGCTTCCATTTCCTATTGTTATATTGTCTCCGATTTTAACGTTGTGCAGTCCACTAAGATAGACGTTCTGGTCAACTTTGAAATTCGCGCCTACTTTTTTTAGGAAAAATCCGTAGAAAATTCCTTTTAGCCTGAGGTATGTCTGTAAGCCGTCCATGAGCAGACTTTGGATAATTCTACTGGGTCTCATCGTTCTTTCAAGTCCCCGCCGATTATATATGCCGTTTGTCGTTAATTATCCTTTTTGCCTGCTTATTTTTCATTTCTCCACTCAAGCAGGGAAAACGCTAGGCAAACCAATAACGTCAATATGGAAATGGAAAGTCCTATTATGAACAGGCGTTCCGGCCAAAAATCAATAACCAGTTCAAAGTCATATGTACCGTCTGGGTTTACTGTGCAACTATTTGTTTCGGCACAAACTGTTTTAGGTTCAACAATCCACGAATTGGCGTAACCGTTTGCCAAGATATGGTTTTCTTCAGGTAGGGGCTGTTCGAGCCAAGTCTCATAGAATTCGCCGTCGGGAAGGTTATCGTTCTGTATCGTTCCTTGTATGTTTTTAGAAATGAATTTTTCGTTCCCGCCCAATGCGGATATGTAACCATCTTGGATAAACTCACCAACCTCTTCATAGGTGGCTTGCACGTCTTGGTTTCCTTCAAGGATATTGTAATCTGAAGGAATAGTCGGATTCTGGGAGTGCTTTGTTACGGTCGGGTATGCTTTCCACCCGTTATGAAAGCTCTCAGAGAACACCAGTGGAAAACTTGCCGAAGAATGATGGATGCGAACGCGGTATTTTGACGGGCTTATCTTCTTGAATTCCGTAACTTGGTACGCTGTTTGAGTTTCTGTATTCGCGGTCACAATCCGGGGTTTTTTAGTTGTAAACGCGCTAGGCAGCGAAGAAAGCAGCCCATATGCTTCTGACGTTCTGGAAACGTTCAGGTATACTACTGAGCGCAGGGAGTAGTCGGAGTAGTTGAGGACGTCCTGGAGTGATTCTGAGGGGTTGCTGGCTAGTATTGTCATATTTGCGGAGTAGACTCTTGGCAACTGGTATTCCCGTGGGATGGTGTATACCACGAACTGGTCGTACTGTCGTGAAGGCAGGTTTGATACCATCTTGCTTATCGAGTTTAGGTTGGAATAGCATAGGTAGTTATCCGGAACTCTAGGGTCAACGTCCTCGTGGAGGAAAACTTCCTTTACGTTCAAAAGTGAGAAAAGTCGGTATAACTCCTGCTTGTTGGTCGTGCAGGGCACTGTGGAAACAACATCATTCATGTTTACGAATACTACTGGTTTGTCCGTGAATGACTTGAGAAAACTTGCACCGCCATATTTATTTGAATCATTCCAGACGAGTCGGTAGTTATAGGTTCTCGGAAACGGCAATTCGAAATATCTGAAATTCTGGTTCTGATATGCGTCGTAGTTTTTGAATTCGTAGTAACTGGGGGGTATTGTAAACTTGTCTCCAGGCAAGTAATTACTTGAATCCCTGATTATGGTGCCGTTGATAAACGGAGTTGACAATGTAATGATGTATAACGCTATTGGGATTACAACCAGCAGGCAATTCCTGTTTTTCTTCTTGGTCACTACATCGATGAAGTACGCAGTCATGAAGGAAAGAGGAATAACCAGAAGAACCGCCAGTTTGGCATATACGTTTCTCAACGCCCTTGCGACGAACTCGTTGTCGAAGAACAATTTGTTTATCTCCTTTAGGAAAGAACCATCATCTTTGTAGGCGTTGTTCAGCAGGATTGCTAACAGGAAAAAAGCGGCCCAAAAAAGAAGTAGTCTTTTTCTCTCAAAATTCAGGAGTAACGGTAATAATGCAAGAGACGTAAGTATGAAACTCAGGAATATGTACGCCGGATTAAGGAACAATTCGTGCCACTGATAGTAATATTCCTGGTTTTCTCCCCCTTGGACGGGCCAGGCCCCATCCGCCCGGAATGCATCGACGACCCTTACCGAGTTTAACTTGAGCAGTTCGTCGTCTGTAACGTCATTGAGGTTTGCATTCGATGCCGAAGAGAAACTCTCGTTGAACGAAGTCAAAAACGGAAGTAACCAGTAGGACAGCACTGCTAAGGTTGCAATAGCAAAGACTACCAGGTGAGGGATGGAGATGCGAGATATGAACAGGTGTTCTGAAAGCAAGATTGCCAGGATTACGATGCCGTAGGGTATAAAGAACGCAGGATTGGCGAATGTTGCCATGGAAAAGAAGATGACCAAAAGGTGTGCGAGGAGGAACTTCGCCTGCTTATTTCGAATGAACAATAGTGCAGTATATGCCGCTAGGGGGAGGAAACAGAAAAAAGCTATGTGGTTTCCTGCCTTCGGGACCCATATTACCGAAAGCGTATATGGATTGAAAAGGTAAATCAGCGCGCCAAAAAAAGACGCGATCCTGTTGAATTTGAACGCTCTGAGGAGCAAAAAGGTGCCGATACCTGCGGCGAAAAAGCCCACAAAAAAGTAAATGCGTTCGAACAAGGCGCTGTCGATGCCGGCTAGTTCCGACAAGAATCCGGGCAATGCGAACGTGGGGAGGTAAATCAGTTGGCGCGGGCTGTTGTAACCCGTGGACGCTGTTGAATCCCATACGTGGCTGGCAGAGTCGTAGAACCCGCTGAAAGTCAGGGGCCAGGAAAAGTCGCCGCCTGAAATGAACGAGTCACCACCAAACCAGGTAAAAACTAGCAGGGATAGCAGAAGTAGGAGTATATGGGGGGTAAACTTGAAGCCAACAAACTTATCGAGTACAGAGCATACTCCTTTTTGGTGTTTTGAGGTTCGCATGGATATCAATCACGTTGGAGCCGAAATAAGGAATTTGTGATAATTCATATGGCCAATGCATCCTTTAAATGGAAGGGCTGATTAAGAAATTGATATTGTTTTGCGATGTCACGGGTAATCTTTCTTGGGTAATACTCCGCTGTTTTCAGAGCTGCTCTTCAGGATTTATTTTACGGTGTTTCCCGAAGTAATCATGCATAATCATACCTACCGGTTGACAAAATTCGTCAAGTCCGTACCACGGCAGTTGAAAAAAGGGGACGTCATCCTGGATGCTGGCTGCGGCAGCATGCCCTACAGGAGATACTTCAAGAATTACACGTATATAGGTCAGGACGTCGTCGAGACGCCCGGACTTGATATAGTTTCTGACATTACCAGCATACCTTTGAAGGCCAACAGTGTCGATGCGATATTGTGCACTCAGGTATTGGAGCATTGCAAAACGCCCGATAAGGTCTTTAAGGAGTTTGGACGGCTGCTGAAGCCCGGGGGAAAGCTATTCCTTAGTACGCATCACGCGTTTCCAATACACATGGAGCCACACGATTATTACCGGTTTACGAAATATGGCCTTGCAGAACTGGCCGAGTCGAACGATTTCGTTGTTGAATCGATAGTTCCCCAAGGCGGCATATTCATAGTCATTTCAAAACTCCTCAATATCGCGATACCAAAGGTTCTCGGCGACAGCGTAATAGTCAAAATAATCTATTACGCACTGTTCACCATTCCTCTTTTCATTATGAACCTCATATTCTACCTGTTGGACTTCTTGGATAAGAAGAAGGACATAACGCTGAATTATGAGTGCGTATTTGTCAACAATAAGCGGGCCGCCTCTCGATAATTCTAGGCGAATCATTTCCATATGAACTGCATGAATCAGCGGCGATTCAAGTACCAGTCGTGCATCTTCCTTAGGCCCGTCTTGAGGCTTGTTTTTGGGGAGAACTTCAGGAGTTTTTTTGCCTTCGAGATGTCGGCGAACGTGATTCTCACGTCTCCGGGCTGTTCAGGTTTCCGGACTATCTTGGCGGGCTTGCCTACAGTGGCTTCCATGGTCAAGATGAACTCGTCGAGTGAGACGGGCGACGAGTTGCCCAAGTTGATGACCTCGAATGAGAGGTCCTTATCCGCTGCGGCAATAACTCCAGCCACGATGTCGTCGATATACGTATAATCCCGTTTGCTGGTTCCGTCGCCATAGACGTCAATAGGTTTTCCTTTTGATATTGCGTCCATGAACTTGAACGGAGCCATGTCTGGCCGGCCTCTGGGGCCGTAAACTGTGAAAAAACGCAGGCAGGTTATATTCATCGAATAAAGCGACGAGTATGCGTGGCAAAGCAATTCTGCGCTTTTTTTGGATGCTGCATAGGGCGAGATGGGCGAGTCGGTAACGTCGGACTCGGAATAGGGTATTTTGCGGTTGTTTCCGTAGACGCTGGAACTAGATGCGCAGGCAAACCTTCGGGACTTGACCTTCCTTGACAGTTCGAGGAGATTCAACGTACCGAGTACGTTTGTCTGGAAGTATATCTCCGGGTTGTCTATGGACGCCCTGACGCCCGCCCTCGCGGCAAGGTGTATTATGGCCTCTGGCGATTCTATCTCCGTTGAAAGGCTGTCAAGCGCTTTTTTGTCGCGGATATCCGTCTTTTTGAACGAAAATTTGTCGAATTCAGATAAAATCTTGAGATTTGTCATCTTCTGGCTGACGGCGTAATAGTCGTTCAAATCGTCTATCCCGAATACGGTCTCTCCACGTGACAACAGTCGTTCGGTAACGTGGCTTCCAATGAATCCCGCGCAGCCCGTAACCAGGTATGTCATGTTAACCCCTATTCTTAAACCATTTCAGTCTTTTTAGATAGTATTTTAGAGCGAAAATCCGCAGCAGCTTGAACTCCACGTTCTTGCCCTTGCGCGGGTAAGTCGAATAGATCTCCTGCACATAATCCATGTCAAAAAGGCCGTCAGTTTCATCAAAAAGGACCGTTTTGAACTCGTTTTTCAGGACTTCAAAGATCCAGTTGTCAAGCGGTACTGCGAACCCTTTTTTTGGTCGGTATATGCTCTCCTTGTTGACATACCTGCACGCAAGTTTCTTGAGCAAGTATTTTGATTCGTTCCGCTTCACTTTCCTGTTTCCAGCCAGGCTGAATGCGAACTCCACCAGTTCCTTGTCCAAAAACGGGTTCCTCATCTCAAGCGATGCCGCCATTGTCGTCCGGTCTCCCTTGGTAAGGTACCAGTCGGGAATCAGGAGCTTGCAGTCAAGGTATAGCGACCGGTTCACAATGTCGTTCTGCCTGAATTTCAAATCGTATTCTTTGGATTCCTTGAATATCTCGTCGACTGCAACCGCGTTCATCTTCATGAGCTTCATTGCCTCAACGGGATGGAATCCTCCTGAGCCATAGAAGAACTGGCGGCCGTAGAATGGCATGTCCAGCCCGTCAAGAAACCGCTTGTGGACGTCGCTTCGGGCCAAAAATGACATCAGCCTGGTCATTTCACGTGGGAGTTTTAATCGCCCTGCGTATTTCTGTGCAATGTATTTTGAATACCCCCCAAAGACCTCGTCCCCGCCATCGCCGCTTAAGACCACGGTAATCTTGCTTTTCGCCTTCTTCGCTATGAAGTAGAGCGGTACGATTGCAGGGTCCGCGGTAGGCTCGTCCATGTAGTCGAGCATCTCGAAAAAATACTTCTTGGCGTCTTCCTTATGGAATGGAATAATGTTTGAATTCAGGTGCAACTCTTCCGCGACTTTCTTTGCATATTCCGACTCGTCGCCCGCGTAGTCCGGGAACGCGACAGTAAAACTGCTCACCTGCTTGGATTGCTTGGCCATCACCGCCGAAATCAGGCTACTGTCAACGCCGCCGCTTAGGAAAACCCCGACAGGCACGTCCGATATCAGCCGCTTTTTCACGGACTTTTGCACTAGCAAGTCCAGCTTGTCCAGCGTTTCCTCTTCTGACAGGCTGTCTGAGACTACTATGCTTTCCAAGTCCCAATAGCAATACTTGTTTTTTATCTTCCATTCCTTGAGGTCGAACTGGAATGTAGTGGCCGGCTCAAGTTTGTGTATCTGCGTGAAAATGGTGTTCGGCGAAGGGACGTATCCATAGGTGAGAAATTTCAGGATTGACATCCGCTCAAGCGTGAGGGCTTTCCTTATAACTGGGAATTCAAGCAGGGCTTTAAT
Source organism: Candidatus Micrarchaeia archaeon (assembly GCA_041663565.1). GTDB lineage: Archaea > Micrarchaeota > Micrarchaeia > Norongarragalinales > CAINOH01 > CAINOH01. The sequence goes on along the minus strand of JBAYMJ010000006.1, from coordinate 18,685 downwards.
CTCGGAAGCAAAAACGAATCTCTTGTCATCCAGATAATAGAAAAACGGTTTTTTCCCCAAATGGTCCCTTGCAAACGTCAGGACCCGCTTCTTCTTGTCGAATACCGCGAACGCAAACATCCCGTCGAGTTTCTCGACCACTTTTTGGCCGTATTCCATGTACCCTCTCAACAGGACTTCGGTATCAGACTTAGACTTGAACGAGTGTCCCTTTTGTTCCAATTCCGCGCGAAGTTCGGCAAAATTGTATATCTCGCCATTGAAGATTATTGTAAAGTCGTCTGTCTGGTCGGACATTGGCTGGATGCCTGCGGCGCTCAGGTCAATGATTGAAAGGCGCTTGTGGCCGAAAAGGACTTGGCAGCCATCAGTTTTGAATTCCCGCAGGCCTTCGGCATCAGGCCCCCGCTTCGAAAGGGTGTCCAGTGCCTGCCCGAAGGAGGCCCTGCTTATTGGAACGGAGGATGCGTATCCCAGTATCCCGCACATACTATCCTATAGTTGGATATTGCTTCTAAATCTATTTGTCAGAAAGAAGTACAGGCCATCCTGAAAGCCTGCAAAATACAACGGGACGAGGTCGCGTCTGCCTTCCCGCAGGGCAAGGAACGAATATATCAGCAGCCAGACCCACGAGAAAAACAGTATGAACACGAGTTTGTTTAGGGTATTCCCGTACCTCTTGACTATGACGAACCGGTTTCTGATGAGACAATATGCCTTGGCAGGTACGGAGCCTATTGACCGGCCGGGTTCGTTTGCGGCTGGAATGTCATGATACGTGATTGCCTTTGGGCACATGGCCGTTTCAAAGCCGTATATTTTTGCATTGAGAGAAAAATCCGGTTCGGTGAAAGTCTGGATGAGGCGTTCGTCGAAATACCCGCATTTCTCAAAGACCTCACGCTTTACGAGAAACACGTTGGGAATCCCGTCCGAGAGATACGCTTTGTGCGCGCCTTTTCCAATGAAACCCGTGGTCTTGGCGTTGAAAAGGTTGATTTTCTGGTAATCAAGATACTTTTTCTTGTTGTGAAGCAGGTACATGGACGGCCCGACTATCCCGTATTTCAAGTTGTCTTTTGCAAACTTGAAAAGGGTACCAATCATCGTTGGATGTATGACGTTGTCATCGTCAATGAACAGAATGTACTTTCCCTTGGCCAACCGCGCGCCCAAGTTGCGTGCCTTGACCATCTTTAATGGCGTTTTTTCGTGGCGAATAAACAGGTTCGGGAAGTGGAATTTGCGCTGCAACGTCGTTTCGCCGAGTTTTTCGGTGCCGTCATTGGAAAAGTCGTCGATTACGATGACTTCGAAGGAGAATCCCGTGCGTTCCGACTGAAAAATCGAGTCGAGGCAATCCAGCAGGCGCTGTTTCCGGTTCTTTGTTGTAATCACTACCGATAGGTCCATCTTATCAACGTGCCGTGCAGTTGCTCATTTTCTAGACTTAATCTTCTTTGCGGGTACGCCGGCGACTATGGCATACGGTTCGACGTTTTTGGTCACCACCGCTCCGGCACCAACTACTGCGCCCTTGCCAATTGTCACTCCCGGAAGGACGATTGCATTCACACCTATCCAGACGTCATCCCCAACAACCACCTTCTTTTTGTAATATCCTTGCTGGTTGATTGGAATGTCAATACGGTCGGTTTTGTGACTGGCTGAAATTATTACTACGCCTGGGCCGAGCATGACGTTGTCGCCTATTTCCAAGCCGCCGGTGCCGTCGATTGAGCAGCGATAATTCACCACGCAGTTGCTGCCTATGGAGATGCCTTTAGGTCCACGGATGGTGAAACCCGACATGATGGCGGTGTTTACGCCCATCTTTTTCATGAATGAGCCGTAGAAAATAGCCCTGGCTCGGCCCATGCCAAAGAGAATAGAGTTTAGAAAGTTCAAAATCAAATTGGACATCATCGTCTTTTCCCTACGTTATTTTTTCATTTTTTGCAGGCAATCTCTGTTTGTTAAGTATCGTACTATCCTGGCGGGGTTTCCCGCAAACAGCGCGGGCCTGTCGCTTCCTTTCGTCACCACCGCCCCCGCCGCGACTATCGATGCATCTGGAAGTGAAACTCCTTTCATTATCATTGCACGGCGTCCTATCCAGACGTCATTACCGAGCGTTACTGAGCTGTAGGCAATATTGACTTTCCCGCTTTTCCTTGTGGTCTCTCTGCGTTCTTTTGGGTCTAGAGACATGCTGTTGTGGTCTTGAATGTATGCTTCGGAACCTATATCCGCATGGGTGCCTATTTTCACGCAGTCCATCGCCCTTATTACCGCGCCTTGGTGTATTGTGGTGTTGTCGCCGACGATTATCTTTCCTCCGTCGCTTATTAGCCAGCCGTGGAGAGAAACGTTGTTTCCAATAATTATTTTGTCCTTCGAGCCTATTATTCCGCCTCCCAGATAGAGCGTAAAGTTCTTGCCTGCGGTATACTTGTTGAGAAAGAGCAGTTTTGATGCCTTGCCGGCCAGTTTTCTTGCGGAATAAACCGCGTCAACGATGCCCATAGAACTCACTTATCTTTTTGCAAATGAATATGATTTCGTCATCTGAAAGCTTGCTTGCCGAAGGAAGCCACAATCCCTTTTGGCAGATGGCTTCAGTGTTTGGGTACTTGCCGGAGACGTAAGAGTATATCTTCTGCACGTGGATTGGCGGGTAGAAAGGCCTGCTTCCTATGCCGTTCTCCTTCAGGAACTTTACCAAGTTCTCGCGGTCCTCCACCAGCACGTCTATGAACCACGGGCTGACTGCTTCAAGGTCGGTCCCTATGAACTTGACCTGCTTTACTCCCTTGAGGAGCTTATTGTAAAGCGAGTAAATTTCCTTCTTCCTTTCGACGCGCCACGGCAGCTTCTTCATCTGTTCAATCCCGATTACTGCCTGCACGTCTGTGAACTTGAAGTTCCAGCCCATCATGTCGTGGACGTCCAAGCCGTCGCCTACCCTGCCGAAGTCCTTTATTTTCCTGATTTTCCCGTAAAGGGCCTCATCATCGGTAATGAGCGCCCCGCCTTGGCCGGTGGTTATTATCTTCGGGACTGAAAACGAGAAGCTTCCGACTATTCCATAGGTTCCCAGGTGCTTTCCCTTGTAGAACGAGCCAAGTGACTGCGCCGCATCCTCGACAAGCGGGATGTTTTTTTCCTTGCACAATGCAACCAGCTTGTCAAGGTCGCCTGCCCTGCCGTTGATTGACACGTGCATGATTGCCTTGGTCCTAGGCGTTATGGCCTTCTTGACCAAATTTACGTCCATGCAGAGCGTTTCGGGGTCGATGTCCACAAAAACTGGCTCCGCTCCCGCAAGTTTGACCGCGTTCGGCGAGGCAATCATCGTATAATCTGGGACTATTACCTCGTCTCCTTTCCCGATGCCTAGGGCGTTGAGTGCAACGAAAAGTGTCAAGGTGCCGTTGGGAAGGACGCAGCAGTATTTTGCGCCAGTATAGTCGCAGATTGCCTTCTCGAACTCGCGTGTCCTTTTGAAGTCCATCAGCCAGCCGCCGGAATCAAGGTATTCGTTTACCGCCCTCTTTTCCTCTTCGCCGTGCCAAGGCTCCATCTGAGGTATGAACTTCCTTTGTTCCATTGTTGGAGCAGTCATGGTCACACCAAAGGGTTTAATTACTGCTCTATAACTTTCTTGTCCTTCTCAATTCCAGGATACGGACCGTTCTTAATTTCAAGGACCTGCGTGCCGTCCTCAAGCACGTCGTACGAGTGTCCACCATTCTGTATCACTGCAATGTCTCCCGCGGTCAGCTCGATTTCCTTAAGCAGCGCGTCGTCCTCTCCGAAGAACGTCGCCTTGACCTTTCCACGTTTCACGAAGAGTACCTCGTGGGTACGGTTTGACGTCCTTTCGCAAATGTTGTGCCCGTGAGCCTTCAGGTGCTTGCCTCGTTCATAGTTCCAGGTGGCCGCCTGAAGAAAGTCCGTAGGGTCTGAATAGAATTTCAGCCCAGGTTCCCAGTCCTGCTGCCTGATTATCCTTGCGACAAGCAAATCCTTGTCCTTGACCTCTATTATCATCTTAAGCCCTCTTTTTGTTGTTGCAGTACCATTCAATGGTCTTTTCTATGCCCTCATCAAGCGATGTGCTTGGCGTCCAGCCGAAAATCTTGCGAAGCTTGTCCACATTCATTACTTTGTAAGGTGCGCCGTCCGGTTTTGTCTTGTCAAGCACGAGTTTTCCTTGGTATCCTGCCTTCTTGCGTATTTTTTCCGCAAGGTCGCCGATGGAAATGCCGGTGCCTTGGCCAAGGTTTATCGGCTCCACTGGCGTGTCCTTTTCAAGCGCCCTCATGAACGCCTCGACGCAGTCGTCTATGTACAGCCATTCGCGCACGGGTTTTCCGGAACCCCAGACTGTGACCTGGGGTTCGCCCTTCTGTTTTGCCTTCACAATCTTCATGATGAGCGCGCCCAATGCGTGCGAACGTTCCTCCTCGAAGTGGTCGCCAGGGCCGTACATGTTTGGGACAAGGAAGTTGGTAAAGTTCATGCCATATTGCCTGCTGTATGCGTATGCCTGCATCCAAGTGGCTTTCTTTGCGAACCCGTATACCATCACCGAGTCGTGCAGCGGGCCATCCCACCACTCTTCTTCCTTGAACGTTTTGTTGGTAACGTTTGGGTAGGAGCAGTTCGAAAGCGGGTTGATTATTTTCCTTACCCCACGTATTCGTGCGCATTCCATGAGGTTCGTGCTCATCAGGAGGTTATTGAAGAAGATCTCGCCTTCGTGCTTGAGACCGAACTGTATTCCTCCCACGTACGCCGCGCAGTTGATTACCACGTCCGGCTTTTCCTTGGCAAAGTATTTGTCAAGCTCCTTGAGGTTGCGGAAGTCGACGCCCTTGCTTTTAGACGTGGTTATGTAGTTCCATCCAAGTTCGTCGAGCCTCTTGGTCACTCTTGAGCCGAGAAAGCCGGTTCCGCCTGCCACGAATATTTTCTTGTATTGCATGGAATCATCAGTATAGTATATTTTCCGTATCCGCCAACGCTTTGCTGAAGATGCGGTCCCATGTGTTTTCGCTTGCGAACTTTATTGCATTCCTGCGCATCTTTTTGTATTCCGCCTTGTTTGTTATTAGCGTTTTAGCTATTTTTACTATGTCTTTTCTGTCATACTTGGCTATTTTGCCTGCACCTGCTGCATATATCTTTCTCGCGACCTCAGGTACGTCAGTGATTATGACTGGCAATCCACAGCCAAGGTACGCTTTTGGCTTTCCTACTGCGGAATATTTGCTGAAGCCTCCCCTCTCGTCCTCATAGAGTGCGAATGCAAGGTAGCATTTCCTGAGGTGGTCAAGTATCTTTTCGTGGTCCTTCACGTAGCCTGAAAAGAAGACGCTCTTTTCCAGCCCGAGTGAGCGCACCTTTTCCTTTAGCGGGCCTGAAAGCTCCCCGCCGCCGAGGATTGAAAGGGTCACCTTCCGATTCCACTTGTGAAGGTCCGAACACGCGTCAATGAGCAGTTCGATGCCCTGGTTTTTGCGCAAGTGGCCCATGTAGACAAGTCTGAACTTTTCGATTTTTCCGTAGGCGCGGATTTTTTTACGGTTGAAATCGTTGCCGTCGTCAACTACAAGCACTGGTGCAATCTTGGCGCGGTCTATATTATGGAATTTTTCGCGTGCGGCCACCATCGCTTCGGCACTGTCCCATAGGACATCCGAGTTATAGCAACCGTACTTGTCCACCCAGTGATAAATGGAATTAAGGATGCCGTTCTTGAACCGTATCGGGCTGTAGTCCACGGTTACGAAAACGACTTTTTTTATGAATCCCAGCTTCTTGAGGGTGATAAGCGAGAATGCGTTAAGATTGTCAAAGGCAAATGCGACGTCGTATTTTTTCCTGTGTTTTCCCAGAATGTAGAAGAAGTCACGCAAGTAGTATATGAACTCGTTTTTTGGCGTGCTGAATCCTTCGGTCGTGTATTTTTCCCTGCCGGAAACATAGCGGGTTGTCACAGGCTTCTGCCTTTCGGCGTAAGTAAATGGCAGTTCAGTGTAGTCAAATGAATATTTCTTCCGGATGAAGTAGTCTCGAAGTTCTTGTGCGGGTCCGGTTGCATAGAAATGCGTGACTATCAGTAGGTTACCATTCTCTATTTTAGGGTCGGTTTCCTTCATCGGAGATTACCGGATTTGTTCAATCCTGTTTAGTAGATTATCTCCCCTTTCTTGAGCTTTGAAAGGTCGGAGTCTACCATTATGCGTATGAGCTCCTTGAATTTTGTCTTTGCCTGCCAGCCAAGTTTCTGCTTTGCTTTTGAACCGTCCCCTACAAGCAGGTCTACTTCGGTGGGTCTGAAGTACTTGGGGTTGACAGTGACAATCGGCTTTCCGGTTTTTTTGTCAACTGCAGATTCATTCGGCCCCGAGCCCGACCAAACCAGGTCAAAACCGAGCAGTTTCGAGACTTCTTCCACCAGTTCGCGTATGCTGTGAGTTTCGCCAGTTGCCAGGACGTAGTCATCGGGTTCCTTTTGCTGGAGCATCTTCCACATCCCTTCGACGTACTCGGGTGCATAGCCCCAGTCCCTCTTTGCATCGAGGTTTCCCAGTTCGAGCGGGGTTTTCTTGATGCCCAGTTTTATCCTGCAGAGTTCCAGAACCGTCTTTCTTGTCACAAAGGTAATTCCGCGCCGTTCAGACTCATGGTTGAACAGGATGCCATTGCAGGCAAAAAGTCCGTACGCTTCCCGGTAATTCTTTACTATCCAATATGCATAGAGCTTGGCCACGGCATAGGGCGAGCGCGGGTAGAACTGCGTGGTTTCCTTTTGGGGGATTTCCTGCACCTTGCCGTAAAGTTCAGAACTTGATGCCTGATAGAATCTGACTTTCTTTTCAAGCTCTAATATCCTAATCGCTTCAAGGAGTTTCAGTGTGCCTGTAGCGTCTGAATCTGCAGTGACTACGGGTATCTCAAAGCTGACTTTGACGTGCGATTGTGCAGCAAGGTTGTAGATTTCATCCGGTTCAACTTTCTTGAGAACTTCTACCAAGTTACTCAGGTCCGTAAGGTCACCGTAGTGCAGGAACAGCTTCTTGTCGTTTACCTCCGGGTTGTTGTAGAGATGTTCGATTCTCCACGTTGCAACCGTGCTGTGGCGCCTTATGATTCCGTGGACTTCATACCCTTTTTTCAGCAGTAATTCCGCAAGGTAAGATCCGTCCTGTCCTGTTATTCCAGTAATCAAAGCGCGTTTCATTTGTTATCTCCTTTTCTGAGCTTTTTTCTGCATAGATAAGTTATTCCAGTGAGAATTCTTAAGGCAATCATTCCGGTCAATTTAATCGGGTGGCGAACGCATTTTTTCCACTTTCCATCTTCTACGAAAACCCCGTAAAGCCTGTATTTTGCTCCAAGTTGCATTCGAACATCGGGGTCTTTCTTTCCCCACTTTCGCACGTACTTGTCCATCGCCTTTGCATAATATCCTTTCTTTGAGAGATATTTTCGAATGTCAAGGCGGCCTTCATTGTGCATTATTTCTGATTTTATTATCGTGGTCTGGCCTATTTTCCGAATCTTTTTGTCAAAATCCCAGTCCTCCGGTCCGGTCATCGTCTCGTCAAAGCCTCTGACCTTGTCGAATGCCTTGCGGGAAACGAAGCGGACGCAGTCAATCACTGTCGCATTGTAAAAACTACGTTCGAAATTCCTGACTTTTATCCAGAAACCCTCGCCGATTATTCTTTCGGGAATGTAAAGCCCCGCAATTTTTGGGTTTGCCTCGGTTGTGCTGACGCATTCTTCGATTACTGTCGGAGTAAGAATCATGTCCGCGTCAAGGTAAAGGACGTACTTTCCCTTGGATTTTGAGAAGCCAAAGTTCCTCTGCGCCGATCTCTCTGGTCCCTTGTCAAAGACAAGTCTGGTGTATTTTTTTGCTATTTCCTTGGTCTTGTCAGAGGATTTGTTGTCAACTACGATGACTTCAACGTTCCGGTAGGTCTGTCCTTTGATGCTTTCAAGGCAGTCTGCGATGTGCTTTTCCTCGTTCTTAGTGGTTACTATGACTGAAACTAGTGGTGCAGAGGGCGTTTTCATTTCTTAACCAGCCGATTTATACCTTCATTAAAAGTCACTTTTGGCATCCAATTGAGTTTTTTTGCCGCTGATATGTCCGCAACAAAGTGGTCAACTTCGCCATCTAGTTTCTGTTTGTGCAGGATTGACGATTTGCTTTTGGTGGAGTCTATGACATATTCAGCCACTTTTTCTAACGATATTCCCCTGCCACTACCGACGTTTACTTCCGTCATCGTTGGTGCTTTCAAAGGCATTAGGAATGCTTCAACCACGTCGTCAACGTGGACAAAATCAATAGTCTTGTCATGCCCAAAAACGGTCAAGTCCTTTCCTTTGATTGCGTTTTGTATGAATGTGGGCAAGACACGCTCCTTGTCACCGGGGCCATAGACGTTGGCCAACCGAAATATCGAGTATGAAAAAGGATTGCTTGCCTGTAGTCCCTTGATTATGCACTCGCCGGCGATTTTTGAAGCGCCATACGGGTTAACCGGAGAATAATGTGCGGTCTCAGCGCAGGGCAGTTCGTCCGGGTTTCCATAAACTTCCCTTGAAGACGTGAAAACCAGGTGCTTCTGGTGCTTCGAGCAGGATACCGCAACGTTTACCGTCCCGTTGACGTTAACGTCAAAAGCAGTCAGCGGGTCTTTAATCGCGGGAATGACACGGGAAGTTGCCGCCAAGTGGTAAATCAAATCGTTCTCTTTTACTAGGTTATCCACCAGATTCTTGTCACGCACGTCCCCGCGGACTAAATTTATTCCCTTCAGTTTCGGGGCTTTGCTGTTTGACAAGTCATCCAAGACGGTTACGGAAAAACCTTTTTGTAATAGCGCAGTACAAAGGTGCAGGCCTATAAACCCGGCTCCGCCAGTAACCAAAATTTTCATAATCAACGCCTTTCAGCCGCTTTCCGCTGCCCTTACTCCTAAATACTTGAGTCAAACTGAACAAAAAGATGCTTGTTTGGTAAAACAGGACTGTTGGGCTTGCAGTTGCTCATTGCTGCCTGGTTTCCATGAGCCAGTCCTGTACCGTCCTGCATTCAGCGCCTTTCGGGATGCCCGCAACTTTCGCTTCGGATTCGCACAGGAGCAGCCCGGAAGCCCCGGCGGTCTTCATCCCGAACTCCAAACCCGGAATCTCGCGTTCCGGGACGTCTTCGCCTGAGCACACCTGCACCGCAAGGTTCTTTTCGCCGGTCTTTTGCGCTATGAAGTCGCATTCCGACTTGGCGCCGGAAAGGAAGGACAAAGAATACCCCGCCCGAACCAGTTCCAAAGCCACCGCGTTCTCTACCCGCCTTCCGCGGTCGTCGCTTTCGGATATGCTCACCGATTTCTGCATCCCCGTGTCGTAGGCGTAGTGCTTGGCGTCGGCAACGAGTTTTTGCCTTGGCGAGCGGAAGAACGGCGGAACCGAAAGGATGAGGAACGCGTCGTTGAGCCCCTGTACGAAAGAGCGATAAGTGGGCTGGCTTATCCCGAGTGCTGCCGACGTCCTGGCAGACGAGATTGCTTTTCCCGGTTCGGAAAGCAGGAGCCTGCCGAGGTCGTATAGCGCCTTGGTTTCCCGTATTCCCTGCCGGGCTGCGACGTCGCGTAGCACCGCAAGCTCGAAGTAGACCTTGTGCAGGCTTTGGGCGTCGGAAGGCCGCAGGACGGCCTCCGGGTAGCCGCCGACTTTGAGGTACTCGTCGAAAGAGCGCAGGCCCCAGGACAACGCATCGCGAAAGGACAGGGGGAGTATCGGCTGGGGTATCGCCCGGCCCGCAAGTGCGGACGATATCTCTGCAGACAAAAGCGAGGCGCTTGACCCCGTGACTATGACGTGCCTCCGGCCGTTTTCAATCTCATCTCTGACTGCCTTTACCCAGCCAACCAGTGCCTGGGCCTCATCAAGGACAACCAGGCCTCCCTTCGGCACTGTTGAAATTTCCTTGACCAAGTCCCGCACTTTTGAAGGGGCGCCAAAGGACTCCAAGTCAACGTACTTGCCTTCGCCACCCAATTCGTGCCAAGCGTCAAGAAGCCGCAGCGCAAGCGTGCTTTTACCGGCCCGCCTCGGGCCTATCAAGGCCAGTGCTTCCTTCCAGCCGATTTTTGGCAGTAGCTGTTGTTCCTCTTCACGCGGCAAACTCATATATGAAAATATGTTTTCATACTATATATAGATATTGTTTATTTTGGAGTTTTATTTAAATACTATGAAAATATAGTTTCAGTTATTGGTGGTTTGATTGGTTATTTCCCATGCTCCCATCCGATGGGCTTTCCGCGTCCCTTCCGTGCCGCTTTCCGCTGTCCTAACTCGTAATTACCTTGGTGTCGAGCTGCTCAAAAAGATGCCTGTTCCACTAGGTCCGGGCGCCCGAGCCGGTTTTTGGCTTTCGCCATCTAAAACTCTGGAAGCTCGCCCAAGTTGTCCGCCTTCGTGTTGTCCCTGTCGGTCCGGATGAACTTGATGCCGTCAATTTCAACTATGCCAATCTTGGCTCCCCAGATGTTCTGTCCGTTCTTATTCACTACGGTGGCGAATGTCTTTCCCTTCTCAAGATAGGCGACGACCGCATCCCGTGACATTGTCGTTTCCGGTCCCAACTCGTTTTCCTTACACGGCCTGGCTTTCACCTGCTCTATGTGCACCCGTTCCTTCTGGAACTTTACCGCGGTTATCGCGTAATCCGCCCACTTCATCCCCTTCAACTCCGGCAGGACAAAGCCTGCCAAGAGTACGTACGCAAAAAGGACCTCTTATACCCGAAACGAAGCTCGTTTCCGGTGAAATAACTAGTTTATGCCGCCTACGGGGAGCGTGTTTTTTTCCGGTTATTTCCCGCCCAAGCTCAGGTAGTACGCCAATATTTCGCCCTTGTCGATGACGGTTATGCCTTCGGCCCTTGCAAGGTCTTTGGCAACGCGGTCCTCAATCAGCAGGTAGCGTTGGAAGCCGCTTTCCTTGGCGGTCAACATGCATGAGACGTCGGTTGCGCCAAGCAGGCAGAAGTGCCCGGAGTTGAGCACGTCCTTTTTCGGTACAACGCTTTCCTGTACGATAAGCAAGTGCTTGAGTATTGACGTAAGGAACGCTTTCCTGCCGTGCTCGTCGAACTTGCTGTTTGCAATGTTGCAGACCTCGGCAAGCACGTGCGGGGTTATGATTTGCTTTTTGAACTGGGGGATTACCTTTATGAACGCGCGGAACTCGAACTGCTTCTCAGCATCCGCCCCGTCCGAAAGGCAGCTGAGGCCGTACAGGTAGTCAAAGAAGATACTGGTATCAATTACTACGGTGGCCTGGGTCCTGATTGCCTTTGAAATGTCCGCCGGAGGAATGTACATCCTGCCATACCCTCTGGCTTAGGTTCTGTTGATGTCTACGACGGTACCTTTCGAAACGTCCACCTTGATGGTATACGCGGTGGCTTGCTTGTCAGAAGCTGCGCTGAAGTACTCGCACAGGACCTTCCATATGTTTTCGTGGGTGTTCCTGTTCACTGAAGAAATCCTGAAAGTGAAGTCCGCCATCGGGCTTACAGAAACCGCGTATTCCTTGGCGACTCTCGCTGCCTTTGCTGCATCTACTTCCGCATCATTTGGCATAACGTCATCGCCTCCATATTATACAATTGGCGCCAACCGACTGCTTAGGCAAGTAGTCTGCCTTCGGTTAAAAACCGTCCCATTCGGATGTGCTGCCTACAAAACTCTTATTGATTCAAAGTTAATAACCGGGCAGTAAATTTGCGGTTGCTATGGCATAACCGGAAGCTTTCACTTGTGGCAACGTCATTTGCTCCCATCGAAGTTTTTTTGCGTCCCTTCCTGTGCCGCTTTCCTAATTCGTAATTACTTTGGTGCCGGACTACTCAAAAAGATACGTATTTGCCTAAAGGGTATCAGCCGTGCTTCAAGTCCCACTTGTATGGAATGTCCTTGGAAAACGGGTCAATCCGGATTATCTCGTCAGCAGAGTGCGGCTCGGTGGCGCAGTTCGCCACAATCGCGGGCTTGGAGTCGTCGCCGTATGGCTTGAAACCATTGACTATCCCGGGCGGCACTATGACAAGGCAGTAGTTGTCTTCGCCTATGAAAAGCTCCATTATCTCGCCCTTTGTGGGCGAATCCGGCCGCTGGTCGTAAAGGACGAGCTTAATCCGTCCACTGACAACCGCGTAGTTCAACGTCATCGTCTTGTGCAGGTGCCACGCCTTGACCGCTCCCGGCCAGGCAAGCGAGAAGTAGATTTCGCCGAATTTCTCGAAATACGGGTCAGTGACCTTGAGCATGTGCATGATTTTTCCCCGCTCGTCGGGAATCTGCTTAAGCGGGATTACCTTGACTCCGTCAATCATTTGCGTTTCACCTAATTGTGTCCTGTGTACTAAGGCACGGCATTGTTTGTGATATTATTGTTTTGGTTTTCGGATAGCTTTAAACCTTCAGGACCGGCGGATAGTTGAAGTTTTACGGTCCTTGAAAAAGGGGGATGCCTAGGAGGGATGACGATTGTAGCCTGCAGGGCCCAAAAACCATTATGTTATCATTTCGTCTGAAAATAAACCAAAATGACTATCATTTTGTCTGAAGTTTAGACGAAATGTATGTTTTATGCCCATTTCTCAGGATAAGGAATCTTCATGATTGGCCGACGCACGTCATACGCGTCCCAGTCATGCATAGGGCGTCCAGCCTTTTTTCTCGCATTCGCGGAAACCGAAACATATATATCAATGGTTATTGATAATTTAATCAGTGGTTGATATATGGATTTAGCTAAGCCTAAGACGTTAGCTGCGTTGGAAGCCATAATCGAGCTGGAAAAGTTTTCCCAGTACGAAGTCTGGAAAAAGGCGGGCACCAGCTTCGGCACTGCCCATTATCTTGTCAATTTCCTGCAGGAAAAGCACGTAATCTCAAAAACGGGAAAGAAATACTCGATACTCACCTGGCCGGGGCTGCTCTCGTTGTTTGCAGCATACCGCACGTTCCCAAAACCCCTGGCTACCTACCACCTTGCAATCAGCGTCGAGGCTGCCAAGGACTTTTTGAATGAGAAGGGGTTCACTTACTGCCTGACTTCGGCCTGGAAATACTATGACGACTACCTGCGCGACCCGACGATACACGTTTATTCGCCAACTGACGGCCATGCACAAAACGCGGTGCAGGAGCTCTCGCAGCTGGCCAAGGGTACGACCATCATCAACGTCTACCCCCAGGACGTTCCCGTCAAGTCAACAAAGAAAAAGGAAGTTTTGCTGACAAGTTTTTCCCGCACATTATTAGACATGTACTCGTCAAATTATGCCTACGGCACGGACAATTGGATTAAGAAGAAGGCGGAACAATGGCAACAGGCATAGCCGGATACTCCCCGGAAATCACCGACCAGAGCAAGGACGAACTGGTGAGCATAGCCCATTGGCTCGGCAAGAACAAGCGTACAGCATACCTAGTCGGCGGATGGGCGGTGTACCACTACACCAAGGATTTTCACGGAAGCGGCCAAGGGGAAGGTATCGCGCCCGAAGACGGCCGCGAATCTTTCAATCCCCTTGGCTCAAAAGACATCGACTTGGTATTTCCCAACGCCGAGGGAAAGCAGTCCTTTGAATTTCACTATTGCAAGGAAGGGGGATACAAAAAACGGGGAATTTATCCGGACAAGCCTTGGACGAAAACCGTTCCCGGCGCAGTTCCAACGGACATCATCATCGACTTGGATGTGCTGTCACGCGAGTGGAAAGAAAGGGGCATGAACATTACCTGGAAGCACTTGGTAAGACACAATGCGGAAATGATTCTTGATGATAAGGTTGTGATTACTGTCCCGGAAAAAGAGCTCCTGCTTTTGTACAAGTGCGTGGCAATCATATCCCGAACTGACCAGTCTAGGCAACCCAAAGCCAACGTCAGTTACCTGACTTCAAAAATATGGAAAGACGCTTTCGACATACTCGCATTATGGGATACGGGAATAGACAAGAAGAAACTAGTGTGCCTAGTTGCAGGAACAAAGCTTGAGCAGGCAGTCAAAATGGCAAGGCAAATCGTAGAATCGCGGCTGCCGGAGTTTGCGATAACCCGATACGGGCAAGACTCGGATTACCTCGTCATCGGCGATTCAACAGGACGCACAACAAAGTAGCCGAAAGTGAGCGTATCGTCGCCCACATCATACCTTATTTTTTTTAGACGATTTGTGTATTTCGAGAAACGAATTCATCAAACGCCTGCGTTATATATCCTATCTTCTCGTCAGTGAGCGCAGGGTCGCAGCTAATCCAGAACGTGTTGTTCATCACGTAATCAGTGTTAGCCTGTTCGCCAACCACCCTGTGGGTCACGTGCTCAAAGTACGGCTGCTTGGTAAGGTTGCCGCCAAAAACCGGCCGCGTGTTGATTTTCTTCGAGTCAAGGAACTTGACCAAGTCAATGCGTGAGAACGGGCAGCCTTCCTTCAGGGTAATGGTGAACCCGAACCAGCATGGGTTGGCCTTCGCAAGCGGTTTTTGGAAGAGGAAATAGTCGGAATACTTGCCAAGCGCCTTGAGCAGCTTGGCCTTGTTGGACCTTCGTGCCTGCGCAAACCTTGGAAGCTTCTTCAGCTGCGCAAGCCCGATAGCCACCTGCATGTCCGTAAGCTTGAGATTGTATCCGGTGTGGGAATAGACGTACTTGTGGTCGAAGCCAAAGGGCAGTTTGCCGTGCTGCTGGGTAAAACGGCAGCCACAGGTGTTGTCCTTTCCGGGCTTGCACCAGCAGTCGCGGCCCCAATCACGGACAGAGCAGATAATCCGGTAAAGCAATGGGTTGCTGGTTGCAATCGCGCCGCCCTCACCCATGGTCATCTGGTGTGCAGGATAGAAACTGAACGTGGCGATGTCCGCGATGCTTCCGACCTTCTTGTCGTCCCACTCCGCACCAAGCGCGTCGCAGGAATCCTCGATTACCCACAGCTTGTGCTTTTTGGCTATTGCCATGATTGCGTCCAAATCAAACGGGTTTCCAAGGCTATGCGCAATCATAATCGCCTTGGTCTTTGGTGTAATCGCCTTCTCAATGAGCGCAGGGTTTATGTTCAGAGTGTCAAGGTCAATGTCCACAAAGACCGGGATGCAGCCGGTTTGGATAATCGGGTTTACCGTGGTAGGAAAGCCGGCTGCGACTGCTATGATTTCATCTCCAGGCTTTATCGCGCGCTCCTTCAAAAGAGGCGACATAAGGCTTGAGAACGCCACGAGGTTGGAAGACGAACCCGAGTTGGTGAGCGCGACGTACTTCACTCCGAGAAAAGAAGCCAGTTTCTTCTCGAATTCCAAGGCAAAACGGCCTTCGGTCCACCAGCCGTCAAGGACAGCACGCACGCCGTTCTGCATCTCGTCAGCGTCGAAGACCTTGTTTGCCGCATTGATGAACTGCTCGCCGACCTTGAATTTCCTGCCAGCGAACTTGGCAGCGTAATAGCCTTCTACCTGTGCAAAAATGATTTTCTCGATGCCTTCCGGGGAAGCCATTTCTGCTTTTATCCTTTGCAGGCTCCCGTCAATATTTTGCGGGACTATTCCAGTAAGTTTTTGCAGCCTTGCCGAGCTTGTGGAAAGGTCAAGAGGCCTTTTTGCCTTCTGGCCTAGCTCCGAAGTCTTTGCAGGTTCGAAAAGGACCGGTTCAAGGCCAAAAGCCTTGATTATCTTCTGGGCAAACGAGTAACGGTCAAGGGATTCCGGTCCGGTAGCCAAGTACGTCCCGCGTATGTCCTTGGCTATGACCTGAACGACGTACTGGCAAAGAAGCTTGACATCAGTAGGGTTGTTGACCTGATCTGTGGGTATCTTGCGCTTTTTCTTTGCTTCCAAAAGCTGCATCAAAAAGTTCTTTCCAGCTGGGTCGAATCCGTAGACTGAGGTTGTCCGGAGGATTACGTGGTTCTTGACCTTGGAAACCTCCTCTTCAGCAAGCAGTTTGGTCTTTGCATAAAAGTTCAAAGGCCCCACCGGGCTATCCTCGGTGTAGGCTTTCTTGGAATCGCCAGAGTAAACGTAGTCCGTCGAAATCTGGATTATCTTTGCACCGGCCTTGCCTGCCCACTGGCAAAGGTTCCCTGTCCCGTCCACGTTGACTGCACGCGCCTTCTTTTGGTCGGTCTCGCAGCCATCCACGTTTGAAAAAGCGGCACAATTGACTATGACGTCAGGCTTGAAAGCATCAAGTGCCTCTTCTACCTGTTTTTTGTCGCTTATGTCAACTGCAAAGTCAGTCCAAGGACTGAATGACGTTGAAAGGCCTGAGACTTCGTGTTCTTGTCTCAACGCCTCAACTAGGTTCTTTCCAACAAGCCCCGAAGAGCCCGTCACAAGTATTCTCATCTAAAACGTCCCTTTGACCCGAAAGTTTAATCCTTTCACTTTCGAGATTTTTTCTTAGCATCGAAGAACTTTACGTACCAGTCGACGGTCTCAACAAGGCCCTGCTGGATTGTGTATTGCGACTTCCAGCCGAGGACCTGTTTAGCCTTCCTTGCCGAAAGGTGCTGCTCGCGTATCTCGTTAGCAGCTTGGTTGAGTATCTCGACGTGCTCGGGCTTGCCCATTAGCTTGCAGATTTCCTTGACCATCTCAAGAACGGTCATCTTCTGTTCGTTCGAGAAGTTGAATGCCTCGCCGCGGATTTTCTCCGAGTATTTCTCGGAAAGCGTCTCGTAGGCCGAGACCGCGTCCTTGACATAAATGTAATCGCGGACGAACTTGCCGTCGCTTCGAATCACCGGCTTTTTGCCCTCGTAGAGTGATTTTATCGTTCCAGGAACGATGCGCGAGTAGTTCAGGTCGCCGCCTCCGAAGAAGTTGCCGCAGCGCGATATTGCAATCGGAAGCTTGTAAGTGCTTGCGTAGCACTGGCTTATCAGGTCGGCACAGCTTTTCGAACAATCATACGGATTGCGGCCCATAAGCGGCGCGTCCTCCTCGTAGGGAAGCTTCTTCTGGTCGCCATAGGCCTTGTCGCTTGACGCGATTATCGCCCGTTTTACGATGTCATCGCGAAGCCTGACTGCCTCAAGGACGTTCCAAGTGCCTTGGATGTTAGCCTCGAAAGTTCCAATCGGGTCGCGGTTTGCCGTTCCTACGATGGCTTGGGCACCCAGATGAATTACTGTGTCTGTCTCGTATTCGTTTATAGCTCGGCCAATGTCGGAAGCATCGGACAGGCTTCCGCGGACTATGGTCACTTTCTTGTCAAGGCCTTCAAGAAAGAAAAGCGAGTCGGGAACGTAGTCACGGACTAGGCAGACCGGTTCAGCATCCTTTGAAAGAAGGTCCTTTACAAGCCAAGAACCTACAAGTCCAGAGGCTCCTGTAAGCAATACGCGCCTTTGTGCCCAGAAGTTCGAAGCCATCTTATCGCCATACCTTCCAAGGAGCGGCCTTTTCCCAGAGCTCGTTCAAATCCAAAGCGTCCTTGTAAGTGTCCATAGAGTGCCAGAAACCTTCGTGTTTGTATATTGCAAGTTTTCGGTCGTGTGCAAGCTTCTCAAGAGGCTTCTTTTCAAAAACGCACGATTCGGAGTCGTCGATGTAGTCGAACACGTCCTGTTCGAGCGTGAAAAAGCCTCCGTTGACCCAAGCGTTGAGCTTGGGTTTTTCGATGAACGAAACTACCGCATCGCCATCCAGTTGCAGTTCACCAAAGCGCGATGGCGGCCGGATGCCGGTCACTGTCGCAATCCTCTTTTGCTTGAGCTGTTTCTTGTGGAAATCTAAAAGGTCCTTGATGCTCTCATCAGTTACCGCATCGCCATAAGTAGCCATGAACGTGCCGTTCCCGACGTATTTTTGAACCCGTTTCAGTCTCGCGCCGGTCATCGCTTCCTGACCGGTGTCAACCAGAGTCACGTTCCAGTCGCGCTCGTCGTGGCCGTCAAGAGGGACTATCCGCTCCTTCGAGCCTAGCTTGAGCGTGACATTGGAGTTCATCAGGTCGTAGTTGGCAAAGTACTCCCTAATCATGTTGCCCTTGTATCCGAGCGCAAGCACGAAATTGCGGAAGCCATAGTGTGAATATGTCTTCATTATGTGCCAAAGTATCGGCTTCCCGCCAATCTCAACCATAGGCTTGGGCTTGTATTCCGTCTCCTCGCGCATGCGGGTGCCCTTGCCGCCGCACCATATCACAACTGGAGTGTCTTCCATACGCGTCAACTTTATTCCCTCCTAAAAGCCTTGGAGGGAATCCCTAGTAACTTTAGTTGCAAACCGTTAATTAATGTCTTTTACCGGGCCTTTTGAAGAGAAGGTAGCTTGGGCACATCAGACCGCCAGTTTCTGTATTCCCATGAACGTTGACAGTGAGAGTTCCTCGCAGGTTGCACCAACATACGTCTTGATGGCTTCCTTGGTCCGTTTCATAAGTTCGTCAAGCGTCTTCGCCTGGGTGTGGCAGCCCGGCAGTTCCAGGACTTCCGACAGGACGTAACCGTCTTCGCCCCGAGACTGTCCAATAATTATTATCTAAAGCCCCTCTAGTGGGTTTGTTAACCCACCAGAGAGGTGAGAACTGCGGTAACAGTTCTCCGAAATTCGTTGCCATGCGCAGCGATTAATGCATTT
>JBAYMJ010000005.1:0-63972 GCA_041663565.1 Candidatus Micrarchaeia archaeon | reverse complement strand
CAACAGGAGCGCGCAGACTTTGTTTACAAGTGATTCGTCGATTTCCATGCTTTGGATGTTTCACCTTGTAACAACTATGCATGAAATATCCCATATGCCTTGCCTGAAATAAGCTGAAATTAGCCCGGTTTCCCTAAGGCAAAAAGCAGGATTGACAGGATTATTGGCTGGTGCACCAAGTAGATTGCAAGCGAGTGCCTGCCCAGCCAGCAGACTTGGCCCGCGGCAGCGGGCCTGCGGATTTTGGCATCCAGCTTTTGGAAGACGCCGGTGCTTGCGACTGCCATCCCAAATAGCACAAGGGAAAACCACGGAAGAAGCGGGTAGTAGTCGTAGGAGAAGAAGCCGGCAGGCGGAAAGCCAAGGGAAAGCAAAAGAAGCGAGCCTGCGGCCTTGCCTGAAAGCAGGGCCCAGAGCGCGATGACCCCGAAGCCTGCGAGCGCGTTCCACTTGCCGAGGCGCACGAAGAAGTGCCCAAGCAGGATGGAGAGGGCGATGAAGTGCAGCACGCCCCAGACTATCATCCCGCGGCCGGGCCAGATTGAGGTGGCTACGGTGACGAGCAGGGCGAAAGCGAATATTATTCCCGCGCGCTTTGCGTCCTCAAGCAAAGTCCGCTTCTTGACCACCAGGCTTGCGCCAACCAAGCCAAGGAAGAGTATGGCGATGGTGCGCTGCATCAATAGGAGTGGCCAGTCGTGCAGGGGCATCCGCGCGATTCCCAAGTAATGGAGGTCGAAGATTATGTGGTAGGTGACCATCAGCACGATGGCGACTCCGCGAAGGAAGTCGATAGTCCAGATGCGCCTTGCCATAAGAGCACTGGAAGGTTATTTGAAACGCCGCGTAATAACCGTTTGGAACTGAGCTGGTCCTGCAGGGCGTTCATGGGCGTTTTTGGGTAGAGGGAACAGCCCCGCAGGACCTCACTCGTATCTCAGCGCCTCAACAGGCTGTAGTTTGGCCGCATTGCGCGCCGGGATCATGCCAGATATGACTCCTACGAACACCGAGAACATCAGCGCGCCGAGCATCAGCTCAAGCGTTATGGTGGAGGACACGCTGAACATCGACAGGATGAACGACACCGACAGGCTCAAAAGCAGGCCGAAGAAGCCGCCCATGAAGCCAATCAGCGCGGATTCGAAGAGGAACAGCAGCGTAATCTCGCGGTCCTTCATCCCAAGCGCCTTCAGGATGCCAATCTCTTTGGTCCGCTCGAGCACGCTCATGAACATCGTGTTCGCAACCCCAATCGCTCCCACAAGAAGCGAGATTGCGGCAATCCCGCCGAGGAACAGGGTCAAAGTCTCGGTGACGCTTGAGATGGTCGACTGTATGGCGGCCGCAGTGGTTATGGTAAAGTCGAGGTTGTCCGAGTCCACCCTGTGCAGCTCCGCAAGCTTTGCGCTGACCGCGGAGGACACGGCGTCGGTGCTGTAGCCGGGCTCGACCTTGATTATCAGCGAGCTTGCCTGCTTTGACTGGTTGAGGAACTTTTTAGCAACGGAGAGCGGCATCAGTATCGCGCTGTCGGTTGACGTGAACGTGCCCGAGCTGGAGTTGAGTATCCCCGCCACGCGGAAGTAGTAGCTGTCGCCCGAGCTCGTGGTTATCTTTACCTTCTTGTTGAGCATGTCCTGGCCGGAGAACGTGCGGTTGTAGACGCTGAAGCCTATCACTACCGAGGTCTTGTCGTTAGAGCCCGGCATCGTGCCTTCGTACATCGTGACGTTGTTGACTTTTTCATAGTCCTCCATGTCCGTGCCGATTATCTGCACGGATGCGTTGTAGCCGCTGACAAGCAGCTTCCCGGTGCCCGTCAGCCGCGCGTCAACCGCAAGCACGCCCTCCACTTCCGCAAGCTTCTCGGCCTCGGCGAAGGTAATCACGCTCTTTCCGGTGTTGCCCTGCGTGAAGCTCGAGGGCGGGCCGCCTGCGCCGCCGGACGTACGCGCCCCGCCGGTCATCCCCCCTGCCGCTCCGGCTGTGCTTCCCATGGAGAACGCCATCCTGCTTGCGCTTGACGAGCCGGGCGACACCTGGATGATGTCGTTGCCAAGGCCCGACAGCCGCGAGCTTATCTGCGAGTTCATGCCCAGGGCTATGGACACGAGCACCACGATGGCCGCGACAGCTATGACTATGCCCAGCACGGTGAGCCAGGAGCGCAGCTTCCGGCCGGTCATGTGCCCTAGGGCCATGCTGGCGAGGTCAACGATTTTCATGTGAGCAAATCCCCTATACTATAAAATCCGGGCGCGGCACCCCATTGCAGGCGCAACGGCTTTTGCCATATGCGCGTGCCGCTTTTGCCCGAAACCCATTTGCCGTTTATTTCTTTCGCCCCTCTGCCGCAGCCGTCAGGGCCTTGCCTGCAGCCTGGGCCTTCCTGCGTCCGTTGTAGTACCTGTATCCGAGGAACCCCGCGGCTGCAAGGACCACGAGCGCCACGCCGATGGTCAGGTAGTCGAACCCGAATATCGTGTTCGACTTGGTGCGCGTGGGAATCGTGCCCGAGCCGAAGGCAGTAAGGCTGGACCTTCCGGTGTACTGGACGTTCACGGTCTTGAGCTGGTAGCGCTCCACGTTCGCCGCGTCCTTGTAGGTGACGTTGAGCGTCAGGGGGTACGTCCCGGCGGTGAGCTGGCCCTTCGGCGACGCGGTGATTGACACCGTCGCGGTGTCGTCCAGGTTCAGGGTCCCGACGTATTCGCTGTCCGTGCTGAACGTGAAGTTGTCCGCAATTGCCTTCGCGTAAACCGCGCGCACGGCCACACCGCCCGAGTTGGCTATGGTGAAGTCGATGGATGCCGACGAGTTGGACGCCATCGTCACGGGGTCCTCGGCAGTCACCAGAAGCGACGCGGGCGCGCTCACCTTGAGCGCGAACGTCTGCGTAATCTTGGCCTGGACCGCCTTGTCCACGCTGTACGTGGTGGTGAGCGTTATCGGGTAGTAGCCCGGGCCGGCGCTTGCGCTGACCGCGAGGTTGAAGTAGACCTTGGCCTCCTCGCCCGCCTTGATGCTGTCTATGTACACGCGGTCGCTTGAAAGCGGCAGGAGGTACTCCGAAGTCTCGTCGGACGAGTTGATGCTGCCGCCAATCTGCACCAGCACGTCGTCGGTGGAAAAGCCGGCCACGTTGTGCAGCGTGACCGTCATCTCGGTATCGGTCCCCGCGACGACCAGGTCGTCAGTTGTCACGCTTGCGATGACCGCGTTGGAAAGGTCGGCGGAGTTGACCGTGAGCGGTATGGTCCCCACCTGGTAGTTGGCGCCGTCGATGGTCGCGTATATGTATGCGTCATACGTGCCGGGCTTGGTGGTCGAAGGCACGTTGAAGTTTACCGTGATTTCCTTGGCCTCGCCCACGGACATCGAGCCGATGCTGTAGGTGGTCCGTACAGAGCCGAAGGGTATCAGCACGTTGAGCGCCGCATTGTTGCGGGCCGCGTCCACGTCCGTGACCGTAAACTGCAGCTTTGCGCTGTCTCCGGGGTAAATCTTGTCGGGCGACTGCACCAGGTTGGTTATCCCAAACGGCGAGTCCTTGTACACAGTCACGCTCGTAAGGTTGGCCGCCGCCGAAAAGGAGGCAAGAAAGACAAACATCACCGCAAGCATCGGCACGTACTTATCCATATCACAAAACACCTCTATTGAACCATCGATTTCCGATTTGTCCTTAAACGTCACTTGAGCTTCAGGTCGTGCACTGCCGGCCTCCTGGTGGGCCCGTCCGACTTTATGCTCCCGTCGCCCAGCATTATCGTGCGCTTGCCGTACATTGCCACCGCGGGCTCGTGGGTCACTATCACCACCGTGGTGCCCATGTTCCTGGAAAGCCCGGAGATTATCTCCATGACCTCGGTGCCCGACTTCGAGTCGAGGTTGCCCGTAGGCTCGTCGGCAAGGAGGAACGCGGGGTCGTTCGCAAGGGCGCGCGCTATTGCCACGCGCTGCTTCTCCCCGCCCGAAAGCTCGTTGGGCTTGTGGTCGGCCCGCTCAATCAGGCCCACCCTCTTGAGCAGCGAAAGCGCGCGCTCGTGGCGCTCGGCTGCGGGCACGTTGTCTATGGCCATCGCAATCTCCACGTTCTGTATCGCAGACATGTTTGAAAGCAGGTTGAACGCCTGGAACACGAAGCCTATCTTTTCGCTGCGCACCCGCGCAAGCTCGTCCGAGCCCAGCTTGGATACGTCGGTTCCGTCCACGAAAATCTTGCCGAAGCTGGGCTTGTCCAGGCAGCCCATAAGCTGCAGCATCGTGCTCTTGCCGCTGCCCGAAGGCCCCATCACGGTCACGAACTCGCCTTTCTTGACGCAGAACGTCACGTCGCGCAGCACCGGCAGCATCCTGTCGCCTATGCTGTATTCCTTTCCCACGGCCTCGAACTCGAGGACGCACTTGTTGTCCATTTTTTACATCCGGTCGTTTTGGCCATATTGTTATAAACTGTAATAACCCATATGGGTATTGTGAAATATCCTGTAATAACCCATCTGGGTGGTATTCGTTGAAACATTTACGCATGCTCGGGTATGCATCCCTCATAGTCGGCGGGTTCCTGGTGCTTTCATACGGCGTGCTTGCATACTACGCCCTTTGGCAGCACGAGTTCTTCCTTGTCGCGCCGTCAGGCGGCGCGAGGATAGTGGCGACAAGCGGCAACGGCACTACTGCGATTGCCACGGCGGGGCAGATGTCACCCGTGCCCAACGAGTCGTGGTTCAATGACTCCTGGTTCAACGGGACTGACAACGACACTCCCCGTTTCCCGCCAGGCGAACGGGGCGACAGGCTCTTTGTGAACGTGTCTGTTGACCCGATGTCGCAGGTGCTGTCGCCTGTTGCCCTCGGCATACTCCTGATGGGGGTATTCTTCCTGTTCAACGGCTACTCGCTGATTACGCACACGCGCAAGGTCGAGCGCAAGGAGACCCGCAAGTTCGTCATATCCTCGCTGCTTACGGGTGACGAGAAGGTGTTCTACGACGAGCTCGTGAAGGCGGACGGGGAGGCCACACAGAAGCAGCTCTCGACCGCGACGGGCTATTCCGCGGTGAAGACCTACCGCATAATCAAGAGGCTCGAGGCCAAGAATGTGGTGCGCTCGTTCCCCTTCGGGATGACGAACAAGATAGTTCTTGAGGAGGAAAAATAGGTCCCCGGTCCGCGCAGGCGCGTGGGAACCAGCCTAGGGGCCTTCGAAAAGGTCCTCGACTTTCCTTTTTTTCAGCGCCCTTACAAGGTCGTAGGCAAGCTGGAGCGAGGGGTTGTAGTTGCCCCGCTCTATCGCTATGATTGTCTGGCGGGTAACCCCGCAATCCTGCGCAAGCTGCTCCTGCGTCAATTTTGCGCGCCTGCGCGCCCCTTCGACGTGGTTCCTCATTTCAGTTCTCCTTGTCCAGCTTGTGGTTCGTGTATGCTTTCACGATTACTCCCGCAAAAAGCGCAAGCACCAGGAACGGGTCAACTCCGGCATACGCCCCGCTGGCAGCCGAAGTTGTGACTTGGTATATGAGCGCAATGGTGATGACGAGTACCATCACCCAGGCGGCGTTGCGTTCGGCAACCGCCTCGTGCGCGGCCTCGCGCTCGTCCTTCTTCATCCCAAGCAGTATCGAACCGACGTCCAGCGCCGCGAATGCGGTCAGTACGTATACGTACCCCCAGAACTCGGCGCTTCCGGGCTTGAACAGCGCGCTTGCGGCGAACGCCGCGCAGGCAAGTGCCGCGGTGTACGCCCATCCCTGCCAAGTGCGGGGCGTCAGTCCCCAGCCGCCGTACTTCCTCCTCTTGAACCATTCGGGCTTCCCAATCATGCAGCTCACCTGAAATGTAATATATATTTTACATATTTAGAGGTAAAGTATAATAAACTTTACATTTTCGCGTGGCGGGCTAATGTGGTAAAATTAGGGAATCGCAAAGGGCCGGGCGTCCTGCTTTTGCGTTATGCCTGTGTGCTAATATGCCGGAAGCGGCAGCAGTCCCGGCACGTCCGCATCCCTGCCCTTTCCTGCTGACTTGCACAGCCACGCAACCAGCGCCTTCTGCACGTGCATCCGGTTCTCGGCCTGGTCGTACACGACCGACTGGCTGCCTTCAAGCACTTCCGCAGTGACTTCGCAGCCCTTGTGCGCAGGAAGGCAGTGCATGAACTTTGCCGAAGGCTTTGCAAGCGCCATCAGCTTGCCGTCAACGGTAAACCCGGCGAACGCAGCCATCTTCTTTTGCTTTTCAGCTTCCTGTCCCATCGACACCCACGTGTCGGTGTACACTATGTCCACGCCAGCAACTGCCTTTGAAGGCGAGCTGCAGATTTCCACGCTTGAATACCGCTTTGCGATGTTTACGTATTTTGCATCAGGCCCGTAGCCTTCCGGGCACGCGGCAACGAAAGTAAAGCCCATCATCGCGCAAGCCACCATAAGCGGGTTGCAGACGTTGTTGCCGTCGCCCACATAGGCGACCTTGACGTCCTGCTTGTTTGGGTAGAGCTCCTTTATGGTCATCACGTCAGCCAGCGCCTGGCAGGGGTGGTCGATGTCTGAAAGCGCGTTGATTACCGGGACTGTGGAGTGCTTCGCAAGCTCCTCAACGGTAGATTGTGAAAAGACACGGGCGCAGATTACGTCCGCGTAGCGCGACACCACCTTCGCGGTGTCCATCAGGTCCTCGTTGCCTGCCGAAAGCTGCGAGTCCTTGCCGAAGTAGATTGCGTGGCCTCCCATCTGCGTCATCCCCGCCTCGAAGGAGAGCCGTGTGCGCGTGCTGGGCTTTTCGAAGAACATCACCAGCGTCTTTTTGTCCATCGCATTTGAAAGAAGGTGGGGGTTCTTCTTTGAAAGGAGTGCGGCATCGACCAGGCCGTTGAGCTCGTCTGGCGAAAGGTCGTGGATGTTCACTAGGTCCTTTTTCATGGGTAAACTCACTTGGCAAAGGATTAGTGCCCGGGGCGGGATATTACGCTGGCGTCGCAATTGCGACAAAAAATCTGGCGGGCTGTCAAAACTGGGTTGAAAGGCAGTATTCTCCTGCCGAACAGTCCGGGAGTTATTTTACTTTCTTGGCAGCAGCCGGCTTGCGGCACATCTTTTCCAATAGTTCGAACGCCTTGAGCGCGTCCTTGCGTTCGATTACGATGTTCGTGTCAGTGTAGCACGAGTAGAGGTCCACTATGTTGATGCCGTGCTGCGCAAGCTGGTCAAGCACGTGCGCAATCACTCCGGGCACGTTCTCTATCCTGCTCGGCGAGGTCAGGCGCAGCATGCACAGGCTTTCGGTCTTCTGGATTATGTTCTCGCGGCCGAGCTTGTCAACCACGTAGCCTTCGTTCTCGTCGCTTGTCATCACGAGGATGACCTTCTGGCTTGCGAGGATGGAGAATATCTCGTCGTCGCCTCCAAGGCTGTCGGCTGCGGCGTGCGTGGAAGGCGAACGTTCGAACACGAGCACGCAGACGTTGGAGATGAGCGTAATCTTTGTCTTTTCAAGCACCCCCGCTATGCCGATGCTTTCCTCCTCGTACTTCCTGCAGGCCTCGCGCGAGTAGCGCAGCACCGCCATCTTGAGCGCGTCCTCGCTGCCGCCGACCTTGTGCGACAGGCTCTTTGCGATTGCCGAGCAGTTGGCTATGCCCAGGCGGATGGCCTTGTTCACGTAGATGTCCGACTCAAGCTCCTCGCGGACCTGCTTTGAGATCGGGCTTTCCTCTTCCTTTGCCATATGGTAATACCCCGTAAATGAGACCAGGTTTTTGTCCTTTTTGCCTGGCTATTGTCACATTTACCATTTGGCTGTCGCGGCTATAAAATAGTGTGCGGGGCGATGGCTTCAGGTTTTTTCGCTTTCAGCATGCTTTGGCTTGCGCAGCTTCTCGCGCATCTTCGCAAGCCTCTCCTCGAACGAGCGCATCTTGTCCTCGTCAACGGGCTCGGCGTTGAGCTTGTAAAGAAGGTCCATGAAAATCTTCGGGTCGGAAGCGTCGGCGACAGTAGCCTGCTGGACGTGGACTCCGGTCTTGTCAATTACCGTGCGCGTGTCGGAGACCGCCTTGTCCCCTTTTTCGTCCGTGACTATTGACTCGCGCACGTCCACTATCGACTTTCCGTCGCTTTCGACAAGCTCGACGCTTGAATTGCCTGGCGCGAAGTTTCCGAACTTCTGCGCAATCAGGCCGTCAACTGCGCTGCGCTCGCCCTTCGTGAAAACATCATTATGCTTTGCCGGCGACCTTGCCTGCCTTGCGGGGAGCCCTGGCTGTTTTGCATTGGATTTCTTCAAAGACATAGTTCAACACATCGCAGCTGGCTGCTTACCATTCTTGGCAACCGCGAAATAGATAATCCCTGCGGCGAACCACACGAAGGCGAAGTTGCGGCCCTGCTCGTGCAAAAGGGCCACCAGGAAGAACACGGCAAGGCAGCTTGCGACGCCGATTACCGCCACAAGCGACACGTCGCCGGTGCCGAACCTTATGTTGAGCGGCACCTTGAACGGCCGCACGAGCCCGGGCTCCTTGAAGCGGAGCGCTATCTGCGAGAGGTTGGTGATGGTGTACGCGGTGAGCGCGCCGAAGGCGTAAAGCTCGCCCAACAGCACCATGTTCCCGAAGTACGCAAGAAACATCGCCACTACGGAGAAGAATATTATCGTGACCCAGGGAGTGCGGAAGCGCGGGTGCAGCCACTTCACCTTACGCGAAATCAGGTTGGCGCAGCTCATCGAGTAAGCGACGCGCGACACGCCTATTATCCCAGTGTTCGCTGACACGAAGCAGATGACAAATCCCGCGAACGCTATTATGGGCACGACTATCTCGGGCGCCGGCAGCGCCTGGCCTACTGCCACGAACGGGTGGTCCATGTTGTCCGCCAGCGCCTGCCACGAGACCACGCCCAGCGAAAGCACCGACACCGCGATGGCAAAGAACACGACTGAGAACACCGCAAGCATCGTCGCGCGAGGTATGGTCTTTCCCGGGTCGCGCGTCTCCTCGGCCCCCTGCGAGATGCTCTCGATTCCCACGAAGGTCACCATCGCAAGCGTGATTGCGTAAAGGAAGCTGTCCACCCCCGGGTCGGCATTAATCGGCGTCAGCCCGGCAGTGAACTTTTCCATGCTGAACGTGGTGCCGAAGCCGAACGCAAGGAGCCCCAGCACTATCGCAATCACTATCACGGTAAGCCCGCCGTTCAAGGCGGAAGACTCGCGTATGCCGAATAGGTTGATTAGCATGAGGATGAACGTAATCCCAGCTGCCACAAGCGGGAAGAACGCGCGGATTTCCGGCACGAAGAACGAGAGGTAACCCGCGGACGCTACTGCAAAGAGCGCGATGTCGATGGTGTAGTCGAGCATCAGCCCCCAGCCCGCGACGAAGCCGGCCCAGTTTCCGAACGCGCGCTTGCCGAAGGCCGACGCGCCACCGCACACCGGCATCGCGGCCGCAAGCTCGGCGTACGAAAAGCCCGAACACACGTATACTATCGACGCGGCGATGAGCGCGAGCGGCATCAGGCCGTGCGCGTAGGCCGCAATCAGGCCGAGTGCGAGGAAGACGTCAGCGCCGACGTCGGCAAAGCCCATCGCGAAGCTGCCCAGCAGGCCGAGCTCCTTTTTGAGCGGTAACGGCTTTTCAAGGTTTTCAAGAATCTGCATCCAAGGCCACCAACACGTCCGACAAGGCGACGCCTAATATGGCAACAAAGCACCAAGCCGGAAAAGATTTTTGCGCGCGCCCAAAATCAACAATAGTCTTGCGGGTGCACCGGGTTTTGTTCTAACACGACCTGAGGACTTGGAATCCTTCGGAATTCCTTTACCCGTCCCGGCTTATTTTAACCTTGCTTTGCGTGACTTTCGGGTCCGCCAACAGCAAGCACCTCACTTCGGGTGTGGACTGCCATTTTTTATTCTTGAATCGCTCAGGGTCTATTGATACGCAGTCGGTGGTTGGCTTATGGTCTTCGGTGAGCGCAATATTCGCAAGGACGTCAAGGCTGCTTTGCCTGGGTCGGACGCGGAATTTCTGACAGGCAAAACAGGCGGCAAACCCGGTCCGATTGGCAAAAAACAGCCCGGACAACTCACCTTCGAGGCGTTCGACAAGCAAATCCCTCAGTTCACGGTCCAACAGGATTTGTCCTGCAAGGCCGGCACCCCCCAGACGGACCAGGAGTATGTCCGTGACCATACTAGGGAACTCAGCGATTTAAAAAAATCCTATGCTGCCCGCGTCAACAAGTATCAGGTGACTCCATTCGACCCCGATTTGAAAAAATACAACGTCTTTCTTGCCCTTGAAAAGCACCACCTGGAAAACCGGACCTCACAAGCAAATTATGCCGCCTTAATCCGCAGGGCGAAGGAGCATTTTTCCCAAGGCACTCATAAGGAATTCGTTGCAGAATTGTTGAAAAAGGGCGTACTGAAGTCGCCCATATGGTGATTTTATGGACGTACTCGAAGCGCAGAAGACCAGGCACAGCATCCGCAAGTACCAGCAGAAGCCGGTCGAGCAGGAAAAGATAGACGCGATACTTACCGCCGCCATGCAGGGGCCGAGCGCGGTAAACGAGCGGCCCTGGCACTTCATCGTGATTACGGACAAGGCCGTGCTTTCGGAAATCCCAAAAGTCAGCGCCCACGCGCAGATGGTGCCGGCAGCGGCCCTCGCGATAGTGGTATGCGGGGACACCGGCCTGCTCAAGATTGACGGGCTGTGGCAGCAGGACTGCGCAATAGCATCGACAAACATCCTCCTTGCGGCGCACTCGCTGGGCTTGGGCGCGGTGTGGACCGCGGCGTACCCGCTCCCGGGAAGGGCCACCGGGATACAGAAGATTCTCGGCCTGCCCGAGAACGTAATCCCGCTTTCGGTCATCCCGATAGGTTATCCTGCCGAGCAGAAGCCCGTGACCGACCGGTTCGACAAGTCGCGCGTGCACAAGGACAGGTGGTGAAGGCAAAGCGGGATTGCCCGGCAGGGGGCCTTTTGCCTTCGCACCTCTTTTATTGGTTGCCTTGCAAGATTATTTTCCTACTATTAGTCGTAATATCACAATCCTACGCGCGACCATGGTCTAACGGTATGATGACAGCCCTCCAAGCTGTAAGCCCGGGTTCGACTCCCGGTGGTCGCATACAACCAC
Organism: Candidatus Micrarchaeia archaeon; assembly: GCA_041663565.1. Lineage (GTDB taxonomy): Archaea > Micrarchaeota > Micrarchaeia > Norongarragalinales > CAINOH01 > CAINOH01. The sequence continues at coordinate 52,810 of JBAYMJ010000005.1, read as the reverse complement.
AGGCTCAGTTCCGGCAAGCCTTGAACTGCGCTAATCTATCGTCTTGCCCTCGTCAGGAGTGAAGCGCTTCGGTTTAATAAAGCAGCCTTCGCGAAAGCCAATTGACCGCTAAATCGGCTGGTGTTCCAAGAAGTTTTCCGTTATCTCCTCAAGCTTTCCTTTGCCTTTTCCTGCAAGCTTCTTTACAAGAAGCCTTCCCTTCGGGCTCACTACTATTGCGTTTTCTGGTATGTCGTCCACTATAAGCGCATGCGCGCCAATCTTTGCGTTGTCGCCCACGGTTACCGCTCCAAGGACTGCCGCACCCACACCTACGATGACATTGTTTCCGAGCGTGGGATGGCGTTTTCCGCCTCGCACGTCCTTCCACCAGCCTTTGGTGCCAAGCGTCACTCCTTGGTAAATCATCACATTGTCCCCAATCTCCGCAGTCTCGCCCACTATGACGCCGGTGCAGTGGTCTATGAAGAACTTGCGGCCGATTGTTGCGCCGTGGTGGATTTCCGCACCAGTGATTGCCTTTGCAACAAGCGAAATGAGCCGGGGGAAGAAGGGCACACCTAGTTTGTGCAGCCCATGCGCAAACCTGTACGCCAGTACCACCTGGACTCCTGGGTGGATCAAGAGCTCGAAACCGGACCAGAAGCCGTGAAGCGCAGGGTCCTTTTCGTATGCAGTGCCAAAGACGTCCAAAAACTCGAACATATCCTTCAACCCCCTAACAAGCGTTCAGCTTGTTTCAAACAGCGCAGTCGAAAGGTAACGCTCGCCGGTGTCCGGCAAAATCACTATTATCCTCTTGCCCTTTCCCAGAGTTTTTGCTAACTGGATGGCGGCATGTGCGTTTGCACCTGAAGATATGCCCGAAAGGATTCCTTCCTCCTTTGCAAGCCTGCGGCCGGTTGCGAGTGCGTCCGAGGTGGTTACCTTGATGATTCCATCAACGTACTCCCTGCCAAAGACCTTGGGCACAAAGCCTGCGCCTATTCCCTGGATTCCGTGCGCTCCCTTGGGCTCGCCTGAAAGCACTGCAGATTCCGCAGGCTCTACTGCATAGAATTTTGCGTTTGGAAGCTTGGCCTTCAACGCCTTGGCAACGCCAGTGATTGTGCCACCTGTTCCTACTCCTGCGACGAAAGCGTCGAACGAGCCGATGTCGCGCATTATTTCGTATGCGGTGGTTTCGTAGTGTGCTTTGACGTTGGCGGGGTTTTCGAACTGCTGGGGTATGAACGCATCTGGGGTTTCCTTCGCTATTTCCTCCGCCTTCGCAATCGCTCCCGCCATCCCCTTTGCGCCTTCGGTAAGCACGATTTGCGCACCATACGCGGCCAAGAGCCTACGCCTCTCGACGCTCATCGTCTCGGGCATGGTCAGGATTATCCTGTAGCCCTTGACGGCCGCCACAAGAGCAAGCCCGATGCCGGTGTTTCCCGAAGTGGGCTCGACTATAATTGTTTTTCCGGGAGTGATTTTTCCCTGTTTTTCAGCTTCCTGTATCATATACAGGCCGATGCGGTCCTTTACCGACCCTCCGGGATTCCTTGACTCTATCTTTGCTATGACCTCTGCATCGTTTTCGCTGACGAGCCGGTTTAACCGCACGTGCGGCGTGTTGCCTATAGCTTCCAGTATGTTGTTCTTGATGCCGTTTCCAGCAGTTGCCATCTTTCAAACATCTCCCTTTGAATTCAACGCCCGCCCGAAAAAAACAAACGGGGCGGCAAAAGGAATGAACCGTAGTCTGGCAGCAAAAAATCAAGTGCCAGGGGTTTGTGACCGGTTCAACAGTGACAGCAGAAGTAAGTGGCTAGGGAGGGCGAAATGCCGGATGCAAGTATGTTTTGTTCCATTGCAGGTTCAACCAGCCGATGTTTTCAGTCAACTTTTTTTTAGAGCAGAGGGAGGGAGTCGAACCCTCTTGAACCGCTTTGCAGGCGATCGCGTAGCCGTTCCGCCACCTCCGCACAGGTATTGACTATGCGTTAAGATGATTTGGCTCTTTGGTCTTGCCGGCAACCCGGCGGCACGGCCGCTTAGGGGCGGAGGTGCTTTTTTGTACGGCTTGCTAAGCGCAGCCGTTGGTCAGAACTAGCGACAACAGAAAAACGAAATTGCAGTTGCCTTGGGAATCATGTGCCTACTCGTTTGACCATTCAAACTATTTAATGCTTTCAGTGCAGACTGGCTTTGCACTAATGGCGAACCGGTTAACCAATCTGGGACAAAATCGATTGCGTCAGGCAGAACGTAGGGGAATCATCCGGGTTTACTTTCGCGTTTTGCCTCGCTCAGCCGCAACGCATTGCCATCACAGCCCTTAATATTTGAATATATGAATAATCATTCATATGAAAAGCAGGTTCGTGTGCCAAATCAGGTCGGTAAACCGGGAAGCTGTCCGCAGGGCAAATTCGGCCATTCCCTGCGACGAGGTAATCCTCACGGTCTCTGGAGCCTTTTCCGCCATGGCGGACCCGACCCGCGTGAAGATACTCATCGCGTTGTCAGCGAGGGAGCTTTGTGTCTGCGAAATCGCAAGCATCCTTTCGTTGAGTCAGTCGGCAGTATCCCACCAGCTGCGGGTGCTGCGGGACTTGCGGTTCGTGCGCTTCAGGAAGGAAGGAAAGATGGTCTACTATCGCCTTGCCGACGGCCACGTCAAGGAATTGCTTAAGGCGGGTGTCAAACATGCAAAAGAATGAATGTAGCGGTGCGTGCACGTGCGGTTCGGGCGGCGAACCTGAGGAGAAGGGGCCGTTGTGGAAGCAAAAGACTGTCGCGGTGCTCGCGTTTTCGCTGGTCGTACTTGCAATGGGGCTTTATTTTGAGTTCTTCCTGGGGGAGGAACTTCTGGGCCACGTGCTTTATCTCGCAGTGGTCATTTCCTCCGGAAAGGACATACTGGCCCGGGCATGGACGTCGTTGCTGGGCAAGCGCCTTGACATGAACGTCCTCATTGCCGTCTCCGCAGCGGGTGCGTTCCTGTCCGGGCACGCGGAGGAGGGCGCGTCGGTCATTTTCCTGTTCGCGATAGCCGAGTTCCTGGAAGAGTACGCAGAAGAACGGTCCAGGGATTCTATAGCCAAGCTCCTTTCGCTTGCGCCCGATACCGCAAGGGTAAGAAAGGGCGGGCAGGAAACAGAGGTTGATGTCCGCCGACTCGCAGTGGGCGACGTCGTGATCGTAAAGCACGGCGACAAGGTCCCGGTTGACGGCAAGGTAGTCCGGGGAGCGTCCCATGTCAACGAGGCGCCGATTACCGGCGAGTCGACCCCCCAAGTAAAGCGCGTGGGCGACAGCGTCTACGCTGGCACGATAAACGGAGACGGTTATCTTGAGGTGAGGGTTGCAAAGGCTTCGGGCCAGACCATAATATCCAAAATTGCAAAGTTCGTCGAGGACGCCCGGAAGCAGAAGTCAAAGACCGAGAGGTTCGTTGACAAATTCGCTTCTTATTATACTCCCTTGGTGATTATCGCCTCGGTGGCGGTTGCAGTTGTGCCCACGCTGGTGTTTGGCCAGCCGTTTGGCGATTGGTTCTACCGGGCGCTCGTGCTGCTGGTCGCAGCCTGCCCGTGTGCCCTTGCAATCTCAACGCCGGTATCGCTGGTGTCTTCGCTCACGTCCGCCGCAAGGAACGGCCTCCTCGTGAAGGGCGGCGACTACCTGGAGGAGGCGAGCAGGGCGAGGGCGGTGGTATTCGACAAGACCGGGACGCTGACGAAGGGGGTTTTCGAGGTTGATGACGTCGTGCCGGTCAACGGCTTTGGCCGTAACGAGCTGCTTGAGATCGCTGCTTCGCTTGAATCGTCCTCTTCCCACCCGATTGCCGCGGCAATACTCCGCAAGGCGCCAAAGAAGCTCCGTCCAGTATCGGGGTTTGCCTCCGTTACGGGCAAGGGGGTCCGCGGGACCATTAATGGGACGGAGTATTCCATAGGCAACTTGAAGCTGCCCGTGCAGATCAGCGCCAGTTCAAAGGACGTCTTTGTCCGGCTAGAACGCGAAGGCAAGACAGTGGTGGCTGTTTCCAAGGGGCGTAGCGTCATCGGGATGATAAGCATCTCGGACCGGATAAGGCCGGAAGCCAGGCGCGTCGTCAGCGAATTGGTGGGGTTGGGAATCACTCCGATAATGCTTACCGGCGACAACGAGGAGACCGCGAAAGCGGTGTCTAAAAAGACCGGCATAGCGATTTTCCGCTCCGGCATGCTGCCGCAGGACAAGCTGGCCGAGGTCAACCGGCTAAAGCGCGAGTATGGCAAGGTAATCTTTGTCGGCGACGGGATCAACGACACGCCGGCGCTTGCTGCGGCGAACGTGGGGATGGCGATGGGAGCAATCGGAAGCGATGTCGCGATAGAGACTGCTGACATTGCGATAATGAATGACGACCTGAATAGGATACCGTTCCTGATACGGCAGAGCCGGAAGACGATGGTGGTGGTGAAGGAGAACGTCGGGGTATCCATACTCGTGAAGGGGAGCGTCGGAGTGATGGCCGTATTAGGGATGACAAGCCTTTGGGTTGCAGTGGCTGTCGGCGACATGGGGCTTTCCCTGCTTGTGATACTTAACGCATTGAGGCTCGGGCTTACGAAACAGATGCTCCCGTTCTAAAGCCGGCCGCTTTTCTTTGGGGGTATCGGGTCCGCCGGGCGCCCACGTCTTCACCTGCGCTAGGCTGCCGCTGTGCAGTCAAGCAACACAGCCGCTATCTTAACAGTCCCGGGGCAAACAGCATCAGGAACCCGAGGATGAACAGGATTCCCCCGCCCACAATCTTGGAGAATCCGGCATAACGCTGGGTAAAGTCGGTTGACGAGATTGCGAATGCCGCGACGCAGAAGATTATGATGTCGTCCAGCATGTAGAATACGTCGTAAAGCAGGATGTAGCCGTAGTACTCGACCCCGTTGAGGTTGGACAGGGCGAGAATCTGGGTGAACACCGCGGGGATTCCCGCGGAGCACACGAATTCCACCGCGTTGACCGCAAAGGCAAGGCCCACAATCGCAAGCAAAGTCGAGATGGTCAGCGGCGAGGTGATTATCTCCTGCATCCTGTTGGCCTGCTTTGACTTGCTTTCCTCGTTCCCCACCTTGCACACCGGCCTGCCCCTTGTCTGGAAGTACTCGCGCACAGCAAGGGTTCCGCTTCCAAGCGCAATCAGGCCGATGATTATCACTACCGGGCGCAGGAAGCCGACCAGCAGGAACAGGTTTAGCCACGCTGTCATGAACAGGAAGTAAAGCGCGCCCGATGCAAAGAGGAACGTGCCAACTATGAGCCACATCCTCCGCCTGTCGTTCAGTTCCATTACCAGCGCAATCAGGTACGCAAGCACCCACATTGCGCACGGGTTGAACCCGTCAACCAAGCCGAGGATTACCGAGAGCGCAGGCAGCGACATCCCGCGCAGGTCGGTCTTGCCAAGGAAAGGCATGTCGAACGTGAATTTGCTGCTGTCAGCCGCAGCCGTGTTGTTTGCGGCCTGGGGGTTCTTGGAAACGTAATCTGCCAGCATTGCCGAAAGCTGGACTCCGGTCGTTGCCTTGGACTCGTAGCCGAGGAGGTAATTATTTCCGATGAACGTCATCGGCACGCGGAGGTTGTCGCCATCCATTCCGTGGTCCTTCATCATCTGGGACATGGCTTGGGCTTCGGCGGTCTTTGATATGTCGTGCTGTATCCACGCAACCTGCGGGTATTCCCTCATAAGCTCGGCATTGAACAGCTTTTGTTCCGCGCAGTGCGGGCAAGTTGGAAGGAAGAAGAAGTGGACTGTGAGGTTGCCTGCCGACGTGCCGTTGCCTTCGGCAGCCAAGCCGGACGCCGGCGCCTGCTCGAACGCAAGAAGGAAGAAACCTATCACTGCCAGTGCAATGAGCAGGTTGCGGTTGAACGGTATTGAAAGAAAGTCCTTTGCGCCTTTTGTCATAATGATTCGCTCCGCTTACGCACTAAAAAAAAATAAAAAAAAGGGGGTGGGGGGTAGTTACCCCTTCAGGATTGCCTCTACAGCGGACTGCATCGCGGAGCCGCCGACTGCCTCCACGCCGTTGACGTAGAATGTGGGCGTGCCGGTCACTCCGAGGCTTGCGCCGTATTCCGCGTCAGCAGCGACCTTGGCCGCAGTCTGGTTTTCGTCAAGGCACTTGTTGAACTTGGCGGTGTCCAGCGAAAGGTCTGCCGCATACTGCTTCAGGTCTGCAACAGCCAGCTTTGCGCCATCGGACGTGCTTTTCTCAAAGAGCAGGTCCGACATGGCCCATGCTTTGTTCTGGTCCTGGAGCATCGCGCACTCGAATGCTTCGGATGTCTTCTGCGCTGAGGCGTGGAAAGAGAGCGGGAAGTGCATCAGGTAGTACTTGACGTTTGCGCCGTAGTTCTTGATAACCGTGTCAACGTTGGCAGCTGCAACCTTGCAGTACGGGCACTGGAAGTCCGAGAACTCCACTATGGTGACAGTACCGGTTTCAGACCCCCTGAAGGGCCTTCCCGTAACGTTGATGGTGGCCGCAGGCTTCGGGGTCGGCTTCTCTAGCTTCTCCGTCAGGTCCATGGGGCTTCCGAGGAAAAGGCGCTTGCCGTCCGAAGTGACGTAGCCCGAACCGGACTGCGCAACGGAACCGGATTGCATTATGTCATAACTTGCCTTGTACATGTCGCCATCTTTGGTGATGTTCGCCACCGCTGCAGTCACGCCATCTGGCGCGCCATTGATTGCAATCAAAGTAGTCAAGTAATCATTCAGGTCCGTCTTGAGTTTTGAAAGCTGGGCTGCAGTAAGGCCGCCTGGCGTTGATGTTGACAATGTGCAAACGTCCGTTGACGTTGAGTTATCTGAATTGCACGAGGTTGCCGGGTTGAATGCCCCATACGCGAAATAACCGGCTATGACGCATACTAGCGCGACTATCGCAACGATTGCCACCGGCGGCACCTTCTTTGCACCAGCGTGACCGTAGCTGTTAGGGTGCACTGACTGATGCTCTTGCGAATGACTATGTTCATGTCCTTCCAAAATAACCTACCTCCAATATTTCGATGCCCAAAGAATGACCATTGCCAGTAATTTCACCGGCATTTGCCTTGTCGGTAAATCCCAACGTAAAAATCGGTGCTGAAACCATACTTATGTTTTTATGAAACCGTCAAATACGCGGTTTACAAAACATGAAACCATGAATAATCCTTTGCGTGACCACCACGCCTGGTTGCCGTTTTTTGAAACCTGGCGAAAGAAGTAATAATCCCCAAGGGCATTACCCATCTCATGGCCTTTGAGCTTCAAAAGAAAAAAGTGATATTGGGCATCGCCCTGCTTGCGGGGGCCGTTTTTTTCGCTTCGCTACTCAGCATGTTCCTCAAGTCCGGAAGTTCTCCCATACGCGAGACTTGCGGCGTCTGCGCCATGGATGAGTTTCTTCTCGACTTCATCCCGATAATAGCCGCTTTTTCCATACTCATCGGCGCCGGCGTATATTATTTAATGTCCCAGAAAATCGAAGTGAAAGAGGAGAGCCTCAAGAAGAATGGGAGCCTGATACTGAACCTCCTCAACAGCGACGAGCGGAAGGTCATAGAGCGGCTTATCGAAGGCGGGGGGAGGGCGCTGCAGGCGGAGATAACCCGGCTGCCTGACATGAGCAAGGTCAAGTCGCACAGGATTATACGGCGGCTCCACCAACGCGGTGCCATCAAGATTGAGCGGTTCGGGAAGACGAACATCGTGAAACTTAACGATGACCTGCGGAACGGGCTGGTATGACCCTAAAAAACTGACGAAAACGGGATTGCAGCCTGCCTTGGCACCACGTTCCTGCTCGTTTGGCCGTCCAAACTTTTTAGGCTTTCAATGGGTGCGGCCAAATGCGTACCGTGGTTCAGAAACGCTGCTTCAGGTGGCCGCGGGCCAGCAATTCATCGCGTTGCTTCTTGGTCAAGCCCTTTTCCAGGAACAAGTTGGAGTCCTTGTCTAGTTTAGCCCGTTTTTCCTCCTCTTCCTTGGCTTTCCTAATCTTTTCTGCCTCGGCTTTCGCTTTGGCGGCCAGCCTTTCCTGTTTCTTTCGTTCCTTGGCTTTCTGGTCGTTCCACTCGCTAACCAGTTTCTCGCATTGGACGTAAAAATCGCCTGTAATCCCGAACGCTTTCTTTTCTGCGGTAATGTGGTTGGCCTTGCTATTGCAAAGAACCTCACAAAAAGCATCCAGCTTGCGGCATTCCTCCTCAATAACCGTTTTTTGTTTTTCAGACAGCCAATCCGTTTTCTTGACGCCTAAAGCATCCGCTGTTTTTCGTATGTGGTACTCTGTCCAGACTGGTGTTTTCTGGTGCGTGGAAAGGTACGCGATTTCCTCTGCGGTAAGTTTATTTGCCTTCAATTGGTTTGATACCTCGGTCAATTCCGTAAAGCTCTAGCTTTTTGCAAACAGTGAAAATCCTAAAGAGCGTCTTTTCGTATTCAACGGCTGTTGCCCGGATTTTCTCATAAGGCCATAATTGTTCGACATCATACTTGTCCATGATTTCTTCAGCGCTTCTCTCATCCAGCCTGCGGCGGAAAACGTCTCCGTCCACGTTCATTATTTTCATCGCCAGGTCTTCGAGCATTTCCGCTTGCGCCTCAAGGAGTTCCTTCAAGTCCTCCCGCTTTTTTGCTAACTCCTCGAAAGTAATCAGCAACTCCGCTTTCTCCCGGCGTTCCTTAGCCCTCAACGCTCCCGGAAACAGGTGGTAGTAGGTATCGACCAGCCATTGGTGAATGTCTGCTATTTTTTCGGGAATGTCGTAAATCAGTACGTCCAATATTTTCATTTCAAACCACCAGCTTGTCCACCAACCCGCGTTCTACGACTTTGCGTGCAAAGAATTCTTTGACTTCGGGGTCTTGGAACAACTCGTTCATCAGCTCGTTCGACCTGTTGCCGTACTCGTCGGAAACCAGGGTTTGGTTGAAGGGAGAGCCGCAACGGTTGCAGAATTTCATGGAAGGCGAGTTTTTCTCGTGGCAACGCTTGCAGAAAACCACGTTCATCTGCTCCTCCTGCTTTTCTTCCTTCATGGTAACGCCCTGCAATCCTAACAGCGTGCTGTCCATGTTCCTGCCGCTCAGGTGGACGTAGACGCTGGCCATCTTGCTGGATTGCGTCCAGCCAAAGTATTCCTTCATTTGGGCTTCAGTCAACTTGTTGGCCAAGGCGGTTGCCCGCGAGTGCCGGAACAAGTGCGGGTGTATCCGCTTCTTAATCCCGGCAGCCAAAGCAAGCTTTTCAAGCGTTTTGTGGACTGAGGCGTGGACTGCCGGGTAGCAAGTTTCATGGTTATTGTTTGAGCGGGGCGGCCAAAGGTACGCTTCCAGGTCGTCCGCGCCCTCGTAATTTTCCAGCCATGTGGATAAGGCTGGTGCGGAGCTGATGATTCGCACTCGCCTATCCCCGGTTTTTCCAGTAACGCGTAAAATCGCCCCGTACTGGTCGAATTTGATGTTCTCGCATCCAACCACAGGCTCAGTTCCTGCAAGCCTTGAACGGCGCTAATCTATAGTCTTGCCCTCGTCAGGATTGAAGCACTTTCAATTTATGAGGACTGTTCAGAGCCCAAATCCGGTCGTCAAATCCCAACCAAGTCCTTTTCCGCACGCGAAAGCAACATTGCATTGGTGGCGACGATGATGGATGAGACGCTCATCAGCAAGGCGGATACTTCCGGCCGCAAGGAAATCCCGTATGCCGGGTAGAGGACGCCAGCAGCCACTGGAATTGCAAAGATGTTGTATACCGAAGCCCAAGCCAGGTTCTGCTTCATCTTCTCAACCGTCGCCTTGCTTAGCCTGATTGCCCGCAGCACATCGGCAGGGTCGGATTTCATCAGCACGACTTTTGCTGTTTCAATTGCAACATCGGTGCCTGCGCCTATTGCAACACCAATGTCCGCCTGGGCAAGAGCAGGGGCGTCGTTGACGCCGTCGCCGACCATTGCGACGAACCTGCCTTCGTCCTGCAGTTGCTTGACGTAACGGGCCTTGTCAGCAGGCTGGACCTCTGAAAACACCCGAATAATCCCTAAGGCTCCTGCGACTTTTTCCGCAGTCTTGCGGTTGTCGCCGGTAATCATTACTACCTCCAGCCCCAGTTGCCGCATGCGCGCCACAGCGGCCTTGGCTGTCGGTTTCAACTCGTCTGCGACAGCGACGACCCCTCTCGCCTTGCCGTCCGAGGCAAGAACCATTATGGTCTTTCCATCTTCAAGGAAAACATCGATTTCTTTTTTCAGAGGCGAAAGGTCGATGCCCCGTTCTTCCATTAGCCTGGGAGTCCCAACGATTACATTGCTGCCGGCTATGCCCGCTTCCACGCCCTTGCCGGGAATGTCAGAAAAGCGTTCGACTTGCGACGGGATTTCCACGTTCCGGTTTTCGGCCTCGTCAAGCATTGCCTTGCTTAAGGGGTGGGCGGATTTGGACTCCGCAGCTGCAATCATTCCAACCACTTTGTCCTTTGAAAACCCGGCGACAGCGACAACGTCCGTTACCCTCGGCCTTCCCTCCGTCAGGGTTCCGGTCTTGTCCATCACTACTGCCTGGATTTTGGATATCCGCTCAAGTGAGGCAGCGTCCTTGATGAGGATGTTGTGCTTTGCCGCAAGCCCGGTGCCAACCGCAACTGCGGTCGGCGTGGCAAGGCCAAGCGCATCGGGGCAAGCGATGACAATCGCCGAGATTGAGAACGTTAGCGCTTGGATGAAATCGGCTTTGGCCAGCACGTACCAGGCTATGAATGTGATTGCCCCGCTGCCAATCGCAAGTATGACCAGGTATCCTGCGAACCTGTCCGCGAGGCGCTGGCCTGGTGCTTTGGAGTTCTGGGCGGTTTCCACCATCTTTACGATTTGCGCAAGCGCGGTGTCCGCGCCGACCTTGGTTGCACGGAACCTTACCGAACCCGACTGGTTGATTGAACCTGCCACAACCGCGTCCCCGGACTTTTTGGCAACCGGCAGGGATTCTCCGGTAATCAGCGACTCGTCGATTGCGGTCTCGCCCTCCACTATTTCGCCGTCAACAGGCACCCGGTCGCCCGGCTTGAGCATGATTATGTCGCCAATCCTGACCTCCGACGTGGCTACCATTGTTTCCTTTCCATTTCGCACTAGCCTGGCAGAAGGGGGAAGGAGCGAAAAGAGTGCTTGGAGCGCATCAGTTGTCCCACGTCGGGATTTCATCTCCATCCAGTGGCCAAAAAGCACGAATGTGATTAGCATCGCCGATGAGTCGTAGAACGTGTCCTTCGAGCCAAGGATCGTAAGCATGATGCTGGAAGCGTATGCGGCAGTAATGCCAACCGCAATGAGCACCGCCATGTTGAGCTTGCGTTCGGAAAGCGCCTTATAGGAAGAGTAGAGGAATATCCACCCGGAATAGAGGAAGACGGGTGTGGAGAGGAGGAAAAGCAGCATTGGAACTGGGATTGGCGACGGAAGGTCAAGGCCGAGCATGCTCTTGCCCAGGTCGGAATAGGCGATGATTGGTAACGAGAGGACGAGTGCGAAGAAGAACTTGTTGCGTATGTCTTCCTCCATAAGCCGGGCCGTTTCCCGGCCTGCCAAGCCGGTATGCTCCATTCCCATGGTCATTGTCATGCTCATTCGCAGCCGGTCCCACCACGAAGAGTCTGCTGTTGGCATCGCGTGGACTTCGAAAGGGGCCTGCCCCACGCTTCCCATCGCGTGCTCGTGCATTTCACGTCCTTGATGGTCAGCGGATTCCTTCGGAACCAGCGTCATGCCGCATTTCGGGCACTGCCCCGGCTTGCCCATACGGACTTCCGGATGCATTGTGCAAGTGTATACTATCCGGGTTGATTGGTTTTCTTTGGCCATTCGTCCTTAAGCCTTGAGTCCCCAGTTGTACGAGACTGCAATCAGCCAGCCTACGAATCCGCCTGCTATGGCGCCCATAATTGCGCTGATTATCCATCCGCCAAAGGCGAAACCGGGATTTCCGAACTGCATCATTCCGTAGTACATCGTCTGGTATGAGCCCATCAAGGCACCAGGAGCGGCTAAGACCATCATGCCGAAAATCAGGTGAAGTACGCTGCCAGTGACGGCGCCCGATATTGCCGCGGCCTTCTCATTTAGTGATTGACCCTTCTCCATCCCAACACCACCTGATTGCATTTATATTGGCCTATATTTATTCATGGCGAATGCCGGGCAAATAATTTGTTCGAAGGGCAGTTCGGCCATAGGGAGAAGAAGCGGCGTCAGGGTTTCCTTTTGGCAAATTTTTTGCATGCCTGCTAGGATAACCGCTCCAATCATGTTTTACTCACTTAAGAGTCAGGGAAAAAATACAATCCCCCTTCCTCAGCATGTGCACGCATCAGGGGGACTGTATTGCCTTCTGCTTATCCGAGCGAAATCGCTCCCTTCGGCCCGATTATCGCGAACAGCCCCAGCATCAGCGATGCCGCGACGATTACTGCAATTACTTCCGCGTGGTTTTCCACGTGCTTGACCGGGCCATATTCCTTTGCAAGCATGTAAAGGAGTAAAAGGAGTATCAGCAGGCAGGTCGCGAACAGCAGCACTGTAAACAACATGAGGTTGTCCGCCAGAAGCATGACCGCCAGCATCGCGCCCATCGTGCTGGCCATCAAGCCACCCATCAGGCCTTCCATCACTCCCATCACCCCGCAGCACTTTCCTGCGAACGCGCCGAGCGACATCCCGACTGCCATCCCGATGACGCTTCCGATGAACATTCCATTGGTTGCTCCGAAGACGTATCCTACGAGGAATCCCGCCATCATTCCAACTGTCATGCCTACCATCATCCCGGTCATGCAGGGCACCTGGCGTCTGAGTGAGAAGAAGTGCCAAAGGGAAAAGGCTATTGCGGCAAGGGAAATGTCAAGGAACACTACAAGCTGCATAGCGGGCTTGGAAACGTCCATTACCCCCAAGTATGAGAACACTAAAAACTGGGCTATTGCTGAAATTACCAACGCAAAAAAAGCAGTTGACATCATGTCAAGCTCGTTGTAGAACTTGCCGTTGAACAGGCCCTTGATAAAATGGGCTGCCCTTTTGGCCTGACCGGAATTGTTGCCCTGGGAATACCCCTGGCCTTCAAGCTCGGCAAGAAGGGAGCCAATCTGCTGCTCAGAACCGGCCTCAAAAACAAATTCGCCGCTTTCAACGTCAGCGGACTTGACCATCACACCGTGACCTTTGGCGGTGCGTGAAATCAGCTTTACGCACGAGTCGCACGAAAGCCCTGCCAGAATGACTTTTTTTTCAACAGTGTTTTCCATAAGCACAATACCTCGTAATTCCATCCAATTATTTTACTATCAGCGTGCCCGTCCACATTCCCATGCCGCATTGGTATGTAAATGTTCCCGGGGCCTTAGGGGTGAATGTGGCCGACACGGTTTCGCCGTTCCTGCTTATCAGGCTGACACCAAAATCGCGCATCACAAGCTGCTTTCCGCATCCTGCATTCGCCTCCGCTGAGAAGTCAAGCCTTACTGGCGTGCCCGCGTTGACTGTAATTTGTTCGTGGTCGTATTGGCCATTGGCAAGCGCCCTTATGGATATTACCTGGACGTTGCCCGGAGTGGGTGTCGCAGTTGGTACGGCCGATGCTGTTGCCGTGGGGTTGACTGTTGCCATCGGGGTCGGCGTCACAACCGTGTTTGCCGATGCCTTCTGTCCCGCGAAAACGAATGCCGCGGCCGCAACAAGTGCAATGACGATTATTGCTGCAATTATCTTTCCTTTTGAAACTTTCATACTCCTTCACCAGAACGTTATTCTCTTGTCACTTGACCTTTGATTTCGTGCCGCCTGTTGCCAGGAAGTTCTCGGCGCAGTGAGGGCAGCAGAAGCCGTACTCGTGGCCGCCGATTTTACGCAGGTAGGGCTTTCCGAAAATCTTGCACGAGCAATGCGTGCATTCGGTGATGCCCGTCGCAAGCGCGCCCTCAAGCAGCACGCCCATCTTGCCGGTAAAACCGTCGGTAAAACGCTTGCCCTCTGCAGTAAGCTCGTAAACGGTCTTGTCGCGCGCGCCCTTGGCAGCCGCTTTTACGTACTTTTTCTTTGAAAGCTGCGAAAGGAACGGGTAAATCTGCGCAGGTCCCGGCCTTATGCCTGTGGCGGTCTGCACGGAGTCCATCAGGCCGTAGCCGTGCATGGGGTTCTTGCGCAAGGCAAGGAGTATCGTGAGCTTGGTTATGCTGTTTATACGGAGGTCCATAGCAATGTTAGGTGACGTATTCATATTTATATATATCGCAAAATGATAACATATATAAATTTGTATATATCTAAACAATGTTCAAGGTGAGCAAACATGAGGGCGTCGTTCAAGGTAAGCATGCATTGCGCCTCCTGCGAGAAGATACTGGAGATGGCAGTGGGTTGGATGGACGGGGTCAATTCCGTGAATGCCAACAAGAGGTCGGGGAAGCTCAGCGTCGATTTCGGCACTCCTGCGACCCGGTCCTGGATTGAGTCGGTGATAATCTCCGAAGGCTATCCGATTAACGGATGACTGTCTCGCAGGCGGCGTTCGGGCGGTTGTCGGTCCATTGTTCAAGGTGATTAACAGATGAAGATGTCATTCAAAGTCAAGATGCACTGCGGTTCGTGCGAGAAAATCGTCGAAATGGCTGTTGGCGACCTGCCCGGAGTAAAACACGTCAAGGCCGACAGCAAGTCCGGCAATGTTGCTGTCGATTTTGGCACTCCGGCGACCGAGTCGTCAATCAAGGCGGCGATAATTGCGGAAGGCTACCCGGTCAGCGGGTAAAGAGGTTAATGCTTATGATAAGGAAGGCGGACATCACAATCAACGGCATGCACTGCGCGTCGTGCTCTACCCTCATCACTAGGGGACTTCTGAAAGTTCCTGGTGTGAAAAGCGCAACGGTAAACTACGCTACGGGAAGGGCGAAGGTCGAGTACGACGAGTCGCAGGCCAGTGATGACGCCCTTGTCGCAAGGATAATCTCCCTCGGGTACAAAGCGAGCGTCGGGTTCTCAATCGAGGACGAAAAGGAACTTCGCAGGCAGGAGCTGTCCGACCTTTCCCAAAGGCTTGTCTTTGGCGGACTGCTTTCCATTCCGGCTTTCATTTTGGGAATGTTCCTGATGGACTTCCCATTCAGGCTTCCAATCCTGTTCGTGCTTGCAACCCTTGTCCAGTTCGTCGTCGGCTTCCCATTCTATCAGGGCGCAATCGCGGCTGCACGCAACAAGTCCGCGTCAATGGATACCCTCATCGCAGTAGGCACCAGCGCCGCCTACATATATAGTGTAGGCGCTTTGTTCGGGATAGTCCCTGAACAGTATTTCGAAACCAGCGCGGTCTTGATTACTCTTGTTGTCCTTGGAAAATACCTTGAAGCGATGGCGAAGGGCAGGGCTTCCGATGCCATACGCAAGCTCCTTGAGCTTGCGCCAAAGAAGGCGACGGTCATCCGCAACAAGCAGGAGCTTACAATCGACGCCTCGCAAATCCAGATTGGCGACATAATGGTCATCAAACCGGGCGAGAAAATCCCGACCGATGGTGCGGTAATCGAAGGCCACTCCTCAGTTGACGAGTCGATGTTAACTGGAGAAAGCATGCCCGTTGAGAAGCTCAAGTCAAGCCGCGTCTATGGCGCAACCATAAATGGGAATGGTTTCCTCAAGGCAAAAGCCGACAAGGTCGGCGAGGATACCGCCTTGCTTCGCATAGTCCGCCTGGTTGAAGAGGCGCAGTCAAGCCGGGCGCCAATCCAGCGCTTTGCCGACCAGATCAGCGGGGTTTTCGTGCCAATCGTCATAGTGCTGGCGCTGCTTTCTTTCTCAGTGTGGTATTTCCTTCTTGGCTCAACGTTTTCGTTCGCCTTGCTTATCGCTGTCTCGGTGCTGATAATCGCCTGCCCGTGCGCGCTCGGCCTTGCGACCCCCACTGCAATAATGGTGGGTTCAGGTATGGGAGCGCAACGCGGCATCCTTTTCAAGAACGCCGAGGCTCTTGAGAATACGCACAAGGTCAAGGCAGTTGTGTTTGACAAGACTGGGACGCTTACAATAGGCAAGCCTGCAGTCACCGAAATAATTTCGATTGCAAAGGATTTCAGCGAAAAGAAGGTGCTCCTGCTTGCGGCAAGTATCGAGAAAAGCTCGGAGCACACGCTTGCAGGCGCGATTTTGGCAGCTGCAGAAAAGGGAAAGCTCCATCTTTTTCCGTCCAATAAATTCAAGGCCGTGCCAGGACAAGGGGTAACTGCCGTGATTGGCGGGAAACACGTTTCCTTTGGCAACCGGAAGATGGCATCCTCAGCTGGAGCCAGGGTCAGTGCAGAATTGTCGGACAGGATTTCCTCGCTTGAGGAAGACGGCAAGACCGTGATGATATTATGTTCAGGAAAGACAATCGCAGGCATCCTTGCAGTAGCGGACCCGATTAAGGAAAATGCGAAGGAGACAGTTGCAGAACTCAAGTCGCTCGGGCTGACGGTCTGGCTTCTCACCGGAGACAACGAACGCACTGCGAAGGCGGTTGCCCACAACGTAGGCATCGAGAACGTGATTGCCGAGGTGCTTCCTGCTGACAAGGCAAACCAAATCAAGAAGCTCCAGTCAAATGGTGACAAGGTTGCGATGGTAGGTGACGGCATAAATGACGCACCGGCTCTTGCGCAGGCTGATTTGGGCATCGCGATGGGAAGCGGAAGCGACATCGCAATTGAAAGCGGGGATGTGGTGCTGGTAAAGTCCGACGTCTCGTCCGTGCCGAAGGCCATACGGCTTGGCAGGGCAACAATGGGCAAGATTCAGCAGGGGTTCTTCTGGGCAATGGTCTACAACGTGGCAGGAATTCCGATAGCGGCAGGATTGCTTTACCCGTTCACTGGCTGGCTTTTGTCGCCAATCATTGCAGGTGGCGCGATGGCAATGTCATCCGTTTCCGTGGTAGTCAACGCGCTTACACTGCGGTGGATGAAGGTATAGCGAATTGGGTTGAGGTGCAGAAAGATGGATATCATGGGTTTCATTAACAAGAACGGCAAGGGACTGCTATTTTCCCTGTTGATAATAGTGGTACTTGGCGGCGCATATGTATTCCAGGGAAGCCTCTCGGAAGGCGGGATGGCTGCCGCGCAGAAAGGGGAGAATACTGCGCTTTTTGGGGGCATCCGCCTCAAGGCCGCGACGACCCCCGAAGGAGTCCTCAAGGTATTCGCGAACGCAAAAGTCAACACGATGGCAAAGATGCCGGTTGTTGAGGGCGACAGCATACCCGATGGGGACAGCGTGGTCATCGGGTTTTCAGAAGCGCAGATGATGCGCAAGGAAAATCTGTTCGCAAAGGCTGGCGACAACATCCTGAGTTTCTTTGGGACAGACGTAATAGTGGGCGGAGTGCTGCAAAAGACCAATACTCCCGCGGACATGTTCCACTTCCTTGACCGCGACAAGTTTGACAAGATTAACGGCCAGACGAATCGGATATACCTCAAGCAAAACGACAAAAATATGACCAAAGTCTTCTACGTCATCGGCATCAACGAGGCTCCGAATTCGACTTTCCGGCTTCCCTCGATGGAATTTGCGGAAGGCACACCAGCTGATTATAAGGAGCATGAGTTCGGGGGAGAGACTTTGTACCCGCTTGTGATTGGGTCGGACGAGGCCAAAGTCATGAGGGATGAGAAGCTGTTCTCAAGAACCGGTGACATCATCCGCGGGTTCTTCGGAAAGGACGTCATAGTAGTGGGCGTGCTCAAGCCGACTGGCACCGTAATCGACATGATTCATTTTTTGCCCTTAAATGAAAATCAGTTGAACTAAAGAGAGATGATTTTGCAATGAAACCTTTGATCTTTGCCACGATATTGCTTTTAGCGGCATCGTTCGGACTTGTGATGGCTTTCCATCCACCAGGCGCACCTGCAACCGGTGCGCAAGCCGCCTTGCAAGGCCCAACCACCCCGCCTTTGAAAAAAATTGATGTGATTACCTCTGCAATAACCGTTCCTTCTGCATCGGCCACTGATGCCGTTGATCAACCGACTATAGTGAAGTTCGGATTCGACGGGACGCGTTACACCCCAAGTGAAATACGGGTGAAGCAGGGGACGGTTGTGCGGCTTGAGGGCGACACTAGTACACTGCGGGGCTGCATGGCATCAGTCACCATAGGAGGATACGGGATAAGCAAACGGATTGTTGCGGGCGACAATGTCATTGAGTTTACTGCAGACAAAGCTGGAACATACCCAATCACCTGCTCCATGGGAATGGGTGGCGGAAAGCTCGTAGTAGAGGACGGGGCCGGAAGTGTCCCGACAAACACGGTTGCTGTTCCTGCCTCAAGTGGAAGTTGCGGTTGCGGCGGTTAGGTGATTTGCCGTTAAATTTTAGGGTAAGTGAAATCGCGTTTTACTAACCCCTAAATTATCGCCTTTTAGGGGTCTGCTCCCATTCGTGGAACGCCCCAATTTTCTAACCCCTAACCAACTCCATATGTATACACCCCCCTACCTGAACCTATATCTCAGGCTGCTTTTCCGGCGTTCTGATTCGGAAAAACTGCCTTATCGTTTTCCTAAGCGTTCCCCTGGTCACGACCTCGCCGTACTTGGTGTACTTGTATTTCAGCTTCTTGTTCGTGACCAAGATGTAGACTTTGGCGAAGTCTTTCTCCAATTGCCTGAACTTCCTGGCCAGATATTCAAGTTCGGGTCGCTTGCAACCTCTGAAATCGGTTACTGCATAATCGCTGCGGTTGCCAGCGTAATCTGGTTTGAAGTCCCAAAGATGCTGAAGGTAAGCTGATTTTTCCCGTGTGTGCCACGTGAATCCCGGACTTTTCGATTACGTGGCATGTCGGTTTTGGTATATATTCAAAGTGCCACGTAAAAACGCAGCCTGAAACGGGCGTTTCACGTCTGTAAAGCTGGTGCCGTGCCACGTAATCGCGTCCTCAGAATTATATCTATCAAATAACGTCAATTCGGTTGTTTTCTTGCGCTTGACTCTCGCAAGGCCGGTTTTACAGAATCAAGCGACAGAGTATATATAGAAATGTCGCTTGATTCCCGCTTGATTTTCAAGCGTTCCTAGAATGCGGGGTTTGCTTGTTTTCGCTGAAAAATCGTTCAGGAATTATATCTACACCATCAAGCGAGAGTTTTGATACCGTGAGCGTAATCTTGAGCGTAAACCGTTTTTGCAAAAACTCGTTTCGTATTTAAACAAAAATAGAGCGTAAATTTGACCGTAAAAACAGGTTTTTCAGACGGGAGGCTTGAGCGTAATGAGCGTAAATGGCTTCTAAGAATTATACACACACCAAGCGCACAATGGCAACGGCTGGGGCAGACGCCTTGGCAAGCCCTTGCGTGAAGGCAAAGGCTTTACCCCTACATTTGTGCAATAAAACGCATTATTTATAAATATGTAAGGGTATGAATATGGTATGGCCTTCGTAAAGAGGAAAGTCGTCAACGGAAAGACCTACTATTACCTCCAGCACACCGTACGGACTGAAAAAGGCGTCCAGACGAAGGAAAAATACCTTGGGACAAAGCTCCCGGCAAAGATTGAGGAAGTCAAGAGCGAGTTCCTTGCGGAAATCTACAAGGAAAAGTGGCACTCCACGCTGGACAAGATTCGGCAGAACAGCGACAAGGAAGAACGCAAGATGCCGAAGACCGCGCTGCAGAAACAGATTCGCGGATTCTCAGTCAAGTTCACCTACGACACGAACCGCATCGAAGGCTCCAAGCTTACCTACCGAGAGACCGCAGACCTCCTCGAACGAGGTCTCTCCCCGCGTTCAAAGCCGCTTGAGGACATCAAGGAAGCAGAGGCGCACGAAAAAGTGTTCTACGAAATCCTTGATTACAAGAAAGACCTATCCCTGAACATCGTGCTTTACTGGCACAAGAAACTGTTCGAATCAACCAAACCGGACATTGCAGGACAAGTACGGAACCACCAAGTCGCAATCTCAGGAAGCCGGTTCATGCCGCCAAGCCCGATGGAAGTCCCAGCTGCCTTGGACGAGTTCTTCCACTGGTACAACAAAGCCAAGGCAAAGACGCACCCAGTAGAGCTTGCGGCCTTGGTGCACCTTAAGCTAGTGACAATACACCCGTTCGGTGACGGGAACGGACGCATGAGCCGATTGCTGATGAATTTCGTGCTGTACAAGAACGGTTTCCCGCTTTTGAACATCCCTTACGAGAACAGGAACAGTTACTACAACGCGCTTGAGCGTTCGCAGGTAAAGAAAACGGATGTTGTCTTTGTCTTGTGGTTCTTCAAAAGATACGTCAAGGAATACAAGACGTATGCAAAATAGTGTTTTGCCTGAACGGACTTCAAGCGGAAAGCCGGTCTACCAAGCCTTTTTCGATGACCTTTCGCGCGATGAATTCCTTGACTTCGGGATCTTGGAACAACTCATTCATCAGCTCGTTCGACCTGTTGCCGTACTCGTCGGAAACCAGGGTTTGGTTGAAGGGAGAGCCGCAACGTGCACAGAATTTCATGGAAGGCGAGTTCTTTTCGTGGCAACGCTTGCAGAAAACCACGTTCATCTGCTCCTCCTGCTTGTCTTCCTTCATGGAAAAGCCCTGTAGTTCCAGCAAGGCGCTGTCAATGTTCCTGCCGCTTAGGTGGACATAGACGCTGGCCATCTTGCTGGATTGCGTCCAGCCAAAATACTCCTTCATCTGTGCTTCAGTCAACTTGTTAGCTAAGGCCGTTGCCCGCGAGTGCCGGAACAAGTGCGGGTGAATCCGCTTCTTAATCCCGGCAGCCAAAGCAAGCTTTTCAAGCGTTTTGTGGACTGACGCGTGGACTGCCGGGTAGCAAGTTTCATGGTTATTGTTTGAGCGGGGCGGCCAAAGGTACGCTTCCAGGTCGTCCGCTCCCTCGTAATTTTCCAGCCATGTGGATAAGGCTGGTGCGGAGCTGATGATTCGCACTCGCCTATCCCCAGTTTTTCCTGTGACCCTTAGGATTGCACCGTACTGGTCGAATTTGATGTTCTTGATTTTCAGGGATAGCAACTCGCCAATCCGGCAACCGCTTTCATAAAGAACGAGCACCAACGCCTTGTCGCGTGGGGTGGTAGCGGCCTGAGCCATCCGCAAGACCTCTTCCTCGCTCAAAAGGTCTTCCGGCAGCTTGTGGGAGCGGTTTTTCATTCGCGGTTTTAGCCAGGCGACTTCCCTGGGCGTTGTTTCATCCTCGCCGCCCTTGAACCAGCGGTAGAACGTCTTTAGGGTTACTTTCAGGTCGTATTTCGTGCTTTCCGCAAGCTTCAGGCACTCCAGCCTGCCTGCCATTGCAATCAGGTCGTCCTTTGTGGCGTCCTGGAAAGGCTTGCTCAGAACGCTTGCCAGCTTGCGCAGAACATAAACCAGCTTGACTGCACGCGTTCTGGTGAAGCCCTTCGCAAGCCAGGTGTTGACGAACTTCCGGATTAGCTCCTTGTTGGCCTGTTCGACGCCCTTGTCAGCCTCAAGGTTTAGGAACGCCGCCTCTAGGTCCCCGGCGTTCCTGTATATCGATGCGCTTATTCTCATCATCCTCAACTCCTGAGGACGAGATAATAATAGATTTAGTGCACAATTGTGCATCTTGCGACACGATTCAAAGCTGGACTGAGCCTACGCCTCAGGATGCGGTGGTCGCACTTTCTTTCCCGGAAATTCGCAAGACTGAAGCCTGGAAAGGCCCCGTGGCATTATTTCCTGCAAGCTTCCTCGACGCCGAACATCCCGCCCCTGTAGACGCTTCCGATTGGCCGCTTGAAAAACCCGTCGGAATCGCGGTAAATCAGCCCGTTGTGCAGGATGTTGATTGGTTCGGCTCCCAGCATTATTGCTGGGTTGCCCTGGTATCGAACCCCGATTTCCTTCGGGGTCAGCCACTTTGCGTAGGAGAATTTCTTGAATGCGGACTGTTCCGACGGCACCTGCAGGTGGAATGTTTCCTTGTATTTTTTGAACTCCTTGCTTGCGGTCTCGGACTTTTCGAAATGGCCGTGCAGCGTGACCTGGTAGTCCACCCCAAGCCGGGTCGCAACCTCGTGCAGGTTGTCCAGGATTTTGTTTTGTTCCTTTACCTTCGGGTGCCCGGCAGTGATTTTCCGCCAGTTCTTTACGCCGGTCTTGGGGAACCCTACTGATATCATGTACTGCATCCTGACCGGGCGGTCGCCGATTATTCTCTTGAACCGGGAGACTTCTTCCATCGCCTTTTCCTTGTTGCGGAAAAGGTCTCCATTCATCAGGTACGTAATCTCCTTTGCGCCGGCCTTGACCAGCAGCTTGTGGAGCCCCTCCAGGTTGCTGTTTGGGTCCTTGCCATGGCTATAGTAGTGCGGGTCGCCGGTCTCGCCTGCAACCTCAACAACCGCTCCCCTGACCAGTTTGGAAATCGTCTTCCGGGCTGTCGGGGTCAGCCTGAGGTGCCGTTCATCCTTTTCCAAGCCGCCAAGCCGGGCCTTTCCGCTGCATCCTGCGCATCCCCTTGGGCACGCCGTGCAGGGCGAGATGTTGACAAAGCGCGTCGGCTCCATAAGGAATTTCTGGCCCGCACCGTATAAAGAGCTTATTGCCTGCAGGTGCGCCGACGCCCTTTCCGGCTATGTTTTTATTGGCCCCTTCCCTCCAGATACCTATGAACGCGCTCAGCCTCCTTGCATTCGCCGTCCTCCTCATAAGCTTCTTCGGAGTGCTCGCCTACAATGCCGTGCCGGGGACGGAGAAGGTCACCTACGCGCCGCCGTACTATTTCATCAAGGACGACGCGCTGAGCTACATGAACGCGTACTTCTTCGTACTCATATTCTCCCTGCTCCTCTTCGGCATGGGCGCGCCCATTGCGATGGCCATCGAGGGCACCAAGTACGCCGTGCTCGTGTCCATACTCCCCGTCTACGACCTGGTCTTCATCCTCCCCGAGCTGTGCGCGATGCTTGCAGCCTCCAAGCTGGGCGAGGGCGTCATGGCCGACTGGTCGGGCGAGGGCAACATATACAACTACTGGTCCGAGGGCATCAAGCTCGCGCTAATCGGCTTCGGCCTGCTCCTGGTGCTTATGTTCGCCAGGCCCTTCGTACTCACAAGCTTCGGCTTCCTCGGATGCTCCCTGGGCGCGGCCTGCTGAAATGCTTTTTATTCGGGCGGCGGCTACAACTCTTTGATGGTCACGCCGTTCCTGCCGCTCGCCTTCTTCATGGACGAGTTCTTCTCCGACATGTTCTTCGTCGCCCTAGTGCTCACCGGCTCGTACATACTCTACATCCTCTACATAAACTTCCACGACCAGCCCATGATATTCGCCCTCGCGGCCATAGCTGGCGCGACTTTCCTGCTTTCGAACTCGCTGCTTACGATGGCACTCGTGACCCTGTTCTTCGTGTTCGTCATGTTCGGCCAGAACCTGCAGATGATACTGTCGTTTGCCGTCTACCCGATACTGCGCACGTTCAACGTCGAGGTGCCCGGCGAGATGCCGGAGGAGCAGCGCGAGGCCATGAAGCTGCAGCAGATTGAGCAGAGGATACTCAAGGGCGAGGATGTCTCCGCGGCAGAGAAGTCGCAGTACGCCGACAGCCTCAGCCAGCAGGCGGACATGCAGCAGAAGCAGCAGCAGATGGCCAACCAGATGATGCGCAGGAGGTAGTTTGAGATATGTTCCCACCAACGTTTTTCGGCTTGCTTGACGACGTCTTCTTCTGGGGCGACATAGCCTGGCTCATACTGCTGGGGCTGGTCGCGTGGTACCTCTACAACTGGGCGCAGGAGCACCTCGCGTTCTTCTCGCCCACGCTCGCCCTCGTGGTTGCTGTCGTGCTCATCTACTACCTGGTCGTAGTCTATCCGGTGGTGGGAATCGGGATGTGGCTGTTCTCGGCGATAATATTCTCAGGCATCATATGGATGCTGCCCATGGTGCTGCCGTTCATCCCCGGGCTGGGCAAGCACTAGGGGCAGGCAAAGGGTTTTCAAATATCGGAGAGTGAAGGTTGTTATGCTCAAGGAAAGGCACAAGGCCCTTTTGAAGGTCTATTCCGGGCTCCACCAGCACCGCAGGCAGTGGTTCTCGCCCAACCTCCGGTACGCCGCAATGATAGTGTGCATCATCGCCATCACCCTGGTGTACAACTACTTCGAGTCCACCTACTCAACTGCGATAACCGAGGCTTCGGGCAGGGTCGTCACCGTGTCGGGCCTCTTGTTCAACTCGTTCATCGCAGGCGCGGTGTTCGGCGCTGCGGTGTTCATAATAGTGGTCGAGGGCGAGTACTTCTTCGGCCTGCGCAAGCGCGTATACGCCCAGCTTGCTGAGTCCGGCAAGGCAAAGCCTGCCGCAAGGAGGTCTCGCCGGTGATTTTCGACTTCTGGGACGACTTCGGCATCGTCGCCCTGATACTCGTGTTCTTCGGCCTCTACAACCTGCTTTCCGACGGGGTCATCAAGTCGCGCCTTCTCGCGCTAATAGTCACAATCCTCGTCATCTACCTCGTGGTGGTGCCCTACGACTGGTTCCGGTACCTGCTCTTTGCGGTGCTGTTCCTCGGAGGCGCGTTTGCGAAGATAAAGCCCGCGGAGTGGTTCTAGGAAAGGGCGGATGACAAACGCCTGAAAGAGTGTTGGCCTATGATTGACTTCACCAACCTGTTCCTCGTCTTCCTGATGATTTTCGCAGTCAGCGCCAACCGCATCGAGGTTGCGGGCGCGATATTCATCCTGCTTTTGGTCCTTGCAAAGGACAAGGCGCTCATCCTGGTCGCGATAGTCGGCGCGGTAATCGCGCTGAGCGTGCTGCTTGGCGGCACCAACCCCATCGTGATAGGCGGCGGGCTGTTGCTCGTGCTGATACTGCTTTTCAAGGATGACGGCGCGGGCGCCGGGCCGCAGGGTTATTATCCACAAGGGTGAAAGGTACTTTCATGAACGCGCTCACGTTGGTCGTCCTCGGCGTCGTCGCCTGGCTATTCTTCCTCTCGGGCTCCAGCTTCCTATTCCTGCTTTCCCTTGTGGTGCTCGTGCTGTACTGCCTTGTAGAGGTCGGCGGGAGCCGCGAGCACGAGCATCACCATCACGAGCAGGCCGGAAGGAGCGGGGACCCGGGCGGAAGCGGCAAGGCGATGGAAGACGCTGCAGGCACGCTGGGCAACCTGGTCAACGTGGTGGGCTCTATTTTCGGCAAGTTCTTCGTGTGGGCGTTCAAGGGAGAGAAGAAGTAAACGCCCCCTAGGGGCTTTTGCATTTCCCATCGGTCTTTTGTTCAATCAGTTTTGAATAGCCACTTCTTTGGGGCTTCCGGTTTTTGCTGGTTGAAGCTTTCCTTATGTATATTGTGCGAAAGCTCAATGAGTCTGGTGGTCTCCTTAATCAGGGTGTTCAATCGGTTCCTGTCGGTGGGGTTCTCTGGCACGGGTTCATTTTCAAGCAAATGCAGGCGCTTGATGTTCTTTCCCATAAGCTCGAGGTTCTTCTTCCTCTGCCCGAAGAACTCGTCGATGCTCTTTCCCTTGTCGCCAGCGCCGGGCAGCCAGCGGGACTCCTCTAAGTCAAGCTGCTCCCGGGCCTTCTTTAGGTGGCCTTCCCACTCAAGTGCATTTGCCGGCTTTCTTTCCATTTTTAGCCTTCTCAGTATGATTTAGCAAAATACGCGGTTACCTTCGCCGGCTTCCCGCAGTGGCCGCACGCCTTGTGCTTGGGGTGGTGGTCGTCGAATGCAATCAGGCGCACCGTTGCGGTGGTGTCCTTGTTGATTTTCTCCTCGCACTCGCGCTCGTCGCACCAGCTCATGCGCACGAACCCTTTCTTGGTCTCGAGCGCCTTCTTGAACTCCTCATAGTCGGAGACTTCGGAGATGCGTTCGTCGCGCGCCTTCCTTGCCTTCTCGAACATGTCGTGCTGCATCTTTGAAAGCTCGTCCTCAACCGACTTCTCAAGTCCTTCCTTCGCAACCGAGTTCTTCACCCCGGTGTCGCGGCGCACCATCATCACCGCGTCCTTTTCGATGTCCTTGAGGCCAATCTCAAGGCGAAGCGGCACTCCCTTGAGCTCCCACTCGTTGTACTTCCAGCCAGCTGACTTGTCATCGCGGTCGTCGAGCTTGACTGCGATGCCCGCTGCCTTGAGCTTTGCGTAGATTCCCTCGCAGTATTTCGCCACCTTCTTCGCGTCGTCCGGCTTGGAGTATGCAATCGGGATAATCACTACCTTGAGAGGCGCGACCTTTGGCGGGATTACCACTCCCTTGTCGTCGCCGTGCACCATTATCATCGCGCCTATTGTGCGCGTTGACATCCCCCACGAGGCCTGCCAGGCGTACTGCTCGGTCTCGTCCTTGTCCTTGAAGCGGATGCCGAAGGCCTTGGCGAAGTTCTGGCCCAGGTTGTGCGAAGTTGCGGACTGCAGGGCCTTGCCGTCGGGCATCATCGCCTCGCAGGTGGTCGTGTAGAGCGCGCCTGCGAACTTCTCGCCGTCGCTCTTCTTTCCAATAAGCACCGGAACCGCAAGGTAATCTTCTAGAATCTTTTTGTAAAAGCCGAGGATGAGCATGACTTCCGCGTCGGTCTCTTCCTTTGAAACGTGCACTGTGTGTCCTTCCTGCCACGGCACTTCGCGCGTGCGGATGAACGGCTTGGTTGCCTTGGTCTCCCAGCGCACCACAGTGCACCACTGGTTGAGAAGAAGCGGCAGGTCGCGGTGGGAGTGTATCCACTTTGCGTAGCTTTCGTACATTATCGTCTCGGAAGTCGGCCGAACTGCAAGCGGCTCTGCAAGCTCGGTGTCGCCTCCCTTGGTCACCCACGCCACTTCGGGCGTGAAGCCGGCGAAATGCTCGGCCTCTTTCGTAAGCAGGTTCTTTGGTATGAAAAGCGGGAAAAGCACGTTCTTGTGCCCGGTTGCCTTTATCATCGCGTTGAACGCGTCCTGTATGTTCTCCCAGATTCCCCACGCGTTCTCGCGCACCACCATGCATCCCTGGATGGACGAGTAGTCCGCCATCTCGGACTTCTGCACGACCTCGGCGTACCAGTCGGAGAAGTCCTTTTCCTTCGAGTTCTCAAGAGCCATTAAGTAAGAGTCACCTTGTTGCTGATGCCTTTAGGGCTTACAAGGAATAAAAATCAGCCGCAAGCGCGGCCGCACGAACGGCAAGTTTTGCGTTTGGTTCTTAAGATTGACTGTGCTAATTTGGATAAAACCATCAAACCCCCAAACGGTGATTTTTGAATGCCAGTACAGCCCCCGATTGTTATCAGGGAAGCCCACAGCCTCGCAGGGACTTTCGTCCCCCAAACGGGGCAAAAGTACGAAAACCCGCTCATGGTCGTGGCAACTCACAGCAAGACGCGCGAATGCCCCGACGGCTGCGGCGCCCTTGGAAACCTCAGCCCGCAGAAGGCGGAGGCGGGGGTAAAGGACATTTATGCAACGCTGGAGGCATACCACCTGGACCCCCGTTCAAAGCAGTGGTTTGGTATGGAGCAGCATCAACTGCTTTCCGCAGTAAATGAAATCAACTTCGAGACCGACGCAGCCACTCGCGCAAAAAGGCTCCTTGAAGAGGCCAAGGCGCACAACATTCCGGTCATAGCAGTCAAGTACGGTCACATCGACGGCAGCGTGGAAGTGGTAGCGAGCCACGGGCTCGAAAAACTGGACCGCAGCAAGCAGGTGGACGTAATCGGCAGCGTGTGCTCGGATGCGCGCGAACCTCCTGAAGTCCTTTCGGCAGGCGCAAAGTGCGCGCTTTCAGGCAGCAAGAGCTGCACCCACCCAAACCTGGTGGCAAAGGTGCCGGAATCGCAGCATCCCTCGGAAATCCTGGTTTATGGAAAGGATTCGATGGTGCCGGACAAGAACTTCGGCGAAGTCTTCACCGTGTCAGTTGACCCCAATAAAGGGGCCGACCTTGCAGTGAAGTTGTCCGTTGCCTTTGCGCTGCGCTACGGCAAGAACTGGAAAGGCCCCCAGTCACTTGTCCGCATACGCTTTGAGCATGCGGGCAAGGCCGAACAGGACCTGAGAAAGGCTTTTACTGGCGCCAAGGGCATAGTCTTGGTATAGGAAGTGAATGCGTATGAAGAGACTCGTACTCCTGCGTCACGGCGAAAGCGTCTGGAACAAGGAAAACCGCTTCACCGGGTGGACCGACGTCGACCTTTCGGAGAAGGGCGTCGAGGAGGCCAAGCAGGCAGGCGAGACTTTGAAGAAAGAAGGCTACTCCTTTGACCTCGCTTTCACCTCCGTCCTAGTACGCGCCACCCGCACGCTTGACATCGTCCTTTCCGAAATGGGCCTGACCAAGATTCCGGTTGTCAAGTCCTGGAGGCTCAACGAACGGCACTATGGCGCGCTCCAAGGCCTGAACAAGTCCGAGATGGCCGCAAAGTACGGCGAGGCGCAGGTCAAGATTTGGAGGAGAAGCTACGATGTGCGGCCGCCCGCGCTCGAAAAGACCGACCCGCGCTATTCAGGAAACGACCCGCTTTACAAGGACCTTTCCCCGGGGCAAATCCCGCTTACAGAGTGCCTCAAGGACAACGTCGCAAGGACCCTTCCTTTCTGGGATTCCGACATCGCGCCCGCAATCAAAAGCGGAAAGAGCGTCCTCATCGCTGCTCACGGCAACAGCCTGCGCTCGCTCGTGAAGTTCTTGGACAGCGTCTCGGACGAAGAAATCACCGAGCTCAACCTCCCGACGGGCATCCCGCTCGTGTACGAGCTCGACGACCGCACCCTCAAGCCGCTAAAGCACTACTTCCTCGGCGACCCGGAGGAAATCAGGGCTGCGATGGAAAAAGTGGCGAGCCAGGGAAAGGCAAAGAAGCAATAAGAATATTTATAGGTTCATACTCGAAGGTGAGCATCTTGGAAGAGGCAGTCAAAATCCGCAGTCTGGCGCAGGAGCTGGGCGCAACCGGAGTCAACATACTGTTCCGGCCAAAGGCCGTGAGCGACTCGCCTTCCAGCCGCGAGTTCGGCCTGGATTACCTGACTCCGGTGGCCTACCACAAGTATTCGTTCAACACCCCGAAAGAGGCGGGCGATTTCCAGTTCAAGCTCAAGAAAGACTTCAAAATCAAGCCGTTTTCCTATGCCGAGTCGGATGAACAGGTGCATTCCGTCCTCTCGGGGCCGAAGACCGTGGAAGTCCACAATCAGGACGTCGCCCTTGACACGAAGACGAAATCCAAGCTGGCCGGCGCGGTTGTCAAAATCCGGATGGCCGACGTCGCAAAGGCAGTGTCGAGCAGGCTGCCCGGGTCGGGAAAGCGGGACTGCGGGGTGAAGTTCAGCGTGAGGAACGGCCGTTTTTCCACTCCCTGGAGCCTCTACGGCCCGAACCCCAACGGGATATACAAGACGATGAACCGGATTGTAGGCGAGAGGTTTTCCGAGATGGTTGTGGCGCACAACCGCAAGGCCAAGAAATAGTCTTGTTGCGGTATTTCCGCTATCCGTTTTTTTATTTCCCGAACTTCCTGTCCGTGGAGTCGTAGAACGCGACCGCTTCCTCGAAGTCGGCCTTGGTGACCTCCGGCCAGAGCTTGGGCGAGAAGAACAATTCGGAATAGACCGTCTGCCAGGGCATCATGCCCGAGAGCCGGTGCGAGTCTCCGGTGCGGATGAGAAGGTCGGGTGATTCGCGCAAGTATAGGTATTTTTCGAACTCCGACTCGGTGAGCGAGTTTGCGCGCACTTTCTGCGATGAAATGTCTGCCGCGAGCTTCTGAGCAGCGTTCAAAAGCTCGTCGCGGCCCGAGTATGCGATTCCCATGTTGAGCGAAAGCCCGCCGTTGCGCTCCGGGTACATCTCCTCTACCTTGGAGAACATGCGGTTAAGCTCGGCAGGCAGGAGCTCGCGCTTGCCGAAGAACCTCACGGTGACCTCGTTGTCCTTGTAAGCCTGCGAGTCGAGGACGCGCTGGGCGTGCGACTTCATCAGCTTGAAAAGCAAGGAAAGCTCGTCAGTGGAGCGCTTGGAGAAGTTGTCCAGGGAAAGCGCCCAGTACGTGAGCGTCTTGATGCCGGAGTCGCCGCACCAGCGGACCGCCTCCTCGGACTTGCGGAATCCCGCCAAGTAGGCCTGCTCGACCGCTATGTTGTTCTTCTGCGCGTAGCGCCTGTTCCCGTCGGGGATTATTGCCAGGCTTGAAAGAGTCTTGTGCATTGGTGCTTGCCCACTATACATTGACGGCGATATGCTGATTAACCGGTACAATAGCTATTACTTGGATGGCTAAAATATTTATTGGAAGGCAGGGAAAATGCCAAAAGTCGTTTTGGACCGACGTTGCGGCAAGCCTTTTTTCCCGCGCCCTCGGCATAATGTGGCAGGGCACGCCCCTGCGCAAGCCGTTTTCCAGGCCGCTTTTCTTTGAGTTCGAGTCCGAGGCAAGGGGCGCGAACGCCACGCACTCGTTCTTCTGCTTCTTGCCCTACGACGCGGTATTCATAGATTCCGGCTGGAAGGTAGTCGAAGTGATGGCCGCAATACCCGGCTGGAAGGCCTGGATAGTTCCCAAGAAGCCCTTCAAGTACCTCGTCGAGATGCCAAAAGGCTGGGCGAAGAAGTATGGGTTGAAGCCCGGGACGAGAGTTACGCTGCGGCAGTAGGCAAGG
The DNA here is from genome assembly GCA_041663565.1 of Candidatus Micrarchaeia archaeon. Classification (GTDB taxonomy): domain Archaea; phylum Micrarchaeota; class Micrarchaeia; order Norongarragalinales; family CAINOH01; genus CAINOH01. Next base: position 22,124 of record JBAYMJ010000005.1, on the reverse strand, counting down.
AGGCGACAGGCAGCAGCAGGCCGGTCCGTCGCATTCACATAAACCCATTGTTTATTTTTCTTCTACCTGCGCCTAAATTCCCCCTTCCAACACAATACCCTTTGCGGGTGTGGTTTGGGCGTTTGAGCAGGGTAGTTGGCTGGAAGGTTGCCGCGCCGGTTGCGGCTGCGGCTGCCGCGGAAAAGAAATCCGCTGGAAAGGCGGAGGCAGGCAAGGATTTCCTTTGCGTAGCCGAGCGCTTCGAGTTCTCGGCATTGGAGGAAGCCGTATTCGCGAAGGCTTCGGCGGAGTATGCGGCTGCAGTCGAGTCGTCGCCCTCAGCTGCCGCAAGCACCTCCACTTTTGAAAAGATAGTCATAGCGGTATGCAACCGGCACCGGACGGCCATCGACGAACCGTCCTCTGGAAAAATCGCAGCAGCACTATTCCATTCCTTCTGCGGCTTCGGCTGCCTCGACTTCCTTCTTTCCCGCGACGACTTGGAGGAGATTGCCTTCGTCTCAACAGCCGAGCCCCTCTACGTCTTTTCCTGCACCAGGAAAGCGTGGCTTGCGACCAACTGCTTCTTGTGCTCCGAGCGCTTCGCAATGGCTGCTGTCAACAGGATGGCAGTAAGGAGCGGCAAGCGCCTCTCATTTGCAACACCGCGGCTTGACTCCCAGCTTGCGAACGGCGGCAGGCTCCACGCGTCCTGCCCGCCCATCAGCCCCGCAGGGGTCTCGTTTTCCATCAGGCTCTTTCCTGCAAAGAGGATGGACATGGCAGACCTTGTAGCTGTGAAGGCAATCAGCACCGAAGCGGCTGCTTTCCTGTGGTTTGCGATGCAGTCGGACTGCTCAATCATAGTGGCCGGAAACACCGGCGGCGGGAAGACCACCGTGCTCAACGCGCTGTGTGACCTTGTTGGCACGCGAGAGAGGATTGTGCTTGTGGAGGACACTCCCGAACTGATGCCCGCGCAAAAGCACGTGGCAAGGCTGGTTGCCTCCAAGGCCGCGATGGCCGACCTTGTCAAGGACACTTTGAGGATGCGGCCCGACCGCGTTTTCGTAGGCGAGGTGCGCACGCAGGGTGACTGCAAGGCGCTTTTCGACTGCCTGCTTTCAGGACAGGCGCGCGGCACCTACTGCACCTTCCACTCCGACAGCGCTGCCGAGTGCCTTGGCCGGATGAGGCTGATGGGCGCGACTGACCACGACCTTGCGGCGCTGGACCTAATCATAGTTGCAAGGCGGATTCCGGTCTACGACCTTTCAGCACGGACAGGTGGCGAGGTGCGGAGGGTGACCGAGGTTTGCGAGGTGTGCCAGGAAGGAGGCTCATTCCTTGCGCGGCCCATCTTTTCGTTCGACGCGAAGGGCTCGGCGCTTCGCTTCTGCGGTTTCGGAAGCGGCAAGCTCAAGGAAAAGATTATGTCCTGCCTTTCGAACGCCGACCACGGGAAGTTCCTGTCGGAGTGGCAGCGCCGCGCGAAGTTCTTTGCAAGAAAGGAGCCGGTCGCGATGGCATTGCGGGCGGAGGAATACCTTTACGCCTAGCGGCCGGGGCAGTGGTGCTTCTTGTGCGGCTCGTAGTGCGTCCTGCAGCTTCTGCAGTAGTGCATCTTCTTGAGGGGCTTGCCGTAGTTTGAGCAGACGATTATCCTGCAGCTCGTGTGGCCCCTGCCGTGCGCCTCCTTGGTCACGAGGCCGAGGCAGTTGCCGGTGCAGGCGTAATAGACCGCAGGCTCGAAGAACAGCCTCTTTTGCATCCGGCGCAGCGGCACGGAGTGGGCAAGCATCTTTGCAGGCTTAAAGCCGGGCTTGCGCTTTTTCGCAACAGCCCTGCCGGCCTTCTTCCTCTTCATTTCAGAACCAATAGGAACTTGGGTTTAGTCCGCAAGCCAGACGAACCCGAGCAGCAGCACTTCCAGGCCTATGAACAGCGATGCGCGGAACGCGTCGTAGCCGCCCATGCCGAAGCCTACGAGCGTGCCGCCTATGAGCATAATCATGAGCCCCCTGACCTTGGAGAAGAGGTTCATCCTCTTGGCCGCCTGCGCGTTGTAATCGCCTGTTGCTGCAACTTTCTTCTGAGCCTTTGCCAAATGTCCATCACCACTGCGGTTTCGGGCGATTGCGCCCGGAATGGTTACTAATTCTTCGTTTAAGACTTTTTGCATCCGTTGCCCCCGCAGTCCACCCCCCATCGCCCCCGGTTCTTCCGGACAAAAACCACCGGTTTAAATATCACCTTGCAAGACTATTCTTTCTGCGGCCAGTTGGGTAAGGGCTATTTGGGGGCCGCGCACAGAAACGGTAATTTTTCCAGACACCTGAATGTAGGAGGTAGGTTATTTTGGACGGACACGAACACAGTCATCCACAGCACCACGAGGGCCATTACCACGCTGGTGGAAAGAAGATCCCGGCAGTCGCGGTGCTCGCCCTGGTGGGGCTCGTCTGCCTGGTAGTGGGGTATTTTGCGCACGCGGCGTTCAGCCCGGCAGCGGCCTGCCCGGCGAACAACTCGACTGACGTATGCGCCGCTACGGCGACGCCCTCGGGCCTGACCTCGGCGCAGCTTGCGGCGCTCAAGACGGACATGAGCGACTACCTCACGACTCTTGTCGCAATCAACGGCGCGCCCGACGGCGTGACCGTGCAGGTTGCGAACATCACCAAGGAAGGCGACATGTACAAGGCGTTCTACGACATTGTGCAGGACGGCGCGGTCGCGCAGTCCGGCTCGGGATACGTGACATCCGACGGCAAGAAGCTCTTCCTCGGCACGTACATGGACCTGACTGAGAAGCTCGTCAAGCCGACTCCCAAGCCAGCAGTGAACATCAACGTCTCCGGAAGGCCGTACAGGGGAGCCGACAACGCAACGGTCACGATAGTGGAGTTCTCGGACTTCCAGTGCCCGTACTGCAAGGTCGCATATGCAAACACCGAGACCGTGCTCAAGACGTACAACGGAAGCGTCAAGTACTACCTGGTGCACTTCCCGCTCTCGATGCACGCGACTGCACAGAAGGCCTCGGAGGCCTTCGAGTGCGCGATGCTGCAGGGCGAGGCAAAGGGCTGGGCCATGTATGACGTGATGTTTTCCAAGGGCTCGGGCGACGGCACCGGCTTGGCCGTGGCTGACCTGAAGGCGTACGCGAAGAACCTCTCGCTTGACACCGTCAAGTTCGACAAGTGCCTTGACGACAACCAGACTGCGGCAAAGGTCAATGCCGACGCGGAATACGGCGCGAGCGTCGGAGTGACCGGCACGCCCACTTTCTATGTCAATGGAAAGGAGGCAGTCGGCGGCTCCGCGATGCAGTCCGCAGTAGAGGCAATACTCAAGAAGTAGGCTCTCGGCCCATTTCCCCCCTTTTTTCTTTTTCTTCTTTTCTTCTTCTTTTTTATTTTCCAAGGCCGCAATCATTCTTACTCTTAATTTCAACCGGGTGCTGATTCGATGGACGCAATTACCATTTTTGTTCTGGGCTTGGTGCAGGGCATCGCCGAGTGGGTGCCCATAAGCTCCAAGACGCAGGTGAGCCTGACTTGGTTCAAGGTGTTCAACGGCGACCCCGCGTCCCTTGTGCCGATACTCCTTTACGTGCACATAGGCACGCTGCTTGCCGCAACGATTTACTTCCGGAAGGAAATCATCGAGATTTTCCAAGCAGTACTTTCAAAGCCCCTTTCAAAATCCACCTACTCCGAAGGAAAGACTGGCTTCCTCCTGACTGCAATCCTCCTTACCGGCGCAATAGGCTTCCCGCTTCTTTACCTGGAAAAGAAGTTCTTCCCGACCCTTGACACGAGTGTATTGTTTGCATTGATGGGCCTTGGCCTGGTGCTTACCGGAATCCTCCTGTTAAGCCAGAACGGCACAAAGGAACGCAAGAAGGAGTCCGCAACCTGGAAGGACGGCGTCCTCACCGGAGTCCTGCAGGGCCTGAGCGTGCTTCCGGGAGTGTCGCGTTCGGGAACCAGCACGACCGGGCTCATCTGGCGCGGCTTCTCAAGCGAGGACAGCTTCTACCTGAGCTTCCTTCTCAGCATCCCCACCGTAATCTGCGCCGAGATGGTGTTCTACATAAGCGGCGAAGTCGCCGCATTTCCAATCGCCGACGGCATGCTGCTTGCAGCGACAAGTTTCGTGGTCGGTTACCTTGCCCTCGACACTTTGCTTAAGGTAATGAAGAAAGTGAGCGTCGCCTACTTTGCGCTTGCGATGGGCCTGGTCATGGTCGCCGCGTGGGCGCTCGGCGCAGGCTGAGTCTTATAGCGGTCGCATTTACCCAAGTGGAAAAGATGATTGTTCGTTATGCCAGCGTTCTACCGCCTTGTTGACGGCACAATTGAGATTGACGGGGTGCGGATGCACCAGACCGTGAGGAAGACGCCAGTGCAGGACTCGCAGGACAAGGTCCGTGCGCTTGGCGTGACGCCGGGAAGCCGCGTGCTTGATGTCTGCACGGGGTTGGGCTACTCCGCAATCGCCTCCGCCCAGAAGGGCGCAAAGGTCACCACGCTTGAGCTTGACGAGAACGTGCTTGGGCTTGCAAAGACAAACAAGGACTCCGCCGAGCTCTTTTCAAGTCCGGCAATAAAAATCGTGGTCGGAGATGCCTTCGAGTCCATTGACGATTTCGGCGACGGCTCGTTCGACTTTGTCCTGCACGACCCGCCGCGATTCTCCCTCGCAGGCGAGCTGTACTCGCTTGCGTTCTACAAAAAGCTCTTCCGCGTGCTCAGGCGCGGGGGAAGGATGTTCCACTACACAGGGAACCCGGGCAAGAACAGCGGGAAGAACATGACCAAGGGCTTCAAGCAGCGGCTCGTGGAGGCCGGGTTTGTTGGCGTGCGCTGGGACGAGGGGTTGCAGGGGTTCCTGTGCAGGAAGCCCTGATTGGAAAAAGAATGGAAAAAAGACGAACGGCGGATGGGCGCGGAATCTCAAGACGGTTTATCCTTCCGCGTCCCACACTTTCTACTCAATCAGCTTCTTCTGCTTCTTGCTCGGAGCCTTTTCCTCTTCCTTCAGGTAAACGTGGTACGTCGTGAACGGTATCTCTATCCCCGCCTTGTCGAAGCCCTTGAGGATTTCCTCGCGCACCTCGCTTGCCACGAGCTCGGTCTCGAAGTAGTTGTTGACCTCGTACAGCGCCTTGAACTCTAGCGCGGAGTCGCCGAACTTCTCAAGCCGGACTATGGGCTCGCTCTTCGCAATCTTCGGGTCGCGCTTCTGCACGTTCTGCACCGCTTCCTTTATGATTTTCTTCACCTTCTCGACGTCCGAGCCGTACTTGACGCCGACTGTGAGCGACGCGCCCTTCCAGTTGTTCTGGATGCCCCGCGAGAAGTTGACTATGCTTGTCGAGATGATCTTTTCGTTGGGCACGAAGTAGGTGTAGTTGCCGCGCGTGCGTATGCGCGTCATCCTCCAGCCGATTTCCTCGACAAAGCCCTTGATTACCGCGTTCTCGTCCTCAAGGGCTATGAACTCGCCGCCCTTGATGGGCCTGTCGGACAGGAGGTAGAACCCGGCAAAGAAGCTTGACAGCGTGCTCTGCAGCGCAAGGGCGACTGCGAGGCCGCCGATCCCGAGCGTTGCGACAAGCGGCGTTATCTCCACGCCGAAGCGCTGGAGTATGATGATTACCGTGATGAGGTATATCGTGATGCGCGAGAGCCAGCGCAGGATGGGGATGATGTCCTTGTTTATCTTCAGGCTCGCCTTGTTCTTGGGGTCGGCCGAGTACTCCTGCATGTACCAGATGATCAGCGCGTTGAGCACCCTCGAGACCAGGTGGCCCGTCCAGAGTATTAGCGCGCTTTGGAACCAGAAGCCGAAGTCGTGGCCGTAAAAGAGGGAGCCGATTACCAGCGGCTCTATGGTGAAGTAGATTCCGAGGAGGATGCCCAGCATGCGGGTGGGCTCCTCGACCGCCCCGACGAGGCGGTCGTCAAGCGTGGTCTTGGACTTGAGCACCAGCGGCTTGATGACCCGGTTGAGGATAATCAGGAATATTTCGGCACCGATTACCAGGCCTATGAGCGGAAGTATGATATTGAACAGGACGCCGATGTTTTCAAGAACCACGAAATCTACCCCTAATGGCAAAGGACGGTTTTTCGCCGATTTAGTGAGGGCATTTCCTCTATTAAATCGTTCGATGCCCGGCAGTCCCGTAAGCCAATCTTTTTATTTTTTGTTCGCGCCTATTGCTTACTTGTATTTAAGGGCTAGAGGCCAAAGCCGGCAAGGAAGTGGCCAAATTTACGACCTATTTGTAAAATAAACGGCATTTATTTGAGGTGGAACAGTATATGGCAAACATCCAACAGTCACAGGGTCCCCTTCCCGAGGGAAGCACGCGCATCCTCGGACGCGACGCCCAGCGCACCAACATCGCAGTCGCGTACGCAGTGGCGCAGGCGGTCAAGTCAACGCTCGGACCGCGCGGCATGGACAAGATGCTCGTTGACGAGATGGGCGACATCGTCATCACCAACGACGGCGCGACCATACTCAAGGAGATGAACGTCGAGCACCCGGCGGCAAAGATGATGGTCGAGATTGCAAAGACCCAGGACGAGGAGGTCGGAGACGGCACCACCACTGCGGTAGTAATCGCAGGGGAATTGTTCAAGAAGGCAGCAGAACTCATCGACCAGGACGTGCACTCCTCAATCATAATCCGCGGCTACAAGCACGCGGCAAGCGAGGCAATCAAGGTCCTTGACACCATAAGCGAGCCGGTCACCATCAAGGACACCGCAAAGCTCGAGGAAATCGCGCAGATTTCGATGGGCTCCAAGGCAGTGAGCATGGGCGACGTCAACAAGCCGCTCTCCAAGCTCGTAGTCGAGGCCGTATCCAAGGTAGCTGACACCCACAATGCAAAGCTCACCGTTGACAAGGACTTCATCAAGATAGAGAAGAAGCAGGGCGGCGAGGTCTCAGGCACCACGCTCATCAACGGCGTGCTGGTTGACAAGGAAATCGTGCACCCGGGGATGCCCAAGAAGGTCGCGAACGCAAAGATTGCGCTCATAGACACCGCGCTTGAGATTGAGAAGACCGAGACCGACGCGCGCATCAACATCAACTCGCCCGAGCAGATGACTGCATTTTTGGCGCAGGAGGAGAAGATGCTCCGCGAGATGGTCGACAAGGTCGCAAAGAGCGGCGCGAACGTGCTGTTCTGCCAGAAGGGAATCGACGACGTGGCGCAGCACTTCCTTGCAAAGAAGGGAATCATGGCCTGCAGGCGCGTGAAGAAGTCCGACATGGAGAAGCTTTCCCGCGCAACGGGCGGTCGCGTGGTAACCACCCTTGACGACCTCTCAGCTTCCGACCTCGGGAAGGCCGGAAACGTAGAGGAGCGCAAGATTTCAGGCGAGCAGATGACTTTCGTCGAGGACTGCAAGGAGCCCAAGGCGGTCACCCTGCTCATCCGCGGAGGCACCCAGCACGTCATCGACGAGGCTGAGCGCGCGTTCGTGGACGCAATCGGAGCGGTAAGCGCGGCGATGATTGACGGCAAGTTCGTCTACGGCGGCGGTTCCGCAGAGATGGAGCTTTCCCTTGCGCTCAAGCGCAAGGCAGTCACAATCGGCGGACGCGAGCAGCTTGCGATTGAAGCGTTTGCAGAAGCACTCGAGGTCATCCCCCGTACTCTCGCGGAGAGCTGCGGCCTTGACCCGATTGACACCATAGTTGACCTGCGCAGCAAGCACGAGAAGGGCGGCAAGAGCATCGGAGTGGACGTCAACGCGACCAAGGTTTCCGACATGAAGCCCCTGCTTGTAATCGAGCCGATGCGCGTCAAGCGCCAGGCGCTCCAGTCAGCGTCCGAGGTCTGCGAGATGATACTCCGCATCGACGACATCATCGCAAGCCGCGGGAAGCCCCAGATGCCGCAAGGCGGCCCCGGCGGCATGGGAATGGGAGACATGGACTAAGGGCATAGTGCCTTTTTTCCAAACTTTCTTTTTCCTCTTTTTAATTTCTTCTTTTTCAAGTTTCTTTTTCTCTTTTTTTCATTTTTTCCTTTTCAAACCTTCTTATTTTTTCACAGGGGTTTCGCGCTTTCCGCCCCAATGGAATTCCAACGTTTTTTATTCAGCCCCTGCATTCTCCCTACTGGTGGTCAAACCCATGCAAACTGTCACCTATTCAGTCCTCTGGTCGGACAAGGCGTCGAGGCTCGAGCTTTTCGTGCGCCTAGTGTACGGGATTCCCTTCGCAGTCATAATGCTCGTGCTGTTCCACATACTCGGCCTGTTCACGCTAATCCTGCCGTTCGTCGCTCAGGCGCTGACCATCCTGTTCTCGCGCGCACGCAGCAAGACCATAGCGGACTTCTTCCACAAGTACTACCTCGACTACATCTTCCAGTACTTCGCCTACTACCTGCTGCTCACTGACGAGCGGCCCGCGATAGTCCCCGGAGACGCGATGCGCAAGGTCAAGGTCTATTATTCCTTCAAGCCCCTTGCGATGCGCCGCGAGCTTTTGGTGCGCATCCTCTACGCGATAGCGTTCCACATAATCGGTACAATAGTCGGCGTGGTGGCGTTCGTGGCGCTCGTGCTGCAGGCCATAATCGTGCTCTTTACGGGCCGCCGCAACCGCACGCTCTGGGAGTTTTCGTACATGTACGGCAGGTTCCTTGCGACCTACGTGTACTACCTGGGGCTGCAGACCGACGAGCGGCCGCAGGTCCTGCCGCAATAAGAATTAGGTTTTCCTATTTCTTTTTCCATTCTCTTTATTTTTTCATTTCCTTCTTTTTTCAATCCTATTTTTTTATCTTTTTCCAAGAGCCGGCTACGGCTCCAGGAACGCGAACTTCTCCGGGTCCCTTGCGAAGATGTCGTAGATTGCCGTGCCCCGGTCAAGGTGCAAGTCGATTGTGGGCGAGTAGTCCTTGGCCTTGATTTTTGAAAGCGGCGAAAGCTCGGCATAGCGCTCGTTTGGGATGGTGGTCTCGCCTTCAAGCTCGAAATATGGCGCTCCGGCCATCTTGCCAACCGGCTCGTAGATGCTCTTGAACTTCCACTCGACAATATTGTTTGTCACGAGCACGCGCCTTCCGGGGTTTATCATCACGTGGCCGTAGTCACAGGGCACGAACACCTTGTCGCCCGCGCCGGCCTCGATGAGCACGGCATCGGTAATCTTGTCATCGATGTCCTTTCCAGCGGCCCTTTTCCTTTTGAAAATGAGAAAATGCGCAACTCCGGCCATCACCTCGTAAAGCTCGGGGAAGCTCACGCCCTTGCGCGAAAGCTCGTGGTAGTGCCCGATTGTCTTTACGTACTCCTGGCCGAGCATCGCGGGCGGGATTACCGTCACGTCGTACCTGCGCCGGAACTTGGAGAGCGCCTTCTCGTCCTCCTTTTTGTGCACGTTGCGGTGCATGTAGTAGAGTATCTTGGATTTTTCTGCGTCGCTTGCAAGCGCGGTGCGCGCGTATTTCGGGTCCGCAAGCACCTCGGCCATGTCGCCTACGGTGCGGACCGAGGGTTCAATGTTTACGCCGTCGACAGACAGCGCGTTTTCAGTTTCGTCCCAATCCATGGGAAAGGAGCCGTTCCGTATCTTCATGTTCTATAACCTTTAGAAGGAAGCGAAGCGGCGAATAAAACGGTTTTGAAAGCGGAGTGCAGTCAGGGTGCGCGTTTCGCCCTGCGGTCTGACGCGATTTTTTTCTTGAGCATTGGCAGCAGCGGACGTATTTCGTGGATTGAACGAAGTTGGCTCAACGTGATTTGCCTTGGTATCCTCCCAAAGCCCTCCTTCGAGTTATTTACGAACTTTTTCCAGTCTGCATCGCAAGTGCCGGTTTCGGCGCACGGCTTCTTGCCCGGCCAGGCCTCCGTTTCCTTCTTTCGCACCTGTCCGACCATGGCTTCGTCCTTAAGCAGGGCGTCGATGAGGACATCTTGCGTTTTTCCGGCTCGTCTTATCCGTAAAAGATTGGGCTTATCTTCCCTAAACACAGGTTTTCCTTTGCGGTAGTCGACAAGAGTATACCTATTAGCTGGTTGGCCATTGGCATCTTTTTGTTCGAGCCTTATGTCATAAATCGTATTCATGATTTGCGGGTCTATTTCTAGTTTGTCCCTTGTTACTTTGTGTTCCCACAATCCTGTCATTTCCACCGTGGATTTTGGCTGGGCGCAGTTTGGCCTTATCCGGTCCTGAATAACGAGCAGTTTTGGAAACCCGCCGCGGTGGTCTTTTGACCAGAAGGGAAGCACGTAATGCACCCGTGCCATGTTGGGGTGCTCGCGCATGAAAAGTCCGAGAACTCTTGTGGTCTGCTCTGCCGCAGACAGGCCCCTGAATGATGCAGTCCTGTCATTGGACGGCTCGTCAGGTGCGTCGATTACGCTATCTGGGATTTCCGAAGGTGAAACCACCTTCAACACATGATTCTTTAGGAAATACGGCCTTGCTTCGATGCCGCCAGTGAGCACTACCGCCCTATTTCTTCGCCTCATTTTCGTCGCTTCGCTGCGCGTTTCGGAACCTGCTGTCCTCATGCCATCACTGTAAATATGCGGGCCCGGTGGGATTCGGACCCACGACCTACGGCTTAGAAGGCAGTCGCTCTGTCCAGGCTGAGCTACGGGCCCATTCTTGCAAGTTGATATTATCCCGCTTCAGGCTTATATTTGCGATTTGTCCGGCAGGCCGGCGCGACTGCAACGCACCGAAACGCAATTACGGCAAAACGCGAAATGACCAGAGGCATTCTCCGCGTTTTGCCTCTAGCGCAACCGAGAATCCTTTAGGCTTACTTACCCGGTTCGCTATAGAAGGCAAATAAACCTTACCGCCCAGAAATATTACGCTCATTCTGGGGGATTGGGGTAGCCTGGCATCCTACCAGGTTCGGGACCTGGTGACCTGAGTTCGAATCTCAGATCCCCCACTCTGTTTTTCCGCGCATTGCCTCGCGGTCTTTCGAATGGGCCACTCGCCTTCGCGGAGCAGTTTCAGTTTGCCTTTCACTTCCTCGTCGTGCAGGTCCGCGTCGAATTCTAAAAAGTCGTCGGCAGGCTTGTATCCGGCGTACCTGGACGTCATGTCTATGAGGTGCGCCTTTCCGGAACGGTCCACGATGACGTTCCTGCCGCGCAGGTCCCCGTGGGTCAGGCCGCTTGCGTGCAGCTTTTCGACCTGGCGGAATACGTCGGATATGACCCTCTTTCTTTTCGAAGGGGATTTTTCCTTTTTGAGGAAGTCGACCAGAGTCTTTCCGCGTATCCACTTGAATACGTGGATAGGATTATTCGACTTGTCTGGCCTATCCGGCGAGTCTGGCAGGTAGATGACCGCCAGGGGCTTTTCCATCCGTACCCCCGCCTTCCGGGCCTTCTCGATTGCGTCGATGTCCACGTGCGCCACGCGGTACTGCCGTATGGCCGCGTGCATAATGAGGCCGGCGAGTTTTCCCGTGGCGTCCTTTTTTGCTACCCGCGTCCTCTTGTGCACCATCAAGAGCTTCTCGGCGCAGTAATCCTGCCACTTCCTCTCTTCCTCGTTCTCCGGCCGCGGCACGCGCTTCCTGGTAAGCACCCAAGGCGCGCTTAGGACCTTCTCGTAGCCCGGCCTGCAGTACGCCTTCACGTTGCCGACGCTCAAGTCAGTCCACCCTTGCGGCTTCACCGGTTCTCTCATATTCTTATATTCCTTCAACCACCCTTTTAATTCGACTACAATTCTCCCGACGGTGTTTACTATGACGATGCGCTCCCACTATGCAAAACAGGTCACGCCCGAGCTTGACGGAAAGGAAGTGAAGCTCGCGGGCTGGGTCCACGAGATACGCGACCTGGGCGGGCTCAAGTTCATCCTCCTCCGCGACAAGACCGGACTGGTCCAGCTTACCATAAAGAAGAAGGAAGCGGACCCGGCGCTTGTAGCTATTGTCGACAAGTTCGTCAAGGAAGTCGCCATACTCTGCACTGGCAAGGTCAAGGCGTCCAAGATTGCGCCCAGGGGCTTTGAGATAATGCCAAGCAAGATAGAGGTCGTGGGCGAGGTGCACGGCATCGTGCCCTTCGAGGTCACCGGCAAGGTCCCTGCTGACTTGGACGTGCGGCTTGACAAGCGGTTCATCGACCTGCGCCGCCTTGAGACTACCGCCGTTTTCAAAATCCGCAGCCAGGCCGTGCGCGGTTTTCGCGAGAAGCTCGACGAGTTGGAGTTCCAGGAAATCACGCCCACCTGCCTCGTATCCTCAAGCACCGAAGGCGGGACCGACCTTTTCCCGGTGGTATATTTCGACAAGGAAGCCTTCCTCGCCCAGAGCCCGCAGCTTTACAAGCAGATTGCGGTGATGGGCGGGATGGACAAAGTCTACATGGTCACGCCGGTGTTCCGCGCGGAGAAGCACAACACGCCCTTCCACCTCAACGAGATAACGCAGATGGACATCGAGATGGGGTTCGCCACCCACGAGGACGCCATCGGCGTGCTTGAGCAGGTGTTCATCAACATACTTTCGCGAGTCACCGATACCTGCCAGGACGAACTCAAGCTCCTGGGCTCCAACGTCACCGTGCCAAAGGAAGTCCCGCGCTTCACCTACTCGCAAATCGTTGACAAGCTCAACGCCAAGGGCTACCCGATGGGGTGGGGCGAGGACTTTTCCAAGGAGCAGGAGAAGGAGATGCCCGCACTGCTTGGCGCCGAGGCGTTCTTCATCACCGAATGGCCTACTGCAATCCGCGCGTTCTACTCAATGCCGCACCCGGACAAGCCGGAAATCTGCTTTGCCTACGACTTGATGTACAAGGGAGTCGAGCTATGCTCGGGCGCCCAGAGAATCCATCAGCCCGACCTGCTCATCAAGCAGCTCAAGGCCAAGGGGCTTCGGCCTTCCGCATTCGAAGGCTACATCGACGCGTTCCGTTACGGCTCAATCCCGCACGCGGGCTGGTCAATCGGAGCTGAGCGCCTGACCATGAAGCTTGCAAACCGCGACAACATCCGCGAGTGCGCGCTGTTCCCGCGCGACAGGCACAGGCTCACGCCATGACTTGATGGGTGCTTTTCAATTATGCCCTTCGGGCTCTCCAAAAAAATCAGCGCCTTGCGCGAAAGCATAGAAGACCGTCTCGCAGGCAGGGAAGCCGGCAAGTTCGGCGACGTGGAGAATCCCAAGTGGGCAAGCGTAACATTGGGAAACGACCGGATAAGGGATTCGCCGCAGATGCGGAAGTCCACGCTGCTCTTCCTTCCAAGCGCAAGCCACGGCCCGCTGCGGTTTGTCCTCCACCAGGACATCCTTCCGAAGGTTGCCGACAACAGCCACCGCATCGTCGCGCTCGACCGCAACGGCAGGCTTGAAGGCGAGCTGGTCTTCAACTGCGGCAGGGACGCGGTCTCCATCGGGGCCTTGAACGCCGCAAGGCAAAAGACCGGCCTCGGCCGTTCCCTTGTGCTTCTCCTTGCAAGGAACATCCCGCAAGACGGGAGAAAAGTCACCGTCCTTGCGGCGCGCAACGCAATCCCGTTCTACGCGGGCCTCGGGTTCCGCAGGCTGGCGGACTCGCCGAAGGGCGGATGCCTTATGGAATGTGGTGCGGCTGAGCTTTTCAGGCGCAAGGATGAACTCGCAGGCACCGGCGCGAGGAAGGGCAAGGTCTTCGTAAGATAGCTCCCAGGCAACCGCTGCCGCAATGGGGAACGAGTCCACGCGTCGAGGGGATGCGCAGGTGCGAAAAGGAACGTATTCATTAAGTAGCACGAATCAGATTCTCTATCGTGCCGCCTTCCGCACAATGGCGCGGCGGTGGCCAATGTCCTTCGGTGATTTGAGTTCCATGCCTTCCGGGCTTTCCAGCAAGCTAAGCGCCCTGCGCGAAAGGATAGAGGCCGGTATTGCAGGCCGCGAGGCCGGCAAGTTCGGCGAAGTTGCGAACCCCAAGTGGGCGAGCGCCACGTGGGGCAACCTTCCCATAACCGACTCGCCGCAGATGAGAAAGTCCACATTGCTCTTCCTTCCAAGCGCAAGCCACGGTCCGCTGCGCTTCGTGCTGCACCGCAACGTCCTTTCGGGCGTCGCCGGGCCCTCGCACAGGATAGTCGCGCTCAACCGCAACGGCAGGCTGAAGGGCGAGATAGTATTTACCTGCGCAAAGGACGCGGTCTCGATAGACGCCCTGAACAGCGAGAGGCGCAACGCCGGCCTCGGCCGGTCCCTTGTGCTCCTCTTTGCGCAGCACGTCCCGAAGGGCAAGGAAGTCACCGTCCACTCGTCGCACGAGGCGATGCCTTTCTACGAGAATCTGGGCTTCCGGCACATGGGCGAGACGCCCACCGGCTCCCAGATGCTGGTATGCAAGCGCGAAGAGCTTTTCAAGAACAAAGACGAGCTTGGCAAGGCCGGCGCAAGGAAAGGCAGGGTCTTTGTCAAGTAGGGCAGTGGGCCGGATTTCCGGGTGGCCGCCCGCGCTTTTCCTACTCCTCCTTTACCACGTTCAGGATTACGTGCGTGTTCGTCCGCTCCACTCCCGGAATCGCGCCGATTTTCTTCACAAGCCGCGAGAACTCCTGCCTGTTTCTGCACTTCGCAAGCGCCATCGAGTCCGAGTCGCCAGTGATGTCGTAAACCGCGGAAATGCCCTGCATGGCCGCAATCTTTTGCTGCAGCTCAAGCGACGCCCCGCGGGTGAACGTGACCTCGACGAGTGCGAAGAAATCGTAGCCCATCCGCGAAAGGTCGAGCCTGGCCTCGTAGCCTCGGATGACCTTCCCCTTCTCAAGCCGGTTCATCCTGCTTATGAGCGTGGATGCGGAGATGCCTACTTCCCTAGCAAGCTCCCTATAGGACTTGCGGGCGTCCTTTTTCAGTTCGGAAATGATTTCGCGGTCGGTCTCGTCAACCTGTACAACCTCGCCTGCTTGCTTTGCGCCTTCCCCTTCGTGCATTCGTCCACCAACCCCGACAATTTTGCGAAAAAATCGAACAAAATAGTATGAATTATTGGTAATTTAAAACATTTGTATTGTAAAAGTTGCCCAAAACATAAATACCGTTTCATCCAAGGATAATACTTCATTGAATCGTTTTGTTTTTGAGGGTGGTTTTTTGTGACAGGCGCTCCGCTATGCGACTCCAAGCTGGGTCCCGAAATACTTTCAAGGGCCAAGAAGGAAGGCGTCGAGTTCATCTCCCTGCGCTTCACCGACATACTGGGCACGCCCAAGTCGGCCACCGTTCCCATAAGCAAGCTCGAGGAAATACTCGCATCCGGCTTCTGGGTGGACGGGAGCTCGATAGAGGGCTTCATGCGCATCCAGGAGTCCGACATGCTCCTCGTGCCCGACCTTTCCACCTACGCCGCACTCCCATGGACCGGCGGCAAGGTCGCCCGCCTCATCTGCGACGTGTTCGGAGTTGACGAGAAGCCCTTCGAAGGCGACCCGAGGGGCGTGCTCAAGCGCCAGCTTTCGAAGGCAAAGGAGATGGGCTTCGAGTATTTCGTGGGCCCTGAGCTTGAGTTCTTCCTCTTTGCCGAAAAGGACGGCAAGGTCACGAACGGCAACCCGGTTCCCGAGCCGCACGACAACGCCGGCTACTGGGACCTCGACCCGCTTGACAGTGCCGACGGCATCATGCGCGACCTGGTGCCGCAGCTTGACGCCATGGGCGTATCCGTCGAGCGCCTGACCCACGAGGTGTCCGCAGGCCAGCACGAGATAGGCTTCCGCTACGGCAGCGCGCTAAAGATTGCGGACGACGTGCTTGCAATCAAGGAGGCCACCAAGATAATGGCAAAGCGCCTCGGATTGTTCGCCTCGTTCATGCCCAAGCCGGTTTACGGAATCAACGGCTCGGGGATGCACGTGCACCAGAGCCTGTGGAGCAACGGCGAGAACGCCTTCGCGGACCCCTCGGACTCCTACGGGCTTTCCAAGACCGGACGGCAGTTCATCGCAGGCCAGCTTGCCCACGCGCGCGGCCTTGCCGCCGTTGTCGCGCCTACGGTGAACTCCTACAAGCGCCTGGTGCCCGGATACGAGGCGCCGGTGTACGCCTGCTGGGCGCGCGTGAACCGCTCCGCGCTCATACGCATCCCGGGGCACGCCAAGGGCACCGGGAAGGCGACCCGCTGCGAGCTGCGCTGCCCGGACCCGTCCTGCAACCCGTACCTTGCGTTCTCGGCGATGCTGGGAGCAGCGCTTGACGGAATCAAGTCAAAGGCCGTGCCTCCTGCGCCCGTTGAGGAGAACGTGTTCCACTTCGACGACGAGAAGCTTGCCAAGATGGGCATAGCCACGCTGCCCGCATCGCTTGACGAGGCCGTTGACGAGCTTGACAAGGACGAGGTAATCAAGGACTCTCTAGGCAAGTTCGCGTCAGCCAAGCTGATGGCTGCACAGCGCAAGCAGTGGGACCAGTACCGCGTCCAAGTCACGCCGTGGGAAGTCGAACGGTACCTGCCGGTCCTCTAGTCAGAGCCCCGCAAGCGCAGTGCCTTCGATGAGCGCGCCAGCTGCAAGGAACAAAAGCCCCCAGGAGGCGAGCTTGGTCACGTCGTAGATGATTACGAGGAACTCCGGGTTGCGGTATTTGCGGTGAAGCAGCGACTCGCTCAGTATGCCGCCAGCTATCGCGATGCACAGGTAGGCCAGAAGCTCGAACGTGCCGTGCGGCAAAAGCCCCAGCACCCCGCTTCCCAGGCCGCCCCATATCGTGTACTGTGCGGGGTTGTTGTGCACAAGCTCGCTTGCGATGCTTCCGAGGAACACGCCGAGTATGGACGCGTTCCAGTCGATTATGAACACCGTGCCCGCGCCGTAAAGGAGCGAGCCCGCGAGCAGGATGAGGAACACCTTGAGGTTGTTGTTGAAAAGGAACTCGAACGCGCCGGCAAGGTCGCCGTAGTAGGCGGTCTGCACCGCGTGGCCCGACACCATCGAGCTGATCTTTCCAAGCTCGGCGGACTGCTGCGCAAAAAGCACCGCCGTGTCGGAGTTTGGGAGCACGAGGAAGTAGAACGTGAACGCGGCCATCACGCCGACAAAATAGGAAAAAAGCACCATGATTATGGGCAGGTAGCGCGTCAGCGTGCCCTTCCTGTTGTCGTAGTCGTAGTTTGTCTCCCTGTCAAAGATGCTGGTAAGGAGGGTGACGGAAGGGATGGCCACGAGCGCAACCACGAGCATGCTCGTGGAGTCCTTGATTAGGAACCCTGCCGAGAATACCGCGATGGTCACGAAGACGAAGGAGAGTATGGCAACGGCCCACGGGCTTGAGGAGGCCCGGTCGGGGTCGATGATCGCTTCGAGGACCATAAGTGTCAAATGCCTTTAGTCGTCAAAAGGTTTTATATCTGCAAGGCACAATGAGATTTCTTGCATTTACCCTACGCTAGTGATGTTCCATGGAAGACACCGTTTCGAAAAGCGCATACATCGAAGGCAGGCTCAAGGGGCTCAACGAGCTCGTGGGCATACTCAAGGAGTCGATGGACTCGGCGGACTCCCCGTCGTCCGCGTCCATAAACAAGACCATAATCCGCCACGTCGCCATCGAGGTCGAGTCCATAATCGCGGACTTGGAGGAGCACCACGGCGAGCACCCCGCGCTTGCCGAAGCCCAGGCGGCCCAGAAGACGCTTGCAAAGGCGGTCGCCGCCTCGCCCAAGGAAATCACCATCCCGATGATGAGAAAGCACGTGGATGCGGCCGACGAGCTGATGAACAGCCTGTCCGAGTTCAAGCAGTCGAGGGGCGGCAAGTACCCCTTCGACGAGGCAGCGGAAGACGCGGAGAAATAGCCCCCGCGCACCAGCAGGCCGCGGCGGCCTTTGCGCGCTTTTCTGCAAGCAATTAAATTGCTTGGGTTCCAAGATAATATCCCAAGTAATAGCTGTTTTTACGCCCCGACAAGGGGAGCGGTTTCACAACTAGGTGTTCAATTTTTGGATAAAAGCAAGCTCGTATACCCCGGCCAGCAGATTGCCGTAAGCGAGGAGGGGGAAGCGTCGACAGGCGCGATGGAGTCCGACGGCGCGGTCTACGCCACGGTGGCGGGAAACGTCATCATCGACCCGCAGACCTACGGCATCTCGGTCAAGTCGAAAAAGAGCCTCGTGCCGCTCCGCGAAGGCGACGTGGTGAACGGCCTCGTGCACGACATCTACGACACGGTCGCGCTCGTCGAGTTCGAGCCCGTGCCGACGAACGGCGAGCGCAAGTCCTACACCAACCGCTTTGCATATTTGCGCATCTCCGAAGTCGACAAGGGCTACGTGGAGAACTTCCGCGACGTGTTGCGCATAGGCGACGTCATAGTCGCCAAGGTGCGCGAGATAAAGCCGCTCGGCATCTATCTTTCGATTATGGATTCCAGCCTCGGAGTCGTCAAGGCGCGCTGCTCGGCCTGCCGCCACGAGCTGAAAAACACCGGCAGGATAATGGAGTGCCCCAACTGCCGCAACCGCGAGACTCGGAAGATGGCTATTACCGCTTCAAGGATGTGAGTATTGATGAACGTTCAGATAATCAAGGAAGAGAAGGACTTCTTGGAAGTCAAGCTTGCAGGCGAGGACCTGGGGCTTGCGAACATGGTGGCGCAGGAGCTCGTCTCAAGCGGCGCAGCCGAGTTCGCATACGCGGCGCTCGACCACCCCATCACCGCGAACCCGGTGATACGCGTGCGCGCAAAGGACGGCCAGAAGGCAATCGCAAAGGCGGCTGCTGCCTGCGCAAAGAAGCTCGATGCGCTTTCGGTCCCGTCAGGAAAGTCCAAGAAGAAGGACTAATCCTTTCAATTTCTTCTTTTTTCAATTCTCTTTCTTTCTGCATTCTTTCGTTTTCCTTTCCATTTATTAGCCCTAAATCACTAATCGCTTGCGTGGAATAAACAGATGAAGCGACGCAACAGGCAAAGAAACAACGAACCACAAGCCAAGCCCTCGGCATCGCCGAGGAAAAACGGGTTGCCTTCAAAAGCGATTTCTTTCTTCACCCAAGGCTGGGGCGCGTACACCATCCCGCTTGTCCTCATCATCCTCTATTACCCCCTTGAGCTTGCGCCATACTCGGCGGTGCTCGGCCTGCTGTGCTTCCTCTCGATGGCGTACATCATAGTCATGGACATGCGCCCCACCAAGGCCGAGACGCGCAACGTCGCAAAGCCCCTCTGGGAGCTTGCAAAGACCCTTGCCATCGCCCTTTCAGCGTGGGTGATTGTCTGCATCATCTTGCAGACCGGAAAGCCGATGAACGTGGTGACCTCGTGCAGCATGCTGCCTGTTCTCCACCGGGGCGACCTGGTTTTCCTGCAGGGCGGGCAAATCAACGCTCCGACTGCGCAAATCAGCGCCTCGCTCAAGGCAGCAGACATTTCCTACGTCAACTGCACGGTGAACTTCCTCAACGGCTCGAAGGCGACGACTCCCTGCGTAAGCTCGGTCCGGGTCGGCTCGTCCGACTACCCCGCGCGGACGCAGAACGACGTCATAATCTACGACGCGGAGCCTGTGGCCTACGGCGCCATAATCCACCGCTCGGTGCTCTGGCTTGCTGCCGGAAACCAGTCTTTCCTGCTTACCAAGGGCGACAACAACCCCGGGCTTGACCAGCAGTCCGGAATCAGCCCGGTCACCGCCGACCGCATCAACGGCAAGGTCATACTCACAGTCCCCGCAATAGGCTACCTCAAGGTGTTCCTCTTCGCGGGGTTCGACTTCATCCTCCGGCTGCCAACTGGCGACCTTGCCTACGCGATGTCGGCATTCGACGCGCCGGCGGGGTGCAACTACGTGCTCTCGCGCAACTGATTGCGGAAATGTCCGGGCAGTCTCTTTTTTAATGCTTTAAATCCTCCATTTATCCCGTTACAAACCAATTCGGAAGGGCGCACCCGGCAAGGTGCGTGTGGGTAACGCAATTTTCCAAGGGGGATTTCAATGGAGCTTGTTTTGGAAGACGCCAAGTTCTTCAAGTCGTGCATCGACGCAATAGTAAACCTCGTTGACGAGGGCTCGTTCGAGGTGTCAAAGTCGGGGCTGCACCTGCGCACAATGGACCCTTCGCAGATTGCGATGGTGGACTTTGCGATGGGTGGCGACGCCTTCAAGAAGCTCTCGGTGGACGGCTCGGCCACTCTCGGCATCAACCTCATCGACCTTTCCAAGATACTCTCCCGCTCGCGCTCCTCCGAAAAGCTCTCGCTTGTGCTTGACGAGAAGGAGGCCAACAAGCTCTCGCTCGAGTTCGCAGGAGCGAACAAGAGGACGTTCAAGCTCCCGCTCCTTGACCTTGCGGTGTCGTCGCCCAAGGAGCCAAAGATTCCGTTCGACTCGCATGTGAAGATGCGCGGCGGAGCGTTCAAGGAGCTCCTCAAGGACGCGTCGCTCCTCTCGTCGCACGTCTCGCTTGAAGTGGCTGCAGACAGGTTCACCCTCGAGGCCCACGGCGACTCAGGCGACCTGAAGGCCGAGACCGAGAAGGGCTCAGCTGACATCATCGAGCTCAAGTCCGGCACCAAGGCCCGTGCGATGTTCCCGTTCGAGTACCTCGACGACATGACCCGCGCCTGCCCGGACGACGAGACGCTCACCCTTGAGCTCAAGTCCGACGCGCCCCTGAAGCTTTCGTACTCGATAGGCCAGGCCAAGCTCGCATACTACCTTGCGCCCCGCGTAGAGACCGTCTAGGTGCGCTGGCATCCCCCGGACGTGGCTAGAATGGCAGCCGGAAGCTCCATCGCAAAGAAGTTCAAAGGCCTATTCTCAGGCATAACCGGCAACGTGTGGATACTCGGCGTGGTGAGCATGCTCACCGACGTGGCAAGCGAGATGATATTCGCGGTTCTGCCGGTCTACCTTTCCTCGGTCCTCGGCCTAAGCACGTCCGTAATCGGCCTCATCGAGGGATTTGCCGAGGCTTCAGCCAACATCTCCCGGATGGCCTCAGGCATAGTGTCGGACGCAATCAAGAAGCAGAAGAACGTGGTCATATTCGGCTACGCCTTGTCCTCATTTTCCAAGCCGCTGTTCGGCTTTGCGACGTCCGCGCCCATAATGTTCATAGTGCGGGTTGCGGACCGCGTAGGCAAAGGCATACGCGACGCGCCACGCGACGCGCTGATTGCGGACTCCACCAAGACCAAGAAAAGGGGCGCGGCATTTGGCCTGCACCGCTCGATGGACAAGGTCGGCGCAGTAATCGGGCCCCTCATCGCCATCGTCCTGCTTCCGCTGATGGCCTACAACTACCGCGACTTCTTTTTGCTTTCAATAATTCCCGGCATCCTCTCTCTTGCGGTGCTTTATTTCTACATCCGCGAGCCCGCAAAGAAGCGCATCGAGGCTGCCAAGGTCAAGGATTCCAAGAAGATGAACCTCAACTGGAACCTCTTCCACCCGCAGCTTACCCCGGAATACCGCAAGGCCCTCGTAATCGCCCTCGTGTTCGCGCTCGGCAACTTCAGCTTCGTCTTTTTGATGCTCCGGCTTGTTGACTTCGGCATCGCTGCCGCCCTGATTCCCGTTGCCTACTTGGCATCCAACCTCGTCTACATGCTCTCGGCAACGCCGGTGGGGTTCCTGTCCGACAGGATAGGCCGCAAGAGCATACTCGCAGCGGGGTACGCCATATTCTGCATCCTCTGCATACTCGCGGCAGTTGGCGGCGGCGTGGAGGCCGGCTGGCTTTTGATACTCCTGTACGGTCTGTTCACGGGCACTGTCGAGACGATGCAGCGCGCGTTCGTGGTTGACATAGTGGGCAAGGAGCGGCGCGCAACCGCGCTTGGGACGTACTTTGGCACAGTCGGGCTCCTGACGTTCTTTGCAAGCGCCCTTGCGGGGCTCCTCTGGCAGTACCTCGGCGCCTGGGCCGCGTTCGGCTTTGCGGCAGCAGTCTCCGCAGTGTCGCTTATGATGCTGCTTGCGTGGTTCCCCAACGGCAACAGCGTGACCGAGACATAGCTTTCGGCCGGTGGGCGCATCGCCTTTCCACCTTTGCGGCTTTTACCGAGACTGTCCAATAATTATTATCTAAAGCCCCTCTAGTGGGTTTGTTAACCCACCAGAGAGGTGAGAACTGCGGTAACAGTTCTCCGAAATTCGTTGCCATGCGCAGCGATTAATGCATTT
>JBAYMJ010000004.1:0-64718 GCA_041663565.1 Candidatus Micrarchaeia archaeon | reverse complement strand
GTATCTTGTCATTTTGGGCGCGGTCCTGCTTGTCGCACTTGTGATAGTGAGCCTGCTCGGATGGTTCCCGTCGCTTGGCGGCGCAACAAAGGAGCAGCAGTCCAAGGCGTATTGGACCAGCGCAAGCCCTTTTTCCGTAGTGACTTCGAAGCTTACCGGCTCAAACATCAGCCTCCGCATACGCAACCAGGGCGCCGAGAAGCTCATGCTGTCCTCGATTGAGTTCGGCGACGAGTCCAACGGCACCATCGCCGTCTTTTCGCCGAACCAGGTGATGAATGCGGGCGAGGAGGCGGACTTCACCAACCTGGCGTTCACGGTCTCCAACCCGTGCGCCGGCACCGGAAAGGTCGGCACGCCTTACGAGTTCTCAAACCTGTCCTTCCTCTACTCGCAGGGCCTGATTTCCGACATGCGCCAGGTGGGCGCAGAGCGTTTCGTCGGCTTCTGTTCATAGGTTCCCGGCTGGGCCTCCGTAGGGTTCCCTGCCTTTTCCCAACGCCCCTTTCGGGCAGTGGCAACGGTTATTAACCTGTCTTCGCACAATGTCTTTTCGCAAAAGGTTCGGGAGCAATGGAAAGGGATTTTGTTCACTAAGGCTTCTTCTTCGTCCCTACTCGCGTCCATCCTCCTTTTTGAAATCGTCAGCCCGTTACCTGCGGGTTTGCTCCGGAGGGGAGAATATGGAAAGTGAGTCTCTTCATCATAGCACTGCCCAACAAGGGCGCGCTGGCGGCCCCGGCCCAGCTTCTTGCCAGGGCGCTTGGGTTTGAGAACTCCGGCAGGGACCGGGGGTACTACTCGGCCTCGCCGTGCGGAAAGTACCGCTTCCTCCTTGCCCGGGCGCGCGACATACCCACTTACGTAGAGTCAGGCGTTGCGGACATCGGGATAACCGGTTCCGACATGGTTGCGGAAAAGGGCTCCGAAGTGGTGACGCTTCTTCCGCTTCCCTTCGGCTTCTGCAGGCTGGTCTATGCCGTCCCCAAGGGCGGCTGCGGCAAGCCAGGCCGCGTGGCAACCGCGTTCCCGCGCCTTGCTGCAAAGTTCCTTTCGGAAAACGGCATCGACGCGAAGGTCATCCAGCTTGACGGCGCGATAGAGGCCAGCGTATCCGCGGGGATAGCTGATGCGATAATCGACCTTTCGAGCACCGGCCGCACCCTTGCCGCGAACGGCCTGGAGGAGTCGCAGGAGCTTTTGCGCTCAAGCGCAGTCATCGTCGCCAACCCCGCTTCGCTTGCGCAAAAGCGCGGCCAGGTCGACGGCGCAGTAGGCGCGTTTCGCGGGGACTTCTCCGTTCTTCGGGGCCGGCTGGACGGGATTTCCGCAGGGGACCGCAAGAGGATACTCTACCGCAATTTCAGCAAGGCAGCCGAGGCAAGGGTGTTTGCGGCCGAAGTCTTCGACACCGTATCAAAGGGCCGCGACGAGGCGCTCTCATCCTATACCGAACGGTTCGACAAGGTCAAGCTGCTTCCAAGGCAGTTCGCTGTTACAGCCGAGGAGACCAAGGAAGCATATTCGAAAGTCAAGCCCGAGGTCATTGCGGCGCTGAAGAAGGCGGCGGAAAACGTGGCGCGCTTTTCGCAGAAGGAGCTTCCGCAAAAATGGGAGATGAAGATGGAAGGCGGCCTGGGCGGCAAGCTGGTTGTCCCGCTTGATTCGGTGGGGGTATACGCGCCGGGCGGCTCCGCTGCATACCCTTCGTCGGTCATAATGGGCGTGGTGCCTGCAAAGGTGGCGGGAGTCCGCGACATCGTCCTTTGCACCCCGCCGGACAGGGAAGGAAAGTGCAACCCCGCTGTGCTTGTTGCGGCTGACGTTGCCGGGGTTGGCAAGGTGTTCAAGCTCGGCGGGGCCCAGGCGATAGCTGCAATGGCCCTCGGGACGCGGACCGTCCCGCGAGTCAGGAAAATAGTGGGGCCAGGCAACTCGTACGTGGCTGCGGCAAAGCTTGAGGCATTGTCCCGCGCACTCGTATCCATAGACTCGCCTGCAGGCCCGAGCGAGCTTCTGGCAATAGCCGACCGGACTGCCGACGCGAGGTTCTTGGCTGCCGAGATGCTGGCGCAGGCCGAGCACAGTCCGGATGCGGCTGCGGTGCTGCTTGCGGTTTCAAAAGAGCTTGCGGACGAAGTCGAGGCCGAGGTTTCGCGCCAGATGCTTTTGCTTCCGCGAAGGGAGATAATCCGCACTTCGCTGTCAGCAAACGGCGCAATCCTGGTCGTAGGCGACGTCGGCGAGGCGATAGACTTTTCGAACGAGTACGCGCCCGAGCACCTCCTGCTTGCGGTTGACAGGCCGTTCACGGTCCTTGACAAAGTCAGGAACGCAGGGGCGATATTCATCGGGAACTACACCAGCGTCTCGGCAGGCGACTATGCGGCGGGGCCGAACCACGTGCTTCCTACCGGCGGGGCCGCAAGGATGTATTCAGGCCTTTCGGCAAGGGACTTCGTGCGCGAGGTCAACTACCTCAAGCTTGAGCGCAACGGGCTTTCGGAGCTTGCCGGGACCATCGAGGTGCTTGCAAGGGCCGAAGGGCTCGAAGCCCACGCGAACTCGGTGAAAAAGCGGTTCGAGGACAAAGGGATGAATTGATATGATAAGCAAGACCATCAGGGCAAGGCCGGAAGTCGCCCAGCTAGAGTCATACGTCTGCGCACGGGACCTTTACAAGAAAGCCGGCGCTTTCCTGGATGCCAACGAGAACCCGTTCGGCAGCGCAGTTGACTATCCTGGCGTGAGCCTGAACCGGTATCCCGATTCGGACTGCACCGAGCTGGCGGGGTTGCTCGGCGGCTACTGCGGCGCCGGTGAAGGGCAGCTGCTTGTCGGAAACGGCTCGGACGACATAATCTCCATTGCCGCATCGGCGTTTTGCGGCGCTGGCGACAACGTCGTGACCGTCCAGCCCGGGTACTCGATGTGGGGCGTGCGTTCGCAAGTGGCGGGCGCTACGGAGCGGCAGGCCCTTATGACGCGCGACTTTGAATTGGATGTGGACGCGGTATTGGATTGCGTGGATTCGGATACGCGCATCGTTTTCCTCGCAAGCCCCGACGCCGCGACCGGAAGGCCGGTTGGTGAAGCCTCAATCCGCAGGCTGGCGAGAGAGTTCAACGGGATGGTGTTCGTGGACGAGGCGTATTTCGAGTTCTGCGGCAAAACCGTCAGGCCCCTTGTTGACGAGTTTGCGAACCTGATTGTCTCGCGGACGCTGTCCAAGGCGTGGGGGCTTGCCGCGCTCCGCGTAGGTTACTGCATCTCGTCGCCCGGAGCCATCAAGGTAATGAGAAAGATAAGGTTCCCGTACGGCGTGGGCACCCTGAGCCAGATTCTGGCGTCGAAAGCGCTGCGCGAAGGGAAGGCGCGGATGCTCGAAAACGTGTCCGCTATAATGGCGGAGCGCGAGAGGCTCTCGGGCGGCCTACGAAGGCTCGGGCTTGAGGTGTTTCCCGGCCAGGCGAACTTTGTGCTGGTGCGCTTTCCTGAGGGAATCAGCTCTAAGGAAGTACAGGGACGGCTGGCAGAAGAGGCGAGCATTATAGTCCGCGACCGGTCGTCGCTTCCGATGCTTGGAAACTGCATCCGCATAACAGTCGGGACCGGGGAAGAGAACCGGCGCCTTGCAGCGGAACTTGGCAGGATATTGGGGAAAAGCTTTGATGGGATTTGATTTTGCATGAGCACGACTGCAACCGGAAAAAAATACTGCGCAAAGCCCCTCGAGGGTTTTCTCATAGCGTCGGACCTTGACGGCACCATCGTCGATGGCGACACCATATTCGCATTTTTCAGGGGGTTCAGCCTGGAAAAGGAAGCCGCGAGGCTCGATGCCGAGGAGAATGGCTCGGACGTGAGGGTGCTTTTGGAGCGGGTTGCGTCAAGGGACCCGATACCAAATGAGGCGTTTGCAAGGGTGGCCGATGATGCAAAGCTGTTTCCCGGAGCTGCAGGATTTTTTTCAGGTGTTGAATCGCTGGGGGCCCGCGTGTGCATTCTGACCGCAAGCTACGAGCCGATTGCGGAAAGGGTCGCGGGAAGGCTCGGGCTCAAGGATGCGGTTGTGCTTGCAAGCAGGTTGCGGATGGCCGGCGGCAAGGCAGTAGGCCTTGTCGGCCCGGTGATTGAGGGAAAGCAAAAGGAGGCCGCGCTCCTGCGGGCCTGTTCGGACGCGGGCACTCCGCTTTCAATGGTTGCCGGGATTGCGGACTCGGAAGGCGACGCGCCATTTATGGCCCGAATCAAGCAAGGGGGAGGCAAGTGCATCTGGGTTACCAAGCCGGATTTTCGGGGCATTAACGCGGACGTAATGAATTGGACAAAATCGGTAAAGTCGGCAAAAAGGGCGGAGAAACCAAGAGACGGGTCTGGGAATGTTTAGGAGGATGTGAGTGCTTATGCGTAAGGCAAAAATCGTGCGGAAGACCAAGGAGACGGCCATAACCCTGTCGTTGAACGTGGACGGGAACGGAAGGTACTCGGTTGGGACGCCAATCGGCTTTTTCAGCCACATGCTGGAGTCCTTCGCAAAGCACGGCCTCTTCAACCTGGAAGTCAAGGCGGAAGGCGACCTCGAGGTTGACTCGCACCACCTTGTGGAGGACTGCGGCATCGCGCTAGGCCAGGCTTTCAGGGCCGCCCTTTCGGACAAGAAGGGAATAAACCGTGCAGGATACTTCGTGTTCCCGATGGATGAGGCGCTTGCGATTGTCGCAGTTGACGTCTGCGGCAGGCCCTTCGTGCAGTACGACGCCAAGTTCGAGCGCCAGTTCTGCGGCGGCTTCGACACTGACACGATTGAGGATTTCTTCCAGGGATTCGCTTCCGGCCTGGGGGCCAACGTAGTCGTCCGCATACCCTGCGGCAGGAGCGACCACCACAAGATTGAGGCGGCTTTCAAGGCGTTCGCCAAAGCCCTGAAGATGGCTTGCTCGAAGGACGCGAGGGCAAAGGGCAGCATGCCGAGCACGAAAGGGGCGATATAGTTTATGGCAGATGATGTCGTAATTGTAGACTACGGGGCGGGAAACATCTCGAGCGTGAGGAACGCGCTCGACCGGCTTGGCGCAAGGTCAAGGCTGAGCGCGAGCCCTTCGGAAATCCTTGCAGCTGAAAGGATAATATTTCCCGGAGTGGGCTCGTTCGGGTACATGATGGAACGCCTGAGGAAAAAAGGGCTGGACGAGGCCATAGTCGGGGCCATCGCAAAAGGCACGCCGTTTCTTGGAATCTGCCTCGGGCTGCAGGCGCTGTTCGAGTCGAGCGAGGAAAGCCCCGGGGTGGCCGGCCTTGGCGTGTTCAAAGGAAAGGTAATCCGCTTTTCAAAGGGAAAAGTGCCGCAAGTTGGCTGGAACAGGATTATTCCAGTTGTTGCTGAAGGAAAGAACGGGAACGGAGAATACGGCACAAAAGACGGAAAATGCGGGGACAACACGAATGCCGGAAAAGGCGCGGGCTGCCCAAAAGATGGAAAAGGCGGAGACTGCTCGGAAGGTGGAAAAAACATGCAACCCGGTCTTATCAAGGAAGGCTACGCGTATTTCGTCAATTCCTATTTCGTCGTCCCCGACGACTTGGGCATCGTCGCTGCGACAACTGACTATTACGGCGATTTTGCGAGCGCAGTCCGGAAGGGGAACGTTACTGCAGTGCAGTTCCACCCGGAAAGAAGCGGCGAGTTCGGGCTGGACTTGCTTCGAAGGTGGCTTGAATGCTGACAAAACGCATAATCCCCTGCCTTGACGTTCGGGACGGGCAGGTGGTCAAGGGGACGAATTTCGTAAACTTGCAGTACGCAGGCGACCCTGTTGCCCTCGCCAAGAAGTACAATGATGACAGTGCTGACGAGCTGGTTTTCCTTGACATAACCGCGTCAGTTGAAAAGCGGAGGATGATTGTCGGGCTTGTGGAACGCGTCGCAAGGGAAGTGTTCATCCCGTTCACCGTCGGTGGAGGCATTTCCACGGTTGAACAGGTGCAGGAGATATTGGCAGCAGGGGCTGACAAAGTATCGCTGAACACCGCAGCAGTGAAAAACCCGCAGTTGGTTTCAGAGGCGGCCGAAAGGTTCGGAAGCCAGGCTGTCGTCCTTGCGGTTGATGCGAAAAAAAGGTATGGAACAGAGGGGAAAGCGATGGGCGAGTCCGCGGGCAAAGCAGCGGGCAAGGCGTCTGGTGATGGAACCGGCAGGGTTGCAGGCTGGGAAGTCTTCGTAAATGGCGGAAGGACTCCCACAGGGATTGACGCGGTTGAGTGGGTCCGCCGCGCTGAGAAGCTCGGCGCGGGAGAGGTCCTTTTGACCTCGATGGACCGCGACGGCACCAAGGAAGGGTACGACTTGGAGCTGACCTGCGCAGTCAGCAATGCGGTGAACATACCCGTGATTGCGTCGGGGGGAGCGGGAAAGCTGTCCGATTTTGCAGATGTTTTTGAAAAGGGAAACGCGGATGCCGCATTGGTGGCCTCGCTGGTCCACTACGGGAACCTGACCGTGGGAGAGATAAAGGATTACCTTGCGGCAAGAAAAGTAAGCGTAAGGACATGAGCATGGGAAGAAGAATATAATGGCGCGGGCACCGGGGCCGGCGGGCACTGGGAACACAAGCATAGATGAGCGTGAGAAAATGATCATACCAAGCATTGACCTGATGGGCGGAAAGGCGGTCCAGCTGCGGCAGGGGAAGGAGAAAGTCCTTGAGCGGGACGACCCACTTGGGCTTGCGGCGGAGTTCGCGAAGTACGGCGAAGTCGCAGTCATCGACTTGGACGCGGCCCTAGGCAGGGGCGACAACCTGGAGTTGGTGAAGGCCCTTTGCAAGGTTGCGGACTGCCGCGTGGGCGGCGGGATACGCACGGCCGGCCGGGCAAACGAGCTGCTTGCTGCTGGCGCGAAAAAAATAATCATAGGCACCGCGGCAACGCCGGAGTTCCTTTCCCAGCTTCCAAAGGACAGGCTGGTTGTAGCCCTTGACTCGAAGCAAGGGAAAGTGGTGGACAAAGGCTGGACCAACGCGACGGACAACACGCCGGTTGGGCTTGCAAAAAAACTCGAACCGTTATGCTCGGAATTTCTCTACACCAACGTCGACCGCGAGGGCCTGATGCAGGGAGTGGATTTTGGCGCCATAATGCAGGTCAAGGCTTCGACTAAGAACAAGCTCACGATTGCTGGCGGAATCACCACAACCGAAGAAATAAAAAAAATAGAGGAAGCCGGCATGAACCCGCAGCTCGGGATGTCCATCTACACCGGCGCGGTAAGGCTTGCGGATGCTTTTGCTGGCGTCCTGCGGTTCGACCCGGCGACCGGCCTCATCCCGACGATTGTCCAAGACGGGAACGGGCAGGTCCTGATGCTCGCGTGGTCCTCAAAGGAGTCGGTTGCCAGGACGTTTGAGACTGGCAAGGCCGCGTATTACAGCCGCTCGCGAAAAACGTTGTGGACCAAGGGCGAGACTTCGGGCAACTTCCAGGCCCTGCTGACTGCAAGGTACGACTGCGACCGCGACAGCCTTCTCTTTACCGTCAGGCAGGAGAATTTCGCCTGCCACACCGGCACCTACAGCTGCTTTGGCAACAGGAAGTTCGGGTTGGACGAGTTGTATGCCGTAGTGAAGGGCAAGGTGGATGACCCGCAGGAAGGCTCCTTCACCTCGGCAATCAGCGCAAGCGAGTCAACAATCTTGGACAAGGTTGCCGAGGAGTCAGCAGAGGTCATAGATTACCAGGACCGTGAGAACCTCGTGTGGGAGATAGCGGACCTTTCGTACTTCCTTCTTGTGCTGATGGCAAAGAAAGGGATAACCCCGGACGAGGTACGGGCCGAGCTTGCGCGAAGAAGGAAATAGCCAGATTGGCTAGGCGCCCAAGCAGCACGGGTTATTGGGTGGTCTTTCCCCAAAACCTACTTTTTTATTTCCCCCTCCCGTTCCCCTTGTATAATTCCAACCAATCGTATGAACTAGGTGATTCTATGGCTCGTTCAAAGGGGCAGGGCGCGACAGAATATCTCGTCATCCTCGGCGCAGTATTGCTTGTGGCGATGGTCATCATCGCGCTTCTAGGATGGTTCCCGCAAGTGGGCGGCCCCTCAAGGGAAAAGGAGTCCCAGTCCTATTGGAAGACGGCCACGCCGTTTTCCATCACTACGGTCCAGCTCGGCAACGGCACCGCCCTTTTGATGGTCGCAAACCGCGGCTCGGACAAGCTCAACATCACCGAGATACAGTTTGACGACGGCTCAGGCAACGTGCGCAACCTGAGCACGGGCTACCAGCTCCTCACGGCAGGCGAGGAGAAGGCAATCTACATCACCGGCTTCACGAACGGCAACCCCTGCGTCTATACCGCAACGGGCAAGATGTTCGAGATAACCCAGGTCAACATCCTGTACAACTTCATGACTTACTCCATGAGGCAGACCGGTGCCCGGCCGCTTATCGGAACGTGCGCCTAGGTATTGATGGCAATATGGCAGACGACCTCTACGTTGCGGGATTCTGTTTCCTGGTCTCGGTAGCGGCCGCTGCAGTCGCCTACCATCTTTCCAAGAAGACGCACGAGGCTGCTGTGGCCAGCGTCGCGGAGCTTTCGGCCCGCATCGAGTCCGCCCACGCGGAGTCCGCGGCCATGACTTCGGACATCCAGGCGGCAAAGTCCGGCCTGGAGAAGAAAATCACCCGCAACGCGATGCAGAGCATCACAAAGCAGGCCAAGGACCTGACTTCGGCGGTTATTGAGGGGTCGTGACAACATGGAAATCCTAGGCATGTCGGCAATTGCGTTCGGGCTTTTCACCATCTCCATGGTCATCCTCGCGGTAGTGATATACTTTGTCATCGACTACCAGCGCAGGACGCAGAAGGAGATAAAGGAGCTCTCGTCGCGCCTTGAGCAGCTCGAGCGCGAGTACCTGAAGATGAAGCCCGAAATCGAGTCGATGCGCACCGGGCTGGAAGAGCTCGTGGACTACCCCACGATGGAAAAGAAGCTGCGCGACCTCATCAGCTTCGTCGGCGAGAAGATGAAGACCAAGCGCTAGTCGTCGCCGTTTTTCATCCGAACTTTTCGGTGTGGATGTTCTCCTTGGCAACGCCCATCGATTCAAGTATCTCCTCGATGCCGCCCATCATCTGGCCGGAGCCGCAGAGGTAGAACTTCTTCCCCCCTATTCCGCCAAGCGTGGCCTTGACGTATTCGGCGTCCAGCCTTCCGCGGTGCCCGCTCCAGTCCGTGCCCGCGTACTCCTTGTCGGTAATGGTGAACGCAAGCTTCAGCCCGGGCCACTCCTTTGAGATGTCCTCGAACCTCTTGCGGAATATGAGCGTTGCAGGCGTCTTTGCGCTGTAGAACAGGGTCGCCTTCACGCCTTCGGGCTTGGTCGCGGCAAGGTGGCTTGACATTGCCGCAAAGGGCGTGATTCCCACGCCGCCTGCGATGAACACGTGGTCCTTGCACGCCGGGTCGAGGACGAACCGTCCGAAGGGCATCTTGACCTGCAGCTTGGCGCCAACCGAAGTCGAGGTCATGCGGGTCGTCCACTCCTTGACTACCTTGATGGTCACCTCGACGTAGTCTGCAACCTGGGGCGCCGATGAGATGGAGTATGCGCGGCACTTGCGCTGTGGGTCAGCCTCCTCGGGGAAGCACAGCATCGCGAACTGGCCCGGGGCAAAGGAAAGCTTGCGGCCGTCAACCGGTGTGAGCCGCATCGTTATGACTCCGGGGACTTCCTCGCGCTTTTCGGAAAGTATTGCATCGAACGTCTGTGGCGTAACTATGGTCATAAGGCAACCGACCTTTTTTCGTAAAGATTTGTAAGACGACTTGGGCATCAATGATTATATGCCCTTCGCATCCGCTTGTCATGCTGCGCTCCTGCCTTCGTAGCCGCAGCGGTTGCATGCTTGCGCCTATTTTTCCTTCGCTGTCACCAGACCTACTTTTGCTTTGAGACCCTTGCAAGGAAGAACGGCTGGCAGTCCCATTCGTGGGGATAGAGCCTTGAGCAATTTTGGACTTGGCCGGCGTATTCCTTTTCCTTGTATTCCGGGATGCCCTTGGACGCGTTTACTCCGGCTATTTTTGTCTTTTCGACTTTCGCGCCATCCCTGCTTGAGAGTAAATGGTCGATGACTTCCTCGTCTTCCTCCGGCGAGAGCGAGCAAGTCGAATAGACGAGGGTGCCGCCGGTCTTGAGCAGGTCAAATCCGCGCACGATGGCCTTCTTCTGCCTCTTGGACATGTTTGCCACTTTCTTTTCGCTCCATTCAGAAAGCGCGTCTAGCCTCTTTCTTGCCATCCCCTCGGAACTGCACGGCGCGTCGAGGAGCATCCTGTCGAACCCCTCGTAATCCTTGAACTTTTGGAAGTCAAGCTTCTTGGCGTCGATGCGCATGCCGAACTTTCTCGTGTTGAACCGGAGCGTGCCAATTCGCGTCGGGTCGCGCTCAAGGCAGGTAATCTCCGCTTCGTTGTTGCACAGGCAGCACAGCTGGAGCGTCTTGTTTCCCGGGGCCGCGAACGCGTCGAGTATGCGCTCTCCCGGCCTTGCGCCAAGCGCGATTGCGGGAAGCATCGACGCCTTCTCCTGCAGGTTGAACCTGCCTTGCGCAAACGCCTCGTCCTGGCCGGGCCTCTCCGGCCCGGAATCTATCTGGAAGGCGTTTTCGGAGAATTCAAGCGGGGACAGGCGAAAGTCGCGACCGGCCAACTCTTCGCAAAGACCCTTGGGGGTGATGCAAAGCGAGTTGCACCAGATGGTCTTCTTGGCCCTGCTGTCGAAGGAATGGATGAACCTGTCGAACTCGCTTCCAAGTATTGCGGAGTATTTTTCCAAGTATTCCTTTGGGAAGCGTTCCTTGGTCATGAGGATTGCAGAGCCGGGCTTTGCCTACTGGAATTGCCCCTTGATGAACCCGCGTTCGGTGTGCGCCATGCTCGACACCGAGTCGGTGTAGGTCACCGCGACGTCCGAAAAGTCGTACGCGGAGCCGACGCTTGCGCCGGTTACCGTGCTCTGGTTGCATGCAGTTGTGGTGATGGATACGGGGTTGTCAACGGTAAGGAGCTGCGAGCCCGACCAGCCGCACCCGCCCGCCATCGTGACCACACGCGTGATGGTGATGGAGTTCCCGCGGGTGTTCTGGAACGCTATGGTCATGTTGCCGTTGGCCCCCGCTATGACGCTGTGGTCAAGCACCGCAAGCGAGGAGAAGCCGCCCTGCTGGCGCACGTTGGCCCACTTGCTCGGGTTGAACACGCCGAAGTTGATGAGGACTCCCACGATGATTATGATTCCGAGTATGGCCCAGCCGTAAGTGACAAGGTATTCGAGCGCAGTCTGGCCTTTTGACATAACTATACCACCGTTTGAATCGTCCTGCAAAAATTACTTTCCCCGCTTATTAATGCGTTGCTGTCTGCCGGCCGCAGGGAGCCGCGCGCCGCAAAGGGCGCTCAGACCATTCCCGCAAACACGGTCTCAAGCCCGAACAGGCTGGTTATGAACACCGCCATCGCTACTGCCACGAATATCGGCACGTAGGAAAGCCCCCGGTGCGACTCGCCTTCCTTTATCTGGGCGATGAGCAGGGCGGCAAAGAACGCGATGATGATTATCACGCCTAGGGAGAACAGCCGGATGTCGGCGAACGCTATCTGGTCCGTCTGGGTGTCCTGCTGTGAAGGCAGTAGTATCGGGATGCCCGAACTTGAGATGCGCGCCCTGGCGGCCGAGTCTATCTGCATCCCTGAGGTGAAGCCGGTGAGCGTAGTCTCGTTGATTTCGGAGTAGAACGTCGAGACCGCAAACAGCATGGGTGCCGCTACGAGCGCGGAGAACACTATGAATATCGAGTACGTCGTAGTCGATGTCTCTATCTGGCGCTGCAGGCCCTGCCGCGACGAGATGTCTGCCGCGATGCGGTCAAGCAGGTCGGTCATCCTGCCTCCCAGGCGCAGGCCTCCGACCATCAGGTTCACCGAGTGTTCCAGAAGCCGCGAGTCGACCCGGTCGGGCATCGCAAGCAGCGCGTCCTCGATTGGCATCCCGCCGAACGTGTCCGCAGCAACCCTGCTCAGCTCGTCCCTGAACGGCCCAAACTCCGGCCTTGCTGCCGACCAGAGAGCGTTCTCGACGGTCATCCCCGCGCGCATGTTCGCCGAGATGATGCGCAGCGCGTCCGGGAGCACGCTCTCTATCTTCCTGCTCCTCTGGTACGCGGTCGACTTCAGGATGACGTACGCGCCGCCGACCTCGGCCATCACCACGAGGAGCCCGGAGAACGCCGCGAACCTGTAGTCGGCCGTGACTACTGCGAATATGAGGAAAACGAGGATGCCGAGCGAGGCCGCGCCGAGCATGCAGAGGCCTATCAGGTACCGGTTCTTCGTGGTGTCGAAACCGCCCTTTGCAAGGAGCTTTCCGATTGCTTCGACCCACCTCCTGGGAAGGGCGTAGGACGACCTTATGATTATGCGGCTGGCCTTCATGTCCTACACCACCGGCCTCCGGGTTGAGACGAAGTCGAGGAAGAAAGCCTGGAAGCCGACCATTATTATGAATATGACCACGAGCAGGGCCTTGGGAATCGGGAACGAAAGCAGCGAGCCTATGACTATGAGCAGGGTCACTCCCAGGCTCGGTACTATGATTGCGCTTATCATGTATATCATGGTCAGCGGCGAGAGCTCCTGCGCATACTTCTTGATCTGCTCGGTCTGCTCGTGCTCAAGCTCGGAAAGCGTGGCCTCGAGCGCAAGGCCCACGTCGGTGCCCACCTTGAGCGCGTTGGAAAGCTGCCACACGACCTTGCGGAACTGCATCGAAGGCGACGTTGCGGACGCCTCGGCGAGCGCGTCGGCCTCAGCAACGCCCGCGTTGAGCTGCGCGACTATCTTGTAGAACTCGTCCGACACCTTGTTGTGCCCAGTGCTCACCGAAAGGAGCGCGTTGAACAGCGGCACCCCGGAGCGTATCTGGATGAGCAGCTGCCTCGTGGCCGTTATCATGTTCGCGTCGATTGCGCGCCTCCGCTGCGATGCGACTATCTGCGGGTACACCAGGCAGGTGACCAGCGTCGCCACCCCAATCCCGGCCGAGGCAAGGCCAGCGAGGAGCAGCATCGGCGTGAGCGCAAGCACGCCCAGCAGGTTGATGAAGAGGAACGAGACGAAGAAGTTCGTGAACGCGTTGAGCACGCACGCGGTCGCGTACGCGTCGGCGTCGAGGTTCCCGTACCCCGCGCCCATCAGGTCGTCGCCGAGTATGGGCATCCAAGCCTGCACGGCGTTGCCTATGGGCCGCGTCTTTTCGGCCAGGACGAACAGGAACTGCGAGGGCACCAGCGAAAACGGCAGTATGGGTATCTTGCTTTCCACCGCTTGTCACCTCACAGGAGCTTGCGCATCTCCCTCGCGCCCTTCTGCGCGCTCTCGGCCACCAGCTTGGGCGACTTGTAGTACTTTGCGAATATCATTCCCACGTCGTCCACCTTGCTTATCCCCGCGTCGGACATCGCAAGGAGTATTGCCTTCTTCTGCTCAAGGTCTGCAGTGATTTCCTTCTGCTTCATGCCGGTCCGGGCCTTAATCTCGTTGTCGACCCTCATGTGCTCGTCGACCTTCTCGAGGGTGTCGTCCTGGGCGTTCCACTGGTACACCACGTTGAAGCTGACCCCGCGCTCGCCGGGAATTATCTCGGCAATCTCGGTCGTCCTGCGTATCCCCGTCCTGCGCTGGCGGTACTGCACTACCGCAAGGTGCATGGCCGAAAGGAACTGCTCGGGCAGGTTGATGGGCGGGCTTATGAGCCTGGCCTTCATCTGGGACGCGTCATCCGCGTGGACGGTGGAATACACTGAGTGTCCGGTGTGCATTGCCTCGAAGAGAACCTCGGCCTCGTTCTGCCTGCGCACTTCGCCGAGCACGATGCGGTCGGGCCGCATGCGCAGGGAGTTCACCGCAAGGTCGAGCATGCTCACGCCGCCCTTGCCTTCGGGGTTCGGCAGCCGCGTGACCATCGGCGTCCAGTGCAGGTACGTCGGGAGCATGAGCTCGCGCGTGTCCTCGATGCTGACTATGCGCTGGTTCGGCGGGGTGAACGCGAGTATTGCGTTGAGGAACGACGTCTTCCCGCTTGCGGTCCCTCCTCCAACCAGGAGGTTCATCTCGTACTGCACCGCAAGCCAGATGAACGCGAGCGCCTCGACCGAGGTGGTGTTGAGGTTAGGGTTCATGAAGTCTATGACCGTGAACGGGTCCTTGCGGAACTTGCGTATGGTGATGCTGTTGCCCTTCGCCGAGACCGGCGCGAGGGTCGCGTTGACGCGGTGGCCGGAAAGCAGGTACGCGTCCATCAGCGGGTCGAGGTTTGTTATCTGCTTGCCAACCCGCCTTCCCATTATGGCCGCGTAGTTGCGTATCTGCTCTTCGGTGTCGATGTTCACGTTGGTCTTGAGCCAGCCGTACTTGCGGTGGTACACCCACACGGGGTCCTTGGAGGAGATGACCACGACCTCCTCGAGCTGCTCGTCGCTCAGGAAGAACTCGAGCTCGCTGATGCCGAGCATCTCCTGCAGGAGCTTCCCCACGAGCAAGTCCTCCTCCTTGGGGTCGAGGTTGCCAAGCTCGGTGCGCACGAGCTCGTGGGCCTTCTTCTTGACGTTCGCGCGAAGCTTTTCCCACGCGCTGAAGTTGGCTATCTCGGACGCGCTGATGTTGACTGCGTCGATGACGCGCTGCTTGAGGAAGTCCATCACCGCCTCAGTTGACTTGCGCACCTTGGCGCGGTGTAGCATGTACATGTTGGTGAACGACTCGTCGTCCACTATCTGTATCAGGGCGGGTATGCCCTCGCTTTCAACGCTGTACGAGTCTAGGATTTTCATTATCTTGCACCCTTGCGTGTCGCGACCTGCGAAAGCCTCTGGCTGGCCTCCTCGAGAACCGTTGCCGCTGCCAGGGCGGCGGTTGCGTGGGCCTTCGCCTGGGCGGCGTCCGACCCGATGCCTTCAAGCCTCCTTCGCAAAGCCGGGCTCACGTCCTTTGCCTTGATTGCGGCAGCCTGCTGCGAAGCCGACTGTGCGAGCCTGCCTGAAAGCTGCTCGACTTGGCGCCTGGAAAACTCGAGCACCGCCTTCGCCCTCGCTACCTCGTCGCAGGAGGACAGGATGGCGCGCTCAGCTGGGTCCGGCTCGGTGGCCGCTGCGGCCGGGGCCGCCTTGGCCTCCTCGGCGATGGTGATGATTATTTCAGAAAGGCTGTAGTTTACCTGCACCAGCTTGGACGACTCGAGCAGCCGGGCAAGCTTCTCGGTCTGGGGCTCGGAAATCGACAGCGCCTTGGCGACTTCCCTTACGGTCACCGACTTCTTCGCGTTGACAAGGTCGTAGAGCCGGTCCACTACCGTCTCAATCGCCTTTTCGGATGAGCCTGCGTCGCCTGTTCCAGCCAAAAGTCTTCAGCCCTCTTAGGATTTGCGCAGTTTTACTGCATTTGCCCTTATGGCACTATTAATGTCGTGCCAAATAAAAGCCCGCCTGTCATATTTGCGCTAGTTTTGCACCGTCCTTTGCGCCGCGTACGTTCTCGAAATGAATGTGGAATTGCCAGGGGTGGCAGCAGTGACCAGTGCGGTTGCGTCGCACATCGCGCGCGTTGCGTTCCCCGTCGCATAGGCTGACAGAACCTCCGAAGAGATTCCCACGC
The DNA here is from genome assembly GCA_041663565.1 of Candidatus Micrarchaeia archaeon. Lineage (GTDB taxonomy): Archaea > Micrarchaeota > Micrarchaeia > Norongarragalinales > CAINOH01 > CAINOH01. Next base: position 49,001 of record JBAYMJ010000004.1, on the reverse strand, counting down.
TGCCTGTCCTTTCCGATGCCGCGGCCTGCTGCCAGCCTGAAAGCGAATACGCCTGGTTGGAAGTCTCAATCAGGGCAAAAGGCTCGCCCGGGCAGGTGGCGTTTGTGACGCTGCCGTCCCTTGCAAGGAACGTCAGCACGCAGGACCGGTTTACGAACGTGGAATTGGTGGACTCCTCGTAGTCCTTTGCAGCCTCAAACGCAAGGCCGCAGCTGAGGAGCAGTCCTGATTGGAGCCCGGCAGTGCCCTCTGAAAACGCGGCGAACTCAACTGCGTCCTTTTGCGAGCTGCGTTCGTACGCAACGCCCGACTGGGCCGACGAAAAGATTATCGCTGCCTGCGCGACAGCTAGGGCGAGCGCAAGAGCAGCAAGCGAGTAGGCAAAACCGCGTCTCATGGCCACCAGCTCCTCGCCTCGATTTTTACCGGCCCGATTGGCGCTGTAGAAACGCCGGCCTTCCCATAGGAGTAGACGTATGCCGCTGACGAGTGCAGCGCTATTGGCGCCGGCGGCTCGAAAGTGGTGTTGTAGATTAGCGCGCCATCTGCATAGACCGCAAGCCCCATTGTCTGCGGCACAAGCGGACCGAACACCTGTGCAGTTACGTTCTTTGCCCGCAAGACCGAGCCGTTGCCCTCGGCTTCCAGCCTGGCGAGAAGCTGGCACAAGGTCATTTCCGAATCGTTTGCAGTGAGGTTGCCGTCCGAATAAATTGCGGCGATTTCCGGCGAAGCCGCTGAAAGCTCGCTTGCGGTCGCAAGGCACATCGCTCGGAGCGTGCTCTCGGACAGTTTTGAGGCCGCCCTTGGCGCGGCATCGCCCGCATCCTGCAGGCCGGAACTTGCGGGCACGACAGTTATTGCGAACGCCGCCACTACCGCTATTGCGAACAGCGCGTCAATTGCGAACGCAATCCCCCTGCCTTTACCCGCGTTTTTTTCCAAAGCGTCATCAAATCCTAGTCGTATGTCCTGTAGAATAGCAGCCGTACGTTCCCGATTCCCGCTCCCGAGCCGTTGGCGTTCACAAGCCTATAAACGCCCTCGACCGGGAAGATGTTCTTCGAATAAAGCGGCGGGTAATACTCGAGCGTGACGTTGCACCTGCCGCCGCAGCTGCAGCCGGGGCAGGCAACCACAATCGGCAAGCCGTCCTGGCCGGTTATGCGTATCCCTACCTTGTACGGCCCGGCCGAGAGTGCGGAGAGCGTGGCGTTCTCGTCATCGTAAAGCAATGCGACAAGGTCCGCCGCCTTGGTGATATTGATTGAGCCGTCCGACGAAAGCGTTAGCGGCCGGGCATCATGGCTTGCATAGTCCCAGTCGGGCTGGCTGCCCTGGCCGTCCAAAAGAAGCCCCGCATAAGTGCGCACGTCCCGCTGGCCCGACGTCATCGAGAGCCCCGCCTCAAGAGTGCGCGAGTAGGCGTGGTTTATGATGGCAACGGCCATCACGAACACGAATGTGGCGAGCACTATTTCCGCGCTAAGCACCTGGCCGCGGCGGTGGTTGCCACGGCGCCTATGAGAACACGACGTTGCCATTGTCATTAGTCACTCTTACGGTGCAGCAGCCGGCGCTTCCGGATGCGCTGAATGGGAGCACGGCTGATGCGCTTGAATCCTTGAATGCAATCTGTATCGTGGAGTATGCTGGATAGATGCTCACGGTGTAGTTTTGGTTTCCCGCAAGCGCGGCAGGCACCGCAAACGCGTGCGAGTAGCCCGGTCCGGCAGCCTTCGCGTCAACAGCCTCGTTGTAAATCTTCTCAAGGAGGGCCTGCGCGTCAGCAGATGCCGCGACGGAATAGGTCCTGCGGTTCCACTCGGCCGAGAGCATCGAGAACGCGGTCCACACGAGTATGAGGAGCATGCAGACTGCGACGAATTCCATGGCTACCTGGCCGCGACGCATCTTAACCCGCCTGCCCTATTGTGACGTTCCCAGGCTGCGACTGGCTTGCGGCAACCACCATCGTCACCTTCGAGCCGCCGATGGGTATCGTCCCGGTGAGGTTGGCTTCGGAAACGGCGTAAGCTTCGGAAAGCCCTGCAGAGCCGTAGAACAGTATGCGCACCTCGCGTCCTGCGACAAGCGCGCCTTGGACTGTGTGAGGAAGCTCGATGTCAACGGTGCGCCTTGCGGGGTATCCGGACAGCGCCGCCCAGTCGGCCGCCTTGGCCAAGGCGTCAACGGACGCCTGCGCGGTCACCGCGTCGAGTTCCGTCTGCGCGTCCGAGATGCGGTCCTGTGCGAGTATCCAGACGGGCACGCACGCCGCAAGCACCAGCCCGACCATCACGACGTATTCGAGCGAGACCTGGCCTTTGCACCTGTTTAATTTATGGGATGCCATACAATAGTAAGCAAAAATCCTGAAGGATATAAACGTGTCATACGCGCCTCTTGGCGGGTAGTAATTCATGGGCGTAGTTTTCGGATTCGACGGAGAGAAGGCGACAGTGCGCGACCTGGTCTCAGTCCAGGCGCTTGACCGCAGCTTCTACGGCGTGGAGAAGAAGGAAAAGGGAAAGTTCGAGCTGGAGCTTTCGGCAGAGGAAGCCCTTTACCTGCTCGACGTTCGCAACGCCGAGTGCAAGGGTCCTTCGGGCAAGCTGCTGTCGTTCAACGACGTCGCGCGAAAGTGCGACCGCTCGAAAAAGTTCCTAGCGCGCTACTTCTGCTACAAGGACTGGCGCGACCGCGGCCTTATTGCCCGCGAGTTTTCCGAGGCCAAGAAGAATTACGGAAGAAACCCGGTCAAGAAGTACCCGTCGGGGGATTTCAAGCCGTTCAAGATTGGCGCGAAGGGCCTGTTCTTCTACGACGACCTGATGACAGTAATCGACGACGACGCAGTAGGCGCCTCGCTTTACGACAACGGCTGGTTCGGCCAGCTTGGAACCTACAAGGCGCGCAAGCACGGCCGCTTCCTCAAGCTGGATGCATACGAGACGCTTTTCCTTATGAGGCACTGCGGGCTTGTGCTCAACGTGGGCGAAAAGAGGCTCATCGAGGAGGCAACCAAGCGCAGGTTCGACTTCCTCGCGCTTTACGAAGTCTACGAGGACTGGCGGCTCCGCGGGTGCGTGCTCAAGACCGGGTTCAAGTTCGGCACGCACTTTCGGCTGTACCTTCCCGGAGCCTCTCCCGCGCTCTCGAATGACGAGTGGATGCACTCCAAGCACGTAATCCACGTGTTTCCCCGCGAAAGCAAGATGCTCATCTCCGAGTGGAGCCGCGCAATCCGAGTTGCGCACGGCGTGAAGAAGACATTCATCCTCGCAATACCGGGCACAAGGCGCGAGGTGCCGTCCGACGTTGATTTCATTCTATACCACCGCGCGAAGGAAGGCATCGAAACGCCCAAGACCTCCGGGCCGCGCTTTGCGATGCTCGCGCTTTCCGAGGAGGAGGAGATTGGCGGCCAGGAGCTTGCCAAGGCAATCGAGACCTCCAAGAAGTACGGCATCGACCTGATGCTTGCAATCTGCGACCGCGAGACAGCTGTCACGCACTACCTTGTAAAGCGCATTGCGCTTGCCGACAGCAAGTTCGAGTATTACGAGATAGAGTGGAGCCAGCCCTGATGCGCCAGGCTGCATTCAGCAGGGGCATCTGGAAGCGTTAAAAACCGCGGCAGGCAGATAACCTCTAAGAAGGAATCCACATGGCCTCCGCCAATCCAGAGGAACGAAAGCAGACCATCTCGCACATAACCGGGCACGATGCACTTTTGCCGACTATTAAGCGGGCCTTGAAAAAAAACGGCATCGTGGCCATGGAACACCTGAACGGGAAAAGCGGTCAAATGGACGGCCTGGTCATCGATTTTAATGAGAACCGGAATACCCTGCTGCCGCTTGTGATAAGGCAGCGCATTTCCGACCTTACTGCCATTCCAACCTCGCAAGACGTCAAGGGGTTGCAGAAAATAATCGTTGATAACCTGTCGATGCGGGTGAAAAACGGCGAAACCACCCATTATCAGTTGGCAAAGGAAGCGTTGCAGAGGCTGGTAAATACCGTTCAACGCGAGCATCCGACGCACCAGGCCGTCATAAAGGAAGCGTTCCACGAAAAGAGGTCCTACAATCCCGAATCCACCCAAGGGTTGCAGGCGTTTGTGCAGCTCGTCAAGGCCAAGAACTCGGGAGTAGCACAAGACGGTATTCGCGCAGCCGCCAACGAGCATCTGGCAAATGCGAAGGGAAAACCGAATTATTTCGATGCCTTGACCCCGAAAGGTTTCAAAATCGAGTTCGAAGAGCGGGAAGAACGGAGTTGAAAACAGTGCAGCAGAAGATTTCAGGCATTTCAGTGTCAGCAAAGACCACGCTTTCGGATTATGCGAGCATGCTCAAGTCCGCAGGCTTCCAGGCAAGCGAGCTTGGCAGGGCCGTTGACGTTGTCAAGGCGATGAAGGCGGACAACGCCTACACTTTCCTTGCGTTCACCTCCAACATGGTGTCCGGCGGCCTGCGCGAGCTCTTCGCCGAGCTTTGCCGCCGCAAGTTCTGCGACGCAGTAGTCACCGGCGTGGGCTCGGTCGAGGAGGACGTGATGAAAATCAGCAAGCCATTCCTGCTCGGGACCTTCAACGAGGACGATGCCGCGCTGCACAGGAAGGGCATCAACCGCATCGGGAACGTGCTCGTGCCCAACGACCGGTATGTTCTCCTTGAGAAGCTCGATATGGAGTTCTATTCCAAAATTTTCGAGGCGAAGAAGGAGAAGCGTCCGAACGGAAAGTTCCGCGCGGTAATCACGCCTTCGGAAATGGTCTTTGCGTACGGCAAGTTCATTGCCGAGAAGTTCAAGGGCAACAAGGCCTTGGAAAGCTCGTGGGTATATTGGGCGTACAAGAACGGAATCAAGGTCATCCTCCCGGCCCCGACCGACGGCGCGATGGGGATGCACCTTGCGTTCTTCCGCCAGGACTACGACCTGGTAGTCGACGCGGCTGGCGACATGCGCACCATTGGCACGGAAGTGGCATTTGCAAAGAAGACCGGCGCAATCATACTCGGCGGGGGTTTTGCAAAGCACCACACCATCGGCCTGAACATAATGCGCGGCGGGCTTGACTATGCAGTTTACGTCTCAACAGGCACGCAGTACGACGGCTCGATGACCGGCGCGCGCACCAACGAGGCCGTGTCGTGGGGGAAAATCAGCGCCAAGGCAAAGTCAGCCTATGTGGAGGGCGACGCGACCGTGCTTTTCCCAATCATAATCTCGCCTTTTCTTTAGGAAGGAGTTTGTCGGGCAGAGGAATATATTGCCCTTTTTCCGAATATTTCGTGGTCTGAATGTTCATTTACGTCCTTTGCATCCTCTGCGGCTGCCTGGTCAAGCTGGCCGACGACATCGCCGACGATCGCAGGCTTTCGCGCCACAGCGTTTACGGGTACCTGGCGGGCATAGGCTACGGCCTTGTAGGCGCAATCATATTCACCCAGAGCCCGGTGCTTGCGACAGCTGCTCTTGCGGTAATAGTCGCAGTAATCCTTGCGGGAAAGGAGGACCACCCCATACACTACGCCGGGATGCTCGCGTTCGTGGTCGCGTCGATTGCGATGGGCCTGAGGATGCCCTATTTCCTCCCGCTGTGTGCGCTGGTCGTCGCGGCCTATGTGGACGAGGTCCTGTCCGACCGCGCAAGCCTCGGGAAAGTCAGGGACAGGACGTTGCGCAGGCTGCTGTCCTACCGCGTAATACTCGACGTGACCGCAATAGCCGTGTCGCTTCTTCTTTCCGAACCCGCGTACGCGTTTGCGGTGGTGGGCTTCGATGCCGGCTACCAGCTGATGGGCTACCTGGACTTGCGGCTTTCCAAGTCGTTCAATAAAAAATAAGAGGAGGGTTTTTGGGCTGCCGCTCAGATTGACGGCATCTCGTCCAAGTCCTCTGCGAAGCCGGGCGTATTTAGTTTTGCAGGTGGTTTTTCGTCCTTGTCCTTGGAGCCGCCCGCAGTCTTGTCATTTCCAGCAGGCTTCTTCGGCTCTTTTTCCCTGGCCTTCGCATCGCCCTTCTCCTTTTGCTTCTGTTCCGCAACCGCCTTTGGGACGGCCTTTTCGTTGTTCCGGCGGTCGGAGTCAAGGGGCCTCATGCTGGGGAAGAGTATGACTTCCTTGATTGAGGGAGAGTCAGTTAGGATTATTGCCAGCCGGTCGATGCCGATTCCCATGCCTCCGGTCGGCGGCATGCCGTACTCCATCGACTCGAGGAAGTCCTCGTCAAGGGGCATCGCCTCGTCGTCCCCGCCCGCAAGCTCGCGGGCCTGTTCCTCGAGCTTCTGGCGCTGGAACACGGGGTCGTTGATTTCCGAGTAGGAGTTCCCGCACTCGCCGCCTCCGATGAAAAGCTCGAACCTCTCGGCAAGCCTCTCGTCGCCGCGCTTTTTCTTTGCAAGCGGGCACATGAACCCCGGAAAGTCGATGAGGAATGTGGGCTGGACCAATTCCGGCTGAACGTACTTGTCAAACAAAGCGTCAATCACGTGCGCCCTGTTGGGTATCTTGCAGTCCAGGCCGTGCTTCTTTGCAGCCTCGACAGCCTGCGCGTCAGTAGTCCAAGTAAGAACGTCCTCGCCGGATTTTTCCAAGATTTTGCCAACCAAGGACACGACCGCAAACGGCGCCTCGAAGCTGATTTCCTTCCCGCGGAACTGGATTTTCTTCGTGCCGTGGATCTTTTCAACTACGTGTCCGAGTATTCCCTCGGAAAAGCGCATGCAGCTGTTGTAGTCCCAGTACGCGGCGTAGTATTCCACCTGCGTGAACTCGGGGTTGTGGGTCGAGTCTATGTCCTCGTTGCGGAAGTCCTTGGAGAACTCGTACACCCGCTCAAGCCCGCCCACTATCAGCCTCTTGAGGTAGAGCTCGTTTGCTATCCTCAAGTATAGGTCGGTGTCAAGCGCGTTGTGGTGCGTGATGAACGGCCTTGCAGCGGCGCCGCCGTAAAGCGGCTGCAAAATCGGCGTCTCCACCTCGAAGAACTCGTTGCGGTCGAAGTAGTCGCGCATCGCGCTGACCATCTTCGAGCGTATGATTGCGATTTTTCTCGACTCGGGGTTCATCAAAAGGTCGAGGTAGCGCTTTCGGTAGCGGGTCTCGGTGTCCTCCAGGCCGTGGAACTTCTCCGGAAGCGTGCGGAGCGACTTTGCAAGCATCTCCCACTTCTTTATGGCAACTGAAATCTCGCCCTTCTTGGTCTTGGTGACCTTCCCGGTGACTCCGATGATGTCTCCCAGGTCAGCAGTCTCGAACGACTTGAGAACTTCCGGACCGACGTCCGCCTCGCTTGCGTACACCTGTATGCGGCCGGACACGTCGTCCAGCGTTGAGAACACGAGCTTCCCGAACGAGCGCATCTGCATGATGCGGCCCGCGACCGAGACTTCCTTTCCCTCGAGGGCGTCGTAGCAGTCCTTGACCTGCTGCGCCTTGTGCGTGCGGCCGAAAGTGTAGGGGTATGGGTTGACCTTCTTTGCGACCAGCAAGTCGAGCTTTCTTTTCTTTTCGGGGTCGTAGTCAGCTGCCATTGTAAATTACCTCTGGAAAATAGGGCGGATTGCGTCTTATGGCTTTGGCACGAAAGGAAAGATAAATGCGTTGGGAGCTACACCCCATCCCATTTTAACCTTGAAGCGCGATAATTTCATTCTCATGGCTCAGGCTGAAATCAACATAGGCACCATAGGCCACGTCGACCACGGAAAGACCAGCTTAGTGCAGGCGCTTACCGGCAAGTGGACGGACACGCACAGCGAGGAGCTCAAGCGCGGCATCACCATCAAGCTCGGCTACGCCGACGCCACGTTCTACCGCTGCGTGAAGTGCTCGGCGCCACAGTGCTTCTCTATGAAGCAGGAGTGCCCGGTGTGCAACCGGAAGACCGAGAAGATGAGGAAGATTTCATTCGTGGACGCGCCGGGTCACGAGACGCTGATGGCAACCGTCATTGCAGCAAGCTCCATCATCGACGGCGCGCTGTTTTTGATTGCCGCGACCGAGAAGTGCCCGATGCCCCAGACCGTGGAGCACCTTGCTGTGCTTGAGGCCGCGGGGATAAAGAACGTCGTGATTGTACAGAACAAAATCGACCTGGTAAGCAAGGAGCGCGCGCTTGAGCACTACAAGGAAATCAAGACGTTCCTCAAAGGCTCCTCCTACGAGAACTCGCAAATCATTCCCGTTGTTGCAAACCAGGGCATCAACCTCGACGCGCTCATCCAGGCCATCGAGAAGGACATCCCCACCCCCAAGCGCGAGCCTTCGGACTCGCCCATACTTTACGTCGCCCGCAGCTTCGATGTCAACAAGCCCGGCACCAAGATTGCCGAAGTTGGCGGCGGGGTGGTCGGCGGCTCGGTAATCCGCGGCTCCTTCAAGGTAGGCGACGAGGTCGAGTTGCTTCCAGGGCCCGCAAGGAAGAAGAAGGAAAAGACGAGCTACGTAAAGCTCAAGTCGAAAATAGTCTCCCTTCACGCCGGCGCAGAGCAGCTCAAGGAAGCCGTTCCCGGCGGGCTCATCGCGATGGGCCTTGAAGTGGATCCGGCAATCTCAAAGGCGGACACTCTTGTTGGATGCACGGTAGGCCTTCCTGGCAAGCTCCCGCTTCTGATGGATGAAATCAAAATCAAGATTACCCCCCTGGAGCGCACGATGGAGATATTCCCTGCAGGATTTGGGAAGGACGAGCCTCTCGTTCTTGGGGTTGGAACCAACACAACCGTCGGCTTTGTGACCGACAAAAAGAAGAACGTCGCAACCCTCAAGCTCAGAAAGCCCGTCTGCATCGACGGCGCATCCAAGATTGCCGTGATGAGGCAGGCGCAGAAGCGCTGGCGCCTCTATGGCACGGCAGTGCTTGCCCAGTAACCCGGTGTTTGCCCAAATGCCTTTGTCGCCAAAGGTAATCTCATTCGACCTCGACGGCACGCTCATAGACCTGGATTTTGACTTCCACCTGTGGTTTCAGGAGCTCCCGCGGCTGTATTCGGAGCAGAACGGGGTGCCGCTTGCGCAGGCGAAGGAACTGATGCGTTCGGAATACGACCGCATCGGGATGCAGCGCCGCGAGTGGTACGACCTGTGCTTTTGGATAGAGCACCACAAGCTCAAGGTTGACCCGCAGAAAATAGTGTCCGACCTTTCGCACAAGATCACTGTATTTCCCGACGCGCTTCCCGTGTTGAAAGCGCTCCGGAAGGAAAAGCGGCGGATGGTGGTGTTCTCGAACACGCCCAAGATGTTCCTCGACATCAAGATAAAAGTTGACGGCCTCGACGGGTTCTTCGAGCGCTCGATTTCAGTATATTCCGACTACTCAAAAATAAAATCCCACGACGGCGTGTTCGCACGGCTTGCACGCGAGCTTGGCGTGGAGACCTGCGAAATCCTGCACGTCGGCGACTCCTACAAGAGCGATTATCTTCCAGCAGTAAAGGAAGGCTGCTCGGCAATACTTCTTGACCGGAACCTGAAGTACACGAAGCTGCTTGGCGACGAGCCGCCGCTAGGCGAGGAAGTATGCAGGATTGCAAGCCTTTACGAGATTGAAAAGCTTCTCGCAGGCTGAGTTTTAAACAAGAACCCAGATACTAAGAAAGGTGAATCTGCGATGCCGAAAACACCCGCCAAAACCGAGGGAACATACCGGTATGTCCACATCCCGCACGGGAGCTTGAAGCCGTCATGGAAGGCGATTGACGTTCATAATACGGGTTTCGTTGCCCGGCTTGAGAATGAAAAGACGCACGTTCCGCACGGCGTGTTTCTGGGCGAACGCCCGTCTTCAATTCCGGATAAGGCCTATTTGGCCAAGATTGCAAGCGAATCCGGCTTGACGCATGAACAGGTCGGTTCGGTGCCTGCGCATAAGCGTTTTTTCACTTCCCGCAGGACGGGGATAACAAACATCGGCGAGCATTCGGCCAAGAAGTCAATGTTGTACTTCCGAATCCTCACGCCGGAGGAGCGCTCGCAATTGCGCGGGTAGTTGCCTAGGTGTGCGCTAATTCGCCCTTGAAAAGGACGATGCGTGCAACCTTGGCTTACTTTCCGATTACCGCAAGCATCTTGCGGATTTTCGGTTCGTTGTCGCTTCCGCTCGAGTCGATGCGCACAAGCACTCCCTTCTTCTCGTAATACTCGACAAGGGGCTTGGTGTTCTTCTCGTATACCGCGATGCGGTTGCGGATTGTCTCCGGCGTGTCGTCCGAGCGCGTCACCAGCCCGGTGCCGCACTTGTCGCAGGCTCCGGCCTTCTTCGGTGCTGAGTAAAGCAGGTTGTACACTGCCTTGCACTTGGGGCAGCTTCGGCGCGATGAGATTCTTCGGACAATTTCCTCAGTGGGCAGTTCGATGTTGAACACTATGTCGATTTTTCCCTGCGGGAGCGCTTCAAGCGTCTTTGCCTGGTAAAGCGTGCGCGGGTAGCCGTCGAGCATATAGCCGTTACGGGATTCCGGCCGCTCGAGCGCTTTCTTGATTAGCTCGTTGACAAGGTCGTCGTTTACAAGCTCGCCAGCGGCGAGAATGGATGCAATCTTGTTTCCAAGCGGAGTCTTTGCCGCGACTTCGGAGCGCAGCATGTCCCCTGTTGAGACGTATGCAAGGCCCGCGCGCCTGACCACTTCCTGGCCGAGAGTTCCCTTGCCCACTCCGGGCGCGCCGAGCAAGATTATGTGTTTTGCCACCGTATCCATCTCACCTACTTACAGATTTACTTTTTCTTGCCCTTCCTTGATTTGATCTTTTTCCCGCCTTTAGTTTTGGGCTTTGCCTTGAGCAGGTAGTATCCTCCGACTGCAACGATTGCGACCAAGGCCAGGATGCCGGCGATTGCCGTGTTGTCGAGCTTTCCGCCTGCCGTTGGCGTTGCAGTCGGGTTGTCCGTCTGGCCGTTCGGCGTCGCAATGGCATCGTCGGCAGAAACCGCCTCAATGGGTGTCAGCGCGTTGAAAACCGCGGTGCTTACTGCCTTCATGCTGGCAAAACCTTCCTTTGACACGAACGGGCCGGAGTAGGCGTTGAAAACTAACTTGGCCGTGTTCCCCTGCTTGGCGTAACCGAGCGTTTTGGTGTAGTTTTCGTACCCGCCGCTGACCGGTGCGATGTCCGTAGTGACTTCATATCCTTCCGGGAACTCGAAGTTGATTGCGACTTCGTAGTAGACCGTCGGGCCCAGGTCAAAGTCGTTTACGCGTTCGGTTGCGGTAAGGTAATGTGGCATCCCGATGTTGTTGCCCTCGTATGTTGGCAACGTGATTTTCTTGCCATCAACAACCGCAAGGCCGTTGCAGTCCAGGCTGATCTTTATTTCGAACTTGCCGTTGTCCAAGTCTTGGCCCGAGTATTCGAGGTTTGAGAAGTTGCTGCAGAAGTCGCCTGCCGCCCCCTGTAACCAGCCATTGCGTTGTTCCTTGCTTGACGTCCCGTAATATTGCCGGTATTCTTCAGCGCGGAGCTTGTCCATAAGGATGTTTGCCTGGGTGATGTGCGTGGTGCCATTTGGGAGCACCTTGATGCCTATCCGGATTGACGTGTTGGTTTCCCCGCCGGCTGCGGGTATTGTTTCCGTCGCGTCCTGCGTCATGAACCGCAGTACCGGCACGTCCCGCTTATCCCACGGAACTGTTCCGTAGGGGCAGGTGGCGCAAGTTGCGTCCATCCAGATGTCCTTGCCCTGGTAATGCGCAACTGTTATGATGTAGTTGAGTTGGTCAAGCGTTCCCATCCGCGTGGCCCTGTTTGACGCGACTATTGCGGGTTCGGCGTCAAAGCCCCTGCTTTTCAGGAGGGCCGTAAGCAACGCGCCGACGTCCTGGCTGTTGGCGTACCCGGTTTTCAGCACGTAGCTTGCATTGTTGGGCCGGAATCCCATCGAGGTCCCGCTCTTGTATCCGATGTTTTTCCTCGTCCAATCGTACAGCTTTCCTATGGCTTCCCCGCCTTGCGAGTTCCCGACGATTTCCGATGCTTTGGCAATGACCGACTCGTCGGGCTTTACCGCGTCTTCATATCCGCTTTGCAACCAGCTTGAAACCGCCCCGAAGTCGTCCGAGCTGGCGTATTCCATCCAGTCCTCGACTTCCTTGGCGGCCGGCATTTTTTCCTCCTCCTTTAGGGGCGGCATGCCCTTCTGTTCGAAGACGTACTTCGTAACCCCGTTTACCGTGGTGTTTGTCGCTGTGGCGGCCTTGGAATGGAAGTAATAATACATGGGCATCCCCTTCGGAACGCTGATTTCCAGCCGGGACCATTCGGAGTACGCGGGCGTCCCGTTCATGCCGGTCATCGTAAAGTACCAGCTGTCCTCAACCACGTCATTCCTCAGGTTTGAGAAATTGCTTGACGTGATGACCTGGTATACGTCGCCATTCTCGCACGAGGGAAGCATTACTGCCATGCCCCTGGCCGTTCCCCAAGGGTAGTCCTCCTCGCCCGTCACGAACGGCTCTCCGCACGCAAGCTTAGTCCCATCGTGGATGACATAGCAGCTGACCAGGCTCTCGTTGTATACCATGTTCTTGTCGTTGTAGGCGTACGAGCTGCCGTAATCGACCTGGCACGGCTTGACCGCCGTGGCGTTGCAGATTTCCGATTCAATCGTGAAGGTGCAGTGCCTTATGTTGCCGTCAAGAACGCAGGAGCCCAGGTCCTTTTTGAATATCTCGTCGGACTGGGGCGATTGTGCGCAGCTTATTGCGGCAACCGTTGCCGAAAAGAGCATGATGAAAATGGCGACAAAGCATGCATTCCTGTTCATAAGTAATCCCTCTGTACGGTTATTTTTTCGCAGCATATTAAACCGCGCCATATTCCCGCCAAATAAACCCTTTTAATTCCTTTTCGACCCTATTCTTAGTAAGTTAAGAGGGCCCGTAGCTCAGTCTGGCTAGAGCGCTTGACTTTTAATCCTCCTTCTTGCGAGATTTGTTTTTTTGCAATCGTTTTAGTTTCGCAAGCGGGTCGAGAAGCAATCAAGATGTCGCGGGTTCGAATCCCGTCGGGCCCGCTAGAAAAAATGAACGGTCTCGTTTCCGCAAGGAAAGGGGAGCGTCCGGCGTGGACAAGGGGAAAACGTAGTTTTCCCCGACGCACGCTGAGCAATCCCGTCGGGCCCGTTGCGAAAACAAGATGTTTGCATCGGCAGCAAAGGGAAACAAGATGAAAATCGTCCTGGACTCGAACGCGCTTTTGATGCCATTCGAGTGGGGCATTGACATCTTCCGGCAGTCCGAAAAGCTCGTGGACGGCACGGCGGAGTTCGTCGTGTTCGCGCAGTCTGGCAACGAGCTTTCGACAAAGTCGCGCAAGCAGCAGTTGCGCGTGAAGGCGATAATGGCTGCCCTTGCGAACGAGGGCGCCGAGATAATCCCCGGCGAGGGGAAGGTGGACGACATGATTGTCGATTATGCCACCAGGCACCGCGGCAAGGTCGCGGTGGTAACGGAGGACCGCAAGCTGATGAAGCGGCTCAAGCAAGTTGGCTTGGTGCAGCTCATCTATTCGCGTGACAAGTCGCACCTTGTCACCGAGTGGCGAAGCGGCGAGTAGGAAAGAATTGCATTCATTGGAGGTTTGAGGAAAATATGTTCCGCATTTGCAGGTTTTCTGAGTCAGTCAGGATACCGCCGAACCTTTTCGGCATGAAGATTTCAGAGGCAGCGCTCAAGATTTTGCGCGACCAGTACGAGCGCACGGTCCACCGCGAGTACGGCGTAGTCATCAGCATCTCAGACGCAGAAGTGAAGTCCGAGGGACGCATCATCCAGGGAGACGGTGCCGCATACTTTGACGCGGAGTTCGACGCGCTCGTGTACACCCCCAAGGTGAACGAGGTGGTCGAGGGCGAAGTGACCGAGATTGTGGAGTTCGGAGCATTCGTGCGCATCGGGCCCATAGACGGCCTCGTGCACGTCTCGCAGATTGCGGACGACTTCCTATCCTACGACAAGAAGACGGGGATGCTAGTAGGACGCGAGAGCAAGAAGGGAATCAAGAAGGGAGACTGGGTCCGCGCAAAGGTCGCGACGGTCAGCATGAAGGACACCATCCTCAACAGCAAGATAGCGCTCACGATGCGCCCGGCTGGGCTGGGGAAGGTCTCAGGATAAGGTGTTATTATGGTCCAGAAAGCGTGCAAGAAATGCAGGTTGATTGTCGAGGGCGACGTGTGCCCCAACTGCCAGCAGGCAGGCGAACTTTCGAAGTCGTGGATGGGCTACATCTTCATAATGGACACTTCGTCCGAAGTAGCGACCACAATCGGCGCAAAGGCGCCCGGCAGGTACGCGCTCAAGATAAAGTAAGTCATGTTTTCAACGGTGGTTTTTGAATATGGAACTCAAGAAGGTAAGCGAAAAGGAAAACGCCCTCTTTGGCCGCAAGGAAGTCGTGTTCACTGCAACCGGTTCGCCGACTCCCTCGCGCGACAAGATTGCGGAGGCGGTGTCGGTTGCGTGCAAGTGCGCAAAGGACTGCGTGGTAGTCGACAAGGTTGACCAGAAGTTCGGCACCAAGACCGTGCAGGTCCACGCCAAGGTCTACAAGTCCACAGACGCGGCGAAGGGCACCGAGCGCGGGTACAAGTTCGCGCGCATCGAGCGCTCGGCAAAGAAAAAGGATGCAGCGAAGCCTGCAGCCTAAGTGATTGGTGATTTTGATGGCAGAAGCAAAGAAGAAGGCCCGCGTTACGAAGGCCTACAAGCCCGGCAGGTCGTGCCCCAAGTGCGGGGCAGGCAACAAGCTCGCAAAGCACGAGGCGAAGGGCCAGAAGCCGAGGTACGCGTGCGGAAAGTGCGGGTACACCGAAATGATTTGAGAGGGTTTTCCTTTCTTTTCAATTTCTTTTTCTATTTTTTATTTTCAATAGCTGCCTTTTATTTTCAGCTTTCCTGCTTTTCACATGGCCGTCCTTGAGCTTGCAGTATTGCTTCTTGCAGCAACCGCACTCTGCGCGCTCCTTCTCAAGTGGGACAGGAAAAAAATCTCCGCCCTCCTTGCGCCGACGCAGGAACTTTCAAATCCCGCCTGGAACCGGCTTTCGCTGCGCTTCATACTGATAATTTTACTTGCAACCGCCGCGGTGTTCTTTTCGCGCGCGATTGCGCAGGACCAGTACCTGGACGCGCTTGCGGAAGCCCCCCTCTGGGCCGCGCTTCTTCTCGTGCTTTCCGAGGAGCTGTTCTTCCGCGTCACGGTCCAAAAAAACCTAGTGGGGTTTGCGGGCCAGGCGGTTGCTTACGCGCTCCTAGTGGCGTGGCCGTTCTCAGCCGGCTTCGGCTCCTACCTGTCAAACGTGCTGTTCCTTCTGTTCTCCGGCGCAATCTGCGCCTTCCTGCTTGGCAGGTTCGGCTTTGCCGCGTCGCTATCCTTCCGCATGGCAACGCTTGCGGTGTTCTTACTTGGCTCGGTGTCCGGGAGCTTCATAATCAACCTGCTGCTCCTCCTTACGCCCTTCGTGTGGCTTGCAGCTGAGCGCAAGACGCTTTCCGAATCGCTTTCGTTCCTCGGGCTCAACAGGATGCCCGCGGTCAGGCTCATCTCGGACTGCGCCTGGCTTCTCCTGACAAGCATCCTCCTCGTCGGGCTTGTGGGCGTGGTGTTCTCCCACTTCGGCTTTGCCGACCAGGGCCAGGTGGCCGAGGTAATCAAGAGGCAGGGCGCAGTTGCGCTCTTTCTTGCGGTGACGTTCGGCCCGCTTGCAGAGGAGCTTTTCTTCCGCGGCCTGCTCTCGAAAAAGTACGGCATCCTCGCAAGCAGCGTCGCGTTCGGCATTGCCCACTACTTTTACGGCTCCGTAATCGAGGTCGCGGGAGCCATCGCAATCGGGCTGCTGTTCGCGTGGTACGTGCGCCGCACCGACAACCTTGTTGCGCCGGTATTTGCCCACTGCGCCTACAACGCACTCTCGATGGCCGTAATATTCTCCGTGATTGCCTGACCAGCAAATGCTTTATTGGCAGCCGCAGCCAAATCCCTTATAGTGGTCAGATGCCTTTGAACGTGCTTGCAATCGAGTCCTCCGCGCACACTCTCGGGATGTCAGTTGCAACGCGCAAGGCAGGCAAGATTGAGGTTCTCTCAAACTGCACCGCAAAATATCCCTCCCTTAAGGAAGGTTATGTCCCGAGAAAGCTTGCGGAGTCCCACGCAAGGAACATCCGGGCCCTTCTTGAGGAAACGGTCTCAAAGGCGAAAATCAATTTTTCAGACCTTGACTTTGTAGCTTACACGCGCGGTCCCGGGATGGGACACTGCTTGTCTGTTGGTTCAGATGCGGCCAAGGCCCTTGGTTCTGCTTTAGGTATTCCAGTAATTGGCGTGAACCACGCGCTTGCGCACGCAGAGATTGTTCGCTACTTGTCCAAAGCAAACGACCCGCTCGTAGTTTACGTCTCAGGAGGCAACACGCAAATCCTGTGCATCGAGAACGGCCGCTACCGCGTCCTTGGAGAGACGCTCGACATGGGAATCGGGAATTTCCTCGACATGCTCGGCCGCTCGCTCAACCTGAACCCGCCGGATGCTGTCGGGGTGCTCAAGCTTGCAGCCCTTCCAGGCTGCAATTACGTCCCGATGCCCTACGTGGTCAAGGGGATGAGCGTCTCCTATTCGGGCATGCTCACCTACTGCCAGAAGATGGCGCAATCAGGCGGCGCAAGCGCCAAGGACATCTGCTACTCGGCGCAGGAGACAGCGTTTGCCGCATTGTGCGAGGCGACCGAGCGTGCGCTCCTGCTCAAGCGCAAAAAGGAAATCGTGCTGTGCGGCGGCAACGCCCGGAACCGCAGGCTTTCGCAGATGCTGGGTCTCGTGGCGTCCGAAAACGACGCGCGGCTGTGCATCGCAGCCGACGAGTACCTGGGCGACAACGCGGCGATGATTGCGCTGACCGCGATGCTGATGGCAGGTAAATCCGCGCCCAAAAAGAGCGCAAACCTCGGAGTGGTGCAGGACTTGCGCATGGATTCGGAGCCCGTTTCTTGGATAAGGAAAAGCGAACTTGAAAAGAAGTGAGTTGTTATGGCTGCAAGAAAAACCGCAAAAAAAACCTCGGCAATACTGTTGCCACCGGGTTTTCACTGCCCCATAATTTCAGTCCGCGACCCTGCAGCGCCGCGCAAGGCGGCAGCGGTGATGGCACTTGGAGGAATCGTGGCCTACCCTACAGAGACCGCCTACGCCCTTGGCTGCAGCGGGCTTGACAAGGGCGCAGTTGTACGGGTGTATGCAATCAAGGCACGCGACAGGTCCAAGCCGCTTCCGCTGATAATGGCAGATGCCAGGATGGTCTCAAAGTTTACAGTTTCAACTCCCGGCCAGAAGAGGCTTGTAGAAAAGTTCATGCCCGGCCCGCTGACCATCGCCGCAAAAAAGAGGGTTGCGATTCCCGCAAGCGGGAAAGCAGAGACCGTCGCGTTCCGCATCCCCGCAAGCGAGTTTGCAAGAAAGGCAAGCCGCCTTTTTGGGGCGCCTATAGTTTCCACTTCCGCAAACCTCTCCGGCGAGGCAGCTGTTTATGAAATCGGCCAGGTAGTAGAGCTGTTTGCAAGGAAGGCCGACCTGATTGTCGATGGCGGCAACCTTCCACAGGTGCCCGCGTCCACCATAGTGTGCCTGCTTGGCGCTCCGAAGATACTGCGCGAGGGCCCGATTGGCAGCAAGGAAGTGCTGGCGGAAGCGTCCGGAACTGCGGGCGGGATGAAAGCGGCGAAAAAGAAGACGCGTTCGAACGAAAAGAAGAAATCAAGTCCAAAAGGCAGGAAGAAATGAGCGAAAAAGTCATCTCGAAGGGCGCTGAGGCTTACCTACTGGAGGCAATCTTTCTTTCAAAGCCGGTTGTAATCAAGGAGCGCAGGCCGAAACGCTACCGCATCAGCCAAATTGACTCGACCCTGCGCCGCGGGCGCACGCTTTCAGAGGCCCGGCTGCTTTCCGCTGCGAAGCAGGCCGGCGTGCTGTGCCCGCTGGTCAAGTACGTCGACGTGCGGAGGATGCGAATCTTTGAGGAAAAGCTCGATGGCAGGCTCCTTTCCTCAGTAAGCCCTGTGGTGCGCTCAAAACAAGCCAAGGCTGCAGGCGAACTCCTAGGCAGGCTGCACTCGGCAGGCATATACCACGGTGATTATACTACTGCAAACCTGATGCTCTGCGGCAAGGCGCTTTACGTCATCGACTTCGGCCTCTCCGAGCGCTCGCTCCGGGTGGAGGACTACGCTACTGATCTCCTTCTTTTCAAGAAGGCGGTGACCGGGAAGGAATTTGCGGCCTTCCTTTCCGGATACAAGGCCGCCAACCCGAATGCGAAGGCCGCCATAACCCAGCTTTCCGACATCGAGTCACGTGGAAGGTACGTCTCAAGAAGCCAATAGTTTTGCTCCTTCGGGCCGGAATGCTACCATATAAAAACGATAATATGCACAAAAGTTACCTGTCAATCCTCATTCTGCCGAAGGCCACGCCCTGAGGCAAAAGGGAGCATCAGCACATTTTTAGGAGAGTGTATTCGATGGGTTCAAGACCCCGCAAATGGAAGAAAAAGAACCACATGCGCTGGAAATGGATTAAGAAGAAGCGCCGCCGCCTCAAGCGGAAGATAGCGCGCCGCAACAGCGAGCTGTAAGCTTTAGGCTTACAGGCTCACTCGCCTGTTTTTCGGTCCGTCCTTCTTTTCCAAACTCTTTTTCTTTCTTTTTCATTTTTTCCATCCCGCAGCAAAGCCCCCAATCACAAGGCTTTTTTCTATATAGACCTACTTTCTTACCGGTAGGTTTCTCATGCCGTCAGTACGCCGCGTCCAGCTCACCGGGACTTCAACTTACACCGTCTCCCTGCCCAAGGAGTGGGCCAAGCGCAAGGGGATAGGTCGGGGAACCAGGCTTTCAGTGCTAGAATCCGCCGGAGGCTCGCTTGTCCTTGATGCGGAGGACGCGGAGGCGCAGGCTGCGCGGGCCGCTGAGGAAAAAGTCTGCGTGGACCAGTACAAGACGGACTCACTTCGCAGGAAGTTCATCGCGTCCTACATTGCAGGCACCGGCCGCATCCTCTTCTACTCCCGGAACGCCCTTTCCAACAGCACGCGCCAGTCGATATTCGAGGAGGCACGCAGGCTCATCGGAATGGAAGTGACCGACGAGACCGAATCATCGCTTACCGTGCGGGACTTCTACTCGCAAAAGGAGCTGTCGGTTGAACGCGCCTTCGGCAGGATGCATCTCCTTGTAGGGAAGCTGTTCTCCGAGCTTTGTTCCACAGTCAAGCGCGCAGATTACGAGTCCGCCCGTTCGATGCGCTCGCGCGACGACGAGGTCGACCGGCTGAAATTCCTCATCCTTCGCCAGCTCAACCTGGCGCTTTCCGACACGCGCGTCCTGCTTGCGATGGGCCTTGCGAGCGCGGACTGCATAGACTACGCGGTCGCGACCCGCAATCTCGAGCACATAGCTGACGACATAATCGAAATCGGCATGCACTACCACGAGGTGGGCAATGCCAGGTCCCAGGACTTTCCGGCAAGGAAGTTCGAGGCGGCCTGCACCGAAGCGGCAAGGCAGTACGGCTTGGCGGTGCGCGCGTTCACCGAGTCCGACACCGCGGCTGCCGAGTCCGTGCTCGATTACAGGCGCCGCTCAAGCGAGGAGTACCGAGCGGCACTAAACGAGGTGTCGCAGCACCAGCGCAAGGTGCCTGTCCAGTACACGCTCATGCTTGCAAAGCTCGACAACAGCATCGCGAACTATTGCGCGGAGATTGCGGAGATTACGCTCAACCGCAACAGGCGGCCGGCAGGGGCGCACAGGCAGGGCGAGGAGAAATGACCGGCAAAAGCAAAGGAAGCGGAGACAGTGCTGTTGCAAAGCTCTTCTCAAGCGTAGGCGCGGGCAAACCAGTCAAGTGCCTCGCCTGCTCGCGCTATTGCACCATCCCGAACGGCTCGACGGGCTTTTGCGGCATCCGGAAGAACGAACGCGGTCAGCTGCATCTCCTCGCATACGGCAGGCCATCTTCAATCGCAATAGACCCGGTTGAGAAGAAGCCGCTCTTCCACTTCCTGCCCTCGACTGAAATCCTTTCGATGGGGACTTACGGCTGCAACTTCGCCTGCGAGTTCTGCCAGAACCCCGAGCTTTCCCAGGCGCCGAGGCTGATTGGAGGCGCAAAGTCAACTGCAAAGGAGAGACTTGCGCTGCTTGAAAAGGAATTTGATAATCTTCCTTATGTCTCGCCTTCCGACTTTGCCGGTGCGGCAATCGCGGGCGGCTGCGCAAGCGTCGCGTTCACCTACAACGAGCCTGCGATTTTCTCCGAGTACGCCTACGACTGTTCCGTTGCCGCAAAAAAAGCAGCGGGCCTTGGGACGGTCTACGTATCCAACGGCTACACCTCCAAGGAGTCGATTGGGTTCATAGCGCCCGTGCTTGATGCAATCAACATAGACATCAAGTCCTTCTCAGAAAAGTTCTATTCCTCGATTTGCCACGCCTCGCTTGAGCCGGTGCTTGAGACGGTCAGGCGCTGCCGCAAGCTCGGCATCTGGGTCGAGATAACCACCCTCGTAATCCCCGGAAAGAACGACTCCAAAGACGAGCTTTCGCAAATCGCCAGCTTCATCGCATCTGTTGACAAAGATATTCCCTGGCACGTGACCGCTTTCCATCCCGCGTACAGGATGTTGGACGTGATGGCAACGCCTATGCAGTCGCTTGTGGCTGCGAGGAAAATCGGCTTGGACGAGGGCCTTTCATTCGTCTATGCAGGCAACCTCCCTTCAAAAGACCAAGAGTATGAGAACACCTACTGCCCGGATTGCAAGGCCCTTTTGGTTTCGCGGCACGGCTATTCAGTAGGGGTCAAGTCCCTCGGAAAGGACGGCAAGTGCAGCCAGTGCAAAAAGAAGATTCCGGGCATATGGGACAAGAACCAGCTCAAACCAGCCCGAAAAATCAGCGTGAAGTGAATGGAGAAAAAGACCGAGCGCAAACCGGCATACGCAGGCAGTTTCTACCCTGCGGGAAAAACGCAACTGGAATCCGCGGTGTATGGCTTCCTGAACAAAGCGGCCGCGGCGGAAGTTCCCGGCACCCTTCGCGCCCTGATAGTTCCCCACGCAGGTTATGTCTATTCCGGCGCAACCGCCGGCAAGGCATACGCCCTTTTGTCACAACTCGCATCACAGCCAAAAAACGTAATCCTTGTCGGCCCATCGCACAACGCGCTCTTTTCCGGCCTTGCGACCTGCGGCGCAACAGCATGGCGGACGCCAATCGGCGGAGTCGCTGCTGGCGCAATCGATAAGATTTGCGGCAAGTCCGACCTGGTCATTGATGCGTGCGAGGCCCACGCCCCCGAGCACTGCCTCGAAGTCCAGCTCCCGTTCCTGCAGGCTGTGATGAAAAAAGATTTCACAATCTATCCCGCGCTAACCTGCGAGACCGACGGGCAGGGCGCCGCTGATTACCTTTCAGTAGCAATGCAGGAACCAGGGAACCTCCTGGTAGTCAGCAGCGACCTTTCGCATTTTCTCCCTCTCGCAAAAGCAAAGGCGGTTGATTCGCGTTCGTGCGGAATAATATCAGGTCTTGACGTTTCGCGTGCGGATGAAATCGACGCGTGCGGAAAGACAGGCATAGTCATCGTTATGCTTCTTGCCCGCAGGCTGGGCTGGAAGTGCGTGCGGCTCGGTTACTCGACTTCGGCAGAGGCAAGCGGCGACGATTCAAGGGTGGTAGGCTATGGCGCTTTCGCGTTCTACAAGTGAGAAACGGTTTTCAAAGCCGCAGATGCGTCTTCTTTTGCGCATCGCAAGGGAAGCGATAGCGCGGCGGCTTTCCGGCCAGCCGAACCTTTCACGGAAAGGTTTGGAAAAATCCGCGGGAAAAGATGCCGGCGCCCTCATGCAAAAGCGCGGCGCGTTCCTCACCCTGACCATCGCCGGGAACCTTCGCGGCTGCATAGGCTCGATGTTTGCCGACTCGCCTCTGCTGTATGCGGTTTATGACAACGCGCTCAACGCCGCGTTCTCCGACCCGCGCTTCCTGCCGCTTTCAAAAGACGAGTTTGAAAAAATCACTATTGAGGTTTCGGTGCTTTCGCCGCTGTCCGAGCTTGGTTATTCTGATTCAAGCGATTTGCTTTCAAAGCTAAAGCCACGCGAGAACGGCGTGCTGCTTAAGTTCTCGAACGGAGCTGGCTCGACTTTCCTCCCGCAGGTCTGGGAACAGCTTCCGGGAAAGGAGGAGTTCCTTTCGCACCTGTGCGCGAAGGCAGGGATGCGGCCCGATTCGTGGCGCACGCTCAGACCAAAAGTGCTTGTGTATTCCGTCCAGTCCGCAGAGGAAAGCGGTTGAACAATTATCAGATGACTCTCTTCTCCTCATCGCAGCAGAATCCCATAGGACAAGCGGCTAGGAAATACCTCAGTCTCATCACAGGATTATTCTCCACGCCGGAGGATAAATATGCAGCAGGCTCGCCGGCGGGATGGAATTTTCGGAAAGTAAAAAGAAAGGAAGGGAAATAAAAGAAAAAGTCGGGGGCACATGCGTCCCCCATACTCTTAAAATAAATTATTTCTTCTTGGCCTTTGCCTTAGCCTTCTTCTTTGCTGCCATGTGTGGATTCACTCCTTTTCTTGAAAAGTTAATACTGGCACTGCGGCATCATATAAAAAACTATACCAGAATTTTTGGAAAAATAATTTCCGGCAAAATCAGATTTTTCGCCGGATTTTTTTATTTTTTCCGGCAAATATTGTTTTTCTCGGCGAAAAATGGTGCGGGGGGAATGCTCCCCCCTAAAAATCAAGGCACTTATTTCTTCTTTGCTTTCTTCTTTGCTGCCATTTCATTACGCCTCCTTTTTTTGAGATTTATCATATCACCGGCGCGCCGTATTTAATGCTTCGTATTTTTTTGCATAGTCAAAAAAACTCCCGGCATCCAATGTATCTTCCTGATTCCGATGGACGACCTTCCGGCAGACTCATTCGACGACTCCGACCTGGAGGCCGCGTTCTATTCCGCACTCTCAATCCTGGGCATCTCCGGCTACTCGGTCAATGCGCGCTTCAGGCCGTTCTCGTCCGTCAGGCACAAAGCATCGGTGGACCGGCTGCAGATGCGCATCGACGCCGAGGCGAGCGACGCGTTCCGGCTGTCCACCCGCGAGGCGCTCACGGGCCTTGCGCTTGACTTGTGCGGCCGGCTCTTTCGCAGGAAAGTGGACAACGAGTACGTGCGTGCCTTCCGCGAGTTTTCCAAGAAGGGCGCATTGTTCAAGCTTTCCGATTCCATGAGGCAGATGCGCGCTAGGAAGCGGCGCGACAACTCGCAGGGAACCGCGTACGACCTTTCGGAGGTCGGTAGGTCGGTGATGGAAAAATACCGCTGGGTGCTCCAGCTTGACAAGATGCCTGCGGTCCATTGGAACGACAAGGGCGGACGGCGCACCCTGGCATTCTACGACCGCGCGTTCGACGCGGTCCTCGTGAGCCGCATATTCGATTCCGAAGAAGTCCCCCGGTTCATAATCGAGTACCTGTGCTTCCACGAGTTTTTGCACTCGAAGTACAAGCCGCTCTACGAGCGCGGCAAGAGCATGCGGGTAATCGTGCACTCGACTTCGTTCCTTGCGGACGAGCGTAAGTTCGGGCAGTATGCGGAGGCCGAGGAGTGGCTGAAGCGCAACGTGCGCAGGCTCTGACCGTAAACGCCGTCCGGGGCAATCAGATTTTTGGGAGCGTGACGCCGTTCTTTGAAAGCTCGGCAGAGAATATCGCGTATACTTTTTCCAGCGCGGCCCGGGTCTTTCCTTCGAACCGCAGCGTAACCTGCGGCTCGGTGTTGGAGACGCGCAGCAGCCCCCACGAGTCGTCGAAGTCAACCCGGACGCCGTCGAGCGAGTTGACCTTGTAGCTCTTCCACATCTCCTTCTTGACTTCCTCCACGATTGCGAACTTCCTTTCGTTGGCGCAGGGGATGCGCATCTCGGGAAGCGAATAGTAGTGCGGCAGGTCCGAGACAATCTTCGAGAACTTTTCCTGCGACTGCGAGAGTATCTGCGCCATCCTCGCCGTAGAGTAGAACGCGTCGTCGTTTCCCGAGTTTTCCGCAAACGAGATGTGCCCGGTGACTTCCCCGCCGTAGTCCGCGGAAAGCTTGTCCATCTCCTCGTGGATTGCCATCCTGCCCGCCTTGCTCATCACTACCTTGGCCCCGTGCGCGGTGGCGTCCTCGAACACTGCAAGCGAAAGCCGCAGGTCGAGTATCGCGGTCGCGCCCGGCTTGCGCGAGAGCAGGTCGCGCAAAAGCAGGATGTGCGCGTAGTCGCCGTCGACTATGTTTCCCGTCTCGTCGACGAAGCCCGCGCGGTCGCCGTCGCCGTCGAACATCACGCCGAAGTCCGCCTTTGTCTCGATGACCTTCGCGGTAATCGCCGCGTAGTTCTCGCGCTTGTGCGGGTCAGGCAGGTGGTTCGGGTACCTGCCGTCGGGCTCGCAGAAAAGCTCGACCGTCTCGCAGCCCAAAAGCTTGAACATCCGGAGCGCGACCATTCCGCACACGGAGTTGCCGCAGTCGACTACGACCTTGAACTTGCGTGCGAGCCTGTGCCTTGATGCGACGAACTCGGCGTGCCTGTCGGTGTACGTCGCGCGCGTGACCCTTCCTGCGACGTTTGCCTTCGCAAGATTGCCTTCGGATTCGTAAACCCGTCTTACCTTCGCAAGGTCATCCGAAAAAAGCGGTAGTGCCTTTCGGCCGTAGAACTTGATGCCATTGTATTGGATGGGGTTGTGCGACGCGGTTACCGAGGCGCCGGCCATCTGCATGTTGTTGGAAAGGGCAAAGCACAGGGTGCTTGTCGGCGCAAGGCCGATGTCTATCACGTTCACCCCTGCATAGGCAGTGAGGCCTTCGATGAATGCGTGAGAGAGCGCCTCGGAGCTTTCGCGGTTGTCGCGGCCGACGATGCAGGTGGGTATCCCCCTCTGCGAAAGCAGCGCGCCGAAGGATGCGCCTATGCGCAGCGCGGCCTTGTCGTCAAGCTCTGTCGGGAATATCCCGCGGACGTCGTAGCCGCCAAAAATAGAAGAAGACATACGCGCCACCACTTGTCCTTTTCAGGAAACAGCATCAGGTTTTTCGAACAGTTGTTATTGTGATGGACGATAAGGTATATACGGCCTGCGGTGTATTTGCGCCCCGCAGGACTGGGGAGTTAGCTTGCTGACCATACTTATCCCGGCATACGACGAGGAAGAGCGCATAGCGCCGACTTTGTCCGTGCTTGCCGGGTGGGCCAAGGAACGGCGCGGGACCCGGATCATCGTAGTCAGCGACGGCGACGATTCCACCGCCACAACCTGCAGGAGGTTTGCCGGCGCGTTCAAGCCTCGGCTTGAAGTGATATCATTTCCGCACCGCTTGGGGAAAGGCGCGGCAATACTTGTCGGCCTTCGGAAGTCAACCGGCGACGTCCTTTCCTTCGACGCCGACGCGAGCCTGGAGCTGTCCGAGGTTCCGAAGATGCGGCAAAAACTCAAGGCAGCGGACATAGTCATCGCGTCAAGGCGGCGCGCAGGCTCGAAGGCAATCGGCGCAATCCCGTTCTACCGTCGCTGCCTGAGCTTCCTTCTCAATTCCTTCGTGCGCCTTCTCTTCGGCTTTTCGTATTCCGACACGCAGTGCGGCTACAAGCTCTACTCGCGGAAGGCAGCCCGCAAGCTCTCAAGGTTCGCTTTTTCATCCAGTGGCTACGAGTGGGACGTGGAGATGCTTGTCGCCGCAAGGAAGATGGGCCTTGTTGTTGCGGAGCGCCCGGTTGCGTGGGCGTATCGGAAGGGCAGTAAGGCGCGTCCGCTGGACTTGTTGAAGATGACGCTGGGAATCCTGCAGCTCCGGCTGCGCTACCTATGGCTTGGGTGGTTTATGCGCGGTGTCCGTGGCCCTTCTTCCCGTACTTCATGTACCCGAGGGCGGCCGCAATCGTGATTATGTACGCCGCATAGACTGCAACCGCGTCAAGCCGTATTCCCAAGAGGAGGTTCGCGACCAGAAGGAGCACCGCGGGTATTGATACCGAGAAGAACAGCGAAAGCACGATGCGCTCTATCGCGTCAAGCTCGTTTTTGGGAAACGCAGCAAGGGAGACCGCGTAGCCGCTTACCAGAAACAGCGCGCCGCCGACTATTGCCTGCAGAGGTTGGAAGTCCATATCTCATGGTCACACTCGTTAAACTGTTGAAGCCTGCAACCGCTGTGAATTACACCGCCTTTCGGTTAGTGCTTCCTGTTTCACTGTCGGGATTATGCTCCCGACTCCACGGGCGTTACTTCCGGCGATTCCCGCCGTAGCTTTCGCAAGTATGTTTTTGGCAGCGTTCACGTCACGGTCTTCCACCAACCCGCAGGCGTCGCACCCGTAGATGCGTTCAGTTAGTGGCATTCGTTTTTCGTGGCCGCAGTTGGAACACTGTTTTGTTGTTCCCTTGGGTTCTACGAGCACGACTTGGCAACCAGCATCTGCCGCTTTGTAGCTAATCATATTCGAGAGTTTACCCCAAGAAGCATCATTAATCTGTTTACCAAACTTATTCTCTTTCAGCCTATTTATATCTAGTTTTTCTAGTGCAATTAGCCCGTACTCGCCTACGAACTTGTGTGAGAGTTTGTGTAGGTAGTCGTCGCGCTTGTTCACAATCTTTTCGTGGATACGGGCCACCCTGCGCTTGGATTTCCAGCGGTTCTTCCCGTCCCTTGCCTTTTTCGACAACTGCTTTTGGGCGGCTGCGAGTCGCTCTTGAGCGAGTTCAAAATTGCGCGGATTCTTTATCTTCGAACCATCCGACAGAGTAGCAAACGATTTCAAACCAACATCTATCCCGACGCTCGGCTTGCCGTTGGACTTGTATTCCACGTCGGGCAGTTCGACTGTGATTACGGCGAACCATCTGCCGCTCGACTTCCGCTTGAGTGATAACGTTTTGATTTTGCCCTCGATTGGCCTGTGTAACCTGATGTTGATTTCTCCAAAAGGAGTGACTCGCAGCTTCTTCTCTACGAGTTTGAACCCTGACTGGGGGTAGCATAGTGATTTCATTCGGTCAATGTTTTTGAAACGCGGAAACCCCGCCTTCTCGCCCGATTTCTTACGACACGAAACTGCCTTCAATGCGAGAGTCAAGCGTATTGAAACCTGTTGCGCGACTTGAGAATACAAGCCCGAATCTTTGCTCAACTGCGCTAGGGTGCGCCCAGTTGGGAATTTGTCAAAGTTCTCATACAACTGCTTAGTAATTTTCAAGACGTTGTTCCAAAGGTTTTTAGCTGCCCACAAGTGCTGGAGCAATAGCTCTTCCTGCGCTTTGGATGGATACAACCTGAACTTGCAAACCCGATTCATAAAAAACCCGCGTTACCAACACTTTTTAACCTTGACCGAGCCCATTGCCACTATTCGAGAGGTTTTCAACTCCCAGCTAACATGAGGAGTCATCCAGCCCAACAAAATATATTTGCAAGTGATGGGCGGCAAACAATCCGCTTCCAGGCGAAATTGAATGCAAAAGTTTGACGTTGTTGTCGTTGGCGGCTCGGTGTCGGGCAGCGCCGTCGCGCTCCATTGCGCCCGCGCCGGGCTTTCGGTTTGCGTCGTGGAGGAGCACCCCCTGCCCGGAAAGTACGGACGCTGCACCGCCATAGTTTCCAGGAAGGGCCTTGATTCCATCGGCGCGGACTACTCGTCGTCAACGCTCAACGAAATCCACGGGGCCGACATCCGCGCCGCGGGCACGCACATGGGCGTCCGCACCGGCAAGGTGCAGGCCCTCGTGCTTGACCGGTTCAAGTTCGACGAAGCTTGCGCCAAGGCCGCGCAGAAGGCCGGCGCGAAGTTTCTGTTCGACACGCGCTTCGAGTCGTTTTTGGAGGACGAGTCGGGCTTTTCCGTATCGTGCAAGAGGCCCAAAAACAAGGCAGCGCAAAAATTCCGCTGCAAGGTCCTCGTAGGCGCCGACGGCGCGAATTCGGCGGTTGCGCGGGCGGCGTGCTTCCCGGCATTCCGCGACCGCGACTACGCTTTCTGCTACGAGGCGGAATACGCCGACGCGAAGGTCCCGGCAGTTGGCAAGGTGCAGGTCTTCCTCGACTCCGAAAGGCTGTCGGGCTTCTTCGGCTGGACCGTGCCCTGCTCGGAGTCCGTGGTGCGCGTGGGGTTAGGCACTACAAACCGCCGCGGCCTCCTGTACTCCAAGGCGGCTTTCCTTTCGCGGCCCGAAGTGCGGGCGCTTCTTGGGGCGCGCGCAATGGCTCGCCGCGAGTTCTACGCCATGATTCCCCTCCGGCCGCGCAAAAGGACGCAGTTGGGGAACGTGCTGCTTGTAGGCGACGCCGCTGGCCAGGCGAAGGCAAGCACCGGTGGAGGCATAGTCTTTGCAAGCAGGTGCGCAAAGGTTGCAGCCGACGAGATTGTGGCCTTCGTCAAGCGCAAGCAGCCCATCCGCTACGAGCAGCGCTGGAGAAAGGCATATGGCCGGAAGCTTGCGCTCCACCGGGGCATCCGCTCGTTTTTCGATGCCCTTGGAAACCGCGGCCTTTCCTCGCTTCTTGCCCTCGGGAAGGTTCTCGGCCTTGGAGCCGTCCTCGAGCGCTTCGGCGACATGGACGAGGTGTTCTCCGCATAGCGGGTGCCCTCGACACGTTTATCAATGCCGGTTGCGTGCTTTTCTCATGGAACCGCGGCTTCAGAACGTGTGCGGCGTCGTGCGCACAAGCACCGGCGTCCCCGGCCTGGACGAGATGACTGGCGGAGGCCTGATACGCAAGAGCGTCACCCTGGTGGGCGGCGACTCCGGCACGGGCAAGACCACCTTCTGCCTGCAGTTCCTCTACTCCGGCCTTACCGCGTGCGGCGAGAACGCCCTCTTCATCAGCTTTTCCGAGCCGCGCGAGGAGATATACCAGACCGCATCCCTATTTGGCTGGAACTTCGAGGAGTTCGAGCGCCAGGGCCGTTTCGTTTTCTTCCACTACCAGCCCAAGGACCTGATGGACATAGTCGCCCAGGGCGGCGGCTCCATCCGCGACACCATAGAGTCGTTCAACATCTCGCGAGTCGTCCTGGACCCGCTGACTTCGTTCTCGCTGATGTTCGAAAAGGACGCCTACCGCGAGCAGCAGACGCTTCTTGAGCTCTTCCAGCTGTTGCACGACCTCGGCTGCACCACCCTCGTGGTTTCCGAGGAGCCCGCCCGTCTTGACAATTATACCTCGAAGCGCGCCGACTTCCTCTCCGACGGCATAATCCACTTCTACCACCTGCGGGAGAAGGGCGTGCGCATCCGCGCGGTCGAAGTCATCAAGATGCGCGACACGAGGATAAGCGAGAACGTCTGCCCGATGGTGCTTGACGAGAACGGCATCCAGGTGATGTGCGACCAGGTGGTGGACGTGTCCAACACCGCAGGCACTCCCGTCTGAATCCGACAGGTTTAAGAAAATTATCCTGCGCCGTTTTTCCTAACATTAGTTTTGCATCGCTTTACGATACCATTTTTCGTATTCCTTGTGGTTGCCGACAAAATGAATTCTTTTTTCATGGTCGATGCACCGAAAAACAATCCGGTACTGCCCAGCCTCCTCAACAAAAAAATCAAGGCCGTGTTTCATATGCCTTCCGAGGTCCGAAAAACGCATCCTCGCGATTTCCTTGATTAGGCGTTCGCGGATTGCGTTGTCCATCTTAAGGAGCTTCCTTGTCACCGTCTCATGGACAGTTATCCTGTACTCTGTCATATCTTAACGCCAGCTTTCCTGGCGACTTCCTCGATGGGAACCATCCTCTTCTTTCCTGCAGCTACCTCGGCCTCCATCTGCCTTATCCTTTTGGAGACAAGCCTTGCTTCGGGGTCGGTTATGAGGTTGTAGTCCCTTCCCATCCAAAGTATTCCCGCACGGATTGCCTCGGTCTTGGTCTTGTAGTAACCCTGCTTGACAAGCGAGTTCAGGATTTTTTCCACCATGCCGTCAAGCCTGACAATCATTTCCATTCATTCCACCTTTTAGATATCTATTTGATATCAATTTGTAGGCAAGCAAGGCTTTTATCCTGTTGCCTGCGGGGGACTTGGAAAGTCGCCTATCGCAAAGTCGGTGTGAAAAGCAGTAGTTAATCTTTTACTGGGCGGGTTGCCGATGATTCTGCTAGCGGTCTATCCCGGCGCCCCTGTGCGAGAACTCCGCATTGAAGCACCGGAAGTCCTGCTTCTCCAGCGCGTCCCTGATGCTTTCCTCGTCCTCGCTTGCGGAAAGGACCAGGACGCACCCGCCGTTGCCGCCCGCCCCGGTCAGCTTGGAGCCGAGCGCGCCGTTGTTTGCGGCGACTTTCCTCACCCGTTCGATGCTGTGGCACGACACTCCCGAGCATGAAAGCAGCGCGTGGTTCTCGTCGAAGAGCTCGCCGAGGGTCTCCATGCTGCCGTCGGGGTGAAGCTCCTTTTCCATTTCCTCGACCAGCATGTCGTACGCCGCGACAAGCGACTTTTGGCGCTCCTTCGGGAGGGCGTCGGGCGCGCAGTCAATCCTGTTTGCCTGTGCGAACGCGCTTATCATCTCGTCGGTGTACGCGCGTTTTCCGCCAAACAGCGCGTTCACCAGAAGGAGCGAAGTGCCCTTGGGCAGAGAGAGCTTTTTCCGCACGTAGTCGAAGCGCACGCCTTTCTTAGAAAATTCCTTGCGAAAAACCAGCGGCTCGTCCGAACACACCGTCATCGGATCCAGCCCCGAGGCCTTCCCCGCGTGGTACTCGTTCTCTGCAACCATCGTCGCGTTGAACAGCTCTTCATTGGTAAGTGTGCAGCCAAGTGCCGCGCACGACGCGCATACCGCGGCTGCGGACATCGACGCGGAGTTGCCGGTGCCCTTCGGCGCGCCCGAAAAGTGCAATGTGATGTGCACGTCGCTTTCAGCAAGCTGCTTTGCATGCTCCTGCAGGGCAAAGCCAACTGCGTGCAGCACCGGGAAAAACTCGCGGTCGCCCGCGGCCAATCCGTCCGAGAGCGTCGAGGTCTGCCTTCCTGCGGTCACCGCAATCCTGCCGCTTCCCTTCGCGACGGTCGCAATCGCCCCGTTGCGCCTGCCGTTGACCTCAACTGGCACGCTGATTGCCTTGCCGCCGTACACCACGCTGTGCTCGCCTGCGAGTATTATCTTGTTGGGTGCGGATGCGGTTGCGCGCGATGTTTTTTCCATGTTCAAATCTTCCCAACTACTTTTGTGCGGCGGTTTTTTTATATTGCAAAGAGACAGGCTCCGCAGGTCCCGTTTTCAAAGTCCGTTTTTCTTTCCTTGCTCTTATCCCGTTGTGAGCGTCAATTCCGTCGCGTTCCGCACCTTGAGCCTGATTTTTTCGCCTTCCTTGAGCCCGAGGCCTTCCTCAACCGCCTTTGGGATGCGCAGTATCAGGTTGCTCCGCACCTTGCCTAGCTTGGCTTCAATCTCTTCGTGCCCGAGCTTGTGAAGCAGGAGTATCCGCTGTGCCTGGGCCGGGTCGTAATATACCTCGCCGCACCGCGTGCACTTCCACCCGTCTATATCGATGCCCTGGAACCCGGTTTTGGCGGGCTTAGCTAGCCCCCCGCACTTGACGCAATCCATTCCCTTCTTTTTTCCAGCCATAAGAATTCCTTTCCCTCATTCTTTGACCGTGCCGACGTGCGTGACCACCCAGCAGTCCGTTGCAAGGGAATGGTTGTAGCCGCATGCGACAACGATTTTGATGACCTTGCCTCTGCTGTGCAGGCACCGTTCGAACACGGTCTTTTTGCGTTTTCCGTCCGAGCAGTCGTAGCCTTCCTCAAGCACCTGTTTTGCATCGTCCAATGCGAGGCCGTACTTCCAAAGTTCGTTCATCGCAGAACGGCTCGGGATTAGGGGAAGCGACTGCCATGTGGGGTATATCCAATGTTCCTTCAGGACAATCCCCCCGAACATATGTTATTTGAGTATGTTTTTATGCTTTTCCCGGAGCCGTGCCGTGTCTTGCAGGGAGTTTTGTTTCCAGGCAAGCCCCTAGTTTTGTCAAGTCGGTTTTCCATTTTCATTTCGCCGCCCAAACGGGCTTTGTAATTCATCGGATTTTGTTGTCATTCTTCGAGTAAAAAACAGTTTATGCACTTCATTTCCGGTGAGTTAAAAAGTCCCGATTACCTGCTTGATACCGGGTTTTATGGGGAGCGTCAAGGCCAGGGGGCAGAGTTCAACGGAGTTCCTGCTCCTTTTCGCCGCAGCGGTAGTCGTATTTGCGATAATCTACGCGGTCACGGTCGGCCGGAGCGACGCGCTGAGCTCGCGCAACGTCGAAATCTCCGCAAACCTCGCGGTGACCGACCTTGCGAACGCCGCGCGGGAGGTGCACTCGCAGGGCGCGGGCGCGCGCAAGATTGTGACGATAGACCTGCCGCGCTCCTACGACCCGGACAACTCGCGCATCACGCAGAACGCGATAATCCTGCGTGCAAAGGACACGGACTACGTGCGCACCTTCTCCTTTTCCCTGCAGGGGAGCCTGCCCGACTCTTCCGGCACGTACTATTGGCCGGTTGAGAACGACGGCACTTCGGTCATAATCGGCGACAAGGTCGCGCGCATCAATCGTACGTCCATAAGCGCGGTGGTGGCCCCCGGCAGCGGATATTCGGACGCCATCCTCGTGTCAAGCACGTCAATCGTCCAGATGGCAGGCACGGTGTCCTCGACGTGGTCTAACGGCAGCGTCAACCTAACTTTTGGCCCTTCGGACTTCACGCTTTTGGCTTACGGCACGCAGCAACTAGACTTGCTTGTGAACACCAGCGCGCTCGCAAAGGGCACCTACTCCGGCCAGCTTTTCATATCGCTTGTCGGCGCAGGGTCAACCGGGAACCAGAGCTTCCAGGTGCCGATAACCCTGGTGGTATCCAACGTCATCTCAAGCCCGCCAGTCTCGCTAATACAGTTCTTGCCGCCGACGCCGGCGAATTCATCGATGGCGTTTGGCGGCATCACCATAAACGCGAGCATCCAGAACGTTTCGCAGCCTTCGGGCGTAATCTTCAATTGGAACTCGACGAATTACACGGTATACAACGACTCGCTTGTGCTTGCGTACAACTTCGACGACGTTTCCGCAATCGGAGACACCGCGAGCAAGGTGACGGACATATCGCGCTACGGCAACAACGGCACGATTTACGGCAACACGTTGCTGCTTCTGCACATGGATGAGAACACCGGCAACACGACGTACGACGAGAGCGTCTGGCGCAACAATGGAACCTGCTACAACATGAACGGAGGCACGGGAGTCACGAACTGCGGGTGGGCAACAGGCAAGAGCGGAACCGGGGTTCAGTTCGACGGGGTGGACGACTACGTCGTCGCAGGCAACGCGTCAGCTGCTAACGTTTCCAACGCGGTGACCGTGATGGCTTGGATATACCCTCGCTCGCTTTCAAGCCCACAGATTGTCGGCAAGTACCGCTATGGCCCGGGAACGGAGGAGCACCAGCAGTTCATGCTGTTCTTCGCCTCGCCAGGCATCGTGTCGTTCCAATTCATCAACAACACCGCAGGCGACCCGTCGGGCACCAACAACGGGTTTGCAACAAACGCGGTGCCGGCCAACTCTTGGACCTTCGTGGCGGCTGCGTACGACCGTGACCGCCAATCGATACGCGTCTACCTGAACGGCGTGCTCAACGGTTCTAGGGCCGCGTACGGGCCGTTGTGTTTTGCCAACAACTCGGTTAACATCGGCGCGTTCAACAGGATAGGCGACTCGTTCATGGCCGGGTTCAACGGTTCAATAGATGAAGTTGGAGTCTTCTCTCGCGCCCTTTCGGACGCGGAAGTTGCCGCGGCCTACGCTGCGGGCAGGGCAAGGCACGCCGACTGGGACCCGGAAGGGAAGTGGGAGAGTGCAATGAGGTTTGACGGGGTTGACGACTACCTGCAGGCCAACGGCAGCGCGTTGGGTGGGGTTTTCGGAGACGCCGTGCCTTGGACGGTCGGGGCGTGGGTCAAGATACAGGGTAACAGCTACAACCACATATTAATAGCACCCGACCCGTCGTTCGGCAACAATTATGGCTTCGACTTTTTGGTGACCGACGTGGGCTTTGGCGACGTCTTTGTGGGCGTGCCTCACTGGGGCTATGGCTGGGTCAGGTATTCAAGGACCGCAGTCGGAGTAGTTCCGAGGAACGCATGGACCTACGTCGTGGCGACGCACGACGGTTCAACGAACAACTTCTCAATATACGTCAACGGGGTACAGATGCCTCTCGCTTTGGGGCTTACCCAGCCCATGTACGGCCAGAACGTAACGAATGCGGCCAACTATCCTTGGTGGATCGGTTCCGGCAGGGGTTATTCCTCCAACGGCTCCATAGACGAGGTGCGCGTCTGGAACCGCTCTCTTTCCGCAGCCGAGATACAGCAGCAGTATTATTCCAACCTCGCAAAGTACGCGCCCGACAAGTGGCTGTTCTCGTATAGCAGCCCCCTGCTTGAAGGCAGCGTGTGGTATTCCCTGTTCGCGCAGAACGATTCTTGGTCGGGGCGCTCGGCGCTGCGCAAGGTCGTGTTCTCTTCAGGCATAGCGTTCTTCCAGGCGCCGACCGGCACGAGCGTGGCGACGTTCACGCAGGCAGGCGACGTCATACTTTCAGGCGCCTGCTCGGCAGGCGCAAGCTGCGCAACCCCGCCGTCGGGCGCGCTGGCGTTCCGCGACTCCCTTGGCGTGTCCCACGCGTACATAACCGAGGCAGGGAACCTGTGCTTGGAGGACGCGTCCTGCGGCGACCACGACGCTTCGTGCACCGCGTCGGACAACCTGTTCGTGGTCAAGGACGCAAACAACGTTACCGTGTCATACATTAGCGAGACAGGACAGATGTGCCTGGTGGGCAGCCTCATGCAGAACAACGGCAGTTGATTCGGGTTTGTTGGATGATGGGTAGGATATCATGATTGCAAGAACTGTTTTGGGCGGTAATGCGGCGCGCGGCGTCTTGGCAGCCGACGCTCCCGCTTTTTTCGCGTTCCTTCTCCTTGGCGCAATCCTCCTCTGCCCGGTCACGTCCGCCGGAAGCCTGCTCGTGCAGGGTGCGCTCAACTCAAGCAGCGACTTTTCTGCTGGCAACGGTTCGATTTCGTTTTTCGTGAACGCGACTTCCGGCAACGTCGGTGTCGGTACGGTGAGCCCCATAGTTAGGCTTGACGTGAACGGGTCTATTAGGGTGAGTCCCGACGCGTGGAACAACTCGGTAATATTCTTCGGCAATGCATCCGGTTCGCTAAAATGGCACATAGTGCGGATGGATTACGACGGCACGCTGAGGGTTACGGAGTCAGGTATTGCAGACCGGGTCACCATACAGAACGGCACCGGCAACGTGGGCATCGGCATCATAAGCCCGTCTGCAAGCCTGCAGGTCCGGAGCAACACGTCCTACGGCCTGACGGGTCACCCGTTGCCGCACACTGACGGGACTTCGTGGTTCGACGCGAACAACGCTTATTTCGGGGTTGAGAACACGCCCGAGTTCCTGCTTGCAAAGAACACGCTGTACACCGCGGTGACCTACCGCAAGCCCAGCGCAAGCACAACAGGAAAGTGGTGGCTGCTGTTTGTCGAGAACACCGGCGGCAACACGTGGGCAGTAAGGTTCGGCGCGCGCTTCACGCTGCCTGCTGGGGCTGCAGGCGCGCAGGTGACGCAGGCTTTCTCGCAGGCGGACCTGACCATAGGCAGCCCGCTGACCTCGGCTACTGCCGATTATTACGTCGCGTGGAAAAGCGGGGTGGTGGGTTACATGCCAACTGGCGCGTTCTACGTTGACAACGGCACGGGCGGTGCCGTGGACTACATACAGGACAACACCGAGCCCACTCTCGGAGGGACGTTCACGCCTACGACTTTTAACACCGGCAACCACATGTACATAACCGTCACATCCGACGACTCAACTGTCTTCTCGACATCCGACAGCAACGGCAACAAGCCCGTCAACATATTTTCAAGCGGAAAAATCGAGGCGGCAGGCAACATAAAGAGCAACTTGGCAGCAATACAAAGCGGGACCATCGACGTAGGCGGCGGAGGCTGGAGGTCAATAGGCCAGCTGGACCAGGGGCTGCTCATCCTGAAAGGGTCATACGGCGGCTCGACGTACGCCATCTCGAATTCCGCTGCTTCAGTCGGAAGCATGGCTACGCAGCTCCAGTATTCGGCCTGGTGCTCGGGCTATCCGATTGCAAGGCGCGCGGCCCAGTACAGCGACGTCGAGGTCATGATGGTCGGTTCGGAGTGCGACAGCAACACGGTTGTCAAGTGGATATTCCTCGGGTTCACGTAGTACGTATTGGCTTTCTGACGTTTTGACTGTTGGGTTGTTTTGGTAAGTTGGTGTTTTTGTGAAATCTGGCCTTTGGATTATTTCCGTGTTCCTTGTCATTTGCCTGTGCCAGCCCGCGTCCGCAGGAAGCCTGCTCGTGCAGGGTGCGCTCAACTCGACCAGCGACTTTTCCGTTGGCAATGGTTCGTTCTTTGTCAACTCCGCTTCCGGCCGCGTAGGCATCAACACGTCAAGCCCAAATGCGACTCTTCATGTCGTTAGCGGTTCCAGCGGTTTTGGCGGGGACCGAGTCTATGACACCGTAGTCAACAACACGACCTACCGCGTCCACGTGTTCACAGCAGTCGGCACCAGCGCATTCACTCCGCCTAGTGGCGTTACTTCTGTCGAATGCCTTATTGTTGCGGGTGGCGGTGGAGGTGCTTCGTGGTATGGTGGTGGAGGCGGAGCAGGCGGCCTGATTTACAATTCCTCTTCCTTTGTAACTGCAGGAACAAGCTATCCTGTTGTTGTAGGTGCGGGTGGCGCCGGCAGGCCTGCAACCGTAGCCGAGTTCAATGCAAATGATGCTTTTGGAAGCAAAGGGTCCAACAGTAGCTTTAACTCTCAGACGGCAATAGGCGGGGGTGGTGCTCCGGGTTACAACGCCGGTGGCCGTTCCGATATTGAGGATGGCGGCAGCGGCGCTGGTGGTCGTCCCAATAATTACGATAATTTGTATTCCTATGGTAAGGGCGTCGCTGGCCAGGGCAATAATGGCGCAATTGGAGATGCTGCTACTGGTGGCACTCGGAGCGGTGGCGGTGGCGGCGCGGGTGGCGCGGGAGTTTCTGGTGCAACTACCGGAGCTGGCGGAATAGGCCTGTCCTACTCGATTTCAGGTACTCCGACATACTATGCAGGCGGTGGAGGCGGAGGGGCAGGCGAAACTGCCGGGCTAACTACGCCAGGTGGCATCGGTGGCGGTGGGACGGGGCGTTCCACAGTGAGCGGTTCAAACGCAGATGCAAATACCGGTGGCGGAGGAGGCGGGTCTACTGCCTTAGCTCCGGCGGGTGGCGGCGTTGGCGGCAATGGTGGTTCCGGCATCGTGATCATACGCTACCAACTATCAGGACCCGCGGCAGTCTTCCAAGGCAGCGTCGGCATAGGCACAGCGAATCCTTTGGCTACGTTGCATGTGGCGGGTACGTCAGTCTTCAACGGCAGCGTCGGCATAGGGATGGCGAGTCCGAAGGCGAAGCTTCACGTTGTTTCCGGTCCAATGGCGTCCGGAGGCGACAGCGTCTATGAAATAGTACAGAACGGCGTGGCTTACCGGGTCCACAAGTTCACGACCATTGGCAACAGCACGTTCACCCCGCCGGATGGCGTCACGCAAGTTGAATACCTCGTAGTTGCTGGCGGCGGCGCCGGAGGCGGGGGATATGGTGGTGGTGGCGGTGCAGGCGGATATCTCTCAGGTTCACTCATCGTCAACGGGGCAAAAATAATAACTGTCGGCGCCGGAGGATCCGGTGCAGGCTGGGGTGGTGGTGCAACCAGCGGCAGCGATTCCGTTTTTGATACGATTATAGCGAAGGGTGGCGGCCGCGGCGGGGAATATAGTATTGATTGGAATGGTCAGGCTGGTGGTTCTGGGGGCGGTGGAGGCGCTCGTGACAGCGCCCCCGGCGGTTCTGGAATAGCCGGTCAAGGTTATGCTGGCGGTGCGGCGATTGTTGGTGCACCCGGAAACAACTCCGGTGGCGGTGGCGGTGGCAGCAGCCATGCAGGATACGTCGGATATCCTAGCGGTGGTCTCGGTGGCGCGGGAAATGTAAATTATATTTCAGGAACCCCGGTTACATACGCAGCCGGCGGCAACGGGAGTGCAGGCGGGAATGGCGTGTCGGGCCTCGATAATACCGGTTCCGGCGGCGAGGGCGGCGGGGGCGTTAGTGAAGTTAGCGGCAATGGCGGTTCAGGAATCGTAATCGTGCGCTATCAAGTCGGGTCGGCAGCGGTCTTCCAAGGCAGCGTCGGCATCGGCACATCCAGTCCCGCGGCTTCCTTGCACGTGAACGGGCAGTCGTTCTTCAACGGCAGCGTAGGCATCGGCACGTCAAGCCCGTCCGCGGCACTTCACGTGGTCAACAACAAGAGCCTGCCTTACACCGGCCTAGAGATACAGGATTCGTCGGAAGGACTGTATCGCCAAATATACCTGGGTTATGCGGGAAACCTGTACTTCTACAACGGAGCGAACGAAGGCTACCTCTCTTCCGCAGGCGCGTGGACCAGCGCGTCCGATGCAAGTTACAAGAAGGACGTAAGGGACATCCACTACGGATTGGCGGATTTGATGTTGATGCAGCCAAGAAGCTACCTGATGAAGTCCGACAACTCTTCCCAGGTCGGGTTCGTTGCGCAGGAACTTGAGAAAGTGGTTCCCGAAGTCGTTTCCGGCGAGGATGGCAGGAAAGGGATTGCCTATGGGCAGCTCTCCGCGGTAATTGTGAAGGCGGTGCAGGAACAGCAGGAGGAAATCGACGCGCTCAAGGCTGGCAAGGCTGCGCAGCAGTTGCAGATAGAACAGCTGAAGGCGCTTGTGTGCATTGACCACCCTGCTGCGGATGCCTGCAAATGAGCGCAGTATTATTCGGGTTTGCTGAAAGCTAATGGGAATGCAGTATGGTGGTTGGTGCAAGTGGCTGTAGGTATTTGGTTTCCTTGCCTACGTGCGCGTCTTTGCTTCTTCTTTGTGCGGTCTTGCTTTTCCAGCCCGCGTCAGCAGGAAGCCTTCTTGTGCAGGGCCAGTTCAACTCAACCAGCGACTTTTCCGCGGGCAATGGTTCGCTCTTTGTCAACTCCGCTTCCGGCCGCGTAGGCATCGGCACAGCAAGCCCCAACGCGACCCTTCAGGTCGTTCCTCCAATCAACGTGTCGGGAGGTTCCGGCGGGGACAGCATCTATGACATTGTTGAAAACGGCACGACTTACCGAGTGCACAAGTTCACGACCGTTGGCAACAGCACGTTCACCGCGCCTACTGGAGTCACCCAAGTCGA
This sequence comes from Candidatus Micrarchaeia archaeon, assembly GCA_041663565.1. Classification (GTDB taxonomy): domain Archaea; phylum Micrarchaeota; class Micrarchaeia; order Norongarragalinales; family CAINOH01; genus CAINOH01. The sequence continues at coordinate 9,543 of JBAYMJ010000004.1, read as the reverse complement.
ATACCTTGTCGTCGCAGGCGGTGGCGGCGGAGCAGGCGCGCAGGTCAACACCGCGGGTGGCGGTGGCGGAGCGGGGGGTATGCTTACTGGGGTCCTTACCGGCGTGTCCGGGGCGTATACCGTATCAGTAGGCGCGGGTGGTTATGGCGCAGCAGGCAACGGCGGGAATTCGACTTTTGCAAACATCACCGCAATGGGCGGCGGTGGCGGAGTGACGCATTGCGGCGGGCGCGCCAATACCGGCGGCTCGGGCGGCGGTGCGGGAACAATCTTCAGCGACATGAGCCAGTCTCTCGGAGGGTACGGGATTGCGGGCCAGGGCAACAACGGCGGAGACGGCGGCTGGTATGGCGGCAACGACCGCGGTGGCGGTGGCGGCGGTGCCGGCGGGCCAGGCCAGTTCGGCCAGAACACGATGGGTCTTGGCGGGATTGGCGTCACCAGCAGCATCAGCGGCGTCCCGGTAACTTATGCCACCGGAGGTAACGCAGGTTACGGCCGCTCCGACGGCACAGTTGGCGCATCAGGCACCAACGGGTTGGGCAATGGCGGTGCTGGCACCGGCAACGGCGCCGGCAACAGTTACGGCGGTTCAGGGGTAGTGATAATCCGCTACCCGATATCCGGTCCTGCTGCGGTTCTTCAAGGCAGCGTCGGCATAGGGACAACAAGGCCCCTGGCAATGCTGCACGTGAACGGAACGACCTTCCTCAACGGCAGCGTAGGCATCGGCACGCCTGTCTCAAGCGAGATGCTTCACGTTGCAGGGCCGATGGGTTTTGGAGGCGACAGCATCTATGACATTGTTGAGAACGGCGTCGCTTACCGCGTTCACAAGTTCACGACAGTCGGCAACAGCACGTTCATCCCCCCCGTAGGAGTCACCAGCGTGCAATACCTCGTGGTCGCAGGCGGTGGTGGTGGAGGCGGCGGGTACGGGAACGGTAATGGCATAGGCGGTGGTGGCGGTGGCGGAGTCCTGTACAACGCGTCTTATGCCATAACTACGACGCCGTATACTGTTACTGTGGGTGCCGGTGGTGCGGGCGGTCTCGGAAACGCGGATGGTCAGGGCGGCAACAGCGGAAGCTCCGGCAACAATTCCACGTTCGGTCCAATCACCGCAATCGGCGGCGGTTATGGCGCAAAATCTAGTTATGCCGGAGGAAACGGCGGTTCGGGCGGAGGCGGCGGTACGAGTGCTGCCGGCGGAACCGGTTCCCAGGGTAATGCAGGCGGCGCTGGCGGAGGGTCCGCATTGCCATACGTGGGCGGTGGAGGTGGCGGTGCCGGCAGCGCGGGCACTGCAGGCGGTACTTCAGGCAACGGGTCCGGCGGCTATGGGTTGGCTTATTCCATTTCCGGGGTCTCGCTTACTTATGCAGGCGGCGGTGGAGGCGGCGGTTATACCTCTTTCGGGGCTGCGATGGACGGCGGCGGAGCCGGGGCGACCGGCGGAAGCAATGGAACTGCAGGCATAGCTAACCGTGGCGGTGGAGGCGGAGGTGGCGGATGGCCCGCAAGCGGCACCGGCGGTTCCGGCGGGGCAGGCGGTTCGGGAATCGTGATCATACGCTACCAGGTGCCTGCGGCAACATTGCGCGTGGATGGCTCGTCAATCCTAAATGGCAGCGTGGGCATAGGCACCGCCAGCCCTGGCGCGCCGCTGCACCTGGCCAAGACGTCAAGCGGCGCGGTAGTAGAGTTATTGAGGTTGGACAATCCCAACAGCGAAGGCAGTGGGACCGGGACAAAAATCAGCTTCAACCAAGGCTCTTATGAACTTGGAAGAATAACCTCGCAGTTTGTCAGCACCCTTTGGGAGTTGCGTTTGGGTTCGCAGAATTATTTGGATACGATGACCCTGAAGAGCGGCAACGTCGGCATCGGCACAACAACCCCCAGCTATACTCTGACCGTCGCAGGCACCGCTTGGGTCACCTCGGGTTCGTGGTCGGGTTCTGATGCGCGCTGGAAGAAGAACGTGACTTCGCTCCTGCCTTCGGCATCGCTCGACAAGGTAATGGCGCTCAAGCCTGTGAATTTCGAGTGGCGGACGAGTGAGTACCCGAACATGGGCTTCACCGATGGAACTCAAGTCGGTTTCATCGCGCAGGACGTTGAGAAAATCATTCCTGAATTGGTGACTACCGACGACAAGGGCTACAAGGGGATATCCTACGAGCGCATCGCGCCCGTGATTGTCAGCGCGATGCAGGAACAGCAGGAGGAAATCGACGCGCTCAAGGCGGACAAGGCGGCGCAGCAGGCGCAGATAGAACAGATGAAGTCCGACAATGCAAAGCAGAAGTTGCAGATAGGGCAGTTGAATGAAATAGTCTGTGCCGACCACCCGACTGCGGATGCGTGCAAGTAGCGGAAAGCCAGCCGCTCCAGCGAATTTTTCCCGTTTTTACGAGCTAAAAGGCGCATTAAAAAGCACTAATTCCGTTCACTGTTCGGGGAAAATATGCGTCGCGGCCAGACTACTTTGGAGTTTATGATGATACTGGGCATCGCCCTGCTCGTCCTCCTTGTGACAGTCACACTTTCCAACGAGCAGGGCAGCGCCCTGTCAACCCGCAAGGCCGAGCTGCAGGCGTCCCTCGCCGCTACCGACATAGGCAACGCGGCCCGCGAAGTCTACGCCCAGGGCATCGGCGCGCGGAAAACGTCCCTGGTCACGCTGCCGCGCTCCTACAACGCGTCCCTGTCCGGGGTCTACCCCTACTACATCAAGGTTCACGCCGGGCGGTCCGACTACATAGAGACGTTCCCGTTCCAGGTGACCGGCTCGCTCCCAGGCAGGCCGGGCACGTACGAGTTTTTGGTCGAGAACGACGGCGCGACCGTGTCCATCGGCAGGTGGCTCGCCTACGCAAACGTGAGCGCGATTGACACCACGCTTTTTCTCAGTGAAACCCATAATGAACCCATAACCCTGTCCAGCCTTTCAAGCACCAGCTCGAACGTGACCGTGCAGTGCAACTGGACCGCGAGCGACGTGACAATCTCCTGCCCGAGCTCGAGCTTTGCGCTTTCCGCCCACTCAAGCGTCCCTTTTTTTGTAAATTTTACTGTCGGTGACTCCGCGTACGGCATTTATTCGGGGATAGTCAACGTGACCGTGCAGGGCGAGCTCGGCAACCAGAGCATCGAGATTCCCGCGTCCGTCTACGTGCTGTCCTCACAGCCCACCGCCAGCCCGTCGCCTTCACCTACGCCGAATGCGACAAACTACCCGAGCCTCATACAGTTCGCCCCGCCGACCCCGGACAGTGGCTCGACAGTGTTTTCGGCCAACGCCATGTTCAACGCGACCATCGACAACACGACCGTCGCGAGCCAGACGTTTTCGAACGCGACGTTCTCGTGGAACGGCACGAACTACACGCTTTATGACGACTCGCTTGTGCTTGCGTACAACTTCGACGACGCTTCCGCGATTGGGGACACCGTGGGGAAAGTGGTGGACACGAGCAAGTATGGGAACAACGGCACGATTTACGGGAACACCGCGCTGCTTTTGCACATGGACGAGAACTCCGGAAACACCACTTATGACGAGAGCGCTTACAGGAACAACGGCACGTGCTACAACATGAGCGGAGGTTCGGGAGTCACCAACTGCAATTGGGTTGCGGGAAAGAGCGGTAGCGGAATCAGTTTTGACGGAGTCAACGACTATGTGCTGTCAAACACGTTTTCCGCGAATATAACTGGCGACTTCTCTTTCGGTGCATGGGTGAAAGCCTCCGCGGCGCAGGCCTATCAGCAGAGGATAATGGACTTGGCGCAGGCGAGCGGGGCGGGATTCCAGATTTGCTTGTACACCAACGGCACGTTCATTACCGATAACAGCGGGGGGCCGACAGGCAATGTATTGGGCACCGCGCCGCAAAACGACGGCCAGTGGCACCACTTGATGGGAACGCGCGAAGGCACCACTTACAAGTTCTACGTTGACGGAGCCTATCTGGGCTCGTCTGGCGGCACTGCGCCGACTTATGTTCGCGTTTCTTTGGGTGCGGGTTGGAATTACGGGGCTTACTTCAACGGCTCCATTGATGAGGCCATGGTTGTCAACCGCTCGCTTTCCGCGGCTGAAATCCTCAACCAGTTCAATGCCGGGAAGGCAAAGCACGCAAACTGGGACCCGAACGGAAAATGGAATTCGGCGTTGAGGCTTGACGGCGCATATGGCCGCGTGCTTGTTTCCAACGCTTCGGCATTGAATTTCGCAGCGCCTGCAACGGTCTCGCTGTGGGTCAAGTCCGCGTCCGAAACCACCGCGACCCTTTTCGGCATAGGCAATTCCGGGGATGTTACACAGCACCAGGACATATGCATAGGCGACGGCTGCACCAGCACACTGAGCGGAGAGCTTATCATGCTCGGCAGGCAGTCCTCCGGGCCTCGGCTTGGCTACGTTACTTCCTCGCGGTCGGAGGTCTTCGATGGCAACTGGCACCAGATAGCAGCCACGTACAACGGCACTTACACTACCTTGTATCTCGATGGGGCAAGCAAGCCGCTGTCCGTAGGCCAGGCAAGCAACGACGGGCAATGGGGCGGGCTTTCGGGGATTGACAAGGCTTCTGTCGGCGCGTATTTCACCGGTTCGCTAGTACTCACCGGCTCAATCGACGAGGTTCGGATTTGGAACCGTTCGCTCTCGGCAGATGAAATCAAGCAGCAGTATTATTCCAACCTCGCAAAGTACGCGCCCGGCAGGTGGCTCTTTACTTATTCACCTCAGGACGTCGACAGCGGGGCCTACAATTATTTCCTGTGGACGCGCGATCCCGTCGGGAACACCTCGTCCAGCGAATTGCGGTCCGTCACGTTCAATGCAATCCGGTTCCTCTCGCCGACCCCGGCGAACGCCTCGACCGTCTACATCAACAACATAACCATCAATGCGAGCATCCAGAACGTTTCGCAGCCTTCGGCCATCATCTTCAACTGGAACTCTTCCAACTACACGATGTACAACGACTCGCTTGTGCTTGCGTACAACTTTGACGACCAATCGGCAATCGGCGACTCGGCATCCAAGGTAGTTGACGTATCGCGCTACGGCAACAACGGCACGATTTACGGGAACACCGCGCTGCTTTTGCGCATGGACGAGAACGCAGGCAACACGACTTACGACGAAAGCGTCTGGCGCAACAACGGAACCTGCTACAACATGGGCGGCGGCTCCGGAACTACCAACTGTAGCTGGGTTGCCGGAAAAACCGGCACAGGTATTTCCTTTGATGGCAACGACGATTACGTGGTCATACCCAACAGCAACAGTCTCACCCTGTCCACCAACGACTTCACGCTGGAGGCGTGGGTCAAGCGCAACGACAACCCCGCGGTCAACCCTGGAATACTGGCGAAGAAAACCAATGTCGCAGGGGCGGACAAGGCTAGCGGATATGCGTTTGTGATATCCGGCAGCGGTTCCAGCCACCCGTACGTTCCATCACTTATTCTTGGCGACGGCACGAATTATGAGGACTATTGGCCGGCAAGCACAGGCGACATAATCCCGCTTGACCAGTGGACGCACGTAGCCGCAGCCTATTCCTTCGCAAGCCACAGGGCACAACTTTACGTCAACGGCGTCCCAGTCGGCACCAATAAGAGTTCATCAGGCAACATCACCAACCTGTCGGAGTCCAACAGCATGCTGATAGGCAAGCTGAACTATGCGGCGTACAACCTGAACGGCTCGCTTGACGAGATTGGAGTCTATTCCAAGGCGCTAACCGTCTCCGAAGTCGCTGCGCACTACAACGCCGGGAAAGCAAAGCATGCGGACTGGGGCCCGAGCGGCAAGTGGGGCTCGGCTTTGAGGTTTGACGGAGTTGATGATTATGTTGACAGTGGCGATTCGGCCGGCCTGAACGTCACCGGGCCCATCACAGTCTCCGCGTGGGTCAATTATGCTGGTTCGGGCAATGCTGACGTGCTTTCTAAGATAAAGTTGAGCAACGGTTACGGTCCGTACAGTCTCTTTTTCAGCAACAGCTTGCAGGGCTTCGTGGAGTCTGCCGACGGGTCCACCTGGGGCACTCTGATACAGGTGAACAATGCATATGCGCCGGGATGGCACCACATAGCCGCGACAGGCAACGGTATCATCGCCAACGTGTACGTGGATGGCTCGTTGGTGGGTAGCGATTCCAGTCCCGCGGCTTCGAAGGTGTTGATACCAGAGCACACGATGGTCGGCTGGTACGACGGGACCGCTTACAACCGCCATTTCAACGGCTCCATAGACGAGGTGCGCGTGTGGAACCGTTCGCTTTCCGCAGCCGAGATACAGCAGCAGTATTATTCCAACCTCGCAAAGTACGCTCCTGACCGGTGGCTGTTCACTTCGGTGCGGCAGGGCGTGGACAGCGGGGCTTACGGTTACAGGCTTTTCGCCTCGTCGCTTTCCGGCTCCAACTGGTCGAACGTGTCGAGCGATTCGCGCAGCGTCACGTTCAACGGCATATTGTTCCTCCCCCAGACCCCGCTGAACGCTCCCACGGTGTTCATAAACAACATAACGATAACTGCGAGCGTCCAGAACACGACAGTGCCTTCGCAGGTGGTGTTCAACTGGAACGGCGCGAACTACACGATGTACAACGACTCGCTTGTGCTTGCGTACAACTTCGACGACATGGCAGCAATCGGTGACACCGCAGCCAAGGTAGTTGACGTCTCGCGCTACGGCAACAACGGAACAATCTACGGGAACACCGCGCTTCTTTTGCGCATGGAGGACGATGATTCGGCGAACATCACGGACGAGAGCGTCAACCACAACAACGGAAGGTTCTATGGGAATACTGCGCTCCTCCTGCACATGGAAGAGGCAGATCCGACTTCAATTGCCGATGGAAGCACCAACCTCAATAATGGAAAGCTCTATGGGAATACCGCATTGCTTCTTCATATGGATGAGAATGCGGGCAACACGGCTTACGACAAGGGCGTATACGCAAATAACGCCACGTGCTACAACATGAACGGCGGGTCAGGAGTCACCAACTGCAACTGGACGACCGGAAAAGCTGGCCTGGGTGTCTCGTTTGATGGTGTCAATGACTATGCGGTGGTCGCAGCCTCTTCATCCATCAATCTCTCGAGCAAGATGTCCGTCTCGTGGTGGATGAATCCCGGCGTGCAGGCAGAGTCGTGGGGCAACGGGATAATAAGCAAGTATGGGATAGACAACGGGCAATGGTCCATTGCAACTGCGGGTAGTGGCAGCAGCGTGATACTTTATACGTCATACAATGGCGCCTACAACCCCCTGTTTTTCACCCAGTCCGGCTGGCATCACTACACTATGACAATAGATGGCCTTTCGGTGGTGGGTTACGTTGACGGCATCCAGGCCTCCAACGGCACGCTTCCTATCCCGCTGCCGACGAACGCGCTCAACCTCTACATCGGCGCGGAATACTCGCCGTCGTGGGGCAAGTGGATGTATTTCAACGGTTCGATTGACGAGGTAATGGTTGCAAGCCGTTCGCTTTCGGCTTCCGAAGTCCTTGCGCAGTACAATGCCGGCCAGGCCAAGCACGCCGATTGGGTGGCAGGAAAGAGCGGCGCCGGCATATTGTTCGACGGTGTCAATGATTACGTTGACTTGGACTTACGTTCAGGCGCAATCCCATACGGGCAGAATAACGTTTCAGTCTGCGCGTGGGTAAAATGGAACAAGGTTCCAAACAGCAGCCAAATCGTTGTGGCGTACGGCGGAGACGACGGCGACAAGGGATTTTTGCTTGAGTACTTTTCAGACAACACGATGACTGCCCTCTTTTATGGTGCGGGTAGCGCAAAGTTCAGCATTACGCCAACGGAAAACACGTGGTATCACATTGCCGGGACTTACGACCACTCGAAGGTTCGCATCTATGTTAACGGACTACTGGCAAACGAAACATCAGCGACTGCAAACATCATCGTCTCAACAACTTTGCGTGTTGGCGGCCAATACAACCGGAACACCTATTTCAACGGTACAATCGATGAAGTCGGAATATACAACAAATCCCTTTCCGCTTCCGAAGTCCTCTCCCGGTACAATTCAGGCAGGGCCAGGCACGCGGACTCGGTTGCAGGAAAGTCCGGCTACGGCCTGCGCTTCGACGGGCTGAACGACTACCTTGCAACGGGCCCGTTTGCCATAAGCAGCCCGGGCAACTCGACGCTCACGATGTCGATGTGGGTAAACAGCAGCCTGTCGGCGAGCTACCAGACGCTTCTCAGCGACGACGCGCAGGGCGTCGGGGGTTACCTGTTCGTCTACCGCAACGCGGCCGGCGACCACCTGTGCTTCCAGTACGGCAACGGCACGTATTATTACGGGCTTTACTTTCCGGGCTACTTCACGGGGCTTGACAACACGCTCGTCCACATAGTTGTCGTGGCCGACTACCCCGCGGGCACTGTTGACGTTTACCGCAACGGCGTGTTCTTCGCAAGGCAGTACGCCGGGTACCCGATGCTTTTCCCGTACTACAACCGGTCCAAGTACATAGGCGCTTACAACCCGACGGGCCACTTCTTCAACGGCACCATAGACGAGGTCGCGCTTTATTCGCGCGGCCTTTCGGCTTATGAAGTGTCCAGCCTGTACAGCGAGGGCAGGGCGAGGCACGCCGACTGGACTCCTGACGGCAAGTGGGGCAGCGCGATGAGGTTTGACGGGGCGAAGGATTACCTCGAGGTTCCTGATTCGGGTGGCCTCGACGGAACTCCCGCGCTCACGGTGCAGGCTTGGGTCAAGCCCGCGTCCGCGTCCGGGGGCGGCATAATAGACAAGCACATAGGCTGCCCGGACGGGTGCGGCAACGACGGGAATTCGTGGTTCCTCTACGGCGGGCAGAGCCTGTTTTTCGCGGTTTACAGCGGAACAGGCCTTTCACAGGCCAGCTATCATTCCGTCAGCGCGAACCCGCCGCTTCCAATCGGCCAGTGGTCCCACGTGATTGTAACGTTCAACTCGGGCAACGCCAGCATATACGTAAACGGCGCGCTTGCCGCCACCAACACGTCTTCCTCCATAACCACGATACCAAACGCGGCAAAGCCCCTGCACATCGGCAGCTCCTGGGGCTGCTGCAGCTACATAAGCGCCCCAAGCGGCCTGTTTAGCGGTTCAATCGACGAGGTCAGGATTTGGAACCGCTCTCTTTCCGCTTCGGAGGTCCAGCAGCAGTATTATTCGAACTTGGCCAAGTACTCTTCGGGCAAGTGGCTCTTCTCTTCGGTGCAGCCGGAGCTGAACAGCACCGCGTACAGCTATTACCTGTGGGCGGCCAACGCAACGAGTGCCGGCGTGTTCAGCGAGCTGCGGAACGCCTCGTTCAACGGGATACTCTTCGCGCCGCCGACTCCCGCAAACGCGGCGACGGTTTACATAAACAACATCACGATTAACGCTAGCATCCAGAACACAGTCCAGCCGTCAAGCGTCATCCTCAACTGGAATAGCGCTAATTACACGTTCTACAACGACTCGCTCGTGCTTGCGTACAACTT
>JBAYMJ010000003.1:0-73167 GCA_041663565.1 Candidatus Micrarchaeia archaeon | reverse complement strand
TACTTTACATAAGACTTTGCCATGTTTCAGATTCACCTTTCTCAATTTCGCTTTCATTGAAAGACGTTCTATCGCTTTCCCCGGGCAGCTTTCGGCCGTCGCCAGGTCATAAAGCCAGAATCCGCAAAATCGCGGAGAACTAGCGGAGTATTTTAGTGCAAATAATGGTTTTTAATGGGTGCGGAACAGTGGAAACGGGGGCAGTTCAGAGCCAGTCTTCCTTCTTGAAGTACCAGTAGGTGCCCACCAGCATCACGAACATAATCGCAATGACCAGGTAGAACCCGTATTCCCACTCTGATTCTGGGATTACCTTGAAGTTCATCCCGAAGATGCTCCCAAGAAGGGTCGGCGGCATCAGGATGGTGGAGATTGCCGCGACGCGCTTCATCGACTTGTTGAGCGTGTTCGACACCGACGAGAGGTATGCCTCCATTATGTTGCTTACCAGGTCGCGGTTCATCTCGATGTTGTCCATGAGCCGCACGATGTGGTCGTACACGTCGCGGAAGTACGGCGCGTTGGAGTCGGATACGAAGCGGATTTCTCGCCGCGAAAGAGAGCTGGTCACGTCGCGAAGGGGCTGCACCTCCTTCTTGAACGCAAAGAGCAGCTTTTTCAGCCGCAACGCCTCGGTGAGCGTGGCCTTGGTGGGCTTGTCAAGCACCGCGTCCTCGAGGTCGTCGAGCTTTTCGGTGATTGCGTTGAAAAGCGGGAAGTAGTCGTCGACTGTGGCGTCCATCACCGCGTACAAGAGGTAGTCCGCGCCAAGCGACATCAGGTATGGGTTCTTCTTGGCCTTGTCGTAGACCTCCTCCTGGGTGGTGGCGTTCTCGAAGCTGTGCGTGAGCAGGCAGTTTTCTGACAGGAAGAAGTTCAGCTGCGTGGTCTTGCCGGCCATCAGGTCGACTTCCTCGTCGCTGAGCTGGAAACGGCCGTCGTCCACGATTGTCTTGAAAGAGCGCATCACAACGTACGCGTAGTTGGGGTAGACGTCGATTTTCGTGCGCTGGTTGGTCTTGCGCGCGTCGTCGATTGAAAGCTCGTGAAGCTTCATTATGGAGACCAGCTCGTCCAGGTCCTCCTTCTTGGGCGAGTCTATGTCGACCCAGACCGTGTTGGCCTTGGACGAGATTGCCTTGGCTATCGCGGGCATTTCGAATTCTTCGGCAACCTTTCCCTTGGAGTATACGAGTGCGCGAATCATTTGCTATCAAGGAGGTGACTGCCTTGGTGGAAATAAAGCTTTTCGTTGGGAACCGCGGGTTGGGGTGGGGAGTTCTGCGTGCGGCTTTCTTGTAGTGCCTAACTTGTCTTTCCTTGCCCGACCAGCTCAGTCGGACTTGAGCATCCTTTCCTTCCGCGCCCTCTCGTCCCTGCAAAGCAGCGTCACCGCGCTCGGGCCGTGTTCGTCGGTGACAATGTAGCCGGTCTTTTGCGCAAGCTTCTGCGAGAAATCGCCGATTTGCTGCTGCGCGGGCATCTCGTCCTTTTCCAGAATCATGTAGGACGCGCCGACGTGCATGTAGCTCTTTGCCTCGACGTAGTCCGCATCGGCCATCTCGATTAGTTTTGAAAAGCCGTCGATGGCCGCGTCGCTCATGTTCAGGTTCTTCATAAGCGTCATGCGCAGGACCGTCCGCGTCTTTTTCTTCAGGCTTGCCATAAGCTCCAGCGATTCCTCGTATTTTTTCCACGTTCCCGGCTCCTGCGGCAAGAGGATTTTTTCGTGCGAGAACTGGTCGTAAGCGGCAAGGGAAAGGTAAAGCTGGGTCGGAAGCGCCGTCTCACCCGCAAGCCGCTCGAACATTTCCGGCCGCGTGCCGTTGGAAACGAGGAACGTGGTCAGGCCCATACTGTGGAATTCCTTGATCAGTTCCGGAAGCTGCGGGTACAGGCAGGGTTCGCCTGCAAGCGAGATTGCGACGTGCTTCGGCTGTTGGCTGCGCTTCCAGGCAGCCATGTCCACGTTCGTGTTTCCGGGAAACCCGTTGAGGTTGTGCAGCTGGGCCTTGATTGCGCCCTCGGCAACTTCTTTTGCATCATCCACCCCGCCCATCCATTCAGCAGAGTAGCTTGCCGGGTCGCGCCAGCAGAAGACGCACTTCTGGGTGCAGAACGGCAATGCCGGAGTGAACTGGACGCACTGTTCGCTTGAAATCCCGTAGAACTTGTTCTTGTAGCACGAGCCGCCGTTGAGTACGGCCTTCTTGCACCAGTGGCAGACCTTCACTGCGGAATGCCTGCGCTTTCCGACGAGTTCATAACCTGCTTTTTCGAGGCGGCGCAGCTGTTCTCTTGAAAGCGCGGTGTTTTCGGGTTGGAGTGCAATAGCCATGATAGCCTACTTTCATCCGGCAAAATATTTAGTCACTATGGCCCGAACTAGGGCTTCAAAAATAGTGGAAAAAGAATTGGAAAAGAAAAAGGGATTTAGAAAGAGAGTGCGCGCCTGTCCACTACCATGACGTCCTTGACGTCAAGCACGGACGAATAGGGCAGCATCGCCTCGACTCCCTTCTCGCCAAGCTTCTGCGCAAGGGTAGAGTCGGGGTTGGGCTCGATGAGCACGCTCTCTATCTTTCCTGAAAGCTCGTTGATGTAGAGGTCGAGTACCCTTCCGAGTTCCTCTCCGTCAGTTGTGATGATTCTCTTTCCAGCGAGCTGTTTTGCAATCGCGAATTTGACCATGTTTTCACCTTCGAAAAAGCATTGGGGAGCCTTTGTATAATTTGGATATGCGTCTAATGTTTTTAAACCCGTTGGGAGTTTCCAAGCCGGGTTTTGCGAGGTAAAGTCGGTTTTAAATACCGGCCGGCAGTGATTAAGCTGTCTTACGTTGCAGGTGTGTAAAAATGAAGGTAAAGGACGAGGTTCTCACGGTAATAGACGCTTTGAAGAAAGCCGGCTTCACTCCAGTTGACGCGGTCTTTGAGGGCGCGGTAGGGGTCAAGGAAGACACCACGCTCGCGTTCATGGACAAGCTCAACGACGCCCAGATGGTCTCCGGGGTGGTGCGGGTAATCTACACGACTTCTGACAACGGGGTGCGCTTTGTCGAAATCCCGGTTGGCGAGCAGAAGGGCAAGGAAGAGGAAGGCCAGTAGGTCTGGTTGATTTTCCGGCCAAAGGCCACCACGGCCCATTTCTATTTTTTCATTCTTTTTCTAAAATCAGCTAAACTTCGATTTCTATCTTGTTTTTCCGCTCAATCTTCGCCTTCTCAATGGCATCTTCCACCTTGTCGAAAGCAAGGTAGATGGCATCGCCAAAAGCCTGCAGCCCGTCGGCGGCAGTCAGGGCTTCGGAAATGGACTTTTCCTGGATTTCCTTCTGCTTGAGGAGCTTCTCGAGCTTGGCGTTCCTGGCCTTCCTTGCAGGCCCGGAGATTGCGGCCTTGGAGTAATACTCGTCAATGGCGTCCGAGAACCTGTCGAAAATCTTGGTGCTTGCAGGCTCGGCCTTCAGGTATTTGGCCGGGTCGAAGAGCTTGACTGCGGAAAACCCGAGCGCCCCGCCTTCCGCGTCGTAGTACGCCGTGAACTGCGGTTCCGAGACGTATTTTGCCATCGCCTTGGAGGCCTTCTTGGCGTCGGTCAGGTCGGAGCTGTTTGAAAAGTCGTCAAAGTAGGCCGGTGCGAGGGCGATTTTTTTGGAGGCGTCCTTCGCTTCAGCCCCCTCAAGCTTCCTGCCTGCAGCAGCCTCGAGGACCTTTTCAACGGCTTGCGCGTCAAACGGGCTTGCGGCGGCCTGCGGAATCGGGTATTGCCCGCCCCGCGCCACCACGCGCTTCGCCTCCTTCTGCTCGTGGTACGTTGCGATTATCTTTCCCTGCTCGTCGCACAGCACCAGGTTTCCCTTCGCGAACATCTCGAAGTAAAGCAGGTGCGTCTCGTCCTTTTGCAGCCGCATAACAACCAGCCGGTCGAGGCTAACCTGCGAGATTTCCTCAATCACCGCGTTTGAAAGCTTCTTGCGAAGCAGCGAGGCAAACGAAGTCGGCTGCATCGGCGACTCGGGAATCCTCTTGGATGCGGAGAGCCGGGTGCCGAGCGTGGCTACAAGGTCGGCCTTTTCGCCCTTGCTTGAGAGCCGGAGCCGGAATACGTCGTCCTCGATTTCGTATATTTGTTCCAGCCTTCCGCCGACCGCCCCGGCCAGCTCGAGCACTGCGTAGTGGTAGTCTAGGTTTGACATCTTCTGGGGTGCTTGCCGTGCCATTAAAAGCCACCGCGATATTGCGACTGTATTTTAAGCAAGGTTTGCGTCCTAAATGGGAAAATGCAAAGCCTTAGCCATCCATGATATGGTTATAGGCGAAAGGTTCTTTTTTAACACGACAAACGCGCAGTGGTCCTTATGACGACGCAGGCCAAACCAACGCCAACGAGGGTGAAACTCAACGGCAAGCCGGTAATCGAGCTTGCGGGCGTCTACAAGTCCTACTTCATGGAGTCACTTGAGGTGCCCATACTCAAGGACATCAACATCACCGTGCGCGAGGGCGAGTTCGTCGCCATAATGGGGCCGTCGGGAAGCGGCAAGTCCACGCTCATGAACCTAGTCGGCTGCCTCGACGTGCCCACCAGGGGCAAGGTCCTCCTTGACGGCCACGACATAACCAAGCTTTCCGACAACCACCTTGCGCGCATCCGCGGCAGCCTCGTGGGGTTCGTGTTCCAGAAGTTCAACCTCATAAACTCGCTGACCGCCTGGGAGAACGTCGCCCTTCCCCTCATATTCCACGGCATCCCGGCAGAGGAGCGCAAGTCCAGGGCGATGAAGATACTGGCGTCGGTGGGGATGTCCGACCGCGTCAACAACCACCCCAACCAGCTTTCGGGCGGCCAGCAGCAGCGCGTGGCGGTCGCACGCGCGCTTGCGGTCAAGCCGCAGATGATACTTGCGGACGAGCCAACGGGCAACCTCGACTCGGTCACGGGCAAGGAGATACTTGCGCTTTTCCGCAGCCTCAACGAGGAGGGAAAGACCATAGTGCTTGTCACGCACGACGAGAACGTGGCACGCAACGCACGCCGCATAATCCGCATCAGCGACGGCCGCGTGCTTTCCGACGAGGCGTCGGTGCAGGTTAAAAAGTAAGTCTTGATTATGGGTTTTTGGGTAGGTTTGGCTTTTGGATGTTTCAAACGAGGTGTCTTTTATGAACAGGAACGAACCGAGAATGTTGTTTTTTGCATTGATTGCAGTGGTGCTTTTTTCACCGGCAGCACTTGCGCTGGACGGCAGCCAGTCCGCAGGCCAGATTGAGCTGCGCAACGAGTCGTATTACACCCCGTTCCCGGTAGAGCCGGGCACGTACTTCGACTTCTTCGCGTCGGTAAAGAACGCGGGCAAGGACACGCTCTCGGTGACCTGTGGCCTTGACCCGAAATACCCCTTCTCGATGGATGCGGGCGAGGAGAACTACCGCACGTTCACCCGCATGGCCGAGGCCAAGGAGGCGCTTTTGAACTTCCGGGTGCACGTCGCAGACACCGCAGTGGAGGGCACGAACTACCTCGACTTCACGTGCAAGAACCTGGACACCGGCCAGTCCAACACCATCCAGCTGAAGGTAAGCGTGAAGGCGAAGGCCTCGACCGTGAACATCGTGTCAGTAGTGTCAGACCCGGAAACTATTAGGCCCGGGCAGAAGGCCACTCTCAACGTCTTCGTGAACAGCGCATCGCCCAACTACCTCCGCGACTTCAAGATAAGCCTGGGTGTCGGCTCCGACGCCTTCCCGTTCGCTGTGGTGGGCGGGACCAATGAAAAGCTCGTCTCGGAGGTCGCGCCCTACCAGTCGGCCAACTTCTCGTTCGAGCTGATGGCGTACCCGTCCGCGTCGTCGGGGGTGTACAAGCTGCCGATAACAGTCACCTATTCTGACAAGCTCGGCCGCTCGTATTCCATCAACCAGTCGTCGGGCCTCGTGGTGGGCAGCGAGCCCAACCTGGAGATTGCCGCCGAAAGCACCGAGGTGACTCGCGCAGGCTCAACCGGGAAGGTTATCTTCCGCGTGATGAACCGCGGGCTTGTCAACGTCAAGACCCTGCGCATCGAGATGCAGCCTTCCAAGGACTACGTGATACTGACCGCGCCCTCGCAGTTCATCGGCTCCATCAATGCCGACGACTTCGAGACCGCCGAGTTCAGCATCCACGTGTCGGAGAACGCGACCGGCCCGCTTGCATTGAACGCGAAGCTCTACTACTCGGACACCTCGAACGCAGAGTTCGCGTCGGCCGCAGCCGCGTCCCTGCCGCTGTTTTCGCAGGTGGAGGCCATACAGTACGGGCTTGAGAAGATTCCGGACAACACGCTGCTGTACATAATACTCCTGCTTGTCGTTTTGTACCTTCTCTACAAGTACGCGCTCCCGCCGGTGTCCGGGTTCGTCTCGGAGTACTTCGGAAGGCAGAAGGCAAAGAAGTGATTTGGGCGAACGCGTCCGAAGGCGCTTTTCCCTTTTCCTTTCCTCTTCCTTTTTTTCTTTCATTTCCATCCCGTTGATTTGATTGGTGTTATGCTGTGCCCGGCCTTGACAGTTTCCTGTCGCTCTTTTCGCTCGCCCTTGACAGCATCTCGCACCGCAAGCTCCGCTCCTTCTTGACGATGCTCGGCATCTTCATCGGCGTCGCGTCAGTTGTTGCGCTGATTGCGCTCGGCCAGGGGCTTTCAGACTCAATCAACGGCGAGTTCCAGAAAATCGGCGTGGACAAGCTCTCGGTCACTCCGGGGGGCAGCGCGATATCGTCAATGTACGCGTCAAGCAAGCTCACCGACCGCGACTTTGCGGCGGTAAAGCGGGTCAACGGGGTCGCGAAGGCAGGATACGTGATGACGCAGTCGATGCAGGCACAGCACGGCGACAAGAAGACCTTTGCGATGGTAAGCGGCATATCGACGGCCAGCGACGAGACGGGGCCCGTAGAGGAGTTCATGGGCATGGAGATAGAGCGGGGCCGGGACCTCAATTCCAACGACAGGTACAAGGCCCTCATCGGAGCCCGGCTTGCAACCGAGAACATCTTCGGCCACGAGCTCAAGCTCAACGACATAGTGGTGATAAACAACACGGAGTTCCGGGTGGTGGGAATACTCAAGAAGGTGGGCGACCCGCTGGTGGATGGCGCGCTCATAATTCCCGGCGACGCGGCAAAGGAGGTCATGGGCTCGACCGGATACAGCCGTTTCGTGCTCAAGCTGTCCTCCGGCGTAGTGCCCGGAGACCTGCGGGACGACGTCGAGAAGGCGCTGCGCCAGTCGCGGGGGGTGACGTCAAAGACCCAGGACTTCCAGGTCAGCACCTCCGAGCAGCTGCTTGAGAGCTTCAACACGATTTTCGGCGTGGTGCAGGCGATAATCATAGGCATAGCGGCAATCTCGCTGCTCGTCGGCGCTGTAGGAATCATGAACACGATGTACACCGCGGTCCTTGAGCGCACAAAGGAAATAGGCATAATGAAGGCAGTCGGCGCGAAGAACTCCGAAATAATGGTGCTGTTTTTGATAGAGTCCGGGCTGCTTGGCCTCGTGGGCGGCGTAATCGGCGTAATCCTTGGCTACGTCATGGGCAAGGCCGCGGAGGTCATAGCGAACCAGGTGCTTGGCACCGACCTGCTGAAGCTGTACTTCCCGCCGGAACTGATAATAGGCGCACTTGCGTTCTCGTTCATCATAGGCGCACTATCGGGGATGGTGCCCGCGCGGCAGGCTTCGCACCTGCGGCCCGTTGACGCGCTGCGTTACGAGTGAAAAGACGTTATGCCAAGAAAGCTGTTCGCATTCAAGGTCTCCTTCCAAGGCCCGAAAGACGAAGTGCCGTCCGAGCGCGTGATCCTCTGGCCTGCAAAGGCGGACATGGCAATCCTGGGCCGGCACGCTAAGGCGACCTCGCACAGGCTGTGGAAGCGCGCGCAGAAGGCGACGCCCTCCGGCGTGACGTTCTCGCCCCACTCCTACTCGCACTCGCTTTCCGTCATGATATCCGCGCTGATGCACGCGTTTTTGCAGAAGCACCCGGCATCGGCAGACGGCGGGAGGCTCTACAGGTTCTTTTCCGACGAGCGGGCAGCTGAACGCGCAATCTCGCTTGTGAAAAAGCCCCTGACGCAGTCCGTGTCCTTCTACGCAATCGACATCAACTCGCTGCCAACGCAATACGACGTCGCGCTGCTTCTGATGCGTTCGCGCTCGGCAGGCGGCATAGACGAAGTCTTTGCAATCCCGCTCGTGTTCGGCTTTGAGAACATAGTTCCCGACCCGTCCGTGAAAAGCGGGGTGCAGCTCCAAAGCGCCCTGCCCTCGGCAGCGTGCAAGGTCACTGGGTCGCTGCGGCTCTCAATAGGCGAGAGCCGGCTCCTGCTGACGCCTATTTTTGAGGAAAATTAAAAGTTGGGCGGCAAAAAGCGTTTTGCCACCAAGAATCAGTTTCTTGTTAATTTGCACGCGGCGTCCTTATCGGAGCACTGAGAGCGGGATTGCGTTCTTCTCAAACTCGAGCTTTGCAAGCACGAGCGAGTTGATGGTGTTGAGGTTGTTCTTGACAAGGCAGGGCGCTCCCATCGCAAGCTGCAGGGCGCGCGCGCCGACTACCCTTGCGACTTCGTACTTGGTCATGTCCTTGAACTTCACGGTTGCGGATGGCATTGAAAAGTTGCACCTCTGGTGGATGATAAAAAAGTCCGCCGGCAGAAAGCTTTCTCCGGTCTATCTTTTGGGCTGTTCAAAGCATTAAATACTTTCCAACGGTTGTTTTTTTGGGAGATTGAGCAATAATGGCATCCGAAGTCGCAAAAAATGTCCGAGCATACCTGCGGAAGGTAGCAGACCCGAAATTTGCGGAAAAGAACCGCCGCTTCTTCACCGAGCCGGTGAGGCCGCTTGGCGTTCCCATACCGGGTTGCACGCGGGCAGTTGCGGATGCAGTAGTGAAGGCAAAGGCCGCTGGAATGCCCATAACCCCGGAAGGCACCAAGGCAGCTGCAAAGGAGCTCTACTCTACGGGAATCCTTGAGGAGCAGTTCTGCGCGAACATACTGCTTGCGAGGATGCAGAAGAATTTCGGGGAAAATGACTTGGCGTTCTTTGAGTCAATCATCCCTTCTTACGTGGACAACTGGGCGTGCTGCGACGGCCTCTGCTCGATTATGGGAAAGCTCTACGAACGCTATCCCAAGCAGGCGCAAAAGCTCCGCACGTGGGCGAAATCAAGGAACCGCTGGGTAAAGCGCGCTTCGGTGGTGTGTCTTGTTGTCCAAGTGCGTCGCGGGCTGTTCATCGACTTGGTTTATTCAAACGTCTCGGCGATGCTTTACGATTCCGACGACCTGGTGCGCAAGGCAAACGGCTGGGCGCTGAGGCAGGCCGGGAAGTTCGACGAGAAGCGACTCATCAGTTTCCTTGAAAAGCACGCCGACATGCCGGCGATTAGCTTGTCGTATGCTATGGAGAAGCTTGACGACAAGACCAGGAAGAGAATCCGCGCTTTGCGGCCAAAATAGCAGCAGCCTTGCGCGGGCAGGCGTTGTGCAAAACCCGCCTTTCTTTACTCCTTTTTGCCTCTGCAAACAATATGCTTTTGAGCATCCGGCAACAAAATTTTTCGGGGTAGAAAACAATGGACGTCTTCACAATCCTTCTGGTACTTGCAGTGCTTGCCATCGCCATTCTTGCGCACTACTACAACTCGTTCGTGCGCATGCGCAACAAGATGGACAACACGTGGGCGCAGATTGACGTCCAGCTCAAGCGCAGGTACGACCTAATCCCGAACCTCGTCTCGGTAGTCAAGGCGGTTGCAAAGCAGGAAAAGACGCTGTTCCTTTCGGTTGCAAGGGCCCGCACCGCGTTCGAATCCGCCAAGGGTGTTTCCGAGAAGGCCGATGCGGACGCGATGATGGACAGCGCAGTCAAGGGGCTGTTTGCGGTTGCAGAAGCCTATCCCAAGATGCGCTCGAACGAGAGCTTCCTCTCGCTCCAGAACGAGCTTGCAAAGACCGAGGGCAAGATTGCCTTTGCGCGCCAGTTCTACAACGACGCGGTGCTTGAGTACAATACTTTTGTGGAGTCATTCCCCTCGAACGTCGTCGCAACGCTGCTGCGTTTTTCCAAGCGTGATTACTTCCAGGCCGAGGAAGCGGCGAGGCCGGGAATAAAAGTAAAGCTATAGGGACGTACTGACAAACGGAGTTGCACTATACTTGGACAAGCGGTTTTTGCCCTGCGCAGTTTTCTTCCTAGCATTTGCGCTGTGCTTTGCGTCGGCAAAGAGCTATTCCTTTTCGGACGTCTCTGTGGGCTACGTCGTCGGTTCCGACGGCACGGTTTTCGTGCAGGAAAACCTGACCTTCGACTTTTCAGGAAGCTACTCCTTTGCATACCGTGACTTGGAGTCCGGTTCGTGGGAGTATGACAACGTGCGGGTTTTCGAAAAGCTTGCCGACGGTTCGCTGGTCCCAGTGTCGGCATCGGCATCAACCGAGGGCTCTGCAATCCGCTACAAATGGGCGTTTTCCGCATCGAACGAAAAGAAGACCTTCGTGATAACCTACAGCCTGAAAAACGCAATCAATTCCTACGACGACGCGCTTGAGTTCTACTGGAAAGCGTGGGATTCCCAGTGGGATGCGCCGGTGCAGAAGCTCTCCGGGGCGGTGCATTTCCCGAAGGCGCTCTACAACGGCTCCAAGGTGTGGCTGCACCCCTACCTTGACGCGAACTATTCGCTTGAAGGCGACACCCTCCTGTTTTCAGCGCGGGGCATCCCAAAACGCACGTTCCTGGAGTTCCGCGTGCTGTTCAACAAGGAAACCCTCGACGCGTCCGCTTCCGTTGGAAACGTAGTCGGGAAATCAGGAAGCGGGGTAAAGGCAATCAACAACGAGGAGGAGAACTTCGCAACAGTCTCCAAGCAGAACGCGGAAGCGCGCGACCTCATCTCTTCATTGGCGCTTCCTTTTGCCGCCCTTTCCTGCATCGCACTGGTATTGTGCTATGCGTACGCATACTACACTTATGGCGTTGAGAAGAAGCGCCTCCACATAACCGCTTCGCAGGACATCCCGGAAAAGGAACTCAAGCCCTGGCAGGTCGAGTACGCAGTCACGCACTACGTGACTGACAAGAGCATGGTGGCAACGGTGCTTGACCTTTCGCGCCGTGGTTTCATAACAATCACCAAGGAACGCAAGACCGGATTCCTTTCATTCGGCGACGAGTACCGGCTCAAGAAGGCAAAATGGACAGGCAAGCTGGACGACTTCGAGGAGCTGCTGATGGCCGAACTCTTCAAGCCCGCCCCGGCCGGCCTCCTTGAGGGCATCTTCGGCAAGGCGCGCGCAGACATCGCGTCCGAAGGCATCACGCTCAGCCAGGTCGCCCAGGTGCACGCGCACGACGCCGAGTCAATGCTGCAAAAGTGGAACGCTCTTGCAGCCCAGTACACCGAAGGGGAGGACGGACTCTGCGCAAAGTACTTCGACCTTACTGGCTCGCGCAAGTTCTACTGGCTTTCATCCATCGTCCTTGCGGCCAGCACCGCGTTTGCATTCCTCTCGGTGTTCTACGTGAACGGGCAGGCGTGGGACACGGTAGCATCCATCCTCTGCATTCTCACCGGTGCAAGCGCAGCTGCCCTGGCGTGGGCGACCCCCAAAGCAAAGGAGAAGTCAGGGTCAGTTCGCCAACGGTGGGCGTTTGGGGCGAACCTAGTCCTGCTTTTGCTTGCTGCATTCATATCCACCTTCTCCACGATGGTCTATGGCCTGTTGTTGTTACTTGTCGTCGGTCTAGTTGCCTTGGCAATCATAATTTACGACTACGCCAAGCCATTCGCCCTCCCGCGATTTTCCGAGGAAGGGGAAAAGGTCCACGTGGAGTGGATGGGGCTGAAGAGGTTCCTTGACGAGATGGACAACTTCCGGCAGAAGCTGCCGACCGAAATCACGCTCTGGGAGCAGTACCTTGTCTACGCAACTGTCTTTGGCAACGCGGACAAAGTGGAGGCCGCGATGTCAAAGCTCAAGGTCGTGCCGGTTCGCTACCACGGGTTTGCGTACGTCGCGATGTCGTCTTCGTTCTCCCACTCGTTCTCCTCAAGCTTCAGCGCGGCCTCATCGGCTTCGGTGTCCGGCTCCGCATCCGGTGGCGGCGGTGGCGGAGGAGGGGGCGGCGGTGGAGGCGCAGGCTAAGCAAAGTATGCCTTTTTTTTATTGAAAAAAGAGAATTTGGGGTTTGGCGGCTAAATCCGCCTTCCCAAAACGAATTATTCCTAGACTACTTCCATCGTGCCGAACTTGCCAAGTGTGAGCTGTGACTTGTCCTGCCAGGTGTTGACGTAGCCCTTGGTGATTTTTATCTTGTTGCCAACCGCTACCTCGTCAATCTTCTCGTTCCAGAGCACGAGCGTGATGGTTCCCGAGTCGTCCTTGATGGTCACGTTTGCCACGCGGAGCTTGCGTCCCATCTTGTCGATTTCGCGGGGCGCCTCGATGTCCACTACCTCTGCGTCGAGGTCCACGTTGCCTGTTCCCGGGCTGAGTTCTGAAATCTTCATTCTTATCACCTGTTTTCAAAAAAAGCATTTACTGCCATTGCCGTTTTGCGGCACTTATTTTTTGAAATGCCGGGGCTTATAAAACCAAGATACGCCTTTGTTTTGATATGCAAACCAACTCCCGCAAGGGTCGCAGGCCGGCCAAAAGCCCCGTGCTTTTTCGTACGCGCACCAAGCGCCACGAACGGCCCGAGGACGCCAGCTCTGCAGAGGACTTCTACGCAAGCGGCGAAGGGGACAGCCACCGCGACAAGAATGCCATCCGGAACATACAGGGGAAAATCACCCTGCGGGCGCTTGAGCTTCTGGCGGTCTCCCCTCCTGCAAAACTCCTCGATGCGGGGTGCGGCTCCGGCTTTTCAAGCCTGGTTGCAAAGGAAGTCAGCTTCAAGGTCGCAGGCTTTGACCTTGACGCAAAAATGGTCGCTGCAGCGGAAAAGGCAGGCGTGGACGCAAAGGTCGGGAACCTCACCAAAATTCCCTTCGAGGACAAGTCCTTCGATGCCGCAATCTCAATCTCCGCCCTCCAGTGGCTTGGCGCAGGCAAGTCCCAAAAAGACGCTTTTGAGGAGTATTACAAGTCGGCAAGGGAGTTTGCGCGCGTCCTGAAACCGTCGGGCCGCGCAGTCATCCAGTTCTACCCAAAGGACGAGGACGAGGCCTTCTGCGCGGGCAAGGCGTTCCGCAAGGCGGGGTTTGCGGTGAGGCTGCAGATAGACAACTGCGACAACCCCCTTCGGCGCAAGCTATTTATCGTGGCGGCAAAGGAAAGGGTTAGGATGGCAGTGTGATGTTGACTATGGAAGAACGCGTCCAGGGCAAACGCCGGCCCATACCCGCATACTTTTCCGACGTGTCGGAAGCTTTGCACGCCGCCGGCGCATCGGCCCTGGGCAGCCGGCAGAACGAAGCCCTGAACGAGTCGCGGGTTAAGGCGTCCCACCATTTCAAGGACATCATAGGCGTTATGGACAAGCGTCCCCTGTCCTTCTCGGAGCAGGCCGACATACGGAATTTTGTGGGCGCGACAGTAGGGCATTTGTCGTTGATGCCTGCAGGCTCCGAAGCCGGCCGGCGCGTTTCGGGTCAGAACAAGCCCATAGTCGACTTTCATTCCGCGGTGATGAAAAACCTGGACAAGGGCGTGCCGTGGTCGGAGAGCAGGGAACGGTTGGATGGTTTATACGACAAGGCCGCGGACCGCTTTTCAAATCTGATGGGCGAACGCAAGCCGTTGGGTTATCTTGATGCGGTCGCTTTTCGGCAACACGCGGAAGCAATCATTGGGCTGAACTTGCTGATGCACGGTCGGCACCTGCAACCGGGGAAAACAGCGCCTTTGTAGGCGCTCAAATCACCTAAAAAACCCTTCGGTTTTCCCTCGTAAACCGCGGGTTTGGTTCCAGCTTAAAAACTATTAGAAGCTACATATACTCAGTGCGAGTTTTAGTGCACTTTTTAGGGTATTTTAGAGGGATTTTTCATGGCCGCTGAAGATGAGATGACCACTGTAGACGCCGTCGCGCAGGAAGCCGCAGCCGAGGTCGCCGAAGGCGAGGAAGTCGAGGACGCGGAGTCGCCGTCGCTTCCGTTCCCGAACGCGCGCGTAGTCAAGATAATCAAGGAAAACCTCAAGCGCGAGCACCAGATTAAGCGCGACGTCAAGGTCGGCGCGAACGAGCTTGCGGGCCAGATTATAGCGGACATCGCCCAGAGCATGGACAACGAGGAGTACTTCACGCTGTCAGTAGAGCACTTCAACAAGGCTGCACGCAAGTACCGCGAGATACACCTGAACCAGAAGCGCATAATGCGCATCAAGAAGGTGCTCGAGAAGCAGCGGGCGGAAATCGACGAAATCATCGCCGAAATCGAGCTCGAGCAGCCCGGTGCGATGAACACGCACCAGGCGCCATCGAACAGCCAGCAGACTGCCTAGTTTTTTCTTTTTTTCCATTTACTTTTTATCAAGTGTGTCCCCATGTCCGAAGAACCCGTTGTTGCACCGGATGCCACTGCGCCAGTAGCAGCGGAAGCAAAGCCGGCTGCCGAAACGCCAAAGCCAGCAGCGGAAACGCCAGCGGTCGTGCCAGAAGCAGTTGTGGAAACTCCCACTGTTGCTCCGGCTCCTTCAAAGCCGGACATCGAGGCAATACGCGAAAAGAGGCAGCTCTCGCAGAAGCAGGTCTCCGAGCTGGTCACGCAGAACAGGCAGAACATCGCCCGGTTCAAGGACCTCTCGTCCAAGATAAAGCTGGAGAAGCAGCGCCGCGACGAGCTGAACGCAAAGACCAAGGACCTGCGCGCAAAGCGCCACGAGATGATTGAGAAAATCAAGGAGGCGCGCGCGAAGCTTGCGACTGTTCTTGACGAGGTCCAGAAGATTCCCGCGGGCCCGAATGCCGAGCAGCTCAAGGCAGAGATTGATTCTCTTGAGTGGTCGCTTTCGACTGTTGCGCGCTCTGCCAAGGCCGAAAAGGAGCTATCCAAGAAAATCCGCGAGCTTGAGAAGCAGCTCCCTCTTGCGGTGAAGAAAGTCAACGCGTCAGGCGCAATCCGTGCGCTCCGGAGCGAAATCCGCGTTCTCGAGGAGCCTCTTGAGGCGCTTGACAAGGAGCTTCACCCTGCGCTTGAGGAGGCCAACGGCCACCACCACAAGCTAATCTCCTACTACAAGGAAGCCGAGCAGCTCTCCAAGTCCATTTCCTACGCGTTCTCCCAGCTTGACATGGCGCGCCTGGAAGCCGCAACCGACGCCAAGGCGTATTCCGAGGCGGTTGGCGTGGTGCGCGAGAAGGAGCAGGGCTACCAGCAGGAACTGCGCGAGCTTGAGCGCGCCGAGCGCGAGAAGGAGCGTGCGGAGAAGGATGCCGCAAAGAACGCCGTCCAGCAGAAGATTTCCGAGGCGGCGAAGCCCATCTACGAGAAGTTCAAGGCGGGAAAGAAAATCTCAACTGACGAGTTCCTGATTCTGCAGGGCTCAGGGTTGCTCTGATTTTCAGCCGCCGGTTTGCCTCTCATCCCATCCTGTTTTCAGCCGCCAGGTTCTTCCTCCCAGTGGGGCAAACGTCCTTCAGCGGGCACTCCCCGCACTTGGGTCCAATCGGCCTGCACACCGTCTGGCCGAGGCGGACGAAATATTCGTTGACTACTAGCCAGTCCTTCCTGTCGAAGACTTTTTCCAGCCCTTTCTCGGTTTCTTCCGGCGTCTTTGCCTTTGCATCAGCAAGCCCAAGCCTGTGTGAAATCCGGAAAACGTGCGTGTCAACCGGGATTGCGGGGATGCCGAAGCCGTACACGAGCACGCACCCCGCGGTCTTGGGCCCCACTCCTGGAAGCGCCTCCAACAGTTCCCGCGAGTTAGGCACTACACCACCGTATTCTTCCACGAGGATTTTGCTTACTTGCTTGATTTCCCTCGCCTTCTGGTTGTAGAACCCTGCAGCGCGGATTAGCTTTGCTATTTCCGATGCCTTCGCGGCCGCGATTGCTTTCGCAGTGGGGTATCTTGCGAAAAGCTTGGCGCTTGCAAGGTCGGTGTTCTCGTCGCGCGTGCGCTGTGAGATGATGGTGGATACCAGGACCTCGAACGGGCCGTAGGCCGACTTCTGGCCAAGGAACGTCTTTCCTCTCAGGAATTTCGAAAGCCGGGCAACGACCGTGCTTGCCAGTTTTCGTTTTTCTTGCTTTTCCATTGAAATATAATCCGCGGCGGCCAAATTAAACCGAAGCAGTACCATGAAACGATTCAAGCTTGCAATTGTCGGCGGCACTTTCGACCGCTTCCACAAGGGGCACGAGGCACTCCTTTCCAAGGCGCTTGCGGTTGCGGACAGGGTGCTTGTCGGCGTCACTGATGACAAGATGGCAGGAAAAAAGCGGTTTCCAACCGCAATCGGGCCTTTTTCCAAGAGAAAGAAATCCGCAGCCGATTATCTTGCCCAAAAGCATTATGCTCGCCGTTGTAAAATCACTAAAATTCACGATGCCTCCGGCCCCGTTGCTGCATGGAAAAAAGCGGATGCAATCGTGGTGACAAAGGGCACGCTGCCCGGTGCAAGGAAAATCAACGAAAAAAGGAAAAAAGCAGGCTTGCCAGCAGCGGCCATAATCATCTGTCCTTTTGTAATGGCAAAAGATGGCCGCAGGATATCCTCTACACGGATTCGTCTTGGCCAGATGAATAGGCGGGGCGAAGTTTTCCTTTCAGGCAGGAAGTTTGCCAAGCCGCTTGCATTGCCCGCTTCTTTGGCGCCGGCGCTCCGCAGGCCGTTCGGGGTTTTGTTTTCGGAGCCGGACGCTGCAAGAAAGGCAGTAGTGTGGCTAAACGAACTGAAGCCCATTTTCATCGCAACCGTCGGAGACGCGACTTTCCGCAACCTTTCGGCCCTGGGGGCAAAACCGGGCCTTGCGATAGTCGACGCCTTTGAGTTGCGCTCGCCCTGCGGGATTCCCAAGGGCCTTGCAAAAAGGAAGCTTGTTGTTTCAAACCCCGCAGGAAAAATCACGCCCCGGCTCGTTGCGGCGATAAAAAACTCGGTTGGGCGTTCGCTTTTCGATAGCAGGCCTGCCGCAATTGTTGTTGATGGAGAAGAGGACTTGGCAGTCCTTCCTGTAATTCTTGCGCTTCCGCTCGGTTCCGTCGTGCTTTACGGCC
Organism: Candidatus Micrarchaeia archaeon; assembly: GCA_041663565.1. GTDB lineage: Archaea > Micrarchaeota > Micrarchaeia > Norongarragalinales > CAINOH01 > CAINOH01. The sequence continues at coordinate 55,948 of JBAYMJ010000003.1, read as the reverse complement.
AGCCGAAAAAAGGCGTCGTGGCAGTTGTTGTTGATGAAAGGGCAAAGGAAAAGGCAGGCAAGATGCTTTCTCGTTTCAGGGCCATCCGTGCAGTCGGCGGTTTTTCTTCTTAGGCCGCCCTCTTCCAAATCGTTCCGTCGGGCTTGTCCGCCAGTATGATTCCCTTCCTGTTCAGCGTGTCGCGGATTTTGTCGGCAGTTGCGTAGTCCCCAGTCCTCTTTGCGGCATCGCGCCGTGCGACGAGCGCCGCGACTTCGGCGTCCGAGATTTCCGCTTCAGTCTCCTTTGCGTCGAAAAGCCCGAGCACGCCGTTGGCGAGTTTTTCGAAAGTGCCTGAAAGGAAGGCGAACGACTCCCTCGACGCGCCCTTTTCCGCTGCCAGCCCGTATGCGAGGTCCTTCAGCTCAAAGAGCGCGGCAAGCGCGAGGGGCGTGTTGAAGTCGTCGTCCATCGCCTCCTCGAACTTTTCGACTATTACGTGGGCGTCGGCCTTGACTGCAGGGTCGGTCTCCGATTTTTCCGGCCGGGCCTTGTTTTTCGCCTCGTGCGCAAGCAGGGCCCGAGTGTCCAGGAGCCTTTGCAGCGTGGGCCGCAGCTCCTCGATGCGTTCGGGCGAGGCGTCTATGGGCGCCCGGTAGTGGGTCGAGACGTAAAAGAGGCGCACCAGGCGCGCGCCGTGCCTTTCAAGGGTCTGCCGCAGGGTCACGAAGTTGCCGAGCGACTTTGCCATCTTGTCCTTTCCGACGACTATAAACCCGTTGTGGAGCCAGTAGTTTGCGAAAGGCTTCCCGGTGGCCGCCTCGGACTGCGCTATCTCGTCCTCGTGATGCGGGAATATCAGGTCTTGCCCGCCGCCGTGGATGTCAAGCGTGTCGCCGAGGTGCTTGGTGCTCATCACCGAGCACTCGATGTGCCAGCCCGGCCTGCCCTTGCCCCAAGGCGAGTCCCAGCTCGGCTCGCCGGGCTTTGCGCTCTTCCACAGGGCGAAGTCCTCGGCAGCCTTCTTGCGCTCGTCCACCTCTATCCGCGCGCCTTTGCGGAGGTTTTCAAGCTCCTGGCCTGAGAGCTTGCCGTAGGGGATGAAACGCGCCACTTCGAAGTACACGTCCTTTCCGCTGCCGTGCTCGCCTTCCACCGCGTAAGCGTAGCCGTTCCTTATGAGGCGTTCGACGAACTTGATTATGTCGGATATGGTCTGCGTGACAAGCGGGTAGGCGTCCGCGCGCCTTATCCCGAGCGCATCCATGTCCGTGAAGTATTCGTCTGAATATTTCTTCGATAGCGCAAACGGGTCCTGCGCCGCCTCGGCCGCGCGCTTGATTATCTTGTCGTCTATGTCCGTGAAGTTCTGGACGTACTTTACCTCGTAGCCGCGGTAGGCGAGGTACCTGCGGACGACGTCGAATGCGGTGTAGCACCTGCCGTGGCCGAGGTGGCAGTAGTCGTAGGGCGTGATGCCGCACACGTACACCCCCGCCTTTCCCTCGTGCAGGGGGACGAACTTTTTCTTGCCCTTTGAAAGGGTGTCAAACACGACGAGCGCCATATTTTCCAATCACGTTGCTGCCCGGATACATCATCCTTAAGCAGAGGGAGGGAGTCGAACCCTCTTAAACCGCTTTGCAGGCGATCGCGTAGCCGTTCCGCCACCTCCGCATACACTAATCTCTTATGCGGTGTTTGGATGAAATTCCTTTGCCGGCAACCCGGCGCAGCACCCGCAGCCTTGGCGGTGCTTTTTTTTGTACAGGCAGCTAAGGCGCCTGTCAGAACTAGCGACAACAGAAGAACGATTTCAATGCAACGGCCTTTCGGGTCATCATGATTGTTTTGCCTTCGGTGTTTTTTATTCTCTTTCCTTGCGTTCTTTTTTCTGCTTTCGGGCAAATTACATCAAAAGCAGGCCGAACACGAGCAGCAGGATTATGTAGTAGAACAGCTGGTCGAAGTTGTCCCCGCGCACGAATATGTCAAAGAACGTGATGGGGTCTTTCATGTTCCTCTGTTCGACGAACCAGCAGTTGTCGTCGCCGCCCTTAATCTTCTTGCTTTCGCGGGTGAAGCGGAAGTTTGCCTGCGGCTCGTTCTTGATGTGGGTCATTTGTAACAACCTATTGATAGTAACAATTGGGTATTGGGACTTTTATTCCTTTCGCGGCCCAAAAAAGTTCGGCTTTTGACGAATGCAGTTGGCGTTTAAACCCCGTCTTGCAAAATACTTATCTTAACGTGGTGATTTTTCGATGCAAAAGCCGCACAGCCGGAAGACCAAGATAGTGTGTACAATCGGCCCGGCAACAGAATCCCTTGAGGGAATCCGCAAGCTTGCTGATGCCGGCATGAACGTCGCGCGCATCAACCTATCCCACGGGAGCATCAAGACGCACGAGCAGAAGCTTTCCAACATACGCACGGTCAACGAGAGCCGCCGCGACAAGGTGGCGGTCCTTTTGGACACGCGCGGCCCGGAAATCCGCACCGGCAAGGCGCCGGTGAAGGTCCAACTCGTGGAAGGCGCGGGGATTGATGTCACAAGCGATGGTGCGGAAAGTTCAAATGAAAAAATCAGCCTCAACTACGCCAACCTTTCCAAGATAGTCGCGCCAGGCTCAAGTATCTTCCTGTCCGACGGCAACATCGAGCTTGAGGTCGTGGAAGTCCAGAAGAAAGCGGTCAGGTGCAAGGTCAAGGTGGGCGGCGAGCTTGGCTCCAACAAGAACGTGTGCATTCCCGGCGCGGACCTGGACCTTCCGACGCTGGGCAAGGAGGACCTTTCCGACATCAAGGAGGGTGCGCGCTGGGGTATAGACTTCGTCGCGCAGTCCTTCGTGCGCGGCCCCGAGGACGTGCTCGAGCTCATGGATGTGCTGCAGGCGGCCGGTTCGGATGCGCACATGATTGCAAAAATCGAGCTCGCCTCTGCTTTCGAGCAGGTCGACCGCATAATCGCGGCAGCGGACGGCCTGATGGTGGCGAGGGGCGACCTGGGCGTGCAGGTGCCGATAGAGCAGATTCCCGCGATGCAGAAGAAGATGGTGCAGAAGTGCAACGCGGTCGGAAAGCCGGTGATAGTCGCAACTCACATGCTCGAATCGATGACCGTGAACCCGCGCCCTACGCGCGCAGAGGCGACAGACGTCGCCAACGCGGTGTTCGACGGGGTTGACGCGGTGATGCTTTCAGGCGAGACTGCCGCAGGCCGCTACCCGATAAAGTCCGTTGAGATGATGGCGCGCATCTGCGTCGAGGCGGAGAAGTCGAAGGTGTCGCACGCGCTCTCGCAGCCCGACTCGTTCGTCAAGCCAAGCATGGGCTACGCAATCAGCCGCTCGGCCTGCGGCATTTCCGACGACCTTGACGCGGACTCCATAATCGTGCCTACGACGGGCGGCTTCACGGCCCGTCTGGTTGCCCAGCAGAGGCCCGGCGCGGAAATCATCGCCCTCACCCCCGACGTTCGCGTGGTCAACAAGCTTGCCCTCGTGCGGGGAGTGCACGCGCTCCTGTTCAAGGCAAAAGTGCAAAGCGAGGACACGATGCAGCAGGCCATAGGGGCCGCGCACAAGTCGGGTTTGGTGAAGGACGGCGACCTGGTGGTCGTCACAGGCGGCATCCCGCTCGGGCTTACCGGAAGCACGAACACGATACACGTGCAGAGAGTGGGCAGGTCCGCGGATTTGCAAGGACAGACAAAGCTCACGAAGTCAGGCTGAGCTTTCAGTCGTGGGGGGAGTCTCCCTTTTCATTTCCTGGCAACGTACTGGAAATAATCTGCGCCTGTGTCGCGGCCTTTCTTGAAGTCCGAATACTGTTCGACGTCCTCAAATCCGGCCTTGCGTATGAGCGAGTGCAGCTCGCCGTCCTTGAACGGGTATACGTAAATGTATCCCGTGCGGCCGTCCTCGTGCGCGATTTTTAGCACGACCTTCTTCGGTCCTATCTCTATTGGTGCGCCCTTCACTTTCTTTCCGCAATAGACGTACTTTCCAGAGTAGCGGAAGTCGCCCTTCAGGATTTTTTCCCTGTCCGCAAGTATGTAGTCGTAGTTCCTCTCATCGATAAGCAGCACCCCGCCGGGCCTGAGCACCTTACGGAAAGCGGAGAGTGCCCGCAGCTGGTCAGCGGTCTTGAAAAGGTGGGTAAGCGAGTTTCCCTGAAGCACAACTGCGTCGAACGACCCCGGCTCGAACCTCTCGTCGAACTCGCGCCAGTCGTAGCCGGTTATCTTGAGCCGCACGCCCTCCTTTGCGGCGTTCTCAAGAGCCTTCTGCGCAAACACCGAGTCAAGCTCGTTGCTTGTCACGTCATAACCCTGCTTTAGCAGGTATATGGAATCGCATCCATCGCCAAGGCTCGCGTCAACGACGCGCCTGCACCCGTTGCCGGAAAGCAGGCCCGTAAGGAATCCGGCCTCGCCGGTCCTGCGCTTCTGCCAGTCTATGTAGTCGCCCCATATGTCCACAAGAACCGGCGAGTAGTTCTTTTCGTCCTGGAATTTTCTCATGCAGTTTCCTCTGCATATGGCAAAAGATATTGATTTTTTAAAAAATTCGGGTCAAAACGCGATTTTATTAAGAATATTTTTACTATTTTTCATATGTCAAAAGCCGATTCGAAGGACCTTCTCATCCTGCGCATCCTTGACGCCGACGGCCGCGCAAGCGCCTCGAAAATAGCGAAAGCAACGCGCCTGAGCAAGAGCGCGGTGTCGCAGAGGATTTCGGCGCTGGAGTCCGAAGGCTACATCCGGGGCTATTATGCGCTCGTAGACTCCTCGCGCCTTGGCTTGCAGAGCTTCCGCGTGTACCTGAAATACCACAACACCTCTCCCCGGATGGAGCACCAGATAATGGCGTTCCTTTCCCAGGAGCCGCGCGTGTGGTGGTGCGGCAAGATGCAGGGCAACTGGGACGCGGGCCTGGTGGTGTGGGCGCGAGACGTGTCCGAGTTCCGCAGCTTCTGGCTCTCGTTCTCCCTGCGTTTCCGCCAGCACGTAGGCCGCTACGTGGTCAACCCCTACGTGAAGATAAGGCACTATTCGCTCGCGTTCCTTTGCAAGGCCGAAGGCGTTGCGCGACAGGTGGGCACCGTTGGAGAGGGGCCAAAAGCTGCGATAGACGCGACCGACCGCAAGATACTTTCCGTGATTTCGGAGGATGGCCGCTGCCCGCTCATACTCATAGCAAAGAAAACGGGCTTGAGCCCCGGTGTGGTGAAGTACCGGCTGGTAAACCTGGTTCGCGCAGGAGTGATACAGGGCTACCGCGCGATGATAAACAGCGAAAAGCTCGGCTACTCGCTGTACAAGGTGAATTTCGTGCTCAATGACGTGACCAAGCTAGCGGCAATCCGAGAGTTCACCGAGGGCATCCCCAACCTTGCGTACATAGACGAGACCGCGGGCGAGGATTTGGAAGCGGACTACTACCTTTCTTCCGAGCTTGAGCTTGAGAAGCTCCTGGACTCGTACAAGGCAAGGTTCCACTCCGCAATACGCGAGATAAACTACCTGGTGTATTCGCACGTGAGCAAGCAGGCGTACTACCCGCAGAAAATTTGAACTGCTTTTGGGCGGGCGGGATTGCGCTGTTGCCGCCAGTTCAGCCAAGTGCCTTCTCGTATTCCTTCTTCATCGTCAAGGCATCCGTTTCGATGTTCGGCGACTCCGAGATTATCGTTCCCGAGCACTTGTTGCCAACCAGGCTCTGCGCAAGGAGCGAAAAGTCGGGCGACTTGGCGTCTATTGTCAGGTGGCGCAGCTCGCCTTTCGCCGAGTATTGTATCCCCGCAAAGTGGCAGTGGAGTTGTCTTGGACCTTCCTTTCCAACAAGGCCGGTTATCGTCTCAAATATCCTGTCAAAGTCCTTTTTCGAATTCAACGCGCCATTCGCCCTCGCGTGCAAATGGGCAAAGTCAATCGTCGGCTTGAATCTTTCAAAGCCGATTTCGGATGCGAGGCCGTAAAGCTCCTCAAGGTTGCCGAAAGCGCTTGGCTTCCCGGTAGTCTCCGGCGCAAGGATTGCCTTGGTGATGCCCTCCCTTTTCATCGAATCCAACACGTCAAGGTAGCCGTTCTTGACGATTTCGAAAGCGGCCTTCTTGTCCAGTTTCCCGTAATACCCGGAGTGCACGACTATCCGGCCGCCACCGGAATTTTCCAAAATGCGCGCGGTGTCGAGTATGCGCACCTTGCTCGCGGCAACCTTTTCAGGCTCACCCGAGCACAGGTTGACGTAATAGGGCGCGTGGGCCGAAAGGACGATTCTGTTCTCCTTGGCCGCCTTGCCGCACTCAATCACCTTGTCCTGCGCCATCCTGGCCGAGTGCACGAACTCGAACTCGAAGGCGTCCAAGCCCAGCTTGCGCACGAACGCTATCCCCGCACGCGAGTCGCGCTCGGCGCACGAAAGGGGGATGCCCGCTGTGCCGAAAATCATTGCCACGCAAAGAGTTGATTTGAAAGGGATTAATAGGATTAGCCACCACGTTACTTTTGGCCCGCAGCACGCCGCGGGCCGCAAAGGCGATGTTCATGGCAACTGTCACTTACCTCGGCCATTCCGGCTTCCGTGTGGAGCTTGAGGGCAAGATACTGTATTTCGACCCGTGGCTGGATCCGCGGCCGCGCAACGCCGAGCGGCTGGTCCCGCCCGCGATAAGCGCGGAGAAAATAAAGAAGGCGGACGCCATCTTCGTCTCAAGCCCGGCATTCGACCACTTCGACGCGCACGACGTCTCAATAATCGCCGACGGCACCTACGCGCACGTGGTCGCACCTGAGGAGGTGCTTGCAAGGCTCGATTTGCAGGACAAGTTCAAGATGTCCGCGCTTGAAGGCGATGACTTCGAGTTCTACGGCATGCACATAAAGGTGCTTCCGGTGCGCAACAACGTCCCCGGCTCGGTGGGGTACATAGTAAGCTTCGGCGGCAAGAGCGTATACTTCTCCGGCGACACCTACGACTTCTACGCGCTTGGCAACGTCGAGGCGGACCTTGCGCTCATCCCAATCGGAGGCACGCAGACGATGGACATACTCTCGGCGGTGAGCGCGGTCAAGAAGATGCGCGTCAAGTACGTCATCCCCTGCCACTACGGCACGTTCTCCCGCATAAGGGCCGACCCGTACGACTTCGCAAAGCGCATAAAGCAGGAGACCAAGGCCCAGGCGGTAGTCCTTGGCGTGGGCCAGACCGCGCGCTTTTAGTCCTTGTGGCGATTAGGAGTTTTTTTAAGACTCGGCGTGCCCTATACTTATCCTACTAATACGAAGGTGAATGCTAGCATATGATTACGCACGGAAGGATAGTCGAAGTCAAGGCGACCAAGAAGAAGGACGGCAACGTCACTGGCATGTCGGTCAACGTAAGCGTCGAGAACGTGGCTCCGGAAGGCAACCAGGTCAAGGTCACCTACAACTACGAGATTTCATACCAGCAGGACGTCGCAAGCATGTCCATAAAGGGCGAGCTCTTCGCGGACGCAAGCTCCGACCTGGGCAGGAAGCTTTCCGAGGGTTGGAAGAAGAACAAGCAGCTCCCGGCGGACGCCGCGGAGGAAATCATCACCGCGCTCACCTACGCGGGAAGCAGCGTGGGAACCCTGCTTGCCTTTGCGATAAACATCAACGCGCCAATCAACGTGCCGCGCGCGAAGGTGGGCCCCGCAGGACAGGCGCCGAAGGCAGGATGATTTACGCGGTGTTTTGATGGCCGTAGTATATCCAGAGGAGCCGGCGCGGAAACCCACAAAGCCCGTGTCGGGCGAACCAAAAAGCGAAGCGCTGGATATGGCGCTTTCCTACGCCCGCGCAACAACCCCGGCGCAGCGCGCCAACGTGCAGCGGTTCTTCAGCGCGCCTGAAAACAGGCAGCACGCGCACCTGCTTGTCGCGGCGCAGAAGCTGCCGCGAGGGATTTCGCCGCAGGAGCGCGAAAACCTGCTCAGGGAGAAGCTGCGCAACGTCCGTTAGTGGCCGGGGCCACTGCAGCCTTTTTCACATTCCTTTTTCTTTCTTTCTTGCTACTTCTTCAATGATGCCCAAAGCCAGGCCGCCTTCAAGATCATACCAGTCGCCGGAAAGCCTCCGGAGGTTCTCCGACCTTTCGCGCCTCACCCGCGAGGAGCGGCACGTGCTGTCCGAACTCTCAACAGCCTGGGACTCCGCCTTTGCCAAGGCAAAGAAAAAAAAGCAGGCGGAGCTTCAGTTCGAGGCCCCAGGCTTGCTTAGGGGTTTTCCGCGCTATGCCCTTGACGCGTTCACGTTCATCAGCAAGTTCTCGCGCTCCACGCAAAGCGCCGACTACGGCGCATCGCTCATGGAGTACATGGCGGGGAAATACCCGCAGGCCCACGAGCAGGTGTGCAATATGGCGCGCGAGCAGCTTGGAATGAAAGCCAAGGCGCCTTCGGCCCCAAAGGAACCGCAAAAGCCGCCGGAGCCGCAGAACTCGCAGGACGTGGACGGGCTTTTCAAACTTTATTCGCACCCCGAAACGTTCCTTCCGGTAGTCTCGCGCGCAAGACCTGGCAGCATCCTCGTCCAGCAAGTCGCCAAACCCGGGGAGAAGCCGTGGTTTTTGCAGCCATCCAAGGGTGTGACAGTCGAAAAGAACGTGCAGTTTTCGAACCGCCACCAGCACAAGTTCCTTCCCGCGCCGGAGGGATTCACGAGACAGTACCACCGCAACAGGTTGATTGACAACCTTCGCTTCTACATGGGAGTGACGCGGCCGCGCGGTTTCCACGTGCGGGCAATCTCGAATTTCGTGCGCGGCGACCGGGTGCACCTGCGCGCTGTTCAGCTAGTCCGCGAACACGGACTTGACCTCGCAAAGCCCGAGCACATCGCGCAGCTTGAAGCGGCGATTTCTTCGGAGTTCGGCCGCGGCGCGCTCGGCCCCGAATGGCCGGTAGATAGGTCGCAAAAGCCGGAGATGCCGGCAGGCCCGGGCGAGTTGGCTGTCGGGCTAAAGGAAGGCGCAGGCAGGAACGCGCAGCGTGCTGAAAAGAAAGGCCGCCAGGCTGACGGCGCCGCGTTGCAGGCTGGTGTTCGCGGCGTTGAGTCCGGCCAGGCAGACCCCGAAGGGTTGTTGAGGGAAAAGATGGCCCGCGTGTTCACCCGCGTGGTTAGGTACCACAACCGCACGCACCCGTCCGGCTCTATGGGCTGGGCATCCAACCTGATAAAGACCGACCCCGCGCACGTCAAGGCGGACGGCCTGCTTCGCGGTGTCGCCATATCCGCCAAGATGGACGCTTCGAACCCGAGGAACGAACCGGAACTCGTGGGGCTGATGGTCAGGCATGCGAGCAAGAACCCCGAACGCCAGAACGAGTGGACTCGCCTTCTTGCGAACAAACGGACGCGCAAAGACTAGGGCGCACGCGCCGACAGGCAACTAACCGGCGCAGGCCCTTGCTTCCCGAAAGAACCCCACAATCCGCCTGGCCGGCTGCTTGCGCTAACGTAAAATATGCGTAGAAATAGGATTGGAGGGGAAAAAACAACCCTCAAGCCGTAATGGTAAGCGTGGTGTTTATCCGAACAGGCTCGCGAGTCCAGCTGCAGCCTCTTCTTCCTTCTTCTCCTCGGAGACTTCGGCCTTCTTCTCTTCCTTCTTGGCCTCTCCTGCGGGTGCGGCTGGTGCTGCTGCGAATGCTGCCTGCTTGATTGCGTCCTCGATGTTCACGCCCTCGAGCGCTGCAACAAGGGCCTTGATTTTTGCGGGCTCCTCGTTGACTCCAGCTGCAACAAGGACCTTCTTTACGTTGTCCTCGCTTATGGGCTGGCCTGCGGCGTGCAGGAGCAATGCGGCATATGCGTCTTTCATTTGCATCTCCTCAATTTGTATCGTAAATCTCTATTTCCTCGTCTTATTGCGCCGGCGTTGCGGGGGCTGCTGGTGCAGCGGCCTCCTTCGGCGCCTTGTCCTCAACTACCTTGTTGATGGCAAGCGCCTTTGCCTGTGCTGATGCGAGTATGACTGGTGTTGAATCCTTGTTGTAAATCTCCGCGAACACGCACAGGTTCATGGCCGCCTGGTGGGCCGATGCGAGCTGTGCAATGTAGACCGAGTCGTCGACGTCAAGCACGTCCGCGGAGTACGTCATGGTGCCGGTGTATGCCGACCTCATGGTCATCCCTATTTCGAACGGCTCGATTCCGAGCTTGGTAAGTATCTTCGCTACAGCGTCCGCGATGGGCTCGCCCTTCTTGGCAACAGTCGCGTCGCTTGCGATTACAATCTTGGTTCCCTGTATCTTGGCGTTTATCTTTGCCGCCTTGAGCTCGGTGAGCACCGGGCCTGGTGCGAGCGAAGTCTCGCCGCCGGGGACGACAATGTCTGCGTTTGCTATCATGCCCGTCTTTGCCGGTGCCTTCGCCTTGCTCTGGCGGAGCATCTTTGCAAGCTTGAACGGGTCCTCGTTTGAAAGAAGGAACGCAACCGAGCCGCTCTCGTCAATTGTCTTTAAGAGTGCGTCGAATGCGGGCTTGTTCGCCTTCTCAAGGGCCTTCTTGAGAAGAGTTGCGCGTGTGAGTATGAGTTCTGCCTTTCCGCGGAGCTTCTTCTTGATGGCATTGTAGTGCTTGGACGGAAGGTTCTGGGTGCTGACTATTGCCACGACCTTGTACGAGGCAATCTTCTTGGTGATGTCCGCAACGGCCTGTTCCTTCTGCTTCCGGTTGAGTACCATAAAAATCAACTTATGCCGCTACTGCGACTGGCTTGCCCATGGTCGTCTTGATGTAGATTGACTTGATCTTGCCTTCGGTTGTCTTGTGCTTGATTGCGTCGATTACCGCAACCGTGTTCTCGGCAACCTGGGCGTCCGTCATGCCCTCGTTACCGACAAGGCAGTGGACTACCGGAAGGTATTTTCCCTTGGTGCGAAGCGTGACCGAGCGCTTGGCCTTCTCGACCACGTCGGGGAGGTTGGCGTTGGGCATGATTGGCTTGGGCAGCTTACCCTTGGAACCAAGGACCTGACCAAGTGACTTACCCACAGCAGCCATAAGCTGCGTCTGGGACAAAAGTGAATATTTCAGGAGCTCCTTCTGCTTCTTCTTGTCGGAGGCATAGGATGGAATCTGGTCGCTGCCGATTACAAGCGGCACGAGCTTCTTGATGTCAACTGCCAGCTGGCCGTCCGCAAACACGGCGACCTCTACCGGGCGCGGTGCGTAGGGAAGCGTGACTTCGAGGGTGATGCGGTTTTCGGGCTTGTTGAAGTCGATGTCGCGGAAGTTGATTGCGATGTCGACGCTCTGCTTGAACTTGCGCTTGCCCTTGTTCTCCGCAAGCACTGCAGTGACTGCCTTTGCGACCTTCTCGTTTTCGTAAACCAAGTGTGTTACACCGATGAAAATGATTATTGCCTGCAAAAACCAAAAGCCAGTTTGATGCCATCGGCTTGAAACCAATGGACGAAAAGAACCAGACGCTCTAAGAGCCTTGATTCCCTCCTGCCTAGGGCAGTCCAAACGGGTTTAGCATTTCTGCGGAACAATGTAGTGAAGGTAATTGTTTATAAAACTGCGGGAAAGCAACCGACAGCTATTCTTTCAGGCACTTTTCCTTGTCCGGTATGAATACGAATTCCTTTCCCCTGCGTAGCTTGTGCAGGTAGCCCATCTTTGCCAGTTTCAGCAGGTCCGTCCTTGCCGTCTGGTATGTAGTCCTGTATCGTTCCTGCATTTCCTGAATGGTAATTGATTTTGCACCCTTGTTTGTTATGATGAGTATGTCTGCCTGGCGCATGTTCAGTTTCGGGTTCTTCCTGACCGTTTCAAGCATTTTCTTGTTTTCCTGTGCCGTCTTCTCTAGGTATTTTTCAAACATTCCTACTGCCTTGTCAAGGGAATGTAGATTGAATCTTACGAAGTATGTCACGTCGTTGCTGTCGTATTCCGTGTATAGGTATGCCCGCGCGTATTGTGCTGGTGCCTCCTTTATCGTTCTCGAGACGGCGATGTATTCAAAATACTGGTAGCCTCGTGAAATCAGGTACCAATAGAACAGTGCGCGTGCGGTTCTTCCGTTCCCGTCATTGAATGGGTGTATGTATCCAATCATATAGTGGAGGATTATTGCCTTGATTATTGGGTGCAGGTAATATTCTGTGGGTTCGGTGTTGGCGAAATTGCACACTTGTTTTATCAAGGACTCTATCTCTCGGTAGTCTGGCGGTTCGTATATCGGAAGGGTCGGGTCATCTATTGCATAGACTTTCACTTCATTATCCGTTCTGAACGCGCCTTCGTACTCTGGCTTTTCCAAAGTGCCTTTTGTTATGTCTTTGTGTATTTGTTTGATAATTTCCGGCGTAAGCGTTTCGTTGGCGCTGGTGCTTTCGCGGATATGCTTCATAGTCAGATAGTTGTTTACTATCATTTTTTCAGAGGGATTCTTTGGTTTTCTGTTTTCTCTGAGCATCTGCTTAGCAACTACTCTGCTTGTTGCAGCGCCCTCCAATTGACTCGACGCTATTGCTTCCTCCATCAGTGAGTTCGTCAGGTATTTTTTTTGGAGTGCTGGTTCTTGGGCCTGCTCTTCCAAGCCAATTTTGCCTCCGGCTCGGAAGTCCAAGTCGTGAAGCAGCTTTTCGATTTGGGGGGTTTGCGAATAAAGCAGGAGCAGCGGTCCAAATGGGATTAGTCTGGCGTTGAACCTTCTTTGGGCTCGCAGGTATTCCCATATTGCCGTCCGGTCTATTCCGTCAAAACGGTTGTCGTGTTTTATTTCTTCCCAGTATAGATATTCTGCGTTTGCGGTACTTGCAAGTGCCGCCATTTTCGTCAAGTCCGCTCCTGCCAACATTGTATGAAATGCCTTTTCGTGTTTTGGCGGTTTTTCAGGGAGTCTCATTCTAATCAACTACTAATTTGACATTCATTAGTAGTTGTTAGTAGTTGAGAATGAATATTAATCTATCTACTAATTTGACATTCATTAGTAGTTATTAGTAGGTCTAGGCTCCTCCGGAGTCAGCATCTCCGGAGGTTCACTTCGTATTGCCTGTTTATCTGTATGTCAGCGGCCTTGGCTGTCCCCTTGGCTCTTTTGCAAGCGCGTCTATTGTCCGCAGCCTTATCGTCTGGTTGTCGCCCTTGGTGCCGCGGTATGCAAAAAAGTGCTTGCCGCTTTCCACCATCTTTTCGACCTTCTTTCTCGCCGAGGGGTCCATCTTGATTAGGCGCGGCGCAACAAGCTGCACGCCTTTTCTGGAAAGGTACACGGGTATCTTGGTTCCCAGTTGCGAGCCCTTTCTTGCGCACGCCTTGCGGATGTTTCCCGATGCGCAGGAATAGATGATGTCGGAGTGCTTCCTAATCAGGTCGGTCTGTTTCTGGGTCACGTTGGTCGTGCAAACCGTTATGATGTTTATCTCCGCGTCAGTGTGCTTGCGCCTGAGGGCGACAATCTTGCTGATGTCCTCGGCCTTGGTGCCTGCCACGGTGACTGCAATCTTTTTGTAGCCCCGCTCAAGCGCCATCTTCACTCCCGCCACCTGGTCAATCCTTGCAGTCTCCGGGTGCACTATGATGTTGCCGAGCGCGGTGCTGCGCTCTATCAACGTGGGGTTCGGTGCGGTGTGTACGAGTCCGGTCATCACCGCGCCCACTCCGAGGGTGGTCTTGGGCTCTGTTGTGATGATTGTCCCGATGCCTTCACAGGCGGACACCATGCAGTCAATCTTTCCTGCGCGCATCGCGTCGCTCATCGATTCCGACGCGCCGAAAGGCACGGGGTCGTTTTCGGTCTCAAGGGGCCGCGTCTTGTCAAATGAGCGGTTCTTGCCGATTACGACGTCGTTGGTCTCGGCTAGGAGGTTTTCCTTGAAGTCGCGCTCGAAGAGCCAGCTTGAAAGCGGGCACCACTTGACTACGGTTGGCGTCGCAGCAATTGCCTTGTTGTCTTGTATGAGCACGTGGGCGGCAGCCCTGCGGGAGACGTGAACGTCCGGGTACTGGGCGCGTATTGCGTTTGCGAGGTTCACAAGCGGCTTTGTGGCATCGTTGACGTTGCTTGCGGTGCTTTGTTGCACGATTTTCCCATTGCCTACCATCGGCGCCTCGGCAAGGGGTTTCAGTTTCTCGTTGTAAAAGTCAGGGAACAGTTCCTTTACCGTCCCATAGTCGTTTTTCACGTCAAGCCTGAGCGTGGCTTTGCCTGTCTTGGGGTCGTACTTTATTTCCGAGTCCGCCCGCTTGTATGCTCCAAATTTCTTTATTTCCCGGACTACTTCATCGTGAATCATAATTGTAAGACAAAAAAGGGAGTTAAAAAAAGGTAGGTCGGCCCGTTGAGGCAGGATTATTTGCCAACGTTTAAAGATTTAGGAAAGGGAATCTTCTTATGTCACTTGAAACTTCACCCCAACCATTCATAGAACCCATCCGCAGCCACTACGAGCCCGGCGAAGTCACCAAGCTTTGCGGCGAGTGGATAGGAAAGACCAAGGCGCGGCTTGATGCAATAGTTGCACTTCCTGAAAGCAAGCAGCCCAATGCGCTCTTTGAGTTTGAGGCGGCTATGTCCGACTTTGGCGACGCGGTTGGTCAGCTAATGCTTACCGGCAGCCTCTACCCGGATGCAAAAATCTCTGCGGAGGGCTCAGCGTGCGAGGAGAAAGTAGGCCATTTCGCAGTCGAGGTCCACACGCGAAAGGACATCTACGAGATAATCAAGAGGTTCCCCCCATCCGGTGAAGTCGAGCGCAGGCTTTACGACGAGACCGTGAAGGGGTTCGAGCTGAACGGCCTGAACCTTCCGGATGACAAGCTTGCGCAGGTGCGCGCACTCAAGCAAAAGTTGTCCGGCTTTGAGGTGAAGTTCGGCACCAACCTCAACCTGGACAAGTCAACTATTGCGTTTACAAAAGAGGAGCTTGATGGCGCGCCAGCAGGTTTCCTGAACCGGCTTGAAAAGACAGCAGACGGGAAATTCATAGTCACGATGAAGTACCCGGATTTGGAGGCAGTTATGCTCAACGTAAAAAGCGGCGAGACCCGGAAGCGGATGCGCTTTGCGTTCAACAACCGCGGCGCGCCCGAAGAGAACACCAAGCTGTTGGAAGAGGCGGTTCTTTTGCGGCAGCAAATCGCCAACATCAGCGGTTATGCCTCGTGGGTAGACTACCGAACGGCAATGCGCATGGCAAAGAACGCGGCCAACGTCAAGGCGTTCATCGCAAACCTCAAGCCTGCAATAATCAGCAGGGCAAAGTCCGACCTTGCGGCGCTCCTTGAGTTCAAGCGCACCATTGAGCCCGGCGCCACTGCCGTGGAGTGGTGGGACGTTGCCTATTTGGAAAACCAGATGAAGAAGACGAAATACGCCCTTGACGAGGACAAGGTGCGCGAGTACTTCCCGCTAGACTCGGTAATGGCCGGGATGTTCTCCCTGTTCTCAACAGTCTTTGGAATCAGCTTTGAGAAAGTCGAAAACGCGAAAGTCTGGCACCAAGACGTGCTCCTTTACGGCGTCTCGGACAAGCAGTCGAAGGAAGTTCTGGGCTACGTCTATTTTGACCTGTTCCCGCGCGACGGAAAGTTCGGCCACGAGGCTATGAACCCCACCATTTCAGGCAGGCAAGTCAACGGGAAATACAACAAGCCGGTTGCGGTGATAATGGCAAACAAGAACCCCGCTTCGAACGGCAAGCCTTCGCTTCTTACGCACCACGAAGTGGAAAGCATGTTCCACGAGTTCGGCCACGCCCTGCACTCGACGCTCACCCGGGTGCCGTATGCAAGCCTCTCAGGCAGCAACGTCGCCTGGGACTTCGTGGAGACTCCCTCGCAGACTTTGGAGCGCTGGCCGTGGGACGCGCAGGTAATCGGCATGCTTTCCGGCCACTATGCGGACCGCTCGCAGAAGATGCCTGCGAAGATGCGGGATACGCTGATTGCGCTAAGAGACCTGAACCAAGGATACTCGTATGCTACCCTTCTTGGCTACTCCGAGTTTGACGTAAAGATGCATGAGGCGACGGGCCCAGTTGACTCGACGCGATTATCCGGCCTTGTGATGAAAGAGTATATCGGCCTCAACCCGCAGGAGGGGACGCACTTCCCGGCGACTTTCGGCCACCTGATGGGCGGCTACGACGCGGGATACTACTGCTACGCGTGGTCGCGCGTCTATGCAATCGACTGCTTTGCGCAGTTTGAGAAGGAAGGCCTCTTCAGCCCGGAAACGGGCGGCCGCTACCGCAAGTGGATCCTTGAGAAGGGCGACCTGGCTGACGGCGACGTCCTGCTTGAAGGGTTCCTTGGCAGGCCTGCGAATATGGATGCGTTCTACAAGACGCTGAACATGACTGCTGGTGCAAAATAAGCGCAAGCCCACAGGCCTCAAAGATACGGCCCGAGGCTTTCCTTTGAAAGCCTCACCTTCGGCTCCCACCCGAACGTTTCCCGAGCCTTCCTGCAGTCGTACTCGCGGCTGTCCGCAAGCGTGAGTATGTTCTCAACTGTCATCGGCGGCTTTTTGCCAAGCAGCGTTAGCGCGGCGTTGCGCAGCTGCAATGCGCGTATTGCGAATTCCTTGGAGACGTGCCTTGCGGGCGCCACTACTCCGAGCGCGTGCGCCACGATTTCGTAAGTTTCCTTTTGGGTGTGCGCCTTGCCCGAGAAGTAGAACGTCCCGCTCCGCACCAGCGGGTTTGCAATCACCGCCTCTATTGCCGAGATTGCGTCGGAGGCGTTGATGAACGAAATCTTGTTGTTTCCGGTGCCGATGATTTGCAGCTTGCCTGACTTTGCCATCGAAAGCACCTTCGAAAACCCTTCGGTGAAGCCCTCGCCGTAGATTATCGGAAAGCGGCAGATTACGTACGCCGCGGTCGACTGCCGGACCGCGTCCTCGGCAAGCGACTTGCTCTTCCCGTAGTTGTTGATGGGGTTTGCGGCAGCCTCCTCGTTTATGGGCGTTGCCGAGTCCTTGCGCGTAACGCTGGTCGAAGATATGAAAATCAGCCTTGCATCCGCTTTCCTGCACGCCTCGGCCGCGACCTTGGTGGGCGCGACGTTTGCCCTTATCATCTCGTCAAGCGTTGCCGAATAGTCTATTTTTGCCGCAAGATGGACGAAGTCGGTCGCCCCGGCAATCTTCTGCGCAAGCGCATCGGAGTTGTCAAGCTGGTCCTTGACTATGAACAGCGCGGGGTGGGCCTTGCAGAAGCTTTCGCTTACCCTGTTGCACGCGTGCTTGCGCAGCTCCCACTCGGCCAGGTCGTCGCGGACGATGGCAATCACGTGGTAGCCCTTCTGCAAAAGCGCGGTCACCAGGAGCTTTCCAAGCCTGCCTGCGGCGCCGCTTACTGCGATTGTGTGGGGCTTGGCAGCCGCCTTTGCTTGCGCAGCCTCTTTCGCAGTTGCGGTGGCAGCCCTCAGCTTTGCGTGCGCCTTCGAGACTGCGCTAGCCTGCTTTTTTGGCGTTCCCTTCCTTGCCATCTGAAATTACCAAACGCTTTTGGATTGCGGGTTAAAAATAGCGAGCGGTTGGCGGACAATCGCTGGGAAAAAGAGGATAAGATAAAAAAATGAAAAAGAAAGAGGAAAGTTGCGGCCAGAGTTTTTAGGGCCTTTGCAACTTTATTTGAGCTTTGCGTCGTAGTCTCCCGCGCGGAGCTTCTTGCCGGCTTCCTTCGCGTTCAGGCCGTCCACAGTGGCGCCGAGGCTTAAGCAGCTTCCGATTACCTCGGACACCTGCGCCTTGAGCGTCTTTGCAAGTGTTGCGTCGGTCTTCATCTTTGCCACCTTGACGCACTGCTCGATGGTCATGTTTCCGATGACCTTCTTGCCCTTGACGCCAGCCTCTTCCTTGACCGGCTCCTTCAAGCCGAGCTCCTTCTTGATGAGCGACGACATCGGCGGGGTGCCGACTGTGATTTCGAAGGTCTTCGAGCCCTTGTCAACGACTACCGTGACAGGCACCTGCATCCCTGCGAATGCCTTGGTCTTCTCGTTGATTTGGGCGACGACCATCCCAACGTTCACCCCGGTCGGCGCGAGCGCCGGCCCGAGGGGCGGTGCGGGTGTTGCCTTTCCGCCATCTACCATGGCGTTTACTGTAACATTTGCCATAATCCATTTCACCTTTTGAGAATGATGCTAAATTACTGCGGGAGCACGCGTATCGTGTTCAGCTTGATTGTCACCGGGATGGGCACTGCCACCTCGATGAGCTCGACCGTGACTTCGTCCTTTTCCTGGTCAACGCGCACGACCTTGGCCTTCTCGCCCTTGAACGGCCCGGAGACCACCTCGACCAGCTGCCCGCGGTTGATGATGACCTCGATTGGCTTGCTTTCAAGGAACGTGGCGATGTCGGCAATCTGCATGGTGTTCGCAAGCAGGCCCTTCACGTGCGGAACGTTCTGGATGGCCTGCTTTGCGTCGAACTCGTTGTCAGCCTCCGCGATGAGGTATCCCTTTAGCATGGGCGAGACCACGAGCGCCTTTACCGGGAGCTTGAACTTGCGTATCTTCTCGTAAAGCATGTCCGCGACTATGCTTTCCTGTCCGGCTGTGACGCGGTAAGTGTATAGTGCCATACGATATTTGACCTCCTGATGATTTCTGGTTTCAGACTTGGCGCAGGTAATACCAGAGTATGGAAATGGCAAAGCCGATGGCGCCGATGACCACCATTCCGAGGGCGGTGCTCTTTGCGATGTGCTCGTACTCCTCGCCCTTGGGCTTGTGCGTGACGTTGAGCACGCGTTCAGACTGGCTGATGAAGTCGGAAACCATTGCGCCGATGTCCATAGTTCTTCTTGCACCTTTCTGCTTGTAATCGTTTAAATGAAGTCGATGTTCTCGACTGCCTCTCCCGTAGTCTGCGCCGTGGGCTGCCTTTCGCGCACTCCGGAGAGCACGGCCAGCACGCGGACCCCGCGGTTCTTTATGCCGTCGTCAACTGTCGCGCCCCAGATGATGTGGGCGTCAGGAGCGATGCTCCTGCTGATTGCGGTGACTGCAGCCTCGGCCTCGCCGAGGGTCATGTCCGAGCCGCCGGTTATGTTGATGAGCGCCTTTGATGCGGATGAAACGTCCATGTCCAAGAACGGCGAAGTGAGCGCCTTTTCGGCAGCCTGTACGACGCGGTCGGGCATGTCGCTTCCTTCCATCTCGCCCAGGCCAATCATCGCGTTGCCCGAGTCCCCAAGAATCGTGCGCACGTCGGCAAAATCCAGGTTCACAAGCCCGGGCTTGGTGATGAGCTCCGCAATTCCCTTGACCGCGTTGGCAAGGACCATGTCAGCTGCCTTGAACGCCGCGTTCAGCGGCAAGTCAGGCACGTATTCCAAGAGCTTGTCGTTGGGAATCACGATTGTTGTGTCGGCTTCGAGCTTGAGCTTTTCCAGGCCCTTCATCGCATTTTCCTTGCGCTTCAATCCTTCCGAAGAGAATGGTGTGGTGACTATTGCGATGCACAGCGCGCCGGACTGCTTTGCGCAGCGCGCAATAACGTGCGCAGAGCCGGTGCCAGTTCCTCCGCCCATGCCGCAGGTCACAAATACAAGGTCGGCGTTCCCGACTATGTCCTTGATTTCCTGCTCGGACTCCTGCGCGGCAGCCTCTCCCACTTCGGGGTTGGAGCCCGCGCCCAAACCCTTGGTCTTTTTCCTTCCAAGTATCATGCGCTTGTCCGCGCGCGTCTTGAGCAGGTGCTGCGCGTCCGTGTTCATCGCAACAAGGTGCGCGCCTATGACGCCGACTTCCTGGATGCGGTTAAGGGTGTTGTTTCCCGAGCCGCCAGTGCCCACTATGCAAATCTTTGGCCGGTTCTCCTCGAGTATCCTCATCAGCTCGATGTCGTCATCGTTCATCGGCTTGCCTGGCTCGGTTACCACTGTACGTGACAGGGGTATCCCCGGGCCTTTTGCGAACATTTCCTCGAAGTTGACGGGCATAATAATCCACTTCCAAAGCTTGTAATCTTAGGTTGTGCGGCAAAGTTAAAACCAATTGCGGTGCCTTCACCGCCCTCGGCCGGTCGCCGCAGCCAAAAATCAGCCTTCGGCTGGGTGTATAACAACAAGAGTAGGCTTGGAATAATTCTTAATGGTTTGCAACTGCCCACAAACGGCCTTTTGGCAAAAGCCCCCTTGGGCTTAGCCTGTAGAGTTGGCCTGCTTTACGCAGTCCAGGTCAACTACCTGCCGCGTCACGTTGCCCAAAAACAGCTTCGCCGCCCCGCACCCGTCGGTGTACTGGTAGAGCGTGGTGGTGGCGTCCGTGACCCCCTGCGTGTAGCCCTGCTTGTACGCGCCGAGGGCGTCGTCGTACCTCTGCTGCTGATACACGCCCCAGCCGATGTAGCCGAGGGCCGCGACAAGCAGCACCACGAGTATTCCGATTGCTATTTTTGCCTTCTTGGGCGTCCGTTCAGCCGACTTTGCGAAGTCCATACAGGAGTTTCACCGATGGGCAATATATAACCTACGAAATGGGCGCAGGCCTTTCCATTTTGCACGCGTCTTTGGCCGGCCTATGGCCGCGGGTATCGGATGATTACTATTCCGGTCTTGCCATTGCAGCCGCTCGTGGACTGGTACCCGCACCCTCCCTGCCCTATGTAGGACCCCTCGCCTTGTTCGCCTCCAGATGCATAATATACTGACTGTCCAGAGATGGTGCTGTAAATGCCGAGCCCGCCCGCGTAGGATTGGCCCGCCCCGCCCGCGCCGCCTCCGCCAAAAATCGTGCCGGCATTTCCATACCCGACCAAGGGTGCTTGCGACGTCTGTGTGGAGCTTCCTCCAGAGCACCCGCCATATCCGCAGCCTCCTCCAGACCCTCCATTCGCGCCGTTGCCATAGGTGGCAAAGTTGACTCCATAGCCCCCGCCATAGGCGGTGTAGCTTCCGAAACTTGAGCTGCTGCCTTGGGTGCCCGTGTTCGACCCGCCGGTTCCGCCAGCACCGACCACTACCGAATAGCTTCCGCTCAAGCCGGTCAGCGTGCCCATCAGGACTCCGCCGGCGCCGCCCATGCCTCCGCCCCAAGCGCCAGGATTGCCGTAAGAGCCCCCGCCACCGACGATAAGGATTTCAAAAGGCCCGCTGCCGCTTGTGATTGTGAACGTGCCGCCGCTTGTGAATGTGTGCACGCGGTAGCCTGCGATGTCTGTTATCGTCCCGCCGGTGGCGGCAACCGGCGCCTGCAAGTTGACGTATGCCCACATCGTGCCGTTGCACGCCCAGAAGCTGTTCCCACTCCACCTTATGGCTCCAGCGTTGGAGCTTGAGCACGACGCGTTGCTTGTGCCAGTCTGGACTTCCCCGCCTGCAACCTGCAGCTTGGACGCGGGGGTTGAGGTGTTGATGCCGACGTTGCCTCCAGCAACTATGGTCACGCTTCCGTTCTGGCTGGAAAGCGCCAGCGATTCCGAGCCGGCGCGGTGGTCGTAGACTATGCCTCCACGCGCGTAATTCCGCTCGTCGCCGAACATTATGTACGACGCCCTTGTTGACGGGGCTAAAAATTGCAGTTGGCCGTCGTACCCGGAATGCTCCAAAATCAAGGAAGGTGCGATGGTGAAGTTTGGCGTAGTCCCAGCTGACCCCAAAAGGATGTGCCCTTTCGCAAGGGGGTTAGTCATCCCGATGCCGACGTAGCCGGTGCCGTTTTGGATTGTGACCCTGTCCGCAACGCCGCTTTCCGTGACTCTTAGCGACCCATCATTATCCATCCGCACTATGTGCCATTTAGCCGAGCCAGTGGTGTTGGCAAAGTAAACGATTGAATTATTCCACGCGTCAGGCTCTACAAAAATCGACCCGTTCACGTCAAGCTTGGCAGCCGGGCTCGCCGTCCCAATTCCCACGTTGCCTGTCGTAGTTATTGTCATCTTGGGGCTGTTGTTCGTGTAGAATGAGAGGTTCTTTTCAATCGTTGTTCCAAGGGTCATCTTGTCGTCGTGCCCACCCAAGCCCACATAGCCCCAGCGCGTGGTGTCGTTGTAGAACTCGACGTAAGCGGCCGGCGATGCGCCCGAGGTGTCTTGGAGCCGGATGTTCGCATCCTGTGCTGCGGCAATCTGCAGCGGCCTTGTCGATGTTGCAGTGCCGATGCCGACGTATCCGGTCACGGGGTTGACGAAGAGGACGTTGCTTGCGTTCAGGTTGCTGCTTGCATTAATCTGGCCGTTCTGGATTATCACGCTGCCAGCTGCTGCAGTTCCGAAGAGGAAAAGAAACGTCAGGAAAACTATTCCAAAAAGAACATTGTTTTTCATTTTTTTACCAACCGCCTTCCGGTTCAATCGCACCACGAGTACGTCCTGTCCTTTGCACAGAGCTCGGCCTTGAGCAGGCCGTTCTCCGCCTTAAGCACTTCAATCTGCTTCTGCTGTTCCTGCATCGCTCCGGTGATTACTGGCGTCAGCCTCTCATAGGACATCCCCTTGTAGCCGTTGTTGTCCGTCGTGACGACTTCGGGGATTATTTTTTCGACGTCCTGTGCGATGAAACCGACTTGCGTACCGTTGGTGAAGCCCATCTTAGGATATTCCTCGGTCTTCCACTCGAAGTTGACCGGCCGCAGCGCGAGAATCTTGTCAAGCGAACTCGAAGGCGAAAGCGCAGTCACGTTCCTCTTCCACCTAGCGTCCGAGCCCGACCACGAACCGGAAGTCACCCAAGCGGTTCCGGCTACGGTCAGGGTGTAGCCGGGACTGGTGGTACCGATACCGACAGATCCACCCAGTGGTTGCAATGCAATTGGATAATATTGACCAGTTACTTCATAATTCCTATTTTGCAGCCAAGTTGCGTATGGCGCCCCGGCCATCTGGCCAATCGCAAATTCCAAGTCGTTGGTTGGATTCGTAATGGACACCAACGAGGTTGCCTTGGATGTCAATGAAGCGTCGCTTGCCGCTCCCTCTACTGATAGCCTGCCTGTAGGCGCAGTATTGCCTATGCCGACGTTGCCTGTTCCACCCTGTATCCTCACAGCTTCAAAAAGTGCTCCGCCGGAACTATCCGCCTTAGTCAAGAAGGCCATATGATATCCGTAGGTCCCGTCATCTATTGTCTGAATCCTGTTTGTGATTGGCTGGCTCGCGGGGCTGTAACCCACGAAGTCTATCGCAACCCCGGCTGACCCGACAGCGCCAGTCGGGTTGTTCAACGTCAAAGTCGGCCCTATTCCGCTGCTTGCCTTATAGATTTCCAGAACGCTGGATGGACTGGTGGTTCCGATGCCGACGTTGCCGGAACTGCCAATAGCAAGCCGGGTTGTCGCCGCAGTCTGATCATAGATGGCAAACCCAGTAGCCTGCGTCCCGACGCTGTAGGACGAAGCGCTTGTGCCCGTACGTTGCATGATGATGTAAGCATCTCCGTTTGCTTTCGCCACGTGAAGCAGCGTACTGGGCGAAGTCGTGCCTATGCCGACGTTGCCGCTTGAACTGACGACGAACATCGAACCACCGATGTTGTCGGGTCCTGGATTTATCCTAAAGCTGTTGTCGGAATTGACCCCGAAATTCCACCAACGATTAATGCCGCCCGAATCCTTCGCAGCCATCAACTGATAGACACTCGTTGAAACGTCACTGTCGTTCGCATTCATCTGGATGATCCTGCCGCCACCGCTTGCAAAGATATGTATCTTAGCATCCGCGTAATACGTGCTCCTGCCAACGGACAAACTGCCGCTGATGGTCTGCCCGCCCACGACATCCAATTTCGCCGAAGGGCTCATCGTGCCGATTCCGACGTTGCCATCCGCCCGGAGGGACATGACCGTGATGTTCGGGTTGGGAGTATATAGTTGGTTTGATAGTTTGATGTCGAGTCTGCTATTTGGAGTGTTATCGCTGGGGTGACTAAGGGCAAAAGCAGCCGCATTTGGATGCGATACACCTTCATAATATTGCCGGGTAAGTCCTAGTATGTTTTCCGAATCGGTATTGGCTAGACTGCCAACGAGTTCAAGCCGCATAGATGGGCTTGTTGTGCCGATGCCCACGTTTCCCGCCGCAGTCAGCGTCATCTTCGGGGAATCGTTAGTGTAGAAAGAGAGGCTCTTTTCTATGTTCGTGCCGATGACCATCTTGTCGTCGTGCCCTCCCAGGCCGACGTACCCCCATCTGGTGGTGTCGTTGTAGAATTCCACATATGCTGCTGGCGCGGAACCTGAAGTGTCCTGCAACCGAATCACGGCATCCTGTGCTGCGGCAATCTGCAGCGGCCTTGTCGATGTTGCAGTGCCGATGCCGACGTATCCCGTCACGGGGTTGACGAAGAGGACGTTGCTTGCATTGAAACTATTGCTCGCGTTGATTTGCCCATTTTGGATTATCACGCTGCCTGCGGCAGCGGGGCCAGTCAGCAGGAGCGCGGTAATTGCAAGTATTTTTGCAAGAGCGCTTTTTTCAATGCCGGTTTCTTTTCCCATTTTCATCCACTCGTAATTTGTTAAGGTACGTTATAGCGCAGGATGACGAGGCCCGAACCGCCAAATGCCGCTGGCCACGCACCACCCGACCCCACAGCGACAAAACCCGCGCCTCCGCCTCCACCGCCAAGCCCGTTGGTACCGTTCTTTGCATCGTTATTCAATCCGCCGCCGTGGCCTCCGCCTCCGAGCCCATTTGACGACCCGGTAGCAAGGTTCCAATTGCCGCCGCCTCCGCCACCGCCGGCGTAATACACTTTCGTGCCCGTAATTGTTGACGCAAGGCCAATCCCGCCACTTGAACTGGATCCTGCACCGCCAGCGCCTCCGCCTCCTCCGCCGTAACCGCCATCTATGCCTTCGCTCGTGCCAGCGCCGCCATTATAGCCTTGCCCGGAGGTGCCGGTACCGCCGGAATACCCGTAGAAGGACGAGCCGCCACCACCCCCGCAACCCCCGCTCAAGCCATTGGAGCTAAACGTTACCCCGCCGCCTCCGCCTAATGCAGTGCCTACTGGGGAAAAATACGTGTTCTGTCCGTTTTGTGCTGGCAGGCCGCCCCTGCCGACAGTGATGGTATAAACGGTTCCTGCAGTTACGCTGACCGTCCCGGTCAGCACTCCGCCACCTCCGCCTCCCCCGCCTTCGTATGTCGCACCGCCTCCCCCGCCGCCGACGATGAGGTACCTTACCGAGGTGACCCCGTCGGGCGGGGACCAAGTCGTCGACCCGACGCCCGTAACCTTAAAGACAATCGACCCGGCGTCCACGGTTTCGGTGCATTTTAGGGTGCCGCCACTGGGGCAGGAGAAATAGCTGAGGCAGGTGCCGTTGGCGCAGACATCGCCGGAAGCCTGGATGTCTCCGGCCACGTCCAGTTTCTTGGCAGGGGACGTCGTCCCGATGCCCACGTTGCCGTTGCCGTCGATGAGTAAACGCGTTGTGCCTGCAGTGGCGTCGTAAACGTACCAAGAGGGCGTCGAGAACCCACTACTGACGCCCACCTGATAATTTCCCAAGCGGTCCCTGAAGTTTAACAGGACGTTGTTTGCAGTAGTCTGCAGCCTGGTTTCAAAACTGGACGCTGAACCATTGACGTGTAATGCGGCCATTGGACTTGACGTGCCTATGCCGACGTTTGCAGTTGTGTTGTAGATGTTCGCGCCTGACGTGTTCCACTGGTTCGAACCCGCGGCCAGCGCGGAACCGTTGACCGTGAACGCATACGCGTTCAGCGTCCCGTTCACGTCAAGCTTTGCCTGCGGGTCTGTTGTGCCGATTCCCACTTTTCCGTCTGCGGTCAGGACCATCTTTGGCGAGTTGTTCGTGTAGAAAGAAAGACTCTTTTCTATGTTCGTGCCGATGACCATCTTGTCGTCGTGCCCTCCCAGGCCGACGTACCCCCATCTGGTGGTGTCGTTGTAGAATTCCACATATGCTGCTGGCGCGGAACCCGACGTGTCTTGCAGGCGGATGTTCGCGTCTTGGATTGTGGAGATTTGAAGCGGCCTCGTCGATGTTGCAGTGCCGATGCCCACGTATCCCGTCACGGGGTTGACGAAGAGGACGTTGCTTGCGTTGAAGCTCGAGCTCGCGTTGACCTGGCCGTTCTGGATTATCACGCTGCCTGCGGTCGCAATGCCTGAGAGGAAGACTGCAAACAGCAGGGCCATTGCAAGGCGGGTTTTGTTTGCGAACGCGTTTTCTTTTTTCATTTTTCTCAACTCGAATCAAGATAATTTTCCGAAGCACGACTATGGCGTGCCGTACTGCCAAATCTCGCCAATCGTGCACAGCGTGCCCGTCGGGCTTATGTACGTCGCGTTCGCGCCAGAAGGGCTTCGCAGTATCAGCGAGCCGTCGGGCGCGTCGTTGCAATTGGAATCGTAGTAGTTGCAGTTCGCGTCCTCGACGCAGAGGCTGCCCGAGCTGTTGATGTACGCGTGGGCCGTCCCGGAGGAGTCGCGTATTATGAGCGAGCCGTCCGGCGGGGTTGAGCAGCTCGCTCCAGAGTAGCACCCGCCCTTCAGCACAAGGTTGCCCGAAGTCGTGAATGCAGCGACATTGCTTCCGGAGGCGTCCCGGATGAACGTAATGTACTCTATTCCCGGCTGGCTGCCTATCACGAAGTTGAGCGTGGCGGGCGTCTCTGTTATGAGGAGCACCGTTGTCGCGGTGTAGTTGTACATCGCGCCGGAGCTTGCGTTGACCGAAAATTGCGAGGACCCGGAAAGCGGGACGTTGAGCCAGTAGTAGCCCGAAGCGTCGGTCACCGCCGAGAGGGCGTTCGTCGCGTTCGTGACGTTGATGCGCGCGCTTGCAAGCCCGGCGCCCGAAGCGTCGTGCACGTAGCCTGAAAGGAAGGCGTATCCCGGCTGTGCGTTGACCGCCGGCGAGGTCAGGTCCACTCCCGAGCAGGCGCCCGCGATGCCCATGCCCGCCTGGCGCATGCCGGGGATGCTCCCTTCGGTGTAGACTAGTGTGATGTTGTCAAACTCGTAATACGTGCCGACGGGCTTGCCGAAGCAGGGGTTTCCTGAAAAGTTGAACGACTCGTTCGCGACCACCGTTTCCTGGCCCGGCCGGAAGCTTTGCGAGCCGTTGGACGCCCAGAACTGGATTACCTGCGTGCCCGTGCCAAGCTCGATGCCTGTAAGCACCTCGGGCTTCTTTGCGTTGTTTGCGACGGAAAGCGAGAAGTTGCCGTCGCTGAGCTTGATGGCCGTTATAGAGAAGGGCGTCGCGGCCATCCAGTACTGGTCAAGCTGCTGCTGCCTTGCCATCTGGCCGAACGACGGGAGCGCGGCCATGGTGCCTACTGCGACCAGCCCGACCGCAAGGACCGCACCGAGGACTACCAGGTATTCAGTTGAGGCTTGGCCGCGCATCGTTTCCCCCAACTTACGAGGAAGGCAGTGCATTTTAACCGTTCCCAGCGCGCGGGAGGTTTTTGTGGCGGGTCGGCAGTAAGCAGCCGGCGGGTCGCAGGGGAGCCATTCGACATTACCGTTTTAATCCACCCCGCATTAATCTGCTTGCAAAACGGGGTCAGAAAACATGCCTAATATTTGTGTCAACACTTACAAGGCCAGGTGCTTCGACGTCGAGGCAGGAATCAACGTGGCCGTGCTCAACGACGAGACCGCGCACAAGCTCAACATAGAGAAGGGCGACCGCATCCTCATCTCGTACGGCAGGAGGAAGGTGCTCGCGCTTGCGGACTACTCCGACAAGTACGTGCGGACCGACGAGATAAGCCTGTTTGCCGACGTGTCCTCCAAGCTCGGCGACTGCGAGGGGAAGCAGATATGCGTGGAGAAGGCACAGCGGCCGCAGAGCCTGGATTTCATCCGCAAGAAGCTTGACGGCCTCAGCCTTACCGAGGCCGAGATCGGCCAGATAATAGACGACCTGATGGTCGAGAATTTCTCGGTGGCCGAGCTGTCGGCATTCGTCACCGCAATCTACATCCGCGGGCTTGCGCCCGACGAGATTGTCGGCCTTACCAAGGCCATGGTGCGTTCGGGCGAGGCGATGCACTTCCCGAAAGGCTCGATAGTGGCAAGCGAGCACAGCATCGGCGGAGTTGCGGGGGACCGCGTCTCCATGCTCATAGTGCCCATAATCGCGTCCTGCGGAATCACGATACCAAAGACCGCCTCGCGCGCAATAAGCTCTGCCAGCGGCACTGCCGACGCGATGGAAGTGCTGGCGCCGGTTGACCTGTCGCGCGAGCAGGTGGAGAAAGTTGCGAAGAAGACCGGCGGCGCCTTGGTCTGGGGCGGCGGGGTGAACATCGCAATAGCTGACGACAAACTCATCCAGGTGCGCCACCCCCTGCGGCTCGACCCGTCGGGCCTGCTCCTTTCCAGCATACTTGCAAAGAAGAAGGCCGAGGGCGCAAAGCACGTGCTCTTGGACATACCGGTCGGCCGCGGGAGCAAGATTGACGACTTAAAGGAGGCCAACTCGCTTGCCAACAGCTTCAAGATGCTCTCCTCGCGCCTGGGGATGAGCCTGAACTGCATAATCACCGACGGCTCCGAGCCCGCGATGAACTCGATAGGCCCGAGCCTGGAGGCAAGGGCGGTCCTTGAGACCCTTGCCGACGGAGGGAAGTCCAACCAGCAGCTTGCAGAGAAGGCGATGATAATGAGCTCGGTCATCCTGCAGATGGCCAAGAAGATGGACAAGGACAAGGCATACGCCCTTGCAAGAAAGCAGTTGGAGTCCGGCAAGGCGGAGGAGAAGTTCCGTGAGATAATCGGGGCGCAGGGAGGCAACCCGGACGTCAGGGCCTCGCAAATCAAGATTTCAGCTGAAATGACCCGCATCAAGTCCAAGGCCGACGGCAAGGTGGGCCACATAGACAACAAGGCAATCTTCCGGCTTTGCCGCGCGCTCGGCGCGCCGTCGGACAAGCAGGCAGGCATAATCCTCAAGGCGCGCAAGGAGCAGCGCATCCGGAAAGGCGACGTGCTCTTCGAGGCGTACTCGTCCTCGCCCCACGCGCTTTCCTACGTGTGCTCGCGCATCGACCAGTACCCGGTCATCGAGATTGAGAAAGTAATCCTTGACATGATTTGAGGGCCGCAGGACCCGGCAGGAGCCTGAAACGGGCTTTTTGGCGGGATTGCCGAAAACGGCATATTGCCGTCAAAGGCGCCCTGCAAACCTAAACAATGAAATAGCCCGGAAATGTAATGAAGTGGCTTGCGGGGCTCATACCCATGATTCGGACCAAGATAGACGACCTGATTGACCTGATTAAGCTAGGCGACCTTACCGTAGGCGAGGCTGCGAAGCGCCTCGACTGGTCGCCGGATGCCGTTGACCGCATAGTCAAGCTCCTGGAGGCCCACTCGGTCGTTGACCTATACTACCCGCTCAACATAGCGGAAGACCCAATAGTCAACCTCAAGACCGAGCTGTCCGAGCGCGCGGTGCCAAAGCCCGCGTCGGAGATGATAGACTCCTACCCGATAAAGTCCGAGGAAGGCGACGTCGTCACCACCGTAAAAATCTTCTTCGACAACTTCTCCCGCAGGCCGGTCTACCATGTCGACGTGCCTTCGGTCAGCCCCTACAGCAGGATTTACTTTTCCTATTTACAGGACGAGATAGCGAAGGAGGCGCCGGCGGATTCTTCAGGCGCGTTCGGCTCCAAGAAGGGTCAGACCCCGGCCGAGAAGTACGCGATGGTGAGCGCAAAGATAAAGGCGGAGCTTGCGCCTGCAGACAAGGACCTGCCCGTCCTTGCGGGAATAATCACGCGCTCCATGTACGGCCTCGGCGACATCGACGTGCTCATGCAGGACGCCAATACCGAGGAAATCATAATCAACAAGGGCGACGAGCCCATCGGCGTTTACCACCGCAAGTACGGCTGGATGCACACCAACCTCTTCATCGGCACGGACGAGGACGTCTCCAACATGGCCTCGCTCATCAGCAGGCGCGCAGGAAAACAGGTCAGCATACTCTCGCCGCTTCTTGACGCGCAGCTTGACACCGGCGACCGCGTGAACGCCACGCTCATGCCGGTGTCATCCGCAGGAAACACCCTGACCATCCGCAAGTTCTCGCGCGACCCGTGGACCATAGTCAACCTGTCCTACGGCGCCAACAAGACGCTCTCGCCGGAGATGGCCGCGCTCATATGGCAGTCGGTGCACTACGAGTTCAACGTCCTGATTGGCGGCGGGACGGCAAGCGGGAAGACCAGCATGCTCAACGCGCTGTTCTCGCTCATCCAGCCGCACCACCGCGTGGTCACCATCGAGGATACGCGCGAGCTGATGCCTGCGAAGTACGAGTGGAACTGGATTCCGCTCATCTCCCGCTCGGCAAACCAGGAAGGAAAGGGCGAGGTAACCACGCTCGACCTGATGATAAACGCCCTGCGCATGCGCCCCGACCGAATCATACTCGGCGAAATCCGCAGGAAAGCGGAAGCCGAGGTGCTCTTCGAGGCCATGCACACGGGCCACTCCGTGCTCTCGACGGTACACGCCGATACCGGCGTGCAGCTCGTCAACCGCCTTACGCACCCGCCCATCGAGATTCCCGAGAACGAGCTCGAGGCCATAAACCTTGTCGTGATGCAGTACCGCGACAGGCGCAAGAACCTGCGCCGGACGCTCGAGATTTCCGAAGTCATCCCGACGGACGGGATGCCCGACCTCAACCACGTTTACCTGTGGAGGCCGCGCTCGGACTCGTACGAGTTCGTCAAGGCGCCCTCGCGCTACTACGACTACATGAACCTGCACACGGGCCTCATCGAGCGCGAGATCATCGAGGATCAGCAGAACAAGGCGGCGATACTGGACTGGATGAACGAATGGAAATGGAACAACGCGGACCAGGTGGGCGGCGTGATGAAGGCCTACTATGCCGACGAGGCGTCGGTGATTGACGCGGTCGAGAAGAACATCTCGCCGGAGAAGGTCTGAGGCTCGATGCAACCGCAGGTCAAGCAGGCGCGCATACCCTTCTTGCTAATCCAGCCCAAGCGCGGCTTCTCGCACAAGATGCACAACATAGCCGCCAACGTGCTGATGCTGCTGCCCGGCGTGCGCAACGACCTGGTGCAGCTTTTCGAGAACTTCGACCCGGAGGACTACATCGGCGCCGCCACGTTTTCAGCAGGCATAATCGCGTTCTTCCTCGGCTTCCTGTTCTTCTTCATCACCCTGATAGGCGCGCAGCTGAGCGCGTTCTTCCTGCTTGGCATGGTGGCCCTCGCATTCGCCTGCGCGCTCGCGTTCTACCTCTACTACCCGACAATAATGCTGCGGAAAATCGCGCAGATGACGGACAACGAGCTGGTGTTCGCCCTTCGCGAGCTTTCGCTGCAGATAGAGTCGGGGGTCACGCTGTACAACGCGATGCTCAACGTGGCGCAGGGCAGCTACGGCTACGCCTCGCGCGCGTTCGCGATAACCGTTCGCGACATAAACAACGGCATGCCCGAAAAGAAGGCGCTCGAGCGCATGGCGCTCCGCAGCCGCAGCGAGTACCTCAAGAAGATAGTGTGGCAGCTGCTCACTGCGCTCGACTCGGGCGCACCCCTCAACGACACGCTCCGCAAGATTGTGGACAACCTGATGGTGGACCGCCGCCAGGTGGTCAAGGACTTCTCGGCAAGCCTCAACTTTTTGGTGCTCATGTACATGCTCGTGGCTGCCGCGCTGCCGTCCATCGGCATGACCTTCCTCATATTGCTTTCGACGTTCTCAGGCATAGGCCTTTCCGAGGAGGCGTACCTTGTCATCCTCTTCGGCGCGTTCCTGGGCCAGATTGGCCTGATAGGCTACATAAATTCATCGAGGCCCGCGGTATGAAGCTAGGTTCGTTCTACAGGCGCATCGGCGAGTTCCTGCCCCTCAAGCAGCGCGGCATCCTGCAGGACAAGATAAACAAGGCGGGCGGCTCGGAGGACGCCGCGCGCTGGTTCGGCAAGCGCGCAATCTACTCCGTAATCATCGGCCTGCTGTTTTCCATCCTGCCCTTCGTGTTCTATCTTGTGGACCTGAAGGTCCTGATAATAGACTTCGGCACGTTTTCGCCCCTCCTTGTCGGCATGCTGTGCGTCCTGTCCTTCTTCATAGGCTTCGCAATCGGGGTTTTCGGTTTCTACTTGGTGATATACTACTCGATAGTCTCCCGCTCCGAGCAGGTCGAGCGCGTGCTGCCCGAGTTTTTGCTCATGATTGCCGCGAACCTGCGCGCGGGCATGACCCCGTTCAACGCGTTCAGGCGCTCCGCGACTGCCGAGCTCGGGCCGCTTGAGAAGGAGATCCAGATAGCGGCGGTGAAGGCCGGCTCCAGCCAGTCGCTTGCCGAGGCGCTGAGCTCAATCAACGAGCGCATAGACTCCGAGATACTCGAGCGCACAATCACGCTTTTCGAAAAGAGCGTGCGTTCGGGCGGCCAGCTTGCCGAGCTCCTCACCGCGATTTCGGAGGAAGTCAGGCGGAACCAGGAGCTCAAGGCGGAGCTGATAACCTCAACTCGTTCCTACACGATGTTTTTGTTCTTCATCATCCTGATAGTCAGCCCCTGCCTGCTTGCGGTATCCGCGCAGTTTTTGGACATATACTCTGGCATAAAGGGCCAGTTTTCCGGCGAGGCCATCGAAGGCTACTCGCTGCCGTTCTTCTCCGGTCAGGTGGTCATCAACTCCGAGTACGCCATCTTCATATCCTACATGTCCCTGATAGGCACGGCCTTCTTTGCGTCGGTGCTGATGGGCGTGATTTCGCGCGGCAAGATACTCTACGGCGTAAAATACTTCCCGCTGCTGGCAATAGGGTCAATCATCGTCTTCCAGATTGCGCGCAGCGTGACCAGCGGCATATTCACGAACTTCTAAGGGTTGCCCGCCGGGGCAAGCCACCCAAGGAAGATAAATTCGTTGGCATTCACACCTAATACCGTTTGGGAAGTTGATGCATTGCATGAATAAGGTCGCGCCTGTCCGCAAGATTCTTGAGGGCGTGCTTTCGCCGGTTTCCAAAGGCCCGGTCAAGGCGGCCACGGGCTACAAGTTTGTCGACGGCGGGAAAGTGCTTGCGGAGCACAGGTGCAGCGTCAACGGCAACTTCAACCGCACCAAGTCCGCGCTTGCGGACTTCAAGGAACGGGCCGAGCTCCTGCACGGATTGAACGTGTCGGTCCACGCCGAAAAAAGCGGGAGCGGGGTAGAGGTGACCGCCTGGCATCCGGTGAGGGTGCCGCGCGAGTTCGAACATGACGTCGAGGGGTTGTGCAGGCTCAAGAAGTCCGTGCGTACCCTGGAAGGCGACGTCGTGTCCTCGCTGAAAAAATACGAGAAAAAGCGCTGATTCCGTGAGGGCCGGAAAACCTATTTCTTCAGAAGCTCGGCAGCGCGCTCCTGCCGGATGTTCTTTTCGGAAATCATCTTCTCCGCAATCTCGTCAACCTGCTTGCCCTTGGCTCCGGCTGCAACAGCTACGTTACGGGCGTGCAGTTCCATGTGGCCGCGCTGGATTCCCTCGGTCGAAAGCGCCTTGAGCGCGGCAAAATTCTGGGACAGGCCGACTGCCGCGATGACTTGCGCAAGCTCGCCTGCGGACTTGACGCCAAGCATCTTCACAGCAAGCTTTGCAACCGGGTGGGTCTTGGTGGCCCCACCGACGAGCCCGACTGCCATCGGGATTTCAATTTCACCCTCCAAGTCGCCAGACTTGGTCTTTTTGTATTTGGTAAGTGGCATGCATCTTCCGCTCATCGATGCAAACGAGTGTGCGCCGGCTTCCACGGCCCGCCAGTCGTTCCCGGTTGCAATCACGACCGCATCAATGCCGTTCATCACGCCCTTGTTGTGCGTTGCTGCCCGGAAGTTGTCCGCTGCCGCGAACTCGTAAGCGTCGAGGATTCCTTCAATGGCTTCCTCGCCGATGGTTTCCTTTTTCCAAACGGCTTTTGCCTTCGCAATCCTTTGGGTTGCAAAATTGGACAAAATCCTAAGGCGCGCTTTTGCTCCAGTCAATTTTTCAAATTCGGGAGCAAGAGTCTCGCAGAACGTGTTCACCGCGTTCGCGCCCATCGCGTCCCTGCAGTCTATGAAGAGGTAAACCACGAGCATCTTGCCGCGTGGCGTGTCGTATTCCTTGACGTCAAGTTCCTTTACCCCTCCGCCGTACTTTACCATCGGCGCGTCGGGCTTGTTCGCCATCGCGATTATTTCCTTCTTCTTGGCAATGATTTCCTTTGCCGACTTCTTTGCATCAGGCACGTTCACAAGCTGGATTTGGCCAATCATAATCGGGTCCGTTGTGCCTGTCGAAAAGCCTTCCGGAAGCGCGAGCTTCGCGCCGTTGCTTGCAGCTGCAATCACAGACGGCTCCTCGGTTGCCATCGGAATGACTTTTTCCTGGCCGTTGATTACGAAGTTCACGGCAACGCCGAGCGGAAGCTGGAACGTCCCGATTGCGTTCTCAACCATCCTGTCAGCAGTCTCGAAGCCGAGCGCGTCAGCTGATTCGAGGGTCTTGATTTCCTCGTCGGTAAGCCCAGCGAACTCCTTGATTTTTGCAAGGCGTTCCTTGCGCGACAATTTGTAGAACCCGGAGAAGGAAGTCATCGTGAAAGCACCTGCGATTGTCAAGATTGAAAGTTACCTGATGTCTGATTATCCAATGGAAGAATCCGCAAGAATCTTTATTCTTGCATCCAACTTGTTTTTTTTCAAGAATGCAACCGCATCTTTTGGCACCATCCTTTCCCACGACGCGTCGCCCTTGATTATCTTGTCGCGTATTGCGGTTGCGGAAATCTTTCCAACCACCTTCTGGTTGATTATCCGGATGCCGTCGCGCACGCTTCCGTTGTAAATCGAAAACAGGTTCTGCGTGTAGTCATTTGCGGTGAAGACCGCGTCAACCTTGGGCGCATAGGAAAGCACGCGTGCTGGCCACAAACCAGATTCCGGGGTGTCCGGCACGGGAATGACGTATGCGCGGCTTGCAAAGCCGTTGGCCCGCAGGACCGCGTAAATCATCTCGATGCGTTCGCCAGTTGTGAGCGGGTTGCGTCCGGTGAGGTTCTCCTGGGAGGAGCCCACGATTATCGCCACCTCGTCGTATTGCGAGAGGATTTCCTTGATTGCGGAAAGGTGGCCCTCGTGTATGGGCTGGAACCTTCCGATGAACAGCGCGCGTGTCATGTTTACCCTTAGATGTTTAGGAAAGCCGGAGCTTCTAATTGATTTGCATCTTCGCTGCCTGACGATTTGGGGCGGCTTTTTTAATGGCAGGCAGCCGAATAGTATTTCAAACCAACCTACTTAAGTCAATGAGTCAAGTTGACGTTTATCGGTGCAGATGCTTATGGTACATGCAGGAATAGCCGGGTACGGCGTATACGTGCCCTACATGAGGATAAAGATTCCAGAAATCGCCAAGGTCTGGGGAAAGGACGGCGACAAGTCCGCGCGCGGCCTCGGGGTCTACGAAAAGTCCCTAGGCGCGATTGACGAGGACTCGGCCACTTTCGCAGTCGAGGCTGCACGCCGTGCTTTCGAGCACTGCAAGCTCGACCCGCAGCGAGTTGAAGCCGCCTACGTGGGAAGCGAAAGCAAGCCATACGCGGTAAAGCCAACAGCATCCATAGTAGCCGAGGCTCTTGGTTCGACCCCGCACCTCACTGCAGCTGACTTCGAGTTCGCCTGCAAGGCGGGTACTGCGGCGATACAGGCCTGCATGGGCCAGTGCATCGCAGGAATGATTGACCTAGGCTTGGCAATAGGCGCGGATGCCGCGCAAGGCAGGCCCAACGACGCCCTTGAGATGACCGCAGGAGCGGGCGCAGCCGCATTCATAATCACCTCCAAGAAGGAGGAGCAGATTGCGACAATCGAGAAGACCTATTCCTACACTACAGACACGCCGGATTTCTGGCGCAGGTCGCACGCGGAATTCCCGATGCACGCCGGGCGCTTCACAGCGGAGCCGGCATACTTCAAGCACGTCGGCGAGTGCGCAAGAGAGATAATGAAGCGCACGGGCACCAAGCCCTCAGACTTCGACTACTTCGTGCCGCACCAGCCCAACGGCAAGTTCCCGGTTCGCGTTGCAAAGCTGCTTGGGTTTACCGAGGCGCAGGTCAAGCCCGCGCTGGTCACACCCTTCATCGGCAACACCTACAGCGGAGCGGCGATGATAGGGCTTTCAGCTGTGCTTGACGTTGCAAAGCCCGGACAGCGCATCCTGGTCACATCCTACGGAAGCGGTGCGGGCTCGGACGGGTTCATAATCACAGTCAACGACCTTATTGACCAGAAGCGGCCGCCCAAGGAGAGGCACTTCTTCGAGCTTATCAACAACAAGACGTACGTGGACTACGCGACTTACGCCAAGCACAGGCGCAAGATAAAGAGCATGTAATTCCGGTGATTTTCATGAGAGGCGTTTCAATAATCGGCGGCGGGCTTTCCAAGTTCGGCGAGCGCTGGGACAAGAGCTTCCGCGACCTCGTGGTAGAGGCAGGCACTGCCGCAGTCATAGACGCAGGAATAGAGGGCCGCGAAATCCAGGCCATCTACGGCGGGTGCATGTCATCCGGCCGGCTGGTCGGCCAGGAGCACGTCGGCGCGCTCTTTGCGGACTTCCTCGGCCTGAACCCGATTCCGGCAACCCGCTGCGAGGCAGCCTGCGCATCGGGCGGAGTCGCGCTTCGCGCGGGGTTTCTTGCAGTTGCAAGTGGCATGTATGATGTTGTCGCCGTAGGCGGAGTCGAAAAGATGACAGACTTCGACTCTGCAGACGTCGCAATAGCGCTCGGAGGCGCTGGCGACATGGAGCACGAGCTCTTCTTCGGAGCCACTTTCCCTGCTCTTTACGCGCTCATGGCGCGGCGGCACATGCTCGAGTACGGCACCACCGAGGAGATGATGGCGTCGTGCTCGGTGAAGAACCACAAGAACGCGGTTCACAACATTTACGCGCAGTACCGCAACGAAATCACGATTGAGGACGTAATGAATTCAGGATACATCGCATCCCCCCTCAAGCTTTTGGACTGCTCGCCGATTACTGACGGCGCAGCAGCGGTAATCCTCTGCGCTTCCGAAAAGGCCAAGAAGTTCCGCAAGGACCCGGTTGAGATAATCGCAAGCTCGCAGGCCTCGGACACGATTTCGCTTTCAAACAGGCACTGCATGACCGAGCTGCACGCAACCAAGGTCGCTGCAGCCGATGCTTACCGGCACGCCAGGCTCACGCCAAAGGACATAGACGTCGCCGAAGTCCACGACTGCTTCTCGATTGCGGAAATAATGGCAATCGAGGACTTGGGGTTCTTTGAGAAGGGAAAAGGCGGCCCCGCGTCGCTTGAGGGCCTGACTGCGCTCAACTCCGAAATCTCAATCAACACAAGCGGCGGGCTCAAGGCAACCGGCCACCCCGTCGGCGCTACTGGCATCAAGCAGGCTGTTGAAATCATGTGGCAGTTGCAGGGCCGGGCGGACAAGCGCCAGGTAAACGACGCCGAAATCGGCATGACCCACAACGTGGGCGGAAGCGGCGCAACTGCAGTAGTCAACATCTACAAGAGGCTTTGAAGAAGTTTTACTTACGATTGATGGTGAACTGAAACATGAAACACCCGTTACCGCTCATATGGAGAATGATTCCGGAGAAGTACTACATAATGGGCTCGCACTGCAGCACGTGCAAGAACGACTTCTTCCCGTTCCGCCAGATTTGCCCCAACTGCAGGCGCCTTGGAAAAGTCTCCGAAAAGAGGATGCCCCCAACCGGCACCATCTACTCGTTCACCGAAGTCTCGGCGCCGCCATCGGGTTTCGAGTTCGAGTCGCCCTACCCGCTTGCAATAATCGAGCTTGACAACAAAGTAAAGATTCTTGCGCAGATAGTCGACTGCCCGATGGAAAAAATCAAGATAGGCTCGCGCGTTACGATGCGCTTCCGCAGGGTAGGCGACGACGACGAGGAGAGTGCAATCTCGTACGGCTACAAGTTCGCCCTGATTGAGGACTCCGCTTCAGCTTCCGCCCCGGCGCCTTCCGCAAAGGCCGACAAGCCTGCCAAGGCCTCCAAGGCGACAGCAGCGAAAGGCTGAGATTCCAGCGAGCCTGTCCGATGATTTATCGGTCAGTCCCGGCGAGGCAACGGCAAGTTTTAATTGCGGCTGCCCTTACTTTGTCGTATGGCTTTCGGACGTTTACTGTCCCGTTTTCGCGGAATTCTTCGCGGCCAAAACACGGGCGGTCCGCGCAAAGGCCAGGGCGCGACTGAATACTTGGTCGTTCTTGGCGCCGTCCTTTTGGTTTCGATTGTTGTCGTAAGCGCGATGTATTCCTTTCCGTCTTCGCAGGCTTCGATTAAGCAGCAGCAGTCGCAGGCGTATTGGTCTTCATTGTCGCCGATTAAGGTTTTGTCTTCCAAGGTTGTTGACTCGAACCTCGTTCTTGGCTTGCAGAATACGGGCACGTTCACCATCCGTTTGGATGGCATTAATGTCGGTGGCACCGACCTTCCAATTTACCCTTACAACGCAGGCGACTACTATGGCGCAGCGTATTGTTCGCGTCCGTATGACAATTTTTCGGCTCCGTCGATGACTTGTGCTTTGATGTTGGGTCCCGGGGAATCCGCTTATGTCGCTGCTCAAGGCGCGGTTTCTGGCGTAGGTAACGTGATTGACTGCGCCGGGAAAACCGGCGTTGAAATCTCCAGCGTCCAGTTCGCTTATTCCCTTGGCGGTTCGGGCGTAACCAATCTTATCCTCAAGGGCGACAAGCCGATTGTCACCTCGTGCGGAACAAAAGCCTGCGACGCCAATTGGGTGAAGGTGCCGGGCAATTCTTCGTTTCTTGTGAATGATTTTTGCATGATGAAGTACGAGGCCAAGAACGTCAGCGGCACGGCCACTTCGCAGGCGGTTTTGGTGCCTTGGAGGAGCATCAACCATACTTATGCTTCCAGTCGTTGCTCCGCCCTCGGTTCGGGGTATCATTTGATTCGTGACCGCGAGTGGAATGTGGTTGCGAATAACGTTGCGAACGTTGCTTCCAACTGGCAGAGCGGCGTTGTTGGAAGTGGTTGCTTGTACGGCGGGCACACGGACAACGACCCCTCGGGTGTGTTGGCTGCTTCCACTGACGACGACCCTTACAGCGGCACCGGCAACAGTGCGGCGAACAGTTTTTCCTGCCCGTTCACTACGGGCGCGGGTTATGGCAAGGAGCAGAGGCGGACGATGTCCCTTTCTACTGGTGACGCGGTTTGGGACTTGTCGGGCAACGTGTGGGAGTGGACGGACGGCACGATTATGAGTACGGCTTGCAGCAGTGGGACGATGCCGGTGCCTTGTACTGGTTGGGTTGAGTATTCCTCGGTTACGAATTTCATGTCCGCGAGTTGGAGTCGTTTGCCGGTTTCGTCTTGGAATCAAAATAATGGCGTTGGGCGCTTGTATTCTGACCCGGGTACTGCATCGGATGGTGGGAATGTTCACGCGTTCACCCGCGGCGGGTACTGTGCCGGTGGGGCATGGGCGGGCTCCTTTGCCCTGTACTTGCACTACGCGCCGTCGGACAGCGACGGGAACGTCGGGTTCCGCTGTTGCAAGTAGTAACTTCCAGCCATCTTCTTCTTTTTTTGCTATTTCTCTTCAAGCCAAACCAAGAATGTAGTGCCGAACCAACTTAGAAGATATTGGATAATCGTAGGCACTACAATCGCAGCTTTCCGGTTTTTTTCCTTTGGCTTTTCCTCACAAAACGTAATACCTTTCTTCGTCGCCTGACGCATCGGATAGGCAATTAATAATCTCGGTTTCATTCCTATATTCAGGGACGATTTTCTCATGAAAGTAGTGGTTGCCATAACCGGCGCATCGGGAATCGCATACGGCGTGCGGCTGTGCCAGGAGCTTTCCAGGCAAAAGGGCGTGCAGCTTGACATAGTAGTAAGCGACGGCGCCAAGCTGGTCATGGACTACGAGATGGCAGGAAGGAAAAAGACGATGGCGTCACTGGCAAAATGCGCCAAAGTATGGGACGAAGATGCAGTCTTTGCTCCATTCGCCTCCGGCTCCAACGCACCAGATGCTTTCATAGTCTGCCCCTGCTCGATGAAGACGCTTGCGGCAATAGCGCACGGCTACTCACACAACTTGATTACGCGGGGCGCGGAAGTTGCATTGAAAGAAAGGAAAAAGCTGGTCATCCTGCCCCGCGAGATGCCGATTTCCACAATCCAATTGGAGAACATGTACCGCCTCTCGCTTGCAGGCGCGGTAATCATGCCTCCCCAGCCGGCGTTCTACAACGAGCCCAAGGACCTGGATGACATAATCAACTTTATAGTCGGCAAGGTGCTTGACTCAATAGGGATAAAGAGCACGCTTTACAAGAGGTGGGACTCCAAATGAACCTCCGCGCATTCATTTCCGAGCTTGAACGCAAAGGCAAGCTCAAAAAGATCACGAAGCCAGTTTCGCAGGACTTGGAAGCGGCCGCATTAGTCAACGCCCTTGGAGAGAAGCCCGTAATCTTCGAAAATGTCTCAGGCAAGATGTTCCGCGTCGCAGCCGGCCTGGTTTCCTCGCGCAAGCTAGTCGCGGACGCCCTCGGCATCTCCCCGCAAAAGTTGGTTCCCACGCTTGCAAAGGCAATTGATGCCCCGAAGAAATCCAAGGTGCTTACTGCCAAGGATGGCGTCGCGCCCTGCCAGGAAGTCGTCGAACCCAAAGTCGACCTCGACTCAATACCGATTCTTCGCTATTTCCCATCAGACGGCGGCCGTTACGTAACCTCCGCAATCGCAATAATCAGAGACCCCGACACCGGGCCGAACGCATGCTACCACCGCATGATGCAAATAGGAAAGGACAAGTTCACCTTGCGCCTTGTTGAGCAGCGCCAGACTTACAACACCTACCAGAAGCTCAAGGCCCAGGGCAAGGAGCTCGAGGTCGCGTTCTGCATTGGAAACTCAACAGCAGTGATGCTTGCTGCTGCAATCTCCGCGCCAACAGGCGTTGACGAGATGGCGATTGCGAACGCGCTTGACGAGACGCCGATGGTGAGATGCAAGACCAAGGACTTGCTGGTGCCAGCTGAAAGCGAGTTCGTGCTAGAAGGCCGCATCACCCTCGATGATACCAACGAGGGGCCGTTCGTTGACCTTACCGAGACCAACGACATACTCCGAAAGCAGCCGGTTGTGGTAATCGACTGCATCACGCACCGCAAGGACGCGATTTACCAGACGCTTCTGCCGGGAATGGCGGAGCACAAGAACCTGATGGGAATGCCCCGCGAGCCGACAATACTTCGCGAAGTGTCCAAGGTGTGCGAGTGCAGGGACGTGGTGCTCACGAACGGCGGGTGCTCGTGGTTCCACGCAATCGTGCAAATCAAGAAAAAAAGCGACGACGAGCCGAAAAAGGCAATCGAAGCGGCGTTTCGGGGCCACACTTCGCTCAAGCACTGCGTAATCGTTGACGAGGACATCGACATCGGCAACCCACAGGCTGTGGAGTGGGCGATTGCGACGCGCTTCCGCGCTGACTCGCGGCTTTACGTGTTCAAGGACCAGCCCTCGTCCTCTCTTGACCCGATGGCTGACAAGCCGCCGCATGAGAAGGCGCGGGTTGCGAAGATGGGCCTTGATGCGACGATACCGCTTTCAGACCCCAAGAAGCCGGTTGAAAAGTTCAAGCGACTTGACTACAAGAAAGTTGACGCAAGCAAATTCAAGTAAATTCAACCAAGTTAGGCACTACGTTTCAAATTCGCAAAAGGCAAAACCAATGGAACTTTCAAAATCCGAGCAGGAAATACTTGACGGCGAGGGCGGCGAGGCCGCAGCAAAGGCGATGGCCATACTGCAGGCAGTAGGAAACATCTATGGCGCTGACAAGCTCATCCCGGTCACGAGCGCGCAGGTTGCCGGGGTAAGCTACAAGACCATAGGCGATGCGGGCTTGGAGTTCCTTTCCGATTTTGCAAAGAAGGGCGCGAAGGCGTCGATTCCCGCCTACCTCAATCCCGCGGGGATGGACCTGAAGGACTGGAAGAAGATGGGCGTGCCAGCCGCGTTTGCAAAAAAGCAGCTTGCGATTATGGATGCTTACACCAAGATGGGCATCTCGCCGACCTGCACCTGTGCGCCCTACCACATAGGCATACGGCCCAAACTCGGCGAGCACGTCGCCTGGAGCGAGTCCAACGCAATCTCTTTTGCAAACTCGATGCTTGGCGGCCGCACCAACCGCGAAAGCGCAGTATCCGCACTCGCATCCGCAATAATAGGCAAGACCCCGAATTTCGGCCTTCACCTTGAAGGGAACCGCAAGGCGGGGTTCGTGGTCGCAGTAACTGCAAAGATGGAAAAAATGACCGACTTCGGCGCACTTGGCGCGATAGTCGGCAAGATTGCGAAGGACCGCGTCCCCGCGTTCATCGGAATCCGGCGTGAAAACGCGACCGAGGTGCGCATGAAGTCCCTTGGAGCCGCGATGGCCGCAACCGGTTCTGTCGCGCTTTACTTTGCAAAGGACGTCACCCCCGAATGGAACGTGCAAAAGGGCGTGCCCATCGAGACCGTCGAGGTTTCCCAAGACCTGATTGACGAGCAGAAGGCCGCAATGCAGAGCGAAAAAGGTGCAGTAGGCCTGGTTGCAATCGGCTGCCCGCACTGCTCGATTGACGAAATAAAGGAGATTGCAAAGAAATTGGAAGCGAGGCCGGCTGGAAAGCCGCTTGCGATGAAGCTCTGGGTCTGTACTTCCCGCAAGACAAAGGAGCAGTCCGACCGCATCGGCTACTCCGCGACAATCGAAAAAGCCGGCGGTCTCGTGGTTGCCGACACCTGCATGGTGGTCGCGCCCCTTGAGGAAATGGGCTTCAAGTCAACCGCAGTGAACTCGGGGAAGGCGGCTACTTACTTGCCCTCGTTGTGCGGCCAGAGAGTAAAATTTGCAGACATTGAAGAATTGCTTTGATAATCAAACGATGATTCTATGATTTTTCACGGAAGGACCATCTCAAAGGGAAAGGCAACGGGAGAAGCCCTGGTTGGCACGGAAGCGATTTCCTTCCTCGGCGGAGTTGACCCCAAGACAGGCAAGGTCATAGACAGGACCAACCCGCTGTTTGGAAAGAGCGTGGCGGGAAAAGTCCTCGTAATCCCAAGGGGCAAGGGCTCGACAGTGGGCACCTACGTGATTTACCAGCTTAAGAAGAACGGAGTTGCCCCCACTGCGATAATAAACTTGGAATCCGAGATAATAGTTGCAGTCGGCGCAATCATCTCGGAAATCCCGATGGTTGACCGGCTGGACAAGAACCCGGTTGAGAACATCAAGACTGGGATGAAAGTCAAAGTGGATGCGAATAAAGGAACAGTAGAAACTGCATAGGCCGCGTTGGCTAAAATGGCAGGCAGAACAAACCACAATCGTTGATATTCATATGGCCTCTGAACTCGTGTTCGTAAAGCTTGGCGGCAGCCTGATTACGGACAAGACCGCGCAGGAGCTGCCCCGGCAGGAGGAAATCAGGCGCCTGGCGCGCGAAGTGCAGTCCGCA
Source organism: Candidatus Micrarchaeia archaeon (assembly GCA_041663565.1). Taxonomy (GTDB): domain Archaea; phylum Micrarchaeota; class Micrarchaeia; order Norongarragalinales; family CAINOH01; genus CAINOH01. The sequence goes on along the minus strand of JBAYMJ010000003.1, from coordinate 12,440 downwards.
AAACAGGCGGGGAACCTCAAGGCGGTAATCGGCCACGGCGGCGGGAGCTTCCCCCACAGGCCGGCGCACAAGTACGGCACCGCAAACGGGTTCCACAACGCCGAAAGCGCAATCGGGGTTTCCGAAGTCCAGCACGCGGCATCCCGGCTCAACAGGATAGTGGTGCGCGCCCTGATTGACGCAGACGTGAATGCGGTCTCCTTCTCGCCTTCCTCATTCATGGTCACTGAAAAGGGCAGGCCGTGGAAGGTCTTCCTCGAGCCGATGGGGATTGCGCTTGCAAGGGGCATCACCCCGGTCCCTTACGGCGACGTCACCTTCGACGGGAAGCAGGGGTGCGCGATAGTCTCGACGGAGACCGTGCTTGAGGCGATCTCCAAGAAGTTCAAGCCCAGGCGCATCGTGATTGCCACGAAGGAGGATGGCGTGTGGCGCGACTACCCGCAGAGCACGGACCTTGTCGGGGAAATCAGCCCCAAGAACTTTGCCGAAATCCGCAAGTGCCTCGGAGGCTCGTCCTCAACAGACGTCACCGGCGGGATGCGCTCGAAAGTGGACGGCATGCTCTCGCTTGCGAAGAAGACCAAGGCCGAAGTCGTCATAATCAACGGCCTCGTGCCAGGCAGGCTTCACGACGCGATGCTTGGGAAGAAAGTAGTGGGCACCAGGATTACTGCCTGATTTTGTGTAATTTTTCAGTTCGGCGCGTTCTTTTTTCGCATCGCGGCTGCAATCTTTTCCATGCTTGCCTTGGGCACGGAAAGGACGCTTCTTGCAAAGTGGCCCGCATAGAGAAAAGGCGATTTCGCAAGGGTCCTCGTTATTTCCTTTTTCAGAAGCTCCGGCGGAAGGTGGTAGATGTCCCCGGGTTTCTTGACTGTCCCCTTTCTTATTAGTTCCAGTATCACTGCCCTTCCAAGAACGTATTTTGCCCTTCCCGCGCCCTTATTGTATGCAGTCAGCGGGTCCTTTCCCTGTTTTATGCATTGGAACGTGCGGATTATCCCCAGAGGGTCGCCCGTTTCCCATCCGGTTGTTCGTGATAGTCTCTTGGACTCCCGAAGAAAGGCCGAGCGCCTCGGGTCTGAGAAAGAGACGAATCTCTCGGGCTGGGCATATATCTCATCAATCGTCTGCCTGATGAACTCGTTGCCATAGTTCCTTTCAAAGGAATACTTTCTCCGTGGGATGTCGAAATGATGCAGGCCCTCGTGGAAAATCACCTGCTTTGTCGTATAGGGCCGTTCTATGTTGTGCGAAAAGATTTCCATCTGTCCGGTATTGTAGTGTATGACGCCCTTTCTAGTGTCAAACTGGGCGCCGCCCGACGCGTGCCCCAGTATCCTTTCAATAATGCCCCCGCTGCTTTCTCTCGGTTGCGGTCCGGGCACTATGCGAAAGTGGTCGCGCAGGTCCTGTTGCTCGCTCCTTGTGACGCCATTCATAATCCGTTCGTAAGTGGGAACTATGCTGTTGACTTGCTGCCTGACGTACTTCTTGTGTGCGGAATATTGCAGCGCCCTCTCCTGCGAGTCGGTCAATTGCCTGACTCCGGGCAGCTCTAGCTGATTTTTTTGCTGCTGCTCCTCGCTCAAGGCAGTCTTTTTCTGCTGGCCTGCTGGCGGTTTCCTGGTGGGAAATAGCTGCATTTCGTTCAAAGTTTATTCGTTTACTGTTGTTAAATAAAATGTGTGGTGTGCGGTTAGGCCGTTAAACGCCTGTTTTTTATTTCTCATCCTCCGGAATACTTACAAGGAACCAACGTGGCACAACGGCTTGCCGCGGACGACGGCGCGTTTACAAGCGCCCTGCGTTTTAAGAAAGAAAGCCGAAAGAAAAAAGACGATTAACAGGACAACCAGCAGGTTACCTGCTGGCAGTCTATCAAATCCAAAAGGAGTTGTAGTCCGTTTATGGCACTTGACAAGAAGTACAACGCGCACGACACCGAGCCCAGGCTCGCGGCCAGGTGGGACGAGCTGGGGATACACAAGTTCCACATAGACAACGTCAAGAAGCCCTTCTACGTCATAGACACGCCCCCACCATTTCCAACGGGCGAGTTCCACACCGGAAGCACGCTCAACTGGGGCTACATAGACTTTGCCGCGCGCTACAAGCGCATGCAAGGCTACGAAGTCCTATTTCCCCAAGGCTGGGACTGCCACGGCTTCCCGACTGAGACCAAGGTTGAAAAGAAGTTCGGCAAGGGTTTACCGCGCGAGGAGTTCAGAAAGAAGTGCCTCGAGTTCACCCAGAACAACATAGCGTCAATCCGGGTGCAGATGAAACAGATGGGCTACTCAATAGACTGGGCGCACGAGTATTTCACCATAGACCCGGAGTACCACAGGAAGGTCCAGGTCTCGCTAGTTCGGATGTTCAAGGAAGGGCTGGTCTACCGCCAGGAGCACCCCGTGCTGTGGTGCCCCTATTGCAGGAGTGCGATCACCAAGGCCGAGGTCGAGGACCTGCCCAACAAGGCGATGCTCAACTACCTGAACTTCGGCATCGAAGGCTCGAAGGACAAGCTCCTCATCGCGACAACTCGTCCTGAACTGCTGCACGCCTGCGTGGCAGTGATGGTCAACCCCTACGACCCGCGCTACGAAAAGCTCGTGGGCAGCAAGGCGTTAGTCCCGCTCTACAACAAGGCAGTTCCCATCATTGCTGACCAGGATGTTGACAAGGAGTTCGGAAGCGGCGCTGTGATGGTATGCACGTTCGGCGACAAGCAGGACGTGGTGTGGGCCTACAGGCACCACCTTGAAATCATTGACGCGTGCGACGGCGCAGGTTTCATAAAGAACAGCGGCAAGTTCGACGGATCGCAGCTTCGCGACGCGAAGGAAAAGGTAATCACCGCGCTCAAGGAAGAGGGCGTGCTGGTTGAGCAGCGTCCAACTGACCAGGTGCTCAAGATACACGACCGTTGCAAGAAGCCAGTAGAATTCCTGCGCTCAACCCAATGGTTTGCGAAGCTGAAGGGAAACGAGGACAAGATACGCGCAGCAGCTCACCAGATGTCCTGGACCCCGGCGTACGCCCAGCAGCTCCTCCTGGACTGGGTGGATGGCCTGGAGTGGGACTGGTGCATCTCGCGCCAGCGCGTGTTCGGAATCCCCTTGCCCTTCTGGTACTGCGAAAAGTGCGGCAAGACGTACACTTACGACGAGAAGAAGCTGCCTGTTGACCCGACCAAGGACAAGCCGCCGGTTGAAAAGTGCGAGTGCGGCGGCGGCCTCATTGGCGAGAAGAGCATCTGCGACGGCTGGGTGGACTCAAGCATCACGCCACTTGTAATCTGCGGCTGGCCCGACGACGAGGAGATGTTCAAGAAGCTCTTCCCGACAGCGATGCGTCCGCAGGGCAACGACATCATCCGCACCTGGGCGTTCTACACTATTTACCGCTCCCTGATGCTCACGGGCGAGAAGCCCTGGAAGGACGTGCTAGTCAACGGGATGGTGTGCGGCGCTGACGGAAAGAAGATGTCCAAGTCCCTTGGCAACTACGTCGAGGCGAAGGAAGTCATCGCAAAAACAGGGGTTGACGCGCTCCGGCAGTGGATTGCGCTTTCAGGAAGCACCGGAAAGGACATAGTGTTCTCCTGGAAGGACGTCAACTACGCACAGTCGTTTTTGAACAAGATGTGGAACGCGTCGAAGTTCGTGGAGATGGCCTTGGACGGCTACAACCACGGCGAGGTGCTCACCCAGATTGCGGAAGGCCAGTCAAAGAAGCCCGGGGAAGAGCTCGGCCTGCTTGTGACTGACAAGTGGATTTTGAGCAAGCTTTCGCGCCTCGTGCACAAGTGCACCGACTCGATGAACCTCTACGACTACTACGGCGCAATCTGCGCCTTGCAGTCGTTCTTCTGGCACGACTTCTGCGACAATTACTTGGAGGACGTCAAGCACCGCATCTACGGTGACAACGCACGCAGCAAGAAGGCCGCGCAGTACGCGCTCCACGAGGTCTTAGTGACCTGCCTCAAGCTCAACGCGCCAATCTCGCCCTACATCTCCGAGGCAATCTACCTCGGGATGGGCTTTGACAGGGAAGAGACGGAGGAGGGCGTGCAGAGCATCCACCAGGCAGCGTGGCCCAAGCCGACTGTTGAGATGGAAAACGACTCAGCTGAGCAGGCGGTTGAGCGCATGCACTTCGTGCTCACCGAGGTGCGCAAGTACAAGGCCGGAAAGGCGATGGCCTTGAACGAGCCGCTTGCGAAGGTCAAGGTCTCCGGAAACGAGGCCGAGATACGCGAGCTTTCCGACTACGAGCCCGAGCTGAAGGCGGTTGGCAAGATTGCCCTCATCGAGGCAATAGTCGTGCCGAACGCGGAAGGCCTGAAGGTGGAGATAGGCTAAGGTCGGTTCTTACGAGGACGGGGGTTGAACAACCCCCCTCCCGTCACCTTTAAATCCCTTGGCCGGCACAAAGAATTCCACAAGCAAGGGACAGCTTTGTCCGTTTGCCTGTTACGGCTTTTAAAGGCAGATTTCAGGCCCTTAAACGGCTTCAACAATGTCAAAAAATAACACTTAGGAGTTGCGTTTTGAATGGCAAGACTTCACACCCGCAAGCGCGGGGCATCAAAGTCACGGAAACCGGCGGTAAAGGCAGTGCCCACTTGGGTCAAGCTGTCCAAGGACGAGATAGTCGCCCTTGTCGACAAGCTCGCTCGCGAAGGCAAGACCCCCGCAGGCATCGGCCAGGTGCTCCGTGACCAGTACGGCATCCCCTCGGCAAAGGTCATGACCGGAAAGCGCGTATGCAAGATAATGGAAGAGAAGGGCTCGGCCCCGAAGTATCCCGCTGACTTAATGTCCCTGATTCGCCGCGCAGTCGGTATGCACAAGCACATCAAGGCGAACAAGAAGGACGCTCACAACCGCCAGAAGCTCTCGCACGTCGAGGCGAAGATAAAGCGCCTGGTCAAGTACTACCGCGGCAACAAGCTGCCGGCGGACTGGAAGTACGACCCGGAGAAGGCGGAGCTCTTAGTCAAGTAAATCTTACGGTGAATTTTGGATGGCAGCAGGCAAGAAACTCGTAGACACGTTCAAGGCAAAGAGCTGGTACAAGCTCATGGCTCCCAAGTTCCTCTCCGAAAAGGAGATTGGACAGGTCCCTGCACTTGACGACGAGCACATAATCAACCGCATCATAATCGTGCCCTTGAAGGACATCACAGGCGACATCGGCCACATGTATTATGCGGTCAAGCTCCGCGTGTTCGAGGTCAAGGGAAAGACCGCTTACACCAAGTTCATCGGCCACCAGGTCTCCCGCGAGTACCTCCGCACTCTCGTGCGCAGGCGCCGCGACGTAATCAACCTGGTGTTCTCGGCAAAGTCATCGGATGCTGCTGAGCTTCGCGTCAAGGTAGTCGTTGTCACCAACAACCTCTGCTCCGACTCGCTCAAGACCGACATGCGCCACATCGTAATTGACACTCTTACCGCGCGCGCAAAGAACACCGCGCTCGGCGACATCGTCCACGACATCGTCTACGGCAAGATTGCGATGGAGCTCACCGGGGTCTTGCGCAAGCGCGCAAGCATCCGCCGCGTCGAGATCAGCAAGACGACTTTGAAGGAGGACTTCGACACCGAGGACATTGTCGCGCTCCCCGGAAAGGAGTCCGAGAAGGCACCCAAGGTAATCACGGGCGACGAGACTGCAGAGTCGAAGGCTGACACCGAAGTCGAAGAGAAGACCGAGGAAGAGCCGGCGACGGCTTAGGTTCTTTGGGTTTTATTTCCTAATTCTTTCTTTTTTTCAAATTCTTTTTCTTAATTTTTCAAGTCCGTCCTATTTTTATTTTCCAAAACAGAGTCTATTTCTATGACTGACCTTGAGGCGGACATCGCAGAATTCGACCGGATGGAAAAGCGCATCGCCAACGGGGACGCGCGTCTTTTCCGGGCAAAAAACTTAGAAGAAATATTCGCATAATTTGCAAGCCGGACACGCAGCCGAATTGTAATACGTTTTTGTATTACAAGGATATTACTATCTATTCAATTTCCTAAAAATCAGTTCCCTAGCCTGCAGCTTACTGCTTTGCCTTCAGTGCCGGAAGCCCGAGCGAGTTCTCAAGCGTCTGGAGGCAGTGCGAGTTTATTTCCTGATTTTCGAATAATCCGGTTTCGAGCGCAGTTTTGCAATCCATTCATCTATCGGGTATGTCTTGAGCGGGTCGATTCCGCGCGCGATGAGCTGGTTGCGCCGATTTTGGTTGGTGCCTCCCCGATGGCAACTGGATTCATAGTAGCCGGAAATGGTGGTCATATGCGTGGCGCCTGCAGAAGCTCGAAGGTGTTCGAGGCATTCGGCCTCGAGCAGCGAGGCGTTGATTCCCGAGTCTTTTTTCTCGCGTTCATTTCGGCTCTTTAGGTAATACTCCATCGGGGTGTAATATTCTGCGAATGCGACTTTTCCTTCTTTGTTGTCATAGACCTCAAAACGGATATAACCAAGAGGAGCCACATGGCCGTCGTGTTGTTTTTCAGGATAGTCCAAGTAATGCCTTTTCATTGCCTCGGCCATCCCCTCGGGCAGGCAGGAGATTTTCTTTGTAAGAACCGGGTTGCCCCTGCCTTGTAAATCCGTCTCCCACTCCCTTAGCCCTTCTTTCGAGCCTACTGCTATGTGGTAATGGCTTTTCTCGTAGTTATGGAGCATCAGGTGGCGATACTTTTCCTCATAGGCATTGGACTTCTCATTCAGGATGCCGTAATATAGTTCAGTTGACGGCTTTTGAGTTTCCATAGCGCATACTATGGTGTCAATTATTAAAAACTCAAGAGGAGCGGTTTACGCCTTAGCCTTAACCGCAGGCAGCCCGAGTGAGTTCTCAAGCGTCTGGGAAAGGTGCGGGCTCTTTACCCACAGCCCGATTTCCTCGTCCGGGTGGGTGCCTTCGCCAGTGAGGAACATCAGTGCCTGGTCGTCAGCGAGGACCATCCTGGTAGGCATCTTCTTGGAAACAACGCGGTTTGCCACGTTCGCAAGGTCCGTCGAGAGCATCTTGTTGTCGGAAACCGGGGAAACGAAAGATACGTGCACTCCGCGCTTCTTTGCGGCCTCAAATTCAGCCAAGTGCGCCTTGAGCTTGGACGCGACTCCAGCCGGGTCGCTTGACACTATGACGCGGTCGGATGCGCTGTTCACCATGCTTGCGAGCTTGGAATAGATGGATTCGCGGCCCTTCAAAGTCCAGACGTGCGAGTCGGGCTCGAACTTGCCGCTTTGTGAAGTCTTGGTCGTTGCCTTGAGCTTGGACGCGAGCTTGTCGGAAATCTCGTCAATCTGCGTCATTTCCTGCGCAAGCGAGGTCTGCTTCTGGTTCTTCAAGGTCTTGACTGCTTCGAGAAGCGGAAGTGAAGCGTAACGTACCGGCCTGCCGGGTTTCATGACCACGAAGCCCTTCTCCTGGAGCTTGTCGAGGACATCATAGACACGGGGGCGCGGAAGCTCTGCATTCTCTGCAAGTTCTCCTGCGGTGCCGTGGCCGGACAGCGACAGGGCTAGGTATGCCTGTGCTTCGTATTGGTTCAAACCGAGCTGCCGGAGATGGTTTAGAGCGTCGGCGTTCTGCCTTACCATGTCAGAAATCTTGGGATTTCGAACGCTTTTAAACCTATCAGGATTGTTTTCCTCAGCCATTAGTAACAATGCCACCTAGGGGGGCGCTTCGTGTAACGCGTCACAGGGATTTATTGTGCGAGCCAATATTTATATGTATTTACTGGACAATGGTAACAAATGATATGTTTAAATATAATGTTGTAACTAGATAGTAGTTACTTAGGTGGTTTTAGATGCAGCTGTCAAGGCATTTGGCCCTCGTAGCACTCTCCATTGTCATGTTCATGCTCCCTCTTGCAGCAGCCTACAATGCCGCAACGGACGCATCCACGGTAAGCATGACCTCCTGCTCTGCAGGCTCAATCTACGCTTATGCGGAAAACACCGAAAGCACGGACGCCACCCTTTCAGTCAGCGCCAACTTCGGCAAGCTCTACGGCAGCGTGACCTCGCCAGTCCAGGACCTCCCGGCATACGAAAGCAGGGGCACCAAGATAACCGTCTATTCGGGCAGCTGCTTTCAGGGAGACGAGGACGTCACTGTCTATTTCAACGTCTGCAGGAACACCACCCTCGACTCATGCACTACCATAAAAAAGACCGTACGGATGATGGTCGAGCCGTGCACCGCCTGCTCAAGCTACGTCGAGCAGCACCTGCCTCCGGTTGACAACTACGCCCCTGCGACCAGCACCTGCGTGGGCTCGGGCTGCGGCCAGCCGCTCGTATCGAACATCAATTTTGCCACTTCCTACGAGCCTTCGGACATCACTGTTGACATTTCATTCGCACGCGAGCGCTACGAGGTAGTCGCAGGCTCGAGCCTCCAGACCGACGTCATAGTCACGAACAGGGGCGTGCCGGTCACGCTTGACCTTGCCCTTGACGGCTACGCATCGGAGCTTGGGGCGTCGCTTCAGGAGCACACGGTTGGCCTTGGCGCTTCGGAGTCCCATGCAGTCGCCCTTTCGATGAACCCGCCCTCCACGGCATCAGGCGAGCAGTGCCTTGACGTGGTGGCAACCCGGCGCGGGGTCGAAGTCGAGCGCAGGACCGCCTGCTTTTCCGTGCTTGAGGCCGCGGGAGCCACGGTCAGCGCGCCGCTGAGCGCAGGCACAAGCGATTGCGGAGAGGACGCCACCTACAAGGTAAGCGTGGAGAACACGGGCGCATTCACTAACACGTTCACGTTCACGTCGGGAAGCGACGCGGTGCGCATAGTGCCTTCCAAGGTCACGATTCCGGCAGGCGAGTCCGAGACCGCGACGGTCACGGTGAACGCGACCAGGCTCGGGTTTGCCCAGGACGTCGAAGTCACAGTCACGGGCGGGCGCACGGGCGGCGTTGACAGCACGGTGTTCCGCCAGTCGGCGGTAACCAACATCCTCGCATCGGCTTGCGCGACAAGGAACGAAGTCTCTTCCGACAACCGCAATTTCACGGTGACCGAAGGCTTCTACAACCCGTCACAGGGGATAATCTACGGCGTTACAGGCACCATCGAAGGCCTGCCATCGGGGTTCGTAGTCGAGCAGGCGGAAGGCCTCCAGGACGTGGCTCCGGACGAGTCGATAAACGTCACGCTTACAGTCAGCGCACCATCTGACGCGCAGGGCGAGGTCGCGGGCGTGCTCGTGCTGCGCTCGCAGGACGGCACAGTCGTGAAGCAGCGCGCGGTAGTGCTCAACACGGTAAGCGAAGGCGGGATAACCGGATTCTTCACCAAGGCGGTTGGTTCCAACCTGTCGCTGATAATCGCAATTCTCGTTGCCGCAGCTGTTGTCGCGCTCCTTTACGGCCGCACGGACTTGCGGCAGGCAGTTTCGGAGAAAGTCGAGACCGCGAAGGACGCGATTGCAAATGTGGCGCAGAAGCCATCCGACGCGGCAAAACCCGCAGAGGAAAAGAAGGCAGCAGCCGGACAGGAGCCGGCAGGGCAGAAGCCGGCGGAAGGGAAAGCGGCCGCAGAAAAAAAGTCCGACACGGCAACTTCAGCTGACGCGGAAGCAGGCGACTCGGCCACTATAAACAGCTAAGCTGCAGGGAACGTTCTTCATTTTTATTTTCCAATCTTTTTTTTTCTTCATCCAAGCGCTGTTTTTTTAATCACCCAACCGAACTTCTACCGTGGCGTTTATGCGCGGCCAGACCGCCTTGGAATACCTGCTTTTGATAGCCGGAGGCGTCTTGCTTTCCGCAGTAGTGATGGTCGTAGTCAACAGCGGCCTCAACACCGCGTCGGAATCCGTAACCTCGTCCGAGTATTCCGCCCGCCTTCACAACTACCTCTCAACCGGCGTCGGGTCTGACGACGGCGACTGGATAATCGTCGGAAGCAACGAGTACTCCGGCGTGCCTGGCAACGTGGGCGTCGGCAAGTCCGACCCGCAGGCCAAGCTCGAAGTGAACGGGAAAATCCTGATGGATAATGCCACGGATGCATCCGATTCTGCGAACATCGTCGCGACCAAGGGCTATGTGGACAGCGTACAGGCAAGCGCCATAGGCATAGCCGGCGTCAACGCTTCCCAAATCCAGCTCCGCGTTACCGGCGCCTGTTCAGTCGGTTCGTACATAACCGCAATAGCAGCTGACGGCTCGGTCACCTGCGGCGCTGCCGCAAACTCGTGGAATACGAGCGGCAGCAACCAGTATTCCGGGGTGGGCGGGAACGTGGGCATAGGGACTGCCGCCCCGTCGCAGAAACTGGACGTGAACGGGAGCGGCAATTTTGCCGGAAACCTTTCGGCTTCCGGGGATGTGTGCAACGGAGCGGGCAACTGCTTGAGTGCGTTGGCTTCTTTTACCAATGCTTGCGGTGGTGCGGCGACAACCTACGCCTATGGTGCCACTGCATATACCGGTTCATACTGTTTGATGGGCCTGCCCACGCCCAGCTCGCCTGCATGGCCTGTTGCAGGCGCGTCGACTTCCTGGACTTGCCCGGTCATGAGCGGCTCGCCGATATCCTGCACTGCAACACACTCCGTCGCGCCGGTCAACGGCGTCTGCGGGGTCGCGGCGAAGACCTACGCGTACGGTGCAATTGCATTTTCCGGCGCGCTGTGCTCTACTGGCGCAGCCAGCCCTTCAAGCCCCGTGTTCCCCTCTTCAGGCAGCTCAACGTCCTGGTCCTGCCTGGGGACTAACGGCGGAGCCAGCCCGTCCTGCATAGCCTCGGTGGCCTCCCCGATTTACTTGGTGAACGAGGTGCACACGGACCAGCAATGCCTTGCATATGGCGGCGAAGTGGTCTCGACCGGTGTCGGCATCGTGAACCAATGCAGGTTTGCAGGACGCGCCTGCCCGAGCGGCTGGACTCCGTACCTTTCATGGTCCACCACTTCTGCGTATAGTGCCGGCAGCTGCAGTGGCTGTTGCTGGTCAAGTTATGCTTGCAGCGGCTCGGGCTGTGCAGCATCCGGCCACGCGTGGGGGAACGTGGCGCGCGAGCGCGGCGGCGGCTACACGGGAATAAGCAACGTGCCGTATTGCACTTCGGACCAATACTGTCAGGAAGGCTGCGCTTGGGTGGCGTCTTCAGTCACGCAAATCGGCTGCTACTAGGTTCAAGCGTTCGGGGTTGCCCAAGTTTCCTGCCTTGGGCTCGTTACTTTTTCTCCAGCGCCAAGGCGATAAGCTCTTCCATCCTTTCGCGCACGCTCTCCCCAAACTCAATCTCAACTCGCACATTAGCCGCAGCCGAGTGCCCGCCGCCGCTCCTGATTGCGTGCGGAAGTTCCTCCTTTAGCGTGTTGATGATGGGGTTGGTGTCAAAGCCGGCCTCGCGGGCAAGGGCGTTCGCGCGGATGCTGATGGAGTCGTCGGAGTAGCCGATGGAGACAATCGCCCTGTCAGGATACTTCGCGCAGTAGTAGTCCTGCACCAGATTAAGTGCCCGGCCTTTCGGCGGGTAGGACGTCTTGGACGTCGCTTTCGACATGTCCGCAACAATAAGCAGCGCAGTCTCGCCAACCTTTCTCGTAGCGGCGTGGTCCTTCATTATCTTCAGGGCCTTGTCCTCGCCCTTGATTGCAAGGTCTGTTGCGAGCTTGAGCATATGCTCGTCAGTGACCTTTTCGTAGTAATCCTCGATTGCAACAGCAGGCTCGGAAAAGTGCGCAAGGTAGTCAAGGGCCTTTGCCTGCGGGTAGTCGCCGCTTGCAAGCGTGCTCTTGTCCGACTGCAAGGACCAGTTCACCCACTCGCGGTTCGCGGCATCGGCAAAAATCCGCCTTGCAACCTCGTATGCGACCAAGCCTGCTGTGTGCGCTCCGGAGTTGTCATAAGCGTGCGAGGTCACGAAAGCGTCGCACAGTGCAAGCGCATCCGCATTCGGCGGGTGGTGGTCGATTATGCAGACCTTCGCTCCCGAATCCTTGAGCGCCTTCAAGCCGTCCACGCTTTCCGCGTTCGCTCCAAGGTCGGTAATCACGACAGCAAGCTGCTTTCCCGCATCACGCGCCCTCAGCACGTCGTCGAAGGCGTCGCGCTTGCCGTAAACTGCGGAGGGCACCTGGAAGCCGGTCACGTTCTCTTCCGGCAGGAATTTTTCCTTCGCATACGCCCTTGCGGAAGCGTAGATTTGCATTCCCGAAGTGACCCCGTCGCAGTCGTCATTGTAGCGAACGCTTATCACGCGCTTCTCGTCAAGCCAGGCGCGGATTGCACTGGCACAGGATTCGAGTTGTGGCACAAGCGCGCGCATGCACTCGTCGTCGAAAAGAAGGTCCATTTCGCATCAATTTTGGCAAGACTAGCAGGGGAATTATATGCTTGGAGCGGCATTAGTCTAGTATGAAGATAGCTAAGTTAAACGCTATAAAGGTGCGCGAGCAGGC
>JBAYMJ010000002.1:0-89195 GCA_041663565.1 Candidatus Micrarchaeia archaeon | reverse complement strand
GCATACTTCTGCTTCAGGCATTTGGACGACTGGCTCATCAACGAGCTTGCGGTGGTGGGAACGGTGGGCGACATGCAGGACAAGGACGTGCTGTCGCCTTCGAACCAGAAGGTCGTTGACGAGGGAATTACAACTGGTTACATCAAGGTCGAAAAGGACCTGCGCGCGTTCGGACGGGTGTCGCGCACGCTCGTGTCATTCATCTCATTCTGCACCGAGCCTTATCTTCCCGGGCTTACAGGAAACGACAAGGCGTGCGCGCTTTTCATAAACGACCTGGGAATCCCGCTTTTCGAGGATTCAAAGGGAACGACCGACTGGCAGACAACCGAACACGACGGCACGGGCACCGAGCAGGTCAAGCGCAGGTGGCTGCACTACTACGACCTGGATTTCGAGCAGCGGCAGAAACTGGCCTCCGCCCTGATTACTTATGCATCCTCCCACAAGGTCAAGCCCCACGCAATCAAGGCTATGGTGGGAAACGCGTATTTGTTCCCGAAGGAGGAGAAGAACATCGAGATTTACGATGCCTACGAGTTCTCGACAGTTCTCAACGCCTGCGGACGGCACAAGGCCGAGAGCCTAGGCATGAGCGTGTGCCTGCACGAGAAGGGCGCGCTTGAGTCTGCGCGCTCGCTTGTGACCCTCCACCGCACGCAGATACGCTCCGGCCTTCTGTACGCGCGAAAGCACGTGTCGGACTTCGGCGCATTCTACTTCCTCGACGGCCGCGGCAACATAGAGGACGCGGTGGTCGGGATTGTGTGCGGCTCGTTTTTGACAAGCGGCGTGGTTGACCCCAACAAGCCCATAATAGGCTTCTCCCTCGACCCCTCAGGCAACGTGAAAATCAGCTCAAGGGGAACGGATGCCCTTGTCGCAAGGGGCCTTGACCTGAACGTGATGCTCCGCAAGGCAACGGAAGGAATAGGCGTGGGCGGTGGGCACAACGTCGCAGCAGGCGCGACCCTTTTTGCAGACGAGTCCGGAGAGAACGCCAAGAGGTTCCTGCTCAAGGCGAAGGAAATAATCGAGAAGCAGCTTTCGCAGCGAAAGGACTAAAGCACGCGAAATGAAACTTCCTTCCCATCCTTTAGCTTGAGCTTCCCGCGAAGCGAAACCGGCGCAATCACTTCCACGACCTCGTCGCCGTAGTGCGAGCGTGCCGGGAAGATGAGCGCGCCACGGATTTTTCCACCAATCAGCACCGGGAAGCACTTCGAGCGTCCGAATGACCGGCCGTCGCGCACGAACTCGTCGGTCTGGATGCCTTCGGTCGCCTTGAGCCTGCGGATGCACTCGACGTCGGAGGGACTTGAGAGCCTTATGTTAAGTGTTCCTGCAAAAGGGACGAAGCCGAGTTTAGCAGTAAGCTGTTTTTTGTATTCGGCAAGGCCGATGTAGTATTTGCCTTCGCGAAAACCGGTTGTGACTTTTCCTTTTACGTCGCAGTCGCCCGCCCGCTTTGCGGTCTTGCCTGCAAGGGATTCCTTGGCAACTTCCGCGATTTCCTGGATTTTCTGCCTGCCCTTGCCTGCGATGCGCACGAGCTTTCCGTTTTTTTCTATCTGCCCGGCGTTTTCAAGTTCCGACAGCCAGCGCGAGACGGTCTGCTGGCTTGCGCCTTCGCTGTTGCCGCCAAGCTCCTTTGAAAGCCCGCTCGTGGAAACAGGGACGCTTTCCGCAAGGCCGCCCTTCCGGGCAAGAAGAATCAGCAAATCAAGCTTGCACTTTTTCATGAGGACAAATTCACCGCGTGGCAACGTGCGAGTATTTCATGTGAGTCTCGGTCGAGAGCCGCCAGCACTTGCGGGTCGAGAACTGCCTTCCTGACTTGGACACGCGGCACAATGCGACGAACCGCTTTGCGTGGAGGAAGTCCATGACCTTTCCCGTGAACTCGTTGTCCCGGCCAATCTCCTTTGACACCGCGTTGGTGGAAAGCGGGGACGGGTAGCGTTCGTAGAGTATCCCGAGCACCTGTTCGGCGACTTTCTGGAAGCTTCTCTGCGAAAGCTTGGACAACCAAAAGCACCTACGAGCGCACGTACGACGCCGCGAGCATGATGTCCTCGCGCGTGATGTGCTTGCGTCCTGCGTGGTAGGAAAGCTGCTTTGCACGGAAGAGGATTTCCTTCCCGGAGTCCTCTAGCTTTTCGCAAAGCTTGATGCTAGCGTCCTCTCCGACGCGCTCCGCTCCGGACCTGCGGATTATGCTGTCCATGTCGAACAGCGAAAAAGTTCCCCTCATCATTTCCAATACCCCCTATCGCAAGACGAGGGCTGCCTGCCAGCAACCTGAGATTGTCTTGCGTCTGTAATTTTTGCCTTTGGTCGTTTGCATCAAGTCTCCCTGCCAGGAAACGAGTTGCGAAGGCAAAACTGCTTTTCGGTTTTTTTCTGATTTTTCTATTGTTTTTTCTGCCTGATTCTTGTTTTCTAATATGACCTTAGCGACGCGGCAAGGCCGTCGATTGCGACGCACGCCTCGCCAGCCACTACCGAGAACTTGAGCGACGACGTGCGGTGCGCGTGCATCGCATAGACCTGGCCAAGCGGCATCTCGCCAACGCGGCTCAACCTTGCGCGGCGGTTGGCATCTGCAAGCTCGAGGAATCTCTCCAGGCTCATGTCCATTGCGTCTGCACCCCCGGTTTTCATGTCCATCGTCTCAGTTCATCGTGAAAATGTTTCGGATTTTTTCGTTTGCAAAATATATGTTTCGTTTCTTCTTGCCAACTACCTGCTTCTTTACGCTGATGAGTGGGAAGGGAACTTCGGGCTTGCGCGCAATCTCGGCCTTGTCGTCGCCGCGGAGCTGGTAGAGCGCGTTGAACGCGGTGTTCTGCGAAAGCCTGGTCTTTGCCATTATCTGTGCGAGCGTGAGCCCGGCGGTGCTTGGCAAAAGCAGGCCCAGAATCTGCTGCTGCGAAGGCGAGAGCTGCACCCACCACTCGGCGTGAATGGTCGTGAGGAAGCTGAGCGTGTGGCCGTTGCCCGTTTTCGGCCCGGAGGCTTCGGCTGCCCAGGTTTCGTTTTCTTCCTTGGCGCCCTCGGCATCTTCTTCATCAGCATTCTTGTCAGCGTCAACAATATTTTTTTCGCTTGATTTCGCCTGCCGCGCGTTCTTGGATTCCGCGATGATGCCCGCGACGAGCGAGTCGTTCTCGTACTGCTTTTCCAAGGCGGTCATGTCGGGAGAGATTGTTTGTGTCTGTGATGCGCCCGTCGTGTTCTCTGCCTTTTTCGCATCTGAAATCGAAATCACTTTCGGCTTCCTTGCGCGGAGCCGGTCCATCCTCTTCTCGTCAAGCGCAAGGTCGGCAAGGTAGTTGTTCAGCTCGTCGAACACGTAGCGCGGGGTGAGGAGGTTCTGCTCCGTGAACGTTTTTTCCAAAAATTCAGAGTCAAAGGGGACGAGCCCGTTTCCGCCCACTGCGGCGATGCGGTGCGCGATGATCTCGCGCATCTCCTTTGATGCGAACTTGTTGCGGTAGAAGACGTTCCCCTCGCCTACGATGTGAAGGAGCGAGTCCGGGAAGCTGTCCTTCCCAAGCGCGCAGAGCACCATGCGTAGGTCCGGCAGCTCGTCAAGCAAATACTTGAACTCCATGTACATGTCCGCGTTCTTCAGGAGGTGCGCCTCGTCTATGAAGAACACGACCTTGCGGTTGTCAAAATACCGCACGCGCTCGGCGATTTGTGCGCGGGTGGCGCCCTTGGGCTTCTTTCCTGCGAACATGCTGCGTATCTTGTGCACGATGCCGTGCCTTGCAGCGCCGATTTCTGCTGCGAACTCGTCCAGCGATTCGGGCGGCTGCTTGAAAAAGAACGCCACGAACTCCTCCTTTGGGAGGGAATACATGACGTAGTGGAGTGCGGACGTCTTTCCTACGCCCTTCGGCCCGAGCAGGATGCATGCCTTGGTGTCGAATGCGAGTCTCTTGAGCATGCTTGCGGACTCGAACGGGCAATAGAACTTCAGGAAGTCCTCCTTGTTCTCCAGGCGCAGGTCCTTCACGAACGGGTTTTCGCTCCATCCGAGCACGGACATGAGCGCCTGCTTTGCTTCGAAGACTTTTTCCATGTTGCTTACATCCATTTTATTTTTTTGTAGACAAAGTTTGTAAGGGAGATTTAAAAGCCTTGGTAAATAGTGGAACTGTAAGTATCTTACGGGCTTCTTTCAGGAGGGCTTTGTAAGTGACTCGTAAATGACGCACAAAACCAACCACTTAGGCGTAAAAGACATCTAAAAGATATGTAAGAGGCACGTAAATGACACTTAAGAGTTATATATTAGAATTCCTTACAATTGTAAAAGACAAGTAAGATTGTTATGCAAGGGTTGGTTGGGGAACCAGCGCCATTTACCCTGGCCGGGCCTTTATAAACCTCAAAGTTAGGCACTACAGTTAGGCACTACAAAGCCGTTCATCGGAAAAGCCCCCGGCACCTGATTTTATTTGTTCCAATCCACAGCAATCCAGCACGGTTTTTGGGGAAAAAACATGGCCATAGCACTTTCAGCACAGGTCGGGCAAAGCCCCAGCCAGATGCGCAAGATTACCGACAACGGAAAGCTGTGCGTGCAGTGCAAGGGCGGCCGGCTGCTGTGCGGCCTGCGGCAGTGCCCGATACTTGACCGCATCGAAGTCATCGCGCCGAAAGCGCAGGCACTAAAGAAGGACGTGTTCGGCCCCTCGCCGCCCAACCTGTTCGTCGGCCGGGCGGGCTACCCCGAAGTATATGCGGGCCCGCTCGTGTCATTTGACGACGAGATATCGAGCCAGAACGCGCTCCTGTGCGACGACCCCTCCAACTGGTTCGGCACGCCTGTAAAAGACATCATAAAGTTCCGCTCTGGTTTTGCCCGGGGGATGCAGCGCTCCAGCGTCAGGAAGCCTACGCGCGAGATGGAGGAGCTCTCATACGCGCTGCTTGCGGAGAAGCCGGTTGACATGGAAGTATCATTTGCGAAAGTACCCACTTACAGGATTTCCTTTTCCGAAGTCGTCCAGCCGATGGGCCCGTCGGGGCCTTTTTCCAAGCTCAAAGTCACCTCCAATCCCGTCATACCAAAGAAGACGGATTCCTTGATGGAAGAGAATTTGGACGCGCGTACGGCCGTTTCCGAGCTTTTGGAGTACGATTTCGGCTCCTATTACATACAAAAGCTCCTCTCCGCCGGGCTTTTGGGCAAAAAAGACAGAAAAAAGATGGTTCCGACCCGCTGGAGCATCACTGCCTCCGACAAGATAGTGGCCGACGACCACCTGGGCAAGGTCCGTAATTTCGAAACCATATCGGAAGTTTATGCGTACTCGAGCGAGTACCTGTGCAACCGCTTCGAAATACTCCTGCTCCCGGGTGCGTGGGAGTTCGAGCAGTTCGAGTGCTGGACTCCAGGCACCGCCTGGAACGCCTTCGGCAGCACCGCAAGCATAGCGCACGAGTACGAGGGCTTCGGCGGCAGGAGCGACTATGCCAAGGAGGAAGGCGGCGGCTACTATGCAGGACGCATCGCAGCTGCAGAGGCCCTGCTTGCAATGGGGCGCCAGGCAAAGGTCATCATAATCCGGGAGATAGACGAAGGCTACGACGTTCCGGTTGGCGTGTGGGAGGTACGCGAGAACGCACGCAACGCCCTGCGCAAGGGTGCCGATGCGAAGTTCCCAACGCTCAAGGAAGCCCTGGGCTACCTATCTCCGAGGCTGAAGAACCCGATTTCGTCCTACCTTGCAAAGAGCAGGATAATGGGCCAGACGAGGCTTTCCGCCTACTTTTAGCAATGGTTAAGTTCGAGGACAGTCTACGATTTGGTGAGGCAATCAGGTGGATAATGCAATTGATGGTGGCGTTGGTGGCTCCGACGACTCCACAAGTGCCGCTAGCGGGGATTCCGGTGCAGCCGACACAATAGATAGTGTGGACGGTCGGCCGACACTACCATTTTCGGTTGCCGCCCTCGTGGTTTCCTTTGCGCTGCTCTACTTTACGCCCCTGCTTACAATCATCTTGGGCGCGGGCAACCCCTCGTTTGAGCTTGATCCGGCGACCAAGCTCATAGTTGCCGCGTTCCTTTCCTTCGGGATTGGCATCTTATGGGAGTATATTTTCTAGTTTCGGGCCCAAAAACCGCTTTGGCCGCGGGTTCCTAACAGTTGCGGTAAACCGTAAAACTCCATTTTTTTGACTTTTTCCAAGAAGCCGGAAACCCGCTTTTTCCAGCTTAGGTTTGTCTGGCGTTTTTTTGATTTTTGCAAAATCAGTAATCGAGCCCGTAGCTATCCAGGAGCTTGGCGTTCTTCTTTTTGAGCCAGTACGCGTAAGCTCCCCCGGCCACAACCCCTGCCAGGTGGGCCGAATAGCCGATGCCGCCAGCAAGGCTCAGCGTGCCCCAGAGGCTCACCAGGGTCCAGAAGAACATGACCATCCACAGCGGCAGCGGGGTTATGAAGAACAGGTAGACCTCCAGGTTGGGCTCCAGTATGGCCAGCGCGCCCATTATTCCGTATATGGCGCCCGACGCTCCCAGGCCCGGGATGAACGCGCTCGGCGAAAGCAGCGCGTAGCCTATGTTGCCGATGATTCCGGTCGCAAAAAACAGTCCCAGGAAGCGCTTGCCGCCAATCTTGTACTCCAGGTAGGGCCCGAACATGTAGAGGGCGAACATGTTGAAGAACAGGTGCGTCCAGTCGCCGTGCATGAATATGGCGGTGACCAGCGTCCACGGCTGGGACAGCACGAGCGCGGGCGTGACCGCAAAGAGGTAGGTGAACCAGTCCTTGGCAGTTGGCGACGCGGGTGTGAATGCCAGCTGGAGCAAAAACACCGCGACGCAGGCCGCTACGAGGTAATACGAGTAGAATGTATATTGCCGGCTCATGGGAAATCTTCAATCTTTATTCGCACTCGCAAATAAAAGCCCGTTTGTCGCAAAACACTGGATGGACCGGCCGCGCGTGGTATCCGTAGTCTCTCAGAGTGTAGAGGAGCGCCTGCCTCCGGACGAGGCCGGCGTGCGCGTGCTGGAGTCGTATGTTCCCGATGCAGGCAAGGCGGCGTCGCAAGCTGCAGGCGTGAAGCCACTGGCGTTGCAACCGGCGCCTGCACCTGCGGCAGTCAAGTCTCCGGAGCAAAAACCAGGCAATGGCGGGCTGTTAGGCTCGCTGTTTTCAAGAATAAGTTCCTTGTTTAGGCGGTAGCGGCTTGCGTTGCCGCCGGCATCTTCCCAGCAGCCGGCCTACAGGTATACTAGGACCAGGCCCAAAAGCATTACCCAGAACCAGACTCCCCAGGAGTCTGACTTGGTGTATTCTATGGCGCTTCCAAAAAACTTGCCGAATACCAGCTCGGCGTTCAGCGACAGCCCGGGGATGCCCTTGGTGAACCAGCGTAGGGGTATCGTGAGCGCTCCCACTATGAAGTCGATGGTGACGAAGATGATGTCCAAAGCGGATTCGTAAGTCCTCATTATTTGTCACTCTTTGTATGTAGTAACATATTGTCAAAGTGGTATTTAAGCCTTCCTTTCCCGGGCCTTTCCCACCCCTTTCCCCCGGCTGACAAAGGCTTAAATTGTGCCAAAAAGTAATCGCTTCCGTAGTCCGGGCGCCAGATGGCAGTCATTTGGGCAGCCGGGGGATGTGTTTCATATGCGCAGGATGATGTGGTTCAAGGTAGGCGACACGAAGTTCCACCTTCTCAAGCTCGCAGGCTCGTTTTTGATAGTCACCTTCATGCTCAAGGTGATGCAGGCGGCGTACAACATCTTCCTCACCATGGAGAAGGTGCGCGCTGCCGAGGTCAACCCCGCGCTCATATCGCAGTTCTTCGGCTGGACGATGGGCGCGACGGCATATCCTTCGAGCCCCGCCGCGTTCTCGATGCAGGACCTAATAGGCGTGCTCCTCAACCCGACCGCCGACTTCATGCTCTGGCTGGGGCTCCTTGTCTTCGCATTGATGCTTTACCAGGCGGGCAAGTTCGTGTTCCCGGTAGAGGAGGACACGCAGACGGTTCCCGAGCGCCACAGGCAGGCCATAGTCGAGGCCGTCAGGGCGCACCGCGAGAAGCTGGCGCGCGAGGCGGCAGCAAAGAGCGCGGCCGCAAAGAGGCCGGCGTACAGGCGCTGATTTTCCTTTTCATTCTTTTTCCTTTTTTGTTTTCCTTGATTTCGGAACCCACAGCCTTCTTTTTATTTCATCCCGCGTTGTCCTATTCGGGGTAGATTGCCGTGTCGCGTGGACAGACTGCTTTGGAATATTTGTTGTTGATAGCCGGGGGCGTGCTGCTTTCGGCAATAGTGATGGTGGTCGTGAACGCCAACCTAAACTCGGCGTCCGAGTCGGTGATTTCGTCCGAATATTCCACCCGCCTGCAAAACTACCTCTCAAGCGGGACCGGCGCCGATGACGGCGACTGGATAATCGTCGGAAGCAACCAGTACTCCGGCGTGCCCGGAAACGTGGGCATAGGGACAACCGACCCGCAGGCCAAGCTCGAGGTCAACGGCGGCGTGAAGGTCGGCGGCGCAACGAACCTTTCAGGCGGTCTGAACGTCGATGGCGACGCGATCATAGGCGGGGCGGCCAACATTTCGCGCGGACTGAACGTGGTAGGCAACGCGACTTTCGGCAATGACGTGTACGTTTCGGGCGTCACCAGGTTCAACAACACGGTCAACGCTTCCGGCAACGTCCTGACGGGCCTCGCCGCGCCAATCAACGACACCGACGCGGCGAACAAGGCGTACGTGGATGCAGCGGGAAGTTCGGGCGGAAACACCACCGTGCTCTTCAACTCGACCCTGAATGTCGGCATGCCCCTGCAGGGAGTCATCGACTACAGTTCGCCGATTGTCAATTATGCCTTCAACACCATACCAATCTCGCTTCCGAAATCCGGATGCGGGGTGAAGATTACCGCGTGCTACAGCCCGCCAGCAAAGATGGTAATCGGAGCTGACCCGGTTGCGAGGGTCACCAGGGCGGCCAACAACGACCCCAGCAACAATGTCACCGGGCACTATTCGATTACCACGTCGACCAGTTCCGGGGTGACTTGCGGGCTGTATAACTATAATTCGAATTACTATTATTGCACCTCTAGCGGCATGTACTGTGCATCTTCGGGCTCGTACTGCTGCCTGAACGGGTATAGCGATGACGGCACTTACTGCTATAGCTGCAACCACGCAGGCTACCCGTCATACGACTCCACGAACCACGTCTGCTATGCGACCACGCGCTGCAACGCAGCCGGCTCGGGCGAGACGTTCATACAGTACAACACCGCCGAGAACACCTGCATCTATTGCGCGACCGACCACCCCATTTACGACCCGACGAGCAGGAACTGCATCAAGGACGCCACCATAACCACCAAGTCGGTCGGGAGCTCCTGTTCGACCATCAACACGTACCTGCCGACCGCGTTCACGGACGTGACTTTCCTGGACGCAAGCAACAACGTCCTGAACTCGTACCTAATCAAGGTCGCGTACAACTGCCCCGCAGAGTAGTGGGCTGTTGTTGGTAGCGCACGAATGTCGTGTGAAAAGGGCGCGCGGCGCCCTCTCCATTATTTTTTATAATCAGCGTATCTCCTTGTGGTCCTTGCGCGTCTCCGTCTGGATTACCTCGGACCTGTTGGCGTTCCACACCGAGCCGTAGCGCTCCGAGAGCTGCTCCTCGATGTTCTTGCTGCGTATGATTGAGCGCGCAATCATGCCCTCGTCGATGAGCGGCGCGTTCTCGGTAACTGCAAGGTCGCCTGCAAGCCTGACCACTCCCGAAAGCTCGCGCAGGCGAAGGGTGAGCGCGTCATCGGTGGTGTCGACTTTCTTCGCGCGCCTCCGCGCTTCCTGGATTACCGCCTCGACTGCGGCAAGCGTCGCCGCCGGTATCTTGCCGTCCTTCTTGATTTCCTGCGCGACGAACTGGGCGAGCTTCTGGCAGTTCGCGGGAGTGTCGGGCATCGTGGTCTGCAGCAAGAGCTCGTAGCCGTTGCCGATGATGCGCGAGCGGAGCGGCGGTAGGATGTATGGAATATCATTGATGTTGGATGCGCCCATAAGCACGAAGTCGCAGGGAACGTCGTCAACCCGAACGGACGCGCCGCTTGACTGCGGGTTCCTTCCGACTATGGGGTACTTCTTTTCCTGCATCGCGGTGAGAAGGAAGCGCTGGATGTTGTGGAGCGAGGAAATCTCGTCGATGAAGAGCACGCCCTCGTGCGCCTCGTGTATCGCGCCTGCGACTACCCGCGTGTACGGCGGGGTGCCGATTTGCGCGTGACCGCCGTACGGGTCGTGGCGCACGTCACCAAGCAGTTCGGTCTCCGAGGCTCCGGTTGCGACTATGAAGTTCTTGCGGGAAAGTGGGATGATGGTCTTTCTTGGCGCCTTCTTCTTCTGCGTGTCCAGCTTCTCGAGCGACACCTGGTCCATCACGCGGATTTTGTCCCCCGCGCCCTCGTAGACTATGATTTCCTCGCGGCCGTCCTCGGTCGCGCGGGTGGTGTGCACGCGCGCCTTCTGGCCGGTTGGCACGTGCGGGAACAGCAGGTCGCCGAATGGCGAGCTTTCGGTCGCGTACTTGTCCATGCCGCACGAGGGGCATGCACCGTCCTGCGGCCGCGAGAGTTTCCCGCAACGCCTGCACCTGTACCCGAGGCGCTCGGCTACAAACGAGGGCACTTCGCGCGCGTCAACGAGCTTTCCCTCAAGCTGCTTTGCAAGCTTCTTCTCGCGGAGTATCTGCTCCCTTGAAAGAATCTCTATAATCGGACGTTCGGGGTTCTCGGGATTGTGCAATACGCTGATTTCGTGCTCCGGCTTCGGGAGGCAGTACGCGGTGGCCTGCGCGAGCATCGACTTGCCGGTGCCCGGCGGGCCGACCATCAGCACGTGCCTTCGCTGGAGCGCGGCAATCTTGCAGTACTTCACCGCCTCGTCCTGGCCGATGACCTGCTCCAAGGGGTTCCTTGGTATCTCTATGTCCTCGGTGGTCTCGGCTGACAAGTAGGGGAAATCGCTTTGTGCCATAGGTAGTATTAGTGGCCGGGAAATCTAATAAAAGAGCAGCGACAGCAAGTCAGGCACCAGGAGGCAGACAACCAGGCCCACGAGGATGTACGGCCCGAACCTCGGCAGGTCCTTCTGCACCGGGAACTTGTGGATGCCTTCCTGTTGCTCGACTTTTTCCAGTATTTTTCGCTGCGACTCGGTCAGCACGCGGTCTATGCCGTACTTTTCGACTATTCTTGCCGGAAGCATCTCGGTGCTGATTATGTCCTCGTCCTCGAACTCCTTGCGCGCCACCCACTTGAGCGCGACCTTTTCGGAGACGTCCTTCTTGAAGATTACAAGGAACACCGCCGGCGCAAGGAGCAGGCAGATGAGCGCGGTCTTTTCCTTCGCGACCCCGAACACGAAGTTAAGCCAGTAGATTATGAACAATGCTGCGGCAAGCGTCGCGCCGCCCATCAGATAGTTCGGGTGCAGCTTCCGAAATCCGGTCTTTTGGTACAGCTTCCACGCGTATATGTAGCCGCTGATTGCCATCCCCAGAAACGAGCACGCAAGGTAAATGGACACGAAGAACGGGAGCATGGGCTCGAAGAAGACGATTTGCTGCTGAGCCGCAAGCCCCGCGGTTGAAAGGATTTGCGCCATCGCGCCTGCAGGGTAGTACGGGAGCAGCGCCTGCAGGCCGCAGAAAAGCAGCACGTCTCCCCCGCCAAGCTGGCCCGCGCGGTAGAGCACGTAGCCGATTGCAAAAATGATTGCGGTGATTCCGATGGAGTAGAGCGCGAAGTCCCAGTCGAACATGAGGATATTGAAAAGAGTCCCAAGCGCAATCATCGACAGCGTGAGCTTGTCGTCGATGAAGCTGGTCTTCGCGTCCTGGTATGCCGCGGCGCCCGTTCCAAGCAGGGCGGCTGCGATGCGGATGAGCTCGAAGTTCAACTGTATGGACACCGCAATAATTAGCAAGCGGGGGTTTTATTCTGTGCGGCCTTCGGCTCCCTTTGCGGCTTTCCGTTCCAGCAGGAAATTCCGGATTGTTTTATAGTCCTTATTGCAGTGAATGAGTGGAATCGGGTTCATTGTCTCCGGCGGCTCTTCGAATGACGTATATTTCTCGTAGCGTTCAAGAGAGTAATACATTCTTTTGATTTTTTCCCCGCCGCGTTCTTCCACCAACTGGACTACGTGGCCTTCGGTTTCCGGAACCCCCACATCTTTGCACGTGACGCAGCTTTCCACGAAATAACGCATCTTGGCGAGGCTTTTGTTTTCAGCGTGCGCAGGCATCATCTCATCCCTGCGCCCGGCATCATCTTCGAAAGCCCCTTGAGGAACCCGCGGTTGCCGCGCATTCCCTTTATCATCTTCTGCACGCGTTCGAAGTTTTCAACCATCTCGCGGACGTCGTCCATCTTCTGGCCCGAGCCCTTGGCGATGCGCTCCTGGCGCGTGCGAATCTTCATCAGCTTGGGGTCCTTGCGCTCAGCTGGGGTCATCGAGTTTATGGCAGACTCGAATGACTTCATCTTCTCCTCGCTTTTTCCCACCATCTCTTCCGGCAGGTCGTAGGCGCCCACCATCTGCATGATTTGCTTGAGCGGACCCATCTTCTTCATCGCCTTCCTCTGTGCAAGGAACGTCTCATAGTCGAGCTTGCCGTCCTCCATCGCCTTCTGCAGGTTCTCCTCGGTTGACATCTCCTTTGCCTTGGAAAGGAGCGCCTCCAGGTCGGGGAAGCCGCACAGCCGGGCGACGAACTTCTTGGCGTCGAACGCCTCGAACGCTTCGGGCTTCTCGCCCGATGCTATGAATGCAATCTTTGCGGCCTTTGACGCGGCAACCGCCGAGAGCGCGCCGCCTCCCTTTCCGCTGCCGTCCATCTTGGTGATTATTACTCCAGTGAGCCCCACTGCCTCGTCGAACTGCCTCGCCTGCTTTGCAGCGACCTGTCCTATGTCCGCGCTTATTACGAGGAACTTCTCGTCAGCCTTGATGGTTTCGTCAATCTGCTTGAGCTCGGTCGCAAGCTCGTCGTCGAAAGCCGAGCGTCCAGCGGTGTCCATTATTATGACGTCATAGTGCGGCGAAAGCGCCTCGGCTCCCTTGCGTGCAATGCTTGCGGCGTCCTTGTGCCCGCGCTCGGCATAGAATCCCGCGTTCACCGACTTGCAGACTTGTTCAAGCTGGTCAATTGCAGCCGGACGGTGCACGTCGCCAGCGATTGCGGCGACTTTCAGGCCCTTGGACTGGTAGAGCTTCGCAAGCTTGGCAACAGTGGTGGTCTTTCCGGAGCCGAACAGCCCGAGGAGAAGGATTTTCTTCTTCTGTACAGTCGGGACGTACGCTTCTCCGCCCATGAGGTTGCAGAGCTCCTCGTAAACGACCCGGGTTGCGTGTTCCCTGATGCTTGAGCCTGCGGGTATCTTCTCGTTGAGTATGCGCTCCTCGATTTTCTTGCACAGCGTCGAGACCAGTCTTACTTCGACGTCGTTTGTGATGAGCACGCGCTGGAGGTCCTTGCTGAACTCCCTTACCGCCTTCTCATCTACAAGCGCAGCTCCCGTGATGCGTGCAAGCGCCTTTCGTATGCCCTGGCCCAGGTCCATTGAGATTCCACGAGAATGCTAAATGTGTTCGCATAGTATTTTGCGACGCAAAGCAAGAAAAAGCGGCCGATTACCTGTAAACGCGCACGAACAGGGCCTGCATTTTTTTCGGCCCGGTGTTTATGATTTTGTGCATCGTGGCCGACGGCACCAGCAGGAAGTCGCCGGCCTTGACTGGAAACGTCCTGCCTCCCGACTTGACTGTTGCCTTTCCGCGCATGATTGCGATTATTTCGTCAATGCCATCGTGCCTGTGCCATTCGAACGTCCCGCCTTTTGGCAGGTAGCCTACGGAGACTGCTTCGAGCCTGCTTTTTGGCGCATCGGAATTTCGGAAGACCATCCGGCGTTTTCCCGACCCGCCGTGCGCGTCCTCCTGCGCAACCTCGCCGAGGTGCCGGACGGCCATTTTTTCCTTTTTCGGCTTCTGCAAGGACAGTGTCAGCTCGCTACGAAAAGATTATCCCAAGGGGCCCGAGCATTGCCTTGAGCGCCTTCTTGCTTGTCTTGAACCCGGCTATTGCAAGCACCCCAAACACGAGGAACGATGCGGCAGTTGCCGCGGCCCCCCATCCGAAGTACCAAGGCACGAACACCGCAAAGAGCGCGGCAAGCGGGCTGGGCAGGCCGTAGTAGACTCCCTTCTCAGCCTTGGGGTCCTGCAGGTTGAACCAGGCAAGCCGCATCACGATGCAGATTGCGAAGAATACCGCGCACGCGACGGTGACCGCGTCAAAGATTGCGCCGGAAAGGAGCATTCCCATCACCGCGGGAACTGCACCGAACGAGATTGCGTCCGCAAGCGAGTCGAGCTGCAGGCCGAAGTCGTTGTTCTGCTTGGTCCAGCGCGCGACCTTTCCATCGAGGAAGTCGGCGATTATCGCAAGCACGATGAGGCCTGGCGCCCAGGCGATTCCCTGAAGCGACAGCACTATTGCGAGTATTCCGAACGCGACGCTTGCGAACGTGAACGCGTCCTTGATTGCAAGTTCCCCAGCCTTCCTGTTAAGCAATGTCATAAATTGTAGAAGAATCGGCTGGTAATAAACCTGACGAAGGGCCTTTCCGCAAGCACCCGGCGCCGCCGTGACTGCAAGGGGCAGGTCGCCCCTGCAACGGCCGGGCAGGCCTTCTAATCGGGTTTTATTGGTTGCTAAACACTATTGTAAATCACCGTATTTTAGGGCCTGTAACTCAGCTTGGTCCAGAGTGCCAGTCTTATATGACGCCATAGCCCCTCAGGGACTATGGTTCTAGGCGAACTGGAAGTTCGTGGGTTCAAATCCCACCAGGCCCATACCCTTTTTTCAATGCTCCAACCGTAAGGTGTGGGCAGGTAGTGCACGCGATGAAACGGAAAGCCGCATCACAGTCGTCGTTCGAGGACCAGGCCGCAAGGAAGCGGATAGCGGTCCTGCTCTCCCTTGCAGGGGAGATGTACTCTGCAGGAGAGCCGAAGCTTTCAACACGTTACGTCCAGCTTGCGCGAAAGATTGCGATGCGCCACAGGCTCAAGGTCGGCGTCGCATCATTCTGCAAGCACTGCAACCAAATCTTCTGCAGGCAGGGCGAAACGCACAAGGTGCGCGTGATATCCGGAAAGGCCTACAGGGTGTGCGGCTCGTGCGGAAAAAGGCGCATGGTGGGAAAGGCAACGGCGGTGAAAAAGGCTTGATTGCTGCCAAGGGGAAATTTCAGGCTCTAGCGGTCTTTCTTGTCACCGTTGCAGTCCTTGTCCCATTTGCCTTCGCCCAATCATCAGGCGCAATCGGCTCCTCCATCGTTGCGGCCCGGCTCGAGTATTCCATCCTCGTCCCGCCAGCGGCAACCGACGTCATATTCTCAACCTACGCGTTCGGCAACTTTTCGGCCCAGTCCGCTACCTTCAACTCGTCCGGCGCGTACTCCGTTTCAACCGATTCTTTCGGCAACACCGTGCTATCCTTCCACTACAAGCCCGTCCCAAACGAGCCGAACAGGATTGCCATCGACGCCTTGGTCAACGTCTCCTACGACCCGTCGCGGTGCGATTTCGAGCCAGTGGCGGGTTCGGGCGCCGATTACCTTTCCCAAAGCAAGCTCGTGATAGTAGATTCGCAGGCCGAGTCGCTTGCCGCGTCAATTGCGTCGAATGCGACAGGCGCAGGCGAAGCGGTTGCGGCGCTTTCCTCCTGGGTTTATGAAAACATAGTCTACGACTCCAAGTACAAGGACGAAGCGCTTGACTCGACTGCAACTCTTGCGGCAGGCCGCGGCACGTGCGACGAGAAGGCGCACCTTCTGGAGGCGCTGCTGCGTTCTCGGAAGATTCCCGCGCGGCACGTTGTCGGCTTCGCGTACTCGGGCGAGGACTGGCAGCCGCACGCGTGGGTGGAAGCTGCGGTCGATGGCAAGTGGGTGCCCATAGACCCGACTTTCAACGAGATTTTCTTCATCGACGCTTCGCACCTTCGCCTGGCAGTCGGACGCGACCAGGAGGACACGAAGTATTCCCTCAAGGCAACCGGCACAAGCGACCTGTCCGGCACGACGATCAGCGCGGCAAACAGCTTCTCCTTCATCTCGCAGCCGGGTTATTCGCAGTTCTTTCTGCTTTCCGCCTCGTTTCCCGGCGAAGTCCACGGCGCGTCCCAGACTGCAATAGTCAACGCCACAGTGCAAAACCTGCTTTCGCGGACAATCGCGGTGCCCGTCTCTCTTTTGCTGCACCCCGACTTCTCAACGCCAAGCGAAAAGGAGCAGGTGCTCGTAATCCCAGCTGGCTCGCAGGCAACGGCATCCTGGGACGTGGTGTATCCCTTCAAGGTTGTTGGCGGGTACTCCTACAACTATTCCTCAACGGTGTCGGCTTACGGGTCCGAACAGACGGGGTACCTCCTTGCTTCGCAGGATGATTCGGCGCGGGCGTCGGCTTCCGTTGCAGTTGAGAACTTCGCCGCAAAGCAGCTTTCGGACGGCGTGCAGCTCTACTTCTGGCTGCACAACACCGGAAACGCGCCGGTCTCCGACGCAGTTGTGTCGCTTTCCGTTCCGGGCTCCAACTTTTCGCAGGCAATAAGCTACCTTGCGGTCGGCGACACCACCCGCGTGGAGTTCCTGGTGCCGTACCCGCTCGTGGCAGGAACAGGTCCGCTGGAGACCAACCTTTCGGTCAAGATAGGCGAAATCACATATGCCCGCGAGGTTACTGTTGACCTTTCCGAACGCCCGACAGCGGCCCCGACCTCCGACCCCCTCGGGCAGGAGCTGTCCTCTGTCCTTTCGTCCCCGCAGTTTGCGTTGGCCGCGCTTGCAGTTGTGCTGGCCAGCCTGATGCTTGCGTTTGGCTACCGGAAGAAGAGGCGTTAGTCCCGGGCTGGTGGGCACATGGGCCTTGCGGTTGTCCCGACACCCCCCGAGTGGGTATGGCTTATTTATAGCGCCGAGCAGTTAGTATTTTTGGTTTCTATGGCAAGGTTCCGCGGACAGGGCGCATTCGAATACCTCCTGATACTGGGCGGCAGCGTTCTCATAGCGGCAATAGTCATAATGATAGTCCAAGGCTCCGCAGGCCAGGCCAACAACGCCATAACCGACCAGACGCACAGCTTCGTCGACTTCCTCCAGAACATGAGCAACGTGTCCCACTGAGCGGGCTGCGTTCCGGCGCGCCCTTTGCGGCAGGCGCCTGCTTTGCACCCCCACAGCAATCGTTTTAACCTTTCTTTTCACAATTATTCTTCCAACAAATAGCTAGGATGCAGCCGTAGTCCAGAGGTCTTATCTCTTCGGGGCTTTGGCCGGACAACCTGGAGCCGCCGAATTCTGTCTTTGGACTAATCTCCAACGCTTTATCGGTTTGGCGGGCACTAGGACGTGAGGTTGCCAATCTCGAAACCCGGGTTCAAATCCCGGCGGCTGCATTTATTTTTTCTTTCTTTGAGACTTAGTTTTTCTGAAAACATACTTGAACACTATTGCCATTACGAGAATTGAAACAACACCTAGCGCTAGTGTCAAAATTAAGTCGGGTGTTGAAATAGTTATCTTTTGTTGGATATTCAGCCCTAGCAAAAGTAACGTAACTAGAAACAAAAAATAGTATGTAATCGCTTTATTTTGTGTTTTTATTTTTTTGAAGTAGTTGGTAAAACTATCGCAAAAGTTTACCATTGTAAATATCATACTTCCAAGAAAGACGCTGGCAAGTAGCTTTGTAGCAATATCATGTGTTGGAAAAAACAATTCGTACAATAAATACCCTGGGAAAAGGATTGTTGATACTACCAAGGTCACGCCTTCAATTTTTTCTATTTGAATATTGAACGGGTCCATAGTTCGACCACGCGTTCAATCAATAAAAGCTTACCTTAACAGTCCCGGAGCGAAAAGCATCAGCAGCCCCAGTATGAACAGAATCGAGCCGCCCACAATCTTGGAAAATCCGGCGTAGCGGTCCATTACGTCCGAGGACGAGAGCGCGAATGCGGCGACCCCGAATATTACCAGGTCGTCCAGCATGAAGAACAGCGTGTAGAGTAGTATGTAGCCGTAGTATTCCAGGCCGCCGAGGTTGGACAGCGCAAGAATCTGGGTGAACACCGCGGGAATCCCGGCTGAGCACATGAACTCGACCGAATTCACCGCAAAGGCAAGCGCGATTATGGCAAGGACCGTAGAGACCGTAAGGGGCGAGGCGATGATTTCCTTCATCCTGCCCATCGTGCCAAGCTTCTCCTCCTCGTCACCAATCTTGCAAACCGGCCTTCCGCCTGTAAGCAGGTACTCCCTGACTGCAAGTATTCCGCTGCCAAGCGCAATCAGGCCGATGATTATCATTATCGGACGCAGGTAGCCGACCAATAGGAACAGGTTGAGCCAGGCGGTCATGAACAGGAAGTAGAGTATTCCCGAAGCAAGCAGGAACGTCCCCACGATGAGCCACATCCTTTTCTTGTCGTTGAGCTCCATCACGAGCGCAATCAGGTACACGAGCACCCACATCGCGCACGGGTTGAAGCCGTCAACCAGGCCGAGGACAACTGCAAGGGCCGGAAGGGACATCTCGGCCAGGTTGGTCTTTCCAAGGAAAGGTATGTCGAGGGTGAACCTGCTTTCGTTGGCGTTTGCCGAGTTGTTTGAAGCCTGCGGGTTCTTTGCGACGTAGTCCGCAAGCATCGCCTTGAGCTGGACTCCGGTCGTTATCTTGGACTCATATCCGAGGATGTACTTGTTGCCGATGAACGTCATGGGCACGCGCAGGTTGTCTCCCTCCATTCCGTGGTCAATCATCATCTGCGACATGACTTGCGCTTCGGATGTCTTTGAGATGTCGTGCTGTATCCACGTGACTTGCGGGTATTCCTTCATCAGCTCGGCGTTGAACGGTTTTTGCTCGGCGCAGTGCGGGCACGTGGGCAGGTAGAAGAAGTGAACTGTGAGGTTGTCAATGCAGGTGCCGTTGTTTGCAACCGTGCCTGTTGTCGGCATCTGCGCCTGCTCGAATGCAAGCAAGAAAAAGCCAATCACAGCTAGTGCTATGAACAGGTTGCGGTTGAACGGGATTGAGAGGAAGTCCTTTGCGCCTTTTATCATCATAATCGACCTTTTTTCTCCATTTATTCTGTTTAATCGGATTTTTTACCTGTTGCAGTCCCATTCGCATTACGCCGCAATGGCCCCATACAGGAGTCCCGCCGCAACTGTGAACACCAATATCAATCCCGCGTAGACTATGGTCCTGTGCGTTCCCATTATCTTGTTGACTGCAAGCATGCTGGGAAGCGAAATTACCGGGTCGGCAAGCAGGTATGCCAAGAGCGGGCCCTTTGCCATCCCCAGTTCGAGGAACGTCTTTGCCATCGGCACTTCTACCAGGGTCGGGAAGTACATGAACAGCCCGAACACAACTGGGATGAGAACTGCAAGGAATCCATTGTTGCCGACGTATTGTGCGACCAGGTCAGCGGGCAGGGCAGCGCCCAGGACCCCTGCGATGAACACTCCTGCAACTAGCATCGGGAATATCATTGCAAAGAAGCGCCAGGACTCCGACATCCAATAGTCGATTTCTTCTCTGGTGTAGTATTTCTTTGCAGCAAAGGCCGTTGCCGCTACAAGCGCCGCTATCGCCGCGTACTTGATTATTCCCTCCTCAAGCCGCGTCCCTGCAAGCAGTATCGCAACAAGGGGCACGAAGAGCATCAGGAGCCTCTTGACGGTGTTCTTGTCCTTTTTCTTTTTGCCAAACAGGTTCGCAGCCGCCTTTACGTCTTCGTCCTTGAAAATCTTGTCAATGATGATTCCGATTGCAATTGCAAAGACTATTGAAAACGCGATTCTCCACAGCGCTATGTCCCAGCCAATCAGGCTGCTTGTGTAGGTGATTGCAAGGATGTTGGTTGCAGGCGCGGTGTATAGGAACGCGATTGCCGGACCGATTCCAGCTCCGCTCTTTCTGATTCCCGCAAACAAAGGAAGCACGGTGCACGAGCATACTGCAAGGAGCAACCCCGCAAGCACCGCTATCGGGTACGAGACGAAGTTCGACGCCTTCTTTCCCAGGTAGGGCAAGAGCAGGTCCTTTGGTATGAGTGCACTCATCGCTCCAGCTATGAAGAATGCGGGGAT
Source organism: Candidatus Micrarchaeia archaeon (assembly GCA_041663565.1). Lineage (GTDB taxonomy): Archaea > Micrarchaeota > Micrarchaeia > Norongarragalinales > CAINOH01 > CAINOH01. The sequence continues at coordinate 68,942 of JBAYMJ010000002.1, read as the reverse complement.
GAGGCAGAAGAGCGTGTGCAGTGCTATATAGTCCCAGATTGCGGAAAGCCCTGCGATAAACAAGAGTGAAAAGTCCATTTGCATCGTCTACTTCGATTTTTGTTTTTTCTTTGCAGTTGTCTTGGCCTTCTTTGTCGGCTTTGTTTTTCCTGTTGTCTTTTCTTTCGACTTCTTTGCAATCGCCTTCTCAATCTCTTCCTGCGAGGCGACCTTTCCTGAGAGTACTACCTTGCCGTCAATTGCGATTGCAGGCACTGCATAGACTCCGCGGTCGGCGATTTCGTTGATGTCAAATACGTGCGAGACCGTAGCCTTTGCCTTGAGCTTTGCAACAGCCGCCTTGGCCCTCTTTTCAAGCTCCAGGCAGGCGGGGCATCCGGTTCCGAATATTTCGATTTTCATTTGCGTTCTGCATCCCCGATTGGGTTTACCATCCTGAAATGTCATCCAGTATTTTTGTTGCCTTCTGGGTAATCGAGTAGAATCTTTTTGCGCCGTCATTGCGCACCCTCACAAGCCCCGCGCAAAGCAATGTCGAGAGGTGCTGCGAAACAGCGGGCTGGCTTACCTTGCCGCACTTGAGCTTGCAGGCGCAGATTTCTCCCTTTGCAATCCTCTGCAGGAGAGAAAGCCGCGTGGGGTCGGAGACTGCCTTCAGGGTCTTGGTTTTAGTGTCCACTAATATAAGAAAACGCTTATATTAATAAAATGGGCGATTCTGCGGCTTCTGCCGGAAAGTGCAAGGCGTGTTTGCCGGGGGCGTTGCCGTCCTTGGCCTTCAGAAGAACTCGTCAATCTTCTTCTGCCGCTTGTCAAAGCTTGTTCCCGCAAAAGCCGCGTCCTTGTCTCCCCGGTCGATGCTTTTTTTGAGCTCGCGCATGTTCTCGTGCATCTGCCTTTCCTTGCGCTTTGCAATCCACAGGAACGCCTCGTCCTTGGTGCCGCGGGTGACAAGCATCAGCACATTTCCCGCACGCACGCGGCCAGCGCGGCCCCGGCGTTGGATGAGGCGGATTTCAGAAGGGACTGATTCGTAGAATACTACGAGGTCAACTCTTGGAATGTCGAGGCCTTCTTCTCCGATCGAAGTCGATATCAACACATTGTATTCTCCTGCCCTGAACTTCTCAAGGGTCTCGTGCTGCTTCTTCTGGCTCATCCCCTCGTTGGACTTGCCGACGAAAGCTGCGGCTCGGATTTTGGGGTTTGCCTTGATTTCCTCGAGTATTGATTCAACTGAATGCCTGTAGTGCGCAAACACTATTGCGGACTGTCCTTTGTCTGCAACTTCCTCAAGTATTGCCCTCAGCTTTCCCATCTTGGGGTGGTTGAGTCCCTTGAGAAGCGCAAGGTCAGCAGTTGACCTGACTGTTGTAAACCTCGAGTCTGCCATCAGCTCGCGTATTGCCTTGGTCTTCTTCTCGCGGCCGGTAAGCGAGTCAAGGAAGCGCTTGAGCGAGTTGATTCCTTCGGCCTCAAGCAGGTCGATTGCGTGCAGTATGTTCATCGCCTTTGCCTGCAGGCTCAGGCCGCGGTAGGCGTTCGTGTTGCCCTTCGCAAGCTCGGACAAAAGCAGGGTGCGCATCTCAAGCAATTCGTGCTTGTCAATGGATATTGCCGCTGACTTTGCAAGCCCCATCTTCTTGAGCTCCTTGAGGCAGTCCGAAAGCATCTCGCGCAGCACTTGCGATATTTCCTTCTGCTCTTGGTACATATCGACGAAAATCTTGTCAACATCCAAATCCTTGGAGTATGCCTCGACGTTTTTTTCCTCGCCCGTGACAACTTCGATGTTCTTGATGTTGAGGTTGGAGCAGATTTCTGCAACCTTTTCCTTGTCAGCTGAAGGCGATGCTGTCAAGCCGAGCAGGAGGCAGGATGGGCTCTGCGCAGTAGCCTGCCTTGCTATGAACGAGTAGGCGTAGTTCTTCACCGCGTGGTGGACTTCATCAAACACAATCAGCTTGAAGTCCTTCAGGTCAACCTTTCCGGTAAGGATGTCGTGCTCAACGGTCTGCGGGGTTGAGCAGAAGAACTTGCGCTCCTTCCACAGCGCCTCACGGTTTGCAGGCGCGGTCTCGCCTGTGAGCACGCAGGACTCCTCGTCCGAGATGTCAAGAGTCTCCAGAAGCACCCGCTCCTGCTGGATTGCCAGGGGCTTGGTGGGAGTGAGGAAAAGATATTTCCCTTCCTTCGGCCCTGTTTCGGCCTTTGGGCCTTGGGCCGTTGCGCCTGGTTGTGCTGTTGCACTTGCGGCGGTTTCCTTTGTCCCTTTTTCCGCTGCCTTCCTTGCGGCGTCCCTTTCAATGAAAAGCATCCTTGCGATTACCAGTATTGCGACGAAAGTCTTTCCCAGCGCAGTTGGCATCACAACAAGCGTGTTGCCCTTTTCAAGCGCGGTCTTTGCCGCAGCAAGCTGGTATTGCCGCAGCTGGACGGAATCAGCGTTCTTCAGCGAAAGGCCGGCATTGGCCACACCGTCATCCATACGAAAAACTTACACTGTTTGCAGAATTATCTATTGTTGCCTACCGGCTTTCCGGTCACAAGCACGCGCCAGAATCGCCGCCCAATCCTTCCGCAAAATTAAATAATAAGCGTTCCTATGGTATATTTCAACTAACGGAGGTCGTTTAAGATGGGTGACGTTCCTTTGGCGCCAGTAGAGCGCCTCATTCGTAAAGCCGGCGCGGAGCGCGTGTCCGAGGATGCCTCGGAAGCACTTGCGGACGTGCTCGAGGACATGGCCATTGACATCTCGCAGAAGGCGGTCCAGCTTGCAAAGCACGCTGGAAGGAAGACCGTGACGAGCGAGGATATCAAGCTTGCCAGCCGTTAAATAAAAGAAAAAGAGCGCGGCACTCATTGCCGCTTAATCTAATTTTTTGTTTTATCTGCGATAGCTGTCGCGTGAGCCGTAGGTCGGCCTGTAGCTTCCTTCGCGGGGAGTGTACCCGTGCCCTTCGCGCCGGTCGTAGCCGCGGTCGAAGTGCTCCTCTGCGGGCGCCTTGGAGAACATGTAGTACTTCTCGTTGCCCTTGAGCTCCTCGCGGATGCGCGAGACGAATATTTCAGTAGGGTCTCCCAGGTGCGACACGCGGGTTGAGACGTCGGCGAAGCTCTCGAACGGCTTCTGCTCGCGCTGGCGGAGTAGTTCTTCCAAGTACTTCTTGCCGATTCCCGGAAGGAGTTCCAAGGAGTGCGCGCGGATGTTGATCGAGCCCGCGCGGTTGAGGAACGCCACGAACTCGGCCTCACGCGACTTGACAATCTGGCGCACTGCGGTGTCGATTTCGCGCTGGGCAGTGCTTGTGAGCTTGTCGTAGTTGATGCGGCCGCGTATCTGCGCGATGTTCTGGCGCTCGCCCTTGCCGATGTAAACCCGCTCAAGCGGCGCGAACGCCTTTCCCGGCGTGACTACTATCTCCAAGAGAGTGAAGTAGTGCTCGCCAATCACCTGGATTATGGGCTCCTTGCGCGCCTCGCCCGAGTTGCCTATGGGAAGGTAATCGAGCACGAGAGCGTAGTCTTCCTTTCGGGTTGCAACAGGAACTTCGTTCATAATCTTTACACCGTCAATTCAAAGGGGCAATAAAGGCTGAAAGTAATCGCGGTTGTATTCGTCCGGTCAGCACGTTCCGCCAGTAATTGCCCTTGTTTCCTTGGTTGTAGTTTTTAGGCTGTTGTAAGTATTTTAGCCTATTGCAAGGGCCATAGGCTGGGGTCGTAAAAAATGTCCGGGAAAGCAAAGCCCGGTTTCCGAAGCTTATTCCTTGGCTTCCTTTTCCGCCTTGGACTCCTTAGCTTCCTTGGCAGCGGCCTCCTTTGCCGCTTCCTTCGCTGCCTCCTTGGCCTCTGCCTTGGTCGGCACGGGGTCCTTGGCGTCCTTCGCGTAGGGCTTGATTACCTTGGTGACTTCCTTGACCTGCTCCTCGGTCACGTCAAGCTTCTCGCCGGTAAGGCACGCCTTGGTCACGTCGTCCTTCTTGGGAAGGATGTTGACAAGGGTGGAAACCTGCTCGCCTGACAAAAAGCCCAGAGCAACAAGCTCCTTCTTGAGCTCCTTTGCCTTGGCAGGCGTTATCCTGTCGACGAACTTTTCGGAGTAGTCGAGCGTGTTCTGCTGCTCGTACGGAAACTCGCCAGTGGACTCCTTCTGCCTCTTCTTGAGCAGCTCGTTTATCTCAATGAGGGTAATTGGTTTTTCGGATACGAGTTTCATCAAAATCACTTCTTGCCTATTTTCTTTGCCGCAGTCGCGACCTTGGCCTCGGTCTGCTCCATCTTCGCAGTTGCGGTGAGCTTCTTGAGGTGGACGTTGGTCATGAGCAGTATCTTTGCTTTGTTGCCGTCGTTGAACTGGACCTCGTAGGCCTTGCCGCGCTTGGCCTTGATGAAGCCCGAGCGGTGGTTGAAGCGCAGGTGGGGCATCCCGGCCGCGAAGCGCGGGTCCACGTCGATGCGCACGAGGTCTCCCACCTCCAGCGTCTTGAGCTGGTGGGTGATGGGCCTGCGGCCCTTGCTCTTGAGATTGCGTCCCTGTTTCGAGTATTTGCTGTGACTTCTCTTCATTTTCAGCACCTTTTTTGAGCGTTATAAATGTCCGGCCGTCGGGCACAGTAATATATACTTTTTTGTAACTACTATCTAGTAGTTCAAAAGCAAGTTATGCAAGCGGCTTGGAATACTTTCTTGCCCGTACTTGTATTTATAGAGAACGGGATACAGTCAACTTGCATTGTAGGACGCTTCCGGGGGGCTTGCGTTGCTGCGGTGAAGGCAGTGGGAACTGGACGATGGACGACCGGATAGACGTATACACAGTCGTTGGCGCGATGATGATATTCCTGTTGCTCATGGGCGACGGGTACGGCATCAACCCGACGGCAGTATTTGGAAGCGTCACCGGCTTGTTCCTTGGCGCATCCGGCGCAGCGCTGATTCCCGGCATACTCTTGCTTTTGCTTGTAGGCTCCTTCGCAGTCAGCTCGAACTTCGGAGTCAAGGACCTCGCCGCACTTGGCGTGGTCATAATGTTCATCATACTCGTAGTCTAGGCTACGAGGGTTGCGGCTCTCCAGGGCTTCAGGCCAAAATCCGATTTTTTGTCTTTTCCCATCATACTCCGAGGACTATCCTTGAAAGGTCGCGCGTCCCAGGCCCTGCGCCGAATATCGCAATCAGCAGCAGGAGGAACGCCCTCGCTTGGGCATCCTCGGGTTTTTTCGAGAACTCGCGGCGTGCGACGTGGATGACTACAAATGCGAATGCGACCTTGAGCAAAAAGAATGCCACCGGGCCGCCCAGGTTTGCCATCACCGCGTTGCCGACGACGTGCTGCTCGCCGTAGCCTGCAAAGCCGACCCCCAGGAAAGTGGCCGCGCCGTCGAGGCACTGACCAAACACCGTGGCAAGTTCTATGTTTTCGGTCTTTTTCTTGAAGAACTTCCTGTCGGCAAACCGGAATGCAAGCGCGCAGACTGTTGCCAATGCGATTATGCCGACGCCAATAATGGCGTTGGGAAAACTCATCCTCGAAACCAAGACAAAGAAAGAGGCAAGAGCAAAGAGCCAGCCGATTCTTTTGGTGTTCCTGACCACGCTCTTCCTGTCAACAATCCAGCTTGCGACAAAGCCCGCGGCCAGCGCGAAAAAGACCAGGAAATATATTCCTGGGGTGATGAATGGGAACAGCGAGACTCCAGCAACGACCACTTCGCGCGGAAGAAGGGACGCGTCCTGTATTACGCGCAAGAACGCGCCGAAAAGAACGAACGGGACCGCGGCAAAGAAGAACTCCCCGTCGATTTTCAGCTTGAGTTTCTTGGTGATGGCCCAATAGATGCAGTAAACCGCCACCATCGCCACAATCGCAAACGCGGCGGTGTTGTAGGCGTTGTACGGCGCGTACTGCCCCGGGTACCGCATCGGGTAGATGAAATACTCGTTGATGAACGCTGCGACATCAAAAGCCATTTTCAGACCCCACGGTTCAAAAGTTATTTCTCCAAGGCAGGTTAAAGTGCTTTGCAAGACCTAAGCTAATCCAGGGGTTTGGTGCTTTTTTCCAATGGAATTGAGTTGCGCAAAAGTATCAGCAAGGAATGCCGAGAGCGTGCGCAAGAGGCTTTTCGACCTCGGCATCCTCGCAAAGGGCTACAAGATAATCCGCGATGCGGACGGCTTCATATATTTTCCATTGACTGGGGAAGCAAAGCTTCCAAAGGCCCTTGGGGTCTCAATAGCAAAAAAAGAATTTGAACCTCATTCCACTCAGGCAACCGGCTCGGTAAAGGACGCGCTCGCCGCGAGGCACGCGCTTTCGGACTCCGACGTGGCGAAAGTCATACGCTCCTACGACTGCGTCGGCGACATCGCGATTGCGGAGATTCCAGACGAGCTTGTCCCAAAGCAGGAAGTGATTGCACAGGCCATAATGGCCCAGAACGGCCACATCAAAGTCGTTGCGCGAAAGGACAGTCCGATGCTCGGCGAGTTCCGCGTGCGGAAAATCACCGTGATTGCAGGGGAGAAGCGCACGACAACAACTTACCGCGAAAGCGGCTGCTCCTTTGCGTTCGACGTGGCCAAAGTGTATTTTTCCGTGCGCCTGTCGCACGAGCGGCTCCGCATAGCGTCGCTTGTAAAGCCCCGCGAAAAAATCCTCGCGCTCTTTGCTGGTGTCGGGCCTTTTGCGATAGTGATTGCAAAGAGAAAGCCCAAGACGGAAGTCGTTGGCATCGAACTGAATCCGGACGCCGTGCGCTCGTTTGAAAAAAACATCCTGCTCAACAAGACGCCAAACGTCAAGGCAATCCTTGGCGACGTGAAGAAAGTCGTGCCGCAAAAGTACCGCGGCTGGGCCGACCGCATAATGATGCCGCTTCCGCACTCCGCAGGCGACTTCCTTGACGCGGCGCTGATTGGCGCAAACCCTGAAGGCTGCACAATACACTTCTACGGCTTCGTCGAGACCAAGGCAAAGGGCGAGACCGAATTCCACAAGGACATCTACGCTCCGCTTGTCAAGCTGGTCAAGGAAAAGGCCAGGAATGCGGGGATGTCCTGCAGGATTACCGGAAAACGCGTGGTGAGGCCGTTCGCCGCTTACGTCGTGCAGGTAGTCATTGACTTCAAAGTAAGGAAAGCATAAGCTCGGCTTTCTCAGCTAAACAATTTCTTTTTCCGCTTACCACGAAACCGAAAGGACTGCAATCACGGCAAACACCGCCTGTATCGCAAGAAGCATCATCACGAGCTGCCGCTCAGTTGGCCTGAACGCCTTCATCAAAAGGTGCGTGAGCGACTGCGTGGGGCCTTCGTAGGAGAGCCGGCCGTCCTTTCCGAGCTTGCCGAAGTTCTCGGCCTTGAACCAGCCGGTTGCCTTGAGGAAGAACTCGGCGATTTGCGGCGCAAGGGCAATCACCGCAACGCGCTCCATGTTGCCTATGATTGCTATTGCGGCAATCACCGCGCCAATCATGTATGTCGCGGCGTTTCCGGGAAATATCCGGGCAGGGTAGAAGTTGAACACGAGGAACGCGATGCATGCTGCCGAGAGCGCCATTGCGATGAACGCGGCCTCGGACGCGCCCGTTGAATACGCGACCCAGAACAGCGCCGCGCCTGCTATCGCGCCGACTCCGGCCTCAAGCCCGTTGAACCCTGCAAGCAGGTTGACCAGGTTGGACGCGGCCATCACGCCAATCGGGATGAGGACGAGCGTATAGATTATACCGAACTCCACGTTGCCAAAGAGTGGAAGCGTCATCGCGGTGTGGCCTGCGGTGACCACCATCAGCGGGAGCGCGGCGATTGCGGGAAGGAGCGTGCGGTAAACCTGGCGGATGGGCAGGAAGTCCTCCACCACGCCTATCATCGAGATGAGCGTTGCGGTAAGGAGAGCGGCGAGTATGCCCGCAAGGTTGTTGTAGGGGTAGATGAGAAGCGACACGAGCATGCCGGCAGAGAAGCCCATTATCATCGCTATTCCGCCCGAGCGGGGGACTACCGGCAGGCCGGGGTAGCCTTTGTCCTTGAGGCCCTTTATCCTGTCGCGGCTGAATGACGAGGGGACCTTGTTTATGTCAACGCCCACGAGCCCCGCGCGCTTGAGCCGGGGGATCATGAGCCAGGTGGCCGCGAAGGTGGCGATGAAGGTTATGACTGCGGTCAGGATGTACGGGTGCTGGAACTCTATGATTGCCATACGCTAATCACTAGGCCTGCATCAAATTTAAACTTAAGACTAGGGAGGAATATGAGTGGCAGCGGAAACATGCGTTCCCACCCATGCGGGCAGTACAAGCAACGTCGTAAGAGGGCTTAGCTTCCGTGTTCGAAAAGGGAACGGGCGTGACCCCTCTCCTATGACCGCTGACCGGATATTCTTAATGCAGGTATTGCTTTTTATGCCTTTTGAGCAAAGGCCAACAGCGTCGTTTGTGCGGCAAGTTGATTGGTTTGTGCCTAAGGGTGCTTTTGCCTATTCCTTGGCTTGGAACTTTTCTCTGAGAAATGCGACGTCCTCGTCGTCCAGGCCCTGCTTTTTCAGCTTGCCGAACCCGCCTGCGTTCTTTGCAAGCTTGATGAGGATTCGCAGCAGTTTTTCGTTCTCCTGCCTCAAGCGGTTCCCGGCACTGCGCGCAGCACGCTCCATAAAATCACGCACTCTTGTGCGCAGCCTAGGCCTTAACTTCTTCGCCCGGTCCCAGCGCCACCTTGGCCCGGTTTATCTTGAGCACCGCATAGACAAGGATTGCCGCGCCAAGCAGCTGGCCGGGCGAGAGGAACTTGCCGTTGAGCAGCCAGTCGAGCACGATTACCGTGAACGGGAACGCGAGCTCGTAGAACGTGGCCTTGGATGCGGTGACGAAGCGCAGGCCGTAGTAGTAAATCCCGATTGCGAGGCCGCCGGTCGTGAAGACTATGACAAACAGGACGAGCCACTGGAACTGCGTGACTGCCGCGAAGTTTCCGAGCTTGCCAAGCGCAAGCACCAGCGCGCCCATGATAAGCGCGGTGAGGCCGAAGCGCAGGTAGGTCGAGACGCGGTAGTTGACCTTCTCAACCGCGTACCTCCCGACTGTCGTGCACGTGCCGAACGCGAAAGCGGCGACCAGGCCCAGCAGCGCCGCAAGGAGCGTCTTGTTCTCCAGGCTCACCACCGGCGACTCGAAGCCGAACGTGATGAGGTAGCTTCCCAAAAGCGCAAGCGCAGCGTAGGCGTAGAACTCCTTTGCCGGCTTTTCCTTGAGCAGCACTAGCGCAAGTCCTATGGCGAACAGCGGCTGGAGCTTCTGGATGAGTATGGGAACGGACAGTGGTATGAACCCTACGAGGAACAGCGCCTGGGTGATTGCCATCGTGCCAATCGCCCCGCCGAAAAGCGCAATCCATACGAACGCAAGCCAGTCCTTTGCGTTGAGCTTCCTCAGCTCGGAGATTTCCCTCCACAGCAGGGGAATCATGAAAAGGAACGCGAGGCTGTGCTCGAGGAACACGACGTTGACCACGTCAAGCGTGTAAAGCTGCGGGGTGAGCAGCACCCCGTCAACGCCCCAAAGGAAAGCGGCGAAAATCACCGCGAGCGCGCCTATGCGCGGGGCGTTCTGTTTTGAGAGCATCTTTGAAAAGAAGTCCATCGGCAATCACTCCTGCGGAAATGATTGCGCGGCGGCCGGATAAATAGCTTTTACCCAAAAATGGCCTTTACCCAAAAATAAGTAGTTGCAGGCCGGCGGTCCCTTCCCGCCGGAACTCCTGCCTTCCCCCCTATGCGCCGAGGGACTTGAGCGCGAGCCAAGCAAGCACGCCGGGCCAGAATATCGCCTTGACCACTCCCACGACTCCCATCCAGAGGCTGGTCGCGGTTGTCAGGAAGTAGTACAGCGCGCCGAGGAACCCGACGCCATAGAGCGCGCCCGAACAGCCGCAGCCGCCACAGCCCGACGGCTTGCAGTTCATCTTCTTGAGGTTCTCAAGGCCGGTTATCTTTATGCTTGCTGACGATTTTCCCTTTGCCATTGGACAACACCCGTTTACCATTAGCGTCTGGGGAAATTAATTGTATCTGTGCCGCGCTGGGGGTGTGGTGAAAAATGCCTCAGGGGTGATTTGAACACCCGACACATCGGTCTTCAGCCGAACGCTCTCCCAGGCTGAGCTACTGAGGCAAAAACGCATTACTAGTTGGACATGCGGATACAAATAATGCTTGGGAAGCGTTTTAATCGTTATTAAAAGTCCCAAACGCGATATTACCTATATCGGGGTGAAGAGAATGAACTGTGGTTGCGGATGCACCTGCGGCGCAAAGCCGGCTGCCAAGAAGGTAGTTGCAAAGAAGGCTGCAAAGAAGGCGGCGAAGAAACCGGCAAAGAAGAAGTAAGCTTGCAGCCGGGCTGCGGGCGGAGTCGGTGATTTCCCTGCAGTTTGGCCCGTTTTCCATTTTATTTCTTGCCCTTCCTTTTTCTATTATAATTTTTTCAACCCGTTCGATTTTCCTTTCAGGTTTTCCCAAATGCTCTGGACAATCAAGCACCTGCCCAAGACCGTCGCCGAGTTCATCGGGAACGAGGAGCCGCGCCAGGAAATCAGGCAGTGGGCCGCAAGCGTCGAGTCCGGAAAAAAGGAAAAGCCGTTGCTGCTGTTCGGCCCGCCGGGCACCGGCAAGACCGCGGTTGCAAGGGCGCTTGCTGTTGAGATGGGCTGGGAAACAGTCGAGTCGGATGCCTCGAGGCTCCGCTCGGCAAACGACATCAAGGAAGTGCTTGGCGCGTCTGCAGGCTACGGCTCGCTGTTCGGCTCGCGTCGGCTGCTCATAGTCGATGAGATTGGCTCCACCTCGGACCGCGGGAGCTCGTCGGCACTCGCGGCCCTTGCGAGGGAGTCAGCTCAGCCGATCATATTCATCGCAAACGACGCGTGGGACGACGCGGTAAAGCCCCTGCGATTTCTCACGAAGCCAGTTGAGTTCAAGAAGCTCAACTCAAGGTCGATTGCGGCAGCCCTAAAGAAAATCGCAAAGGCCGAGGGCATGGCGGAAGGCGAGTACATAGACGAAATCGCCAAGCAAAGCTCGGGCGACATGCGAGCAGCGCTAATAGACTTGCAGTCATCGGGAGGCAAATCCATCTCGTCGGAGCGCGAGCGCGAGGCGGGCATGTTCGACGCTGTGAGGCGCACGCTCAAGGCGGACAACTACAAGGAGGCGCTCAAGGCATCCGACGGGGTTGACGAGGAGATATCGACGATGCTTGCGTGGTTCTGCGAGAACGTGCCGATAGAATACGAGAACCCCGAAGAAGTTGCCAAGGCGCTTGACATAATCTCGCGCTCGGACATGTTTTTGGGCCACGTGCGCAAGACCAACGACTACTCGTTCTGGAAGTACGCGCGCACGCTCGCGCTGACGGGCACGGCTCTTGCGAAGAAGAACAGGTACATGAAGTTCGCGAAATACTCGTTTCCCAGCAAGCTTTCCAAGATGGCTTCCTCGCGCGGGACGCGCGCTGCTCTCAAGTCAGCCGGACTCAAGGTGGGAAAGATAGCCCACATCTCGTCCAAGCGCGCGAAAAAGGACGTCCTGCCGTACATCTCAGCCCAGCAGGCCGAGGGCTACGGGCTTGAAAAGGAAGAGAAAGGCGCCATCGAGGACGCCTACGGGAAGCTCTAGAAGCGCTTCATCTTCACGAGCATCGTCAGGATGATGCCCGCTGAAATCAGGAGAACGGCAAGCGGCAGGAGCTCGACTGCGGTGTTGTAGAGGTCGGAGAAGAAGCCATAAACCTCATCGCTCAGGGGCTCCTCCACGTCGTATTCGAGCACCCAGCGGCCGGTGCTGGGCCCGAACCAGGTTATTGTCCTGTTTGACTCGTCGTACACGTACGGCGAAGGCCCGACGAGAACCGCGCCGTCCTTCTTGGCAAGCGAGGACGTCTGGGGCAGGGCGATGGTGAAGTACACGTTGCTCCCGAGTATCGTCTGGCGCGTCTCCGACTTGTCGAACCCGAGGATTTCCTCGTTGAGCGTGAAGTGGGTCGTCCTGCTGCCGATTTTCTGGCCCTCGACGAACTTGTCAACGAGCTCGTAGTCGAGCGTGACCGAGCGCGCGTTCTGCTTGATGTCGTACTCCGGGCCCGCGGTGATGGTGAGGTTGTCAACCGGGCTCTGCACCCCGCCTATGTGGTAGCGGATGTTGTCGGAGAACTTCTTCCACGCGAGTATGGTGCTCTTTCCCAGCTTGAGGTTGTCCTTGAACGCCTCTATCTCGGCGTCGCTGTCCACGTAGAATATGGCCTTTTCGCGCACGTGCGCGGTGCCGTCCTTCTTGATGGTGACCGTGACCGAAAGCGAGTGGTCGGTGTAGGCCTGCGCTAGCGGTATCGCGAGCAGGAGCGCAACAGCCAGCAGGGCTAGCGGGTATTTCATCAAGAAATTTACTCAACCGGGGAATAAATAAGCCTAGCAGGGCGAGCAACTTTGCGTTTAGCATAGTTACACGCCAGCTTATTGTCCGTCCGCAGGCAGTCTTAATCCCTATGGATGAAAAGGGGCAGGTCTCGGTGGAGATGCTGCTGATAATAGGCGTGCTGGTGGCGCTTGCCATAGCGTTCCTGGGCCAGGTGCGGGGTACGGCATCGGATTTCTCGGGTCAGCTCAACTCGACTTCGCAGCGCGCGGTTGGCCTGCTGAACCAGACTGGATTCGAACCATAGTTGGGGGAAAGGGATTGACGATGGTGGTTGGCCATATGCTCCCTTTAGCTTGCCGGGCACAGCGCGGCCAAGGCCTGCTTGACTCGATGCTTGTGCTGTGCGCGTCAGCCGCGCTGGTTGCGCTGCTTGCGCCGGCCTACACGCAAGCCTACGGCCTGTCGCTGGATGCAAGCAGGGCCTCGCAGTGCAGGAGGGCTGCAGCGGAGCTGCATTCGGCTACAGAGCTTGCGAAGGCAACAGGAGAGAGCTCGGAGTATTCCGGGAAGGTGTCCATTCCCGATGGGGCGGCAATAGCTTACGACTTCGAAAGGTCGGCGGTTGTGGTCTCATTCGCTTCAAGGGACGGCCCGGCGAGCTTTTTGGTTGCCAACGACTGCGTCCTATCAGGTTCCTGCGAAGGGGCCTGCTCCTACCGCGTTTACTATGATTCAGGGTGCAGGATTTTCCTTGCAGGATAGTTGTCGGCAGCGGGGGCGGGCAGCCACGGAAGGAAAACGAAAGGGACAGGCGGTTATGGAAGCCATGAAAGGGAAACGGAAGGGTCAGGCGGTGCTGGAGGCGTTGCTTGTCTTTGCAACCTACGCAGCCGCTGCGTTCATACTTGTAGGCGCAAGCAAAAGCGCACTCTTTCGCCTGGACTCGGAAGGGCTGGGAAAGGTCGCCCCGCTTTCAGCTGCAAGCCTTGCGTGCGTCACTTTGGGAAGCTATTCGCTCCGCTCTTCAACTTTGTCGATGGGTTTTCCGTTTTCGGAAAGCACTTCGGGTTTGAACCTGTCCAAAGCAATCCAAGAGGTGCAGTGCCCCGTGAAGATTTCCGGGGCCGAGAACGCAATCGTAAGCGACCTTTCGGGAGGGGTGCCAACGGCGTGAGCTTTGGGTTGCTGTGCAATGGGAACAGGGGGTTTTCAACGGCCGAGGCTGCAGTCTCCTTTTCCATAGTCATAGCTTGCCTTGCGGTCCTTCTTTCCTCGATGCACCGGGATGCAAGCCAGTATGCCGAGGTCGCAACGCGGTCGGACAACTACCTCAAGGCGTTCCTTGCGTCCGAAAAGGAGGCGTGGTCGTGTTCGGGCGCGTTCGCATCGTGCAAGTCGGGGCTCCTGTTGCCGTTGCGTCCAGCCGGGCAGTCCGCGCAAGCAAGTGGAGATTATTGCGTGAACCGCGTAATCACTACCCCGGTCAACGGCATTTCCATCTGGAGGTATTGTTTCCGTTGAGGGGGTTTTGGATGCTCGTTGACGCCGCAGTATTCGCCGTTGCCTGCGCGCTTTTGGTCCTGATGCCGCACGCGACGCGGCCGGTTCACGCGCTAGAGTCGGTCGCGCTTTCAACCGCGCTTGAAGACATCGCACTGGCGGCCTCGTCGCAGCCCGACCTGGTATTGTCGGCGTGCGAAAGCGCGGAAGGGGAAATTGCATTGAGGGAAAAGTTCAGGCAGGCAACGGACACGTTTGCCGCGAGTGCGTTTTCGGTCCATTGTCCGGACGGAAAGGAAATTTTACTGTCAGAATTTGCGGCAGCCCCTTCTAAATCTTCCAAAGTCATTTCCACCAACCGCATAATCGTGCCAAGGGACGGCGGGGCGATGCTTGTGGTTTTCGAGGCGAAAGCCGGGGGCGACTGATTTTATGCGCGGTTTCCTCGGCCTGGTGCTTCTTTTCATAGTGATTCCCTTCGCGCTCAAGGCAGCAGCATATTCCTCGGCGCGCTCGGATGCCGAGGCCGATACTGCGGCAACCTTTGTCTTGCTGTCCCGCTCGCGTTTTTTCGAGGCCAACCTGCGGCAGTCCTTCCTTGCGGTGCTTGCAAGCGCAAGGGGCGCGACGCCAGCGCAGGTTGCACAGGATGCGGCAGAAAAACTCGCACGATGGGCCTCGGTTGCGTTTGAGGCGTCGGAAAGACGCGGGCTGGTCCCTTCGCTGTGGGTGGGTTGTGGGGCAGAGCCTTCGAAGCACGTGGATTTTTTTGCCGGCGATGCAAAAGCCACGTTTTCAAAAGTTCTTTCATTTGACTCGAACCAGTCCGTGCTCAAGGTCAAGTACTGGGGCAACGACTCCGCAATCGAGGCACTTGGGTGCGCGAAGGTGGATGTCGGTCTTGGCCTGGAGTCAGCAAACAGCTCGCAACTGTTCATCTTCGGCGAGGGGCTGTATTCGACTTCCAACCTTACGGACGGCCAAGTACCTGCCTTTGGTTTTGAAAACTAGTCTTATCCGTCTTCCATCCGCGTGGTCTTTGCGGTCTCCCACGGAAACAGCACCCACTTGTCCGTCTTTAGCTTCAGGTAGTAGTCCGGAGTGAACGCGGCGTCCTTCCTGTGGTAGATTGTCGCGATGAGAGCGTAGCGGCCGCGGTGCCTTTTGGAGAATTCAGAAAGCGTGCGGCCCGTGTCGCATATCTCGTCAACGACAAGCGTGCGGCGGTCAACCTTTGCCTCGTCAACAATAAGTTGTATGTCCAAAAGGTGCGAGATGCGCAGCGCCATGCCAAGTCCGCCGCGGGGGATGCCGTAGACTTTGTCAACTGCAAGTCCGGCCTTTCGCCTGCCGCGGACAAAACGCGCTATTTTCCTGCACGAGCCGTCAAAAGCAGACCAAGATAGCTTTTCGAACTTGACCATGTGGATTCACTCAGGTGAACAGGACCAGTATCGCCGAGAGCGCGAACGCAGCTGCCCACACAGGCTTGTTCCAGCGCATCACCTTGGCCCCGTCGAACGGGTCCATCGGGAGGAGGTTGAACGCTGCAAGGAACGCGTTCACTCGCGCGCCCACAAGAAGCACGTCGCCCGCGCCATAAACGGTTCCTGCAGCAATCACGAAAAGCAGGCTCAGCAGGATGTTCACTCCCGGCCCCGCAAGCGCGACCCTGCCGCTTTGGCTGCGCGAAAGCTCCTTTCCGTAGATGTACACCGCGCCGGGAGCAGCGAACACGAAGTCAAGGGCAACCGCAAGCACTATTGCCGCGACCAGGCCGATTGTCCACATCTGGTAGCGCGCGTGCGCGCCGTACCTTGTTGCCATGTACCTGTGCCCGAGTTCGTGGAGCACGAACGCGGTGCCTACGGTAAGCAGGATTGAGAAGAACTGCTGGTCGGGCCAGACGTAGGAGAACGCGTAGGATATTCCGAGCGCGGAGACGATAATCTGTATCGTTTCCGAAAAGTCGAGGTTGCTGGTTTGGGGCATTCGTGGTTGTTACCTGTTCTGGGTGTAGGTGACTTTCTTTCCGTTGATTTCAAACTTTCCTGTTGCAAACATGCCCACTACCTTCGGAAGGCCGATGTGCTCGCGGGCAAGGATTTTCGCGGCAACTTCGTCGCCGTTTTTGCAGCCCGAGACATCCACCTTTTCCTGGACGATTATTGGGCCTCCGTCAAGGCTTGCATCCACAAAGTGGATGGTGTATCCAGACTCCTTCTCTTTCGCATCGAACGCGTCCTGCTGGCCGTGCGCGCCAGGGTACTTCGGGAGAAGCGAGGGGTGGATGTTGATTATCCTTCCGGCGTACCTGGAAAGCAGCTCGGGCGAGCGGACTATCCTCATATACCCCGCAAGGACGACGAGGTCGGGGCCAAACGAATCTATAGCCTTCAGCAGCACTTTTTCGTATTCCGCACGGTTCTGGAACTTGCCGTAGTCGATGACTTTGGACGAAACGCCGAAATCCATCGCCTTCTGCAGGGCGCCTGCCTGCGGGTTGTCGGTAATCATGCAGGTTATGTCCGCGGCAATCCCGCCCTTCCTTGCAGCCTTTGCTATTGACTCGAAGTCGCTTCCCCTGCCCGAGGCGAGGACGACTACGCGGATTTTTTTCATTGAAACCAGCCTGTTCAAGCGTTATTGCTTCTACTTCTTTACAACGATGTGCCTTTTCTCGGTTATTATCTGGTCAACTTGGACGTCGTGCGACTCGCAGACTATCTTTTCATCAATCACTTGGAAGTCGAATGCGATTGCGACCTTCAAGGCGTTCGTTGCTGCTGAAAGAAACTTATCATAATAGCCTAGGCCGTGGCCGACCCTGTTGCCGTGGACGTCGAACGCAACGCCCGGAACTACAATCAAGTCTATTTTTTCGGGGGCGATGACTTTCTTTTCGTCCCTTCTTGGTTCGAAGATTCCGTACGCGGCCTTCTCCAGTTTTTCGGACCCGATGATTCTGCAGGCGGTAATCTCCTTTTTTTCCTCGTCCGTGCAGGGAAGGCATACTGTCTTTTTCTGCACCAGCGCCGCGGTGATTGCGGTCCAGGCATCAACCTCGTCGGCTTTCGGGCAGTAGAGAAGGATTGTTTTAGAGTTCTGGAATTCGGGGCTGGCGATGAGCTTCTTGCAAATCAGGCAGCTTTTCTCGTCCCTTTCCTTTTTGGGGTGCTCCCTGCGCATCTTTTTCATTAGGTTACGCAACTGGATTTTGTCCGAAAAGGAAGGTTGCATTAGAAAAACCAACGATTACCTTCGATGCCACCCCGCGTCTTTTGGCAACAGTGGCCCGCTTTTTCCTATTTTTTCCTTCTTCGTCCGTACGCAACCAGTGTGTTGTCAAGAAGGCTCGCAATCGTCATCGGCCCCACCCCGCCGGGGACCGGGGTTATTGCGGATGCCACCTGCGAGGCGGACTCAAAATCAACGTCCCCTGCAAGCTTTCCATTCGCAAGCTTGCTCGTGCCAACGTCAATGACTGTTGCGCCCGGCTTCACCATGTCGCCGCGCACAAGCCCCGGCTTGCCAACTCCGACAACCAGCACGTCCGCCTGGCGGGTCACGGCTCCCAAATCGGGAGTCCTGCTGTTTGCGGTGATTACCGTTGCCTTGCGGTTCATCAGCAAGTACGCAACTGGCTTTCCCACTATGTTGCTTGTGCCAACTACTGTGCAGACTTTGCCTGACACGTCGCAGCCTATTGATTCTAGGAGCTTGATTATGCCTTTCGGTGTTGCGGAGATGAGCGCCGCGTCCTCGTCCCCTCTTGAGAGCCTTCCGAGGTTTATGGGGTGGAAGCCGTCCACGTCCTTTTGCGGGTCAATGGCCTCGATTACTTTGTCCTCGTCTATCTGCTTTGGAAGAGGAAGCTGGACAAGTATTCCATCCACCTTGGGGTCGGCGTTGAGCTTGTGGATGAGTGCCAGGAGCTTTGCCGTAGTCTCGGTGCGGGGGATGTCAAAGCGCAGCGAGTGCACGCCCACTTTCCTGCAAGCTGCCTGCTTCTTTGAAACGTAAAGCTCGGATGCCGGGTCGCCTTCTGCTATGATTACTGCAAGAGTCGGCTTTTCCGCAAGCTTGGCAACCTTTTGGGCAACCGCCTCAAGCATCGAATCTGCTATGGGCTTACCCGAAATCAGCTTTGCCTTGGTCGGCGTTGGGGCGGACATAGTAGTGTTTCTGGGCGCGGGAAAATATAATCCGGTATCCCGGCCGGCCTTTGCGGCCTCAAAACGGGGTGGTTTGATGGAGCTGCGTCCCTTCGGACCGCCGGCTTGGCCGGTTTGGCGAGTAGTGGCTTGCCTCTAGGGCACTCAGCAAAACCCCACAAAATACGTCTTTTGACGACTATTGTTTTCATGCCATTTCAATACTACGTCAATTGACTACTAGATATTAATGTTTGTTACTACCGAACAGTTTATATATTTCGTCATTCCAAAGATAGTTACGCAAATCGAGGGGGATTTGTTGAACATGGAAAAAGACTATTCACTTTCAAAGGCCCGCAGGGAAATGCTCACTTACGGCCAGGTCCAGACTCCGGACGAGACCGTCCCCAAGCGCGGCTACAACCACATCCCGATGTTCGTGCCTACTGACACCCACGGGCACGCGGTAATGCACATCAAGCGCCGCCAGGACTACCTCAACGAGTCAATAGGAATCTACAAGGAATGGCAGGTGGCCAAGGCTGCGGCAATCTTTCTTGCAATAATGGCAATCGTTCTCATACCGCGTAACGTGTTCGTCGCAGGCGCATTCGGCCTGGCATCGGGCTTTGCCTACGGCCGTTACCTGTGGCAGGACTTCTACGTGAGCAACAACTGGAAACAGCGTATGCTCTACGAAGCTACATAAGTTGATGTAAATGATTTCACTTCACACTCCAGGACAGGACAATTCCGGTTTCGGCGACCCGGCGGGCTACGGCAAGCGGCCGGTAGCTCCGGGCATCCAGGAGAGCGCATACCACGGCACTTACGCCAAGCAGAAGGCCGACGTTGCAGCCAAGGCAGAGCCGAGAAAGGGCGGGATCAACGAGCCGACCTCGGTCATGACTACTGCGGGCTGTGAAGTCAACCCGAAGGACTTCCCGGTGATGCGCACCCACACCCGGTACGGCTTCGTCATGGAATACATCGACGGGTGGCGCAAGGAGAAGATTTCCTGGTGCATCTTCGTGTTCTGGATGGCAGCGGCAATATTCACTTTCACGGTGTTCCCGGCAGGGTCGCTATTGATGTTCGCACTCGCAGCGCGCTTCCGCGCAATCGGCGCAGGGCTGCGCTGGGGATGCTGGACGTTCGGAGTAAAGCGTACAATCATGACAGTCGATTAAGGCGAAAATGATTATGGCAGGAAAAGGAGTATTCAAAAACAAGGCGCCGTTCTACTACGCGCCCCTCACGAGCCAAATCGTGATGTGGCTAGAGGACGCGGGGATTGTCAGCGTGCTCGACAACCCGGACACAATCCCGACCATGGGCGAGATTTGGGATACCCACTCGCTTGGCCGGCCGTTCGGGCTTACGGACACGCCGATAAACATACTCGCATTCGGCTGCCTGATTTACGCGCTCCTTGTGGCGTTCGTGTTGTGAGAAAAATGGCATTGCTCAACCTTTCACAGGCAAAAAAGGCTACCGGCACTCCGCAGGAGATAAAGTACATCTACAACGGACCCGCGTCGTGGCCCATACCGGTCACTGCGGACAAGGTCGGGAACAACAAGGTAGTCTACTCCGAGAAGGTCAACGCAGTCTCGGCAGCCGCAAAGCCGGCAGCAGGAGCGCAGGCTCCGGCGAAGGCCTCGGGCAACGAGAGCTACGACATGCCGATGTTCGTGCCAACCAACAAGGAAGGCCCGGCGATGATAGACGGCTCGGGGGACGTGATGGGCCCCAACGACTCGTTCACAGGCGAGCCGCGGCCAATGCACATGTTCAACATCGACACCCGTGGCCACTTCCTCGGAAAGCGGTTGGGCTTCCAGTTCAAGGGAATCGAGATGCAGGACAGCTGGACCGGAGAGTACAACAGCTTCTTCTGGGCCATGGTGTGCTTTCTCATGATGATAGTGACGTACTTCATCAACCCGATTGTCTCGGTGGTGTTCGCCTACCTTTGGGGCCACTACTGGGGGCAGCACATGAACGGGTTCGGAAGCGAGGTCACTTGGCAGAAGGGACGCTCGGTAATAGTCGCACAGTAGAGGGGGAATGAAATATGGCAATACAGGACATGCTTTCAAAGCTGAACCCAAAAAGCGGGGACCAGATTACCGTAGGGGACTCGGTAGCGCCAGCTGGCAAGGCGCCGTCGGAAAAGAACTGGGACATCCAGATGACTTCGGTGCCTGCGGACGCAAAGGAGCCCATGATGAAGCTCACCAACCGGTACAACTACACCCAGAGCTACCTTCCCCTTTGGAAGGAGGCCCTGCGCTTCCGGTCGTACTCGCTGGTGCTCGCGCTCATCGGCGTAGTCACCCTCATGCCAATGCCCGTAGTCGGGGTAGCGGCGCTTTTCGGCGCTTCCTACTACCACATGCAGGGAGAGTTCCGCAAGGACCGGCTGACATCGGGCCGTAAGGTCATGTGGGGACAGTAGTTTCAACAACCAGCCGCTTTTGCGGCATTTATCCTTCATCAAATCCTCCAAGCCCCCCTTGGAAAAACAGATGAAGCCCCCTCCGAAAGGAGGGGGTCTCTTTTCATTTTGCTTCAGCGTAAGCGCGTCATTTGATGTTCTTCTGTATCTGCTTTCCGCGAGTCCTCAAAAGTTCGTGGCATAATCCACAGGGCGACATCTTCCAGTAGGTTCCCCAATGATTCGGTGAGGTTATCCCTGCCCGTTTGCTTACTCCCCGCAGCCCTTCCTTGCGGATTATGTCGACTATCTTGTTTTGCGGGTCCTGTATTATGTGCGCAAGAGGCCTCCTGTAGATGTTTCCGATTGCAAGCGACGCGTGCTCGAACTCCTTTCCGCTATTGCAGGGATAGACGTTCCCGTTCGGGCCGAGGGTAATCTCGTCCCTATGCGTGTATTTTTCAGCCCCGATTAAGGGCATGAACAATGGCGGGGTCAGCCTGCAGCCTGTCAGGCCGCAGGTTACGTGCGAACCCCACGTTTCTTCAGGAAGTTCCCGCGCCCGGCCAATTGGCGTGATGTTTGGGATGCCGTGGCAGTGATTGCAGCGCTTTTTGTGCTCCTCTATTTCTTTTGCAGTATTTTCGTCAGGAGTGTCAGTGCCATACCCGGTCAGGATGTTTCGGAACCTAAGGCCTTCCTCCGAGGCGATGTGGTCTATCCTGTGCATATGCTCATGGATGTCGAATACGCCCTGCTTGCAGTGGAAGTAATCATTGGTCATGCTCAAGAGGTCCGCGCCGGATGCCTTGAGCTTCTTTATGTACTTTCTCGCCGTTTCGTCGTCGGTTGCCCACCAGCCGTTGGTCTCAACGTCGAGGAGCTTGTATCCAAGCTTCTTTTTCCTCTTGGAGAACGACTTGACGATGCCAAAAATCTTCGGGTGCAGGAACGGGTCCCCTCCGGTAATCCGGATAATTTTCTGGCCATATTGCGGGAATATCGTCTCGCATTCCTTTGCGATTTCCTCGATTTTTTTGTGGTCTATGAACGTGTTCTTTTCAGGCCCGGACTCGGCAAAACAGTGGTCGCAGCGCAGGGTGCACTTGTCCGTTGTCTCTACAGTAAGCAATATGTCGTGGTCGTAGTCCTTGGGCCAGTTCCTTCTCGCCCGTTTTTCAGCGGCATTGTTGTGCCTCCATGTCGGACCGGGGTTTTCGCCCCTGATTGTTATGGGAAGCCCATGATAGGTGTTTTCCATAATTTGGGTGGGTGCGTTGCGGAATAAAAGTCCTACTTCAATCCTGCCGTCCAACAATACGTTTTTAACAACCGAAAGCCACCGTCTTCTTTTTATTATAGCAATTCAATCATTAGTTCTTTTTTTGAACGGGGTGTGTGGGTAATGGCAGCTGAGGACTCTTGTGGCATTCTTTCATCGCTTTCAAACAAGTCCAGTGACCACGAGTTCTACACCCCAGTCCCGAAGGGCTACGAGCCCGGAAAGACCAAGTACCTCGTAATCACCGGAAGCGTAATCTCCGGAGTAGGCAAGGGAATCTTCTCATCCAGCATGGGCGCGCTCCTCGAGGCAGCGGGGCTCAAAGTCGAGCCAATCAAGTTCGACGGCTACCTCAACCAGGACGCAGGCACCTTGAACCCTTACCGCCACGGCGAAGTATTCGTGCTTGACGACGGCGCGGAAACCGACATGGACCTCGGAGCATACGAGCGCTTCCTCGACAAGAACCTCTCAAAGCTCAACTACATCACCGGCGGCAAGATATTCAACACGGTTCTTACCAAGGAGCGCAAGGGCGAGTATCTTGGACGCGACGTGCAGTTCATCCCCCACGTAACAGGTGAAATCAAGGCGTTCGTGCGCGAGTGCGCAATCACCACCAAGACAGACGTGGTCATAATCGAAGTCGGAGGCACAGTAGGGGACCTCGAAAACGGCTACTTCATGGAAGCGATGCGCCAGCTCCAGTACGAGGAAGGCCGCAGCAACGTCATTTTCTCCAACGTCACTTACGCTTTCAACCCCAGCTCGCTTGGTGAGTTCAAGAGCAAGCCCGCGCAGAGCGGCATTCGCACCCTTATGTCTTTGGGAATTCAACCTGAGATTGTGGTGGTGCGCGCTGGCCGCGAGGTAGGAGAGAAGGTGCGCGAGAAAATCAGCATCTACTCCAACGTGCCTCTTGAGCGCGTGGTGTGCGTGCCTGACGCCCAGTCAATCTACGAAGTCCCGATAATGCTCCACGAAAAGGGCCTGGACAAGGCGGTTCTTGAGCTTTTAGGCATAAAGCGCGCCCCTGCCGTTCGCACTGAGGCTGCGATGAGGCGCTGGGAGGACTTCTGCGAGGCTCTCGCGAAGCCCACCAAGTCCATAAAGATTGGAATCACCGGAAAGTACACCGAAGTCAAGGACTCTTACGCGAGCATAATCCAGGCAATCGAGCACTCGCGCGCAAAAGCAGGGTGCAAAGTCGAGCTTGTCTGGATTGAGACGAGCAAGCTCACCCCCAAGTCAACTGATGCGGAAGTCGCGAAGGTGCTTGATGGCGTCAACGGCATAATCGTTCCCGGCGGCTTCGGCTCGCGCGGAACAGAAGGCAAGATCAAGTGCATCGAGTATGCGCGAAAGAACAAGCTGCCCTACCTAGGCTTGTGCTATGGCATGCAGATGGCGGTTGTGGAGTTCTGCAGGAACGTCCTAGGGCTGTCCAAGGCAAACTCAACCGAGATTGACCCGGACACCCCTGACATGGTCATTGACATCCTTCCGGAACAAAAGAAAATCGAGGGACTCGGAGGCAACATGCGGCTTGGCGGGAAGGACGTCGAGCTTGTCAAGGGCTCGATGGCAGCGGAGCTTTACGGAAAGCTCAAGATTCGCGAGCGCTTCCGCCACCGCTACGAGGTCAACCCCGATTACATCGACCGCATCCAGAAAGCGGGCATGGTTTTCTCAGGGAAGGCGCCCAACCAGCCCATAATGCAGGTGATGGAAATCCCATCACACCCGTTCTTCGTGGGCACGCAGTTCCACCCCGAGCTTTCAAGCAGGCCGTTCAACCCGAATCCGCTCTTTTTGGGCTTTGTGAAGGCGTGCCTTGAGCAGTCAAAGAAGGCCTGATTAATCCGGCCGTGCAAAATCCAATTGCTGGTTTTGCCAATGGAACGCCAACCCGACGACTACTTTGCAGCAATAGCCTTCCTCGAGGCGCTGCCTCCGAAGAACGAGTGGACGCTTGCGCCTGTTCGCGACTTGTGTGAAATCCTTGGCTTCGACCCCAAGGCGGTTCCCTGCATCCTCGTCACCGGCACCAACGGCAAGGGCTCGGTCGCAGCGTTCTGTGAGTCCGCAATCAGGAACGCAGGTTACAGGACCGGCCGATACATCTCTCCTCATTTGGTTGATTACACCGAAAGGGTCAGCGTGGATGGAAAGGATATTTCGAAGGCGGATTTTGCAAGGATAATCTTGGATGCAAAAAAGGCCGTCGAAACTTACAACCAAGCCCACACCGAAACACTCAGCCAGTTCGAGGTCAACACCGCAGTAGCGCTCAAGTTCTTTTTGGACTCGAAAGTTGATTTTGCGGTACTTGAAATCGGGATGGGCGGCAGGCTGGACTCAACAAACGTGGCCGAGCCCGTTCTTTCGATAATCACGCGCGTCAGCCTCGACCACACCAAGGCGCTCGGCTACACGGTTGAGAAGATTGCTTTTGAGAAAGCCGGGGTAATCCGCGCAGGCAGGCCGGTTGTGACCGGGTGCGACGGCGCGGCGCTTGGGGTAATCAGAAAGGTCGCGGGTGAAAAGAACAGCGGGGTCGTTGTCGTCGGCGAAAGGAAAAGCGGCGGAAAGGAGGACGCGGCCGGCGATGCCGAATTTACTTTTTCAGGAAAAAGCGTTTCCCTTTCAGGAACGCAGGTCGAAATCTCGTCAAAGTTAGGCACTACGCGGCTTTCTTCCAGCTTGCTTGGAAGCTACCAGTGCTTCAACATGGCCGTCGCCTATGCGGCTTTGCGCAAGCTGGATGAGCAAGGGGCGCTTTCAATCCCTTCAACTGCAATCCAAAAAGGTTTCCAGGCCGCGAAATGGCCCGGCAGGCTCGAAATAGTCTCCACGGAACCTCTAGTTGTGCTTGACGGCGCGCACAATCCCGACGGCGCAAGGGCTCTTGCAGCTTCGGTCAAGGCGCTTTTTGCAGGCAAAAGGATATCCCTAGTCTGCGGGATGATGGACGACAAGGACGTCGAGTCAACTGTGGGCCTTCTGGCGCCTCTTGCAACGTCCTTCTACGCGGCCCCGGTTTCCTACCACCGCACGGCAACTGCGGTGCGGGTGGCGGAAGCGGCAAGGCCGCATTGTCCGGTGGTCTTGGATTTCTGGTCAGCAGGTGAGGCCTTGCGGGCTGCTGTAAAGCACGCCAACTCGGATGCAGACGGGATGGTCCTGGTGGCAGGTTCCCTCTACTTGGTTGGTGAAATCAAGGCCGGGCTTTCCAAGCAGCCAGTTGGCAAAACTACGGCAAAATGCTAGTCAAACTTCTTCGCATTTTGCCTCTATCGGACTCGGAAAATGCTTCTACGCCGTTCCGGGCCCGCCATAAACAATAGGGTTAATATTTGTCGTTTCTTCCAACAATACTTGCTTTCTTTTCAATCCAGTTCAGGGGGGTTTTGTAACTATGGATTTGTCGATGGGTCTTACGAAGCGCAAGCTCCTATTCCTGGGGGCTTTCGCGGTGTTTGCGGCAATAGCCGAGCAAATCAACTTCGCGCCAATCATAGGCTCGAACGCGTCCTACTTTACGCTCTTCCAGTTCTTCGGCCCAATAGTGGCATCCTTCCTCGGCCTCGGCCTCGGACTGGTCGCGCTTGCGGCTTCGCAGGTGGTCAACATGGTGGTGCTTGGGAAGGCAATCACCCTGTTGAACGTCCTTCGCCTTTCAACCATGCTCTTTGCGGCGTACTACTTCGCCCGCATCGACTTCAAGAAGCTTGACGCAGTAGGACTCGGAGTTCCCCTTGCCTGCATGGCGCTCTTTGTGATGACCCCGGCTGGCGCGGGCGCGTGGTATTACTCACTCTACTGGCTCATCCCTGTTGCAGTCCGTGTCTTTGGGTGGAGCAAGAACCTGGTTGCACGCAGCTTGGGCGCGACATTCACGGCCCACGCGGTAGGCTCGGTAATCTTTGCCTACTCGCTGCCCTACACCTCGGCCCAGTGGACCGCTCTTGTGCCCGTCACGGCTTACGAGCGGCTGATGTTCGCAGCGGGAATCGCAGTCTCGTACGTGGCATTCACCACGGTCTTGGACTGGGCTTCCAAGCGCGCGGACTTTTCCGAGCTTAAAGTCGAGCGGGCTTACTCGCTCGCAAAGCCCGCAGCCCGTGTCGCGTAAAGCAGGAAGGGACGAGAACTTGAATGGGGTTTGGTGCTGAATGGCTGTGCGTTGCCTTGTGCTTTATTTCGAGGCCGACGCCCGCCTCCTCCCGGTAGCCCAGGCAGTGCACGCAGGAGCGACCATTGCGGGAGCCGAAGCTACATTGATGTCCTACGGCCAGTGGACTGCATCAGGATACCAGCCCGACAACGGGTTTTACGACCTGTTCTTTGTGGAAGCCGACCTCGCGCACATGTTCACAAAGCGCGACCTCTTCGGCCAGACCAAGGGCTTCGACTGGAAGACAAGGAACGTCGCGCCTTTTGCGCTGTGCTCAAACTCCAAGCAGTCGCGCGAGTCGTTCAAGCAGGTTTCAGTCGAGTTCGAGAAGCGCGGGGCAGTGGTCCGCAACACGCTCACGCTCAACGTCAAGGGAAACCTCTCGTTTTTGGGCAAGGGCAGGCTTGACGAAATAGACTTCGCCCGCGCGCGGGCCTTCGGCGAGCGCACCGTAAACTACTTCATCGGAAAGCGCGTGACGCAGCCGAGCGAGAAGGCAAGGATTGCAGGCTACAGGAAATAGCTCTTACGATGCATGTCCGTCTTTCACGCACCGAAAAACACGGGAGTAACTCCTTTCAAGGCTGGTAACACCCGACTTCCGTCACGATTGCAGATGCGGTCTGCCAACAGTTGGTCGGGCAAGTCCACGAAGTGCAACAATACTGCCAATACCCGCAGGATTCCACTGCGGTATTGGAAAAGTCGTGGGAGCCGGTGCTGCAGCAGCTCGGTTCCGGCCAAGGCGAACTTACCCAGCCGCAAGAAGAGCTGTGTCCTGCCGTTGTCGTTGACCAGCTGCCATATTGTGTCCATCCGCCAGGGCAAGACGAACCGCTAAAACGGCAGAACGACCCGTATATCGTTCCTCCTGCAACTGCACAGGGGTGGTTTGCCCTTGATGCCGAACAGGAAGCGCCGCTTCCGCCATTCAAGCCAAGGCAGGCCCAACTAGTTGACCCTCCCGCGGCAGGAAACGATGGGCTGCTCGGGCTTGCCGTCCCGGCATTGCACAATGCGCCGGAGAAGCCGCCGGCAGAATAGGCATAGCTTGTTGCAGCTGCGCCGCACGCGCCGTTCACGATGAGGTTTGCATAACAGCTTGCGGTTGAGCCGCCATACGTACCGGCACAAGTCCACGACCAAGGCCCTGCGCCCGACAATGCGGAAGCGCTTCCAGCAGTGCAAAGGCCCGAGGACGGGGCGGAATAGAAAGCCGCGCCGTTGCTTGAACCGCAGGCGCCAACGACTATGAGATTGATGGCAAGGTTCTGGCCCGAAGTGATTGCGCCTGCAGTAAGAGTTGCTGTTGCGCTTGCAGAAGTGTAACCGGACTTGGAGGCCGCGAGGGTGCACGAAGAAGAAGCAGCGGACATCAAAAGGCCGCTTATCGAATACGCGCCGTCACTTGCGGTAGTCGTCGACACGCCGCCGCAGCTTACCGCAGCGCCGGCTACGCCTGCGCTTGACACGTCACGTACGTACCCTGAAACATTCGCGTTGGAATAGGACATTTGCAAGTTCTGCGAGTTGGTTACGCCCGCGTTGAACGTCGCCGGCGTTGAGTTGGAAACGAAAGTCGGAGTCTTCGACCCCGCAAGGGTACTGGTCGTGCTTGCGGAAGCCATTGGCACGTTGCCTATGGCATAGGAACCGTCGCTCCCGGACGTAGCCGAATAGGAACCGCACGAAAGCGCGACGCCCGCAATCCCGTTGCCTGCCGGGTCGCGCACGAAACCGGAAAGCGACGCGGGGTTATAACTCAAGGTGAATTTCTGGATTGTTGCAAAGCCGGCAGTAAGGTTGACCGTCGCACCGGCTTGCACGTTTGCGGGGCTTCTTGCGGCAGTGGCAGCGTACATCGCGGACGAGCCGTTGATTGCGAAGGCCATCTCGTAATACCCGGACGCGTTGGTGAGCGCGTCTGCGGTATTGCCGCCGACAAGGTGGATTGTCACTCCAAGAAGCGGAACTCCGGCCGGGTCGAGCGCGTACCCTTTGAGCAGTGCATTAGCCTGTTTGCAGGTTCCGTTGTCGCAGTAGTAGCCTGCATCGCAGGCCGGGTTGCCGTATATGCAGCCCGTCGGCGCCTCGTGCGTGAGCGAGCCGTTTGCGAAGATGTCGTTTACGCTGCCCGTTACAAAATCTGCGTAATTGCCTGACGCCGCACCGTAGGTGTTGTTCGCGTTTTGGATCGACCCCTGCGTCATCACAAGGACTATGGTCGCGACAAGAACCGTCCCGCCAAGCAGCAGAAGATACTCGAAGGCGCCCTGGCCGCGTATTGCCATATTAATGCAATCGCGCACGGCGTTTTATTGGTTCTGCATCTGCAGCTTTGTTGGACGGGGTTCCGGCGGCTTCACCGGAAATCGCGTCAGCTTTTGTTTATATTCGCCGTCCAAGTGCTACTTGCAACCCACCCAACAAAGTGAATCCACAGTAATGATTGAAGACGAGCTGGTGCACTGGTACAAGGACGACGACGGCGTGTCGCACAAGAGCGCGCTCAAGCTCGAGACCGCCGAGCCCACTTCCGCAAACGGCTACCCGCGCGACGGCACAATCACCGTCCGAATCGCAAACACCATCGGCACGGTCGGTTTCCGTCTCTCCCCCGACGAGGCATTGCGCGTGAGCTCCCTTTTGTGCCAGCTATCCAAGGAACTAATCAACAAGAAGCGCACGCTGTGGAAGCAGGACGACGACGAGAAATAATTGGCGGATAGGCGACAGAATTAATCAAAGCAGTTTGAGCTTGTCAGTAATTTCATCAATTTCGCTTTCCGGTGCAGGCCCTATCGCAACTGCAGTCTTGCTTCCCGGCTCGACCTGCGTGTGGCCCGCGTCTGTAATCAGCGAGCAGGGCAGCCTGGCCTTCTTTGCTGCCATGAATATCCCAACAAGCTCGCGCTCCGACTGGACCTTCACGGCAATCTTCCTGCACCCGCCGTCCTTCCACGCCTCCACCCATTCCGGCTTGGAGGACTTGGCCTTCTCGAACGCGTCGATGCTTGCGTGGCATCCCTGCGCCACCAGCTTTCCCTTGCCCATGCCAAGGTCGGCGCGGAGCACTATTGCCTGCTTGTATTCAGTCATGAGAATCAACCGTTCATTCCCGTCGGCCAGACCGTCGCCACAGCCGCGTTGTTTGCGGAGTTGTAGGGCAGCATCGCGCCGGTGATCACCTGCGCCACCAGCAGGACGAGCATTATTGCGCCCGCGAGTATCAGCAGGTATTCAAGCGAAGTCTGCGCCCGTTCCATCATACATTACAGCGGGCCGCGGAATAAAAATGGCTTTGGCAGCCGCGTGTTTGTGGCCGCCTTCATCTTACGAATATCACGAACCTCTTGGTCGTCGGGCACTGCGTAGTAGAATACGTCTCATCAGACCTAGCGCAATTGTCGTATCCCGCCCACGCAAAAGACGTGTACATCGGGAAATCGGCGTACCCGCCGGCGGTTCCCTGGGCCGAGGTGCTTTTCAGGCAGATTTGCCCCCAGGTGCTGCTGCATCCTTCGTCGCACCTGCTGCCGAAGCTGCCATACCCGTACCGGAGGACGTTGCTGACCGTCAGGCTGTCGCTTATCCTCGTGGCAGTGATTGTCACGTACCCGCATTGGACGTTCGCCATCGGCGTGTTGGTGGTGAATGCGGACGGCGTCTGGAACTTCCACGCGCTTGACGTGGCGTTCGTAGTCTCGTCAAAGAACGCGAACATCATCGTCGACGACGTGGTGACTAGGGGCGCGGTCCCCGTAATGTACGCAATCGTCGTGGACGCCTGGTCCGGTGTCCCGTGATAGACTTTCGTCCAGCCTCCGCCGTCCGTTGTCATGTCGCAATATGCCTGGAACGCGTTGACCGTGTCCCCGCCGTCGGGGTCGACCCAATAGTTGCCGTTGCCCTTCGAGAAGCCGGCGTTGATTATCGCCTTGCAGCTTATGCCCGCCCGCTGCTGGGTCGACCCGTCCTGCCCGCCGAAACTGAACGTCGTCCAGTTCGTGCCCGTGCACCCCTGGAACACCACGCCCGTCCAGCGGATTGCTCCTGCATTGGCGCTTGAGCAGGCTGCGGAGCTGTTGCCAGTTTGGATTTCGCCTCCCGTGACTTGCAGCTTTGACGCCGGACTCGTCGTTCCTATGCCGACGTTGCCTCCTGCAAGTATTGTTATGCTTCCGTTCTGGCTGGAAAGCGCCAGCATTTCCGAACCGGCGCGATGGTCGTAGACTATGCTTCCACGGGCATAATTCCGCTCGTCGCCGAACATGATGTAAGATGCCCTTGTTGACGGGGCTAAAAATTGCAGTTGGCCGTCGTACCCGGAATGCTCCAAAATCAAGGAAGGTGCGATGGTGAAGTTTGGCGTAGTCCCTGCAGACCCCAAAAGGATGTGTTCTTTCGCAAGGGAGTTGGTTGTCCCGATTCCGATGCTGCCGGTGATGACTGCGTTGCCCACAACGTGCAGTTGTGCCGAGGGGCTTGCGGTGCCGATGCCCACAAGTCCCGACGTGGAGTTTACAAAAAGCGCGTTTCCGGCAGGACCCACGTAGAGGTTTCCTGTCATGTTGAGCTGTCCGCTCTTCACGCTGAGGTTGCCCGCGCAAGAGGCCTGCACGATGCACAAGAAGAGAGTGACAGACAATGAGAATCTGAACCGGTCCATGATATCGTTACTAGTTTAGATGAACTGCTGTTTAATTTACCGTATCCAGATTGCGCCCCAGTCGTAGTAGTCCGCGCTGCTGCCGGTCCAGAATGGCTTGTTCTGGTGGCTTCCCGATTCTCCGCCGCCCCAGAAGTTCCCATCCCAGCAGGCTCCATACCACCAGGCGGTGTTTCCGTAGGAATTGGCGCAGTTTGCGGAGTACACGTCGTGGTCCGCGTCAAAGGTCGAGAGCTGATAATTGCCCGCAGCGTGGTACGTGGCCATTCCCGGGTAGGTCGAGCCTATGTCAAGGATTGCGTTCGTCATGGTCAGGGCATAGTTGTTCGCCGAGTTGAGCGTGAAGTTGTAGCGCGCCCGGTGCGAAATCGACGCGGACGAGCTGCCCGCCTCGACCCGCATCTGCGTTCCCAGCGTGTTCCAATATGCGACGCCAAGGAACTGGTCGAACGCGCTGTCAAGGGTTGAGCCGAACGTGCCGGTAATGACGTTCCCGGTTGTGACGTTTGTCCAGGTCGGCTTCGGAGGGACGGAATACTGGCTGTTGAGAAGAACGAGCGTCCACCCCCCTCCCAGCGTGGTCATGTCGCAGTAAACCTGCATGGCGATGCCCGAAGGGTATATCGTGTATACCCCGTCGGAAAGGCTCGGGTTTGCAGTCTTTATGGCGCCGCACGACGGGTATACCGCGGAGTCCAGCTGCGCCCAGCCGCTGCCTGTGCAACCATAGAAGTGCGTGCCGCTCCAGCGGATTGCGCCCGCGTTGGCGCTTGTGCACGAGGCGCCGCTGTTTCCCACCTGGACTTCCCCACCGGAGACTTGCAGTTTGGAAGCGGGGCTGGTTGTCCCGATGCCGACGTAGCCGCTTGTCGCATCAAACGTCGCCATGTCCGTACCTGTGATGAAGCTGTAAAATTTCAGTTTGCTATCCTGCGTGTTTCCGTTGTTGTATCGTATTTGGAACTTGACTACGCCATTCTCGAGAAAACGAAGGTGGGATTGGACTGCCCCGTTGGGGTTCAACGAAATTCCTGCAATGTTCCAAGGGTAGGCTCCGGTCCCATCGACCCTCAGTTGGGAGTAGTACGTCGAGGTTCCCTCGTTCGGGCCGGAGATGTGCAACACCGTTGCCGGGTTCGTCGTGCCGATGCCGACGTTGCCTGAGGAATAGTATATGTTAGAGCCCGCAGTCGTCCACTGGCTGGTGCTGAAGGCCGAGCCGTTGACCGTGAAAGCGTACGCATTGACCGTTCCAGTCACGTCGAGCCTCTGCGAAGGGCTTGTCGTTCCGATGCCCACAAGTCCCGATGCGGTATTGACAAAAAGTGCGTTGCCCGATGCGCCGACGTAGAGGTTTCCTGTCATGTTGAGCTGGCCGCTTTTCACGCTGAGGTTTCCCGCGCACGCGGCCTGCACTAGGCACAGGAAAAGCGCGGCGGCCAATGAAATCCTGAAGCTGTTCACGAAATCATCTCTGGCTCAAAACATCATTATATTTATCTCATCCAAACCGTGCCGGGGCCGCCAGTTGCGGAACCGGTGTAGCAGCCGGTCCACCCGCTATAGCCATAAATCGTGTTCTGGCCCCATACCGAGTACGCCCACGGCCCGGGCTGGTTCGGGTAGCTCGCCCCTCCGCCGCTGTACGGCGCGGTCCCCCACGGCTGGGTGTACACGTCCCAGCCGACCCCGTTCGGGTTGGCGGTATACGTGGCCTGCCACGCGGTTGTCCTGTAGTCGAAATAATCAACTGAGGTGCCGCAGTTCAGCCTTACTATCCCCTCTGTCCCCGGGGCGGTCCGCAGGAGGTTTATCCAGGCGTCGCTGAACTTGCCCTTGCCTGTTGCCGAGACGAGGTTCTCCGGGGTGACTGCGCTTGCGGTGTCGTGGTTGTTGTCCGGGCCGATGCCGACAATCAGCGTCCACCCGCCGCCATCTGAGGTCATGTCGCAGTAGACCTGTGTTGCCGTGTTGTTGATGTATACCGTATACGTGCCGTTGGCCGCGCTTGGCGTGGCGACCTTGATGGCATTGCAGGCGGAATACGTGCCGTAGCTCAGTCGCGCCCACCCGGAGCCGGTGCACCCGAGGAAATACGAGCCATCCCAGCGTATTGCACCGGTGTTGGCGCTCGTGCAGGACGCTCCGCTTGTTCCCGTCTGGATTTCGCCACCGGAAACCTGAAGCTTTGATGCCGGTGCGGTTGTCCCGATGCCGACGTTGCCGTTCCTCACTAGGAAGTTGGCGGGCTGGCCATTATACCACAGCATCGGGTTTACGCTGTTTCCCGCACTTTCATAAATCAGGTTGCCCTGGCCGTCGTAGCGCAAGCCGACGTGATATACCCCGTAGTTGAGGAACTGGATTCCTGTCTGGTATGTCGGCGGGTTCCCCAGGTAACCGCCGATTGCCACGGAACTGTTCAATGCGGCGACTTCCAGCTTGCTGATTGGGCTGGCGCCTATGCCGACGTTGCCTGCGCCGCTGACCATGAACGGGACTGCGCCAGCAGTTCCAGCGTCGTTGAGCTGGCGGAGGTAAAAGCTGCTGTTCGACCCCGCGCCGCCGTTGACAACGAAATTCCATTTCCGGTAGTCGGCATTTGCCGCGCCATCCTCAAGTATGAGTTCGACAACTGGGTTGCCATAGATATGCAATGCGCGGATTGGGTTCGTCGTCCCAATTCCAACGTAACCCGACGTTGAGTTTACAAAGAGCGCGGACCCAGAAGCGCCCACGTAGAGGTTGCCAGTCATGTTGAGCTGTCCGCTCTTCACGCTTAGGTTGCCCGCGCACGCGGCCTGCACTAGGCACAGGAAAAGCGCGGCGGCCAATGAAATCCTGAAGCGGTCCATAAATCGCATGTCCATTTTCCTAGAGTCGTTTCATTTGTCCGGCAACAATTCTCCTTAAAGTCAACGTTCCGAGATTCCAATCATCTCATCGCGGCGTACCAGCTGCCCAGTTCGGTCCCGCTGGGAACGCAGGCATTCGTCACCGGCCAATCTCCCAAGGCGGTGTTCACGTTGTATGTAGTGCCATAATTGTAAAAGTACATGCTTGCGCAGCCGGCGTTCAAGTGGTAATACGTGCTGGGGTTGTGGTGGTCGAAGACGACCCCCGAGGTGGTTATGCCGAAGTCGCCGCCATTCGAATTATAGAAGTTCGAGTAGCCCATCTGGCAGTTTGCAGCAGTTGCACCATTGCTGGCGGTCACAGTGACTTGCCAATGGGGGTGCTGGTTGCCCATGCCCACAAGGTTGTTGTCGAACAGCGCGTGGCTTGCCTTTATCCAGGCGCCGGTGCTGCGCTTTATCAGCGACTCCGACGAGACCGAGCTTATGTACATCTTTTTAATCAGGTTCAGGTTGTACGCCTGGTATGACAACGGGTTGCCAGTCGCTTCCGTGTCGTCGGCAAGGCCGTATTGCCCCGCTCCGGACTGCGCAGTTACGATTGTCCACCCGCCGCCGTTGGTGGTCATGTCGCAATAGACGTTGATTGCAACGCCCGACGGATAGATGGTGTACGCGCCGTCACCGGCTCCAGGGCTTGCTGCCTTTATCTCGTTGCATGACGAGTACGCGCCCGAGTCCAGCTGGATCCAGAAGCTGCCGGTGCACCCGTAGAAGTGCGAGCCGCTCCAACGAATCGCGCCGGCATTGGAACCCGAGCAGGCAGTGCCGCTGGTCCCGGTCTGGATTTCGCCTCCGGAGACCTGAAGCTTTGATGCCGGTGCGGTTGTCCCGATGCCGACGTTGCCACTAGTCATATCAAAGGAAACCTTCGGTCCGACTCCAGTCGTGTCGAAATATATCTTCTTTGAACTTGGAGCGCTGATATACAACGCCCCGCCCTGGTTTATGAATATGGAATCAAACGAATCCCCAGTAATGCGCACGTCCCCATTGACATGGAGCTTTGCTGCCGGGTTCGTCGTGCCGATGCCGACGTTGCCCGCACCGGTTATCCTCACCTTCTCGGTGATGGACGTGGTCCCGGGGGATATGGTGGAGAATATGAGGTTGCCTCCCCAGTTCGTTGCGTTCCAGTTCTCTTCTGCATATCCGGTAATCCACGCAGCTCGCGTGTATCCCGTGCCCGTGTACCCCCCGAGCTGGTAGTAACCCATCGCGTCGCCCGCAAGCAAGGCCGACGGGGACGTAACGGTGCCCCGGTGGCCGGCCGCAATGAATACCGCAGCCTGGCTTGAGCGTATCGCCACGCGCTCCTTGTTGACGTCGCCGGCCAGGAGTATAGATGCGGACCCCGCGGCTAGCGGGTTGTTTGTTGACGAGATTTCCAGAATCGTTCCCGGTGCAGTTGTGCCGATTCCGACGAGTCCCGAAGTTGAGTTGACGAAGAGATAGTTGGGCCCGACGTAGAGGTTGCCTGTCATGTTGAGCTGTCCGCTCTTCACGCTGAGGTTTCCCGCGCAGGCGCCTTGCAGCAGGCACAGGAAAAGTGCGACAGTCAACGAAATCCTGAAGCGGTCCATCAAATCATCTAGGGGTTCCCATACTGGACAAGGCTGCCCGTAAGGCAAAGCGCGCCAGCCGGGCTTATGTATGATACAGTAGTGCCTGCGGAGTTCTGCGTCGTAAACGAGTCGTCGGGCGGGCTGTTGCAGCTCGCGTCGTTCCCGTTGCAGTTTGCGTCCTCGATGCAGAGGCTTCCGGACGGGTTGATGAACGCGTGCGAGACGCCCGCAGGGTCCCTCACCGCAAACGACCCATCCGGCGGGTTGGCGCAGCTTCCCGCAGCCCCCGCGTAGCAGCCGGTCTTGAGGACGACGTCGCCCGTAGGCAGGAACAATGCGACGCTGCTGCCGCCGTTGTCCTGCACCTGGAAGAAGAACTCAATCGGGCCCACCGTGGGCGTCGGGGTGGCAGTGGTTGACGGGATTGTCGGCGTCCCCCAGTCGTTTGACGCGTTCCAAAGCTGGGCGGTGCTGTTGTTTCTCGCGTTCTCCAGCCCGGGCGCCATGGCGGAGTTAACTATGGTCGAGACGAGGAGCACGAGCATCACGGTCCCTGCAAGTATCAGCAGGTACTCAAGTGACGTCTGGCCTTTCATTTTTCCACCGGAACAAGAAGGGGATTTGCCGTTTAAAATGGCAGAAGTTATGCGCGTACTAGCCGGCGGTGCGCGTGCAGTTGCACGAGTCCATGTTGCAGCTTCCAGGCGCGCTGCACCCCGTGATGACGTTCCACGCGATGCCGTTGCAAGTTATGGTCGTGCAGGCGTTGCAGGATGCGGCGCAGCCGCTCGTGTAGCACACCGTTGTGCCGTTGGTGTAGCCGACCGCCTTGCACGCGGCGTCGCAGTTCGAGTTGTTGCTTATGTACGAGGTGGTGGCAGAGCCTGCGGTGCACGAGAGTATGAACGAAAGCGGCGCGTTCGTGAGCGTGTTCTTCACCCCGCCGGCCACTATGCTGTTGTATTGGTTCTGGTTCTGCAGCAGGGCGTTGTCCGCGCCCTGCGCAGAACCCTGCATTATGAGGATGACCATGACCGCCACTAGCACTACGCCGCCAAGCATCAGCAGGTATTCGAATGCGCCCTGGCCACGGTGTGTCATATGCATATACCAGTATGCCGCACGCCGATATAAACGATGCGCCTCGCGAGCACGTCACCGGAACTCGTCCTGGCCTATCCGTAATAAATTACAATCCCGTCAAGTCATATCCAGGGTCAAGCTTGAGACCGCTAGGCGCCTTACAATGATTACGGACAACACCTCGGAAGTGATTGCGAGGATACGCACCCTAGAGTCCGGCCTGTCCGCCGCCGCATCGGGCCTGCGCCAACTGCAGGCAACCGCGGGGAAGGAAGCGTTCCTCGGCGAGTCATCGGTTGTTTCATGCCCTCCAAACGCAACTTTTACCGGTACAATCGCAGCAATCGACGGCGGCATAGTGTCCGAGGTCTACCAGTCCTGCGAGCTCGTACTCTTCCGCGCGGTGTGCACCGCGTTCGGCTACGAAAACGGCAAGGTCTGCCGCAAGGCAAACCACCCGTCCGGGCTGGATGGGTTCGAGACCGCGCTACTTGACTCCTTCGACGAGTCGGACACGATGCAGCGCGACTCCATAATCCGGCTGCGCTCGGAGATTGCGCGTGCGCGGGAGTCGGTGAAGCTCTTCTCGCCCTCGATGGTCTTTCTTGATGGCAGCATCTTCCCAAACCCCCAGGACCGGCCGCAAAAGGACTCGCCGGCGTTCGAGGGCTTCGAGCGCCTCCTTGCGGAATACCGCTTCCTATTTGCGGAGTGCAGTGCGGCAGACGTCACGCTTGTCGGGGTAGTCAAGGACACCAAGAGCCGCAACTACCTGGACGCGATGAGAAAGTCCGAAGACCTTTCCGACTTCTATTCCCAGCACGCGAAATTCCTCTCATCGACAAACGACTCAGCCTTCCTTTCGATGGCCCTGGAGGAGAACGAGCGCAGCGGCCTTGTCAAAATCGAGCGCCAGGACCTTGGACGCGACCTGTGCCGCACCACACCAGCGGCGACCTACGTGAAGGCGTCAAAATACGACCGCCCGCTCAGGCTCGAGTTTTCAGATTACACGAAAGCGGACGCCGCAAGCAAAGCAGTCTGCGGCCTGTGCAAGGGCAACTCGCGCTACGCCTACCCCGCGATACTCATCGAGGCGGACTTGCGTGCTGCGATGGACCCGAAAGAGCTTGAAGTCGCTTACGCTAGGCTGTGCGCAAAAGTGGGCCCCGATGCGGTATCCTTGCGAAGGCTACGAAGAAACGAAAGGCCTTTCCGGTAGGATTGAAAAAACAGGAAAGCAAAAGAAGTTGCTGCGGACCCGGCAGGTTCGCCGTCTTTTTTTTCAGAGCAGCCGCTCGTCGTTCTCAACTATGTGCTGGGGAGCAGGCTTTTCCATCTCAAGGATTTGCACGCGCGCAGGCGAGAACGTGCCGGCATATTCCACTATCCTTGCCTCGCCCCTCCTTCCGTCGGCAAGGTGGATGCGTATCTTCTGCCCAATCCTGCCGTTTCCAGCTGCCTGCGCGTTTCCAATCCCGAACGTGCCGACCATTACGTTTATCCCCGGCATGCGCAGGTTTCCCATGGAAAGGTCGGTTGCAAGGGTGTCGCCCTTGCGCACTCCCCGCACATGCGGCCAGGCAAATGCAAAAAGGATTGACGCACCCAAGTCAAAGGCAACAAGCTTCCAGAACGAGTCGATGACCGTCCCGGCAACGCCTATGTAGCTGAACGCGTAACCTAATAGCGATGCGGTAAGCAGCGCAACAGTGCATTGTGCGAATAACTTGATGTTCATTTTCCAGTCACTTCCCACTTGAATCCAAAAAAGAAAAACGAATTGAAAGCCTACGCGTAGCCTTCCTGCGGCCTGCGCTGGACCTCGGTCGGCCTCTTCATTCCTAGGGCGCGCTCGAAGTGCCTCTTGGAGACCTTTTCCACGTTCTTGTCCCGCATCGCTTCCATTCCGGCCTCGCGGCAGAACGCCTCCAAGTCGGCTCCAGAGTAGCCTTCGGTCTTCTTTGCCAGGTCGGCCAAGTCGACGTCCTTGTCAAGCGGCATCTTTGCGCTGTGCACCTTGAGTATGTCCCTGCGAGCTGACTCGTCCGGCTGCGGGATTTGTATGAGCTTGTCGAAGCGTCCGGGCCTAAGCAGTGCCGGGTCGATGATGTCTGGCCTGTTGGTGGCGGCAATCACGACTACGTCCTTGAGGTTCTGCACCCCGTCCATCTCGGTAAGCAGGGTGTTGACGATTTTTTCAGTCACGCGGCTTCCGTCCGAGTCGCCTCCTGTGCGTCCTGGCGCGATTGCGTCGATTTCATCGAAGA
This sequence comes from Candidatus Micrarchaeia archaeon, assembly GCA_041663565.1. GTDB lineage: Archaea > Micrarchaeota > Micrarchaeia > Norongarragalinales > CAINOH01 > CAINOH01. The sequence continues at coordinate 30,469 of JBAYMJ010000002.1, read as the reverse complement.
ATATGATTGACGGCGCGGCCTGCCGGGCCTTGCGGAAAATCTCGCGGATTCCCTTCTCGCTTTCTCCGACCCACTTGGAGAGGAGCTCCGGGCCGCGGACTGCGATGAAGTTGGCCTCGCTTTCGGTGGCAGCTGCCTTTGCAAGAAGGGTCTTACCGGTGCCGGGTGGTCCGTAAAGCAGTATTCCCCGAACTGGCCGGATTCCGAACTTGGTGAACGCCTCGGGGTTCTTGAGCGGAAGCTCGACCGCCTCGCGCAGCTCCTTCTTCACTTCCTCCAAGCCTCCGATGAAGTCCCACTTCACGTTGGGAACCTCGATGTAGACTTCACGGAGCGCGGATGGCATGATTTCACGCTGTGCGGTCTCAAAGTCGTCCTTTGTCACGCGCAGCTCGTCAAGCAGTTCCTGCGGTATGTGCTCGTCCTCCAGGTTTATTTTCGGGAGTATCCTGCGCAGCGCCTTCATCGCCGCTTCCTTGCACAGCGACTGCAAATCCGCGCCGATGAAGCCGTGCGTCTTCGCGGCGATGTCCTCGAGCCTGACGTTCTCCGCAAGCGGCATCCCGCGCGTGTGAATCTGCATGATTTCGAGCCGGCCCTTCTTGTCAGGGACTCCGATTTCAATCTCGCGGTCGAACCTACCGGGCCTGCGGAGCGCGGGGTCGATTGCGTTCGGCCTGTTGGTCGCGGCAAGGATTACGACTTGGCCCCTTGCCTTGAGGCCGTCCATGAGCGTCAGCAATTGGCTGACTATCCTTTTTTCAACCTCGCCTGTTACTTCCTCGCGTTTTGGCGCGATTGCGTCAAGCTCGTCAATGAATATTATCGAGGGAGAATTCTCCTCGGCTTCGGAGAAAATCTTGCGCAGCTTCTCCTCCGCCTCGCCCACGAACTTGGAGTTGTGGAGCACGGTGGGCACGTTGCCGCCTATGAAGTTGGAATACTTTTCAACTGACACGTCGAACACTTCTGCGCCCGCGCAAAGCTCCACTTTTTTGACCGTGTCAAAGACCAGGTCGCTTTCCGCGATGGCGCGAAGCCTCCAGATAGTCTTGGCAACAGCCGGCAAGTCGATGGACGAGAACATTCCTTCGATTTCTTCGCATATCTCCTTCAGCGCGGCGGCGTTGCGCGGCCTCGCACCGTCCCGGAGGTAGTATTTTGCCTTCATCAGACATTCATGCGAGACTTCGGACTGGCGGATTGCGAGGGTTTCCCATACTTCTGCGAATCCGGCCCTCGCCTGTTCGAGTTCGGTTTCGTGCACGAAGACGAACGCTGAAGCCGGCGTAGCGTCAAACGAGTTCGCCGGCCCCGCAAGGCGCGCCTTTGCAATGTCGAATGTTTTTCTTGCGGCTTCAAGCTCCCCAAGGCGTTCTTCGAAACAAGGCAGCACCTGCTTGAGTTTCCGGAACGTGGTTGGGCTGCGTCCTGAAACGTAGCGCTCGAACGGTCCTTCATTGAAGTTGCGGCCGTAGCCTAGCCTGAGGCGTTCCTTGCAGAAGCGCAGTGCGGGAAGCGTCCCGATGGTTTCGTCGTCCCCGGTCTTTACGCTCTTTGAAAGGCGTGAAAGCGCCACTGATTTTTTTCCGTTGTGAAGCCGTATCTCGCGTGCGAAGGTTCTCCTGCTTTGCGAACCAGCTATTTTCAACGCGTGCATTTTCCCGTAGGACGTCCGCGTTTCGCACGTTTTCGAGACGATTCCCAGGCGCATCAAGAGAAACCCGATGTCGGAGAGCATGGCTGCGCTTTTTGAGAAGAAAATTGGCGTGGCATAGCTGCCGAGGGTGGCGACGGAACCGTCGCCGTCCAAGTACGCCCCGAGGAAAGTGCGCACTCCGTCAAGGGGCGCGTTCTTGCAGTATTGCGGGAGGGCGTAGTCGTCGGGTTTTTTGCCCAGTGGCAGGCCCGCGCATTTTACTAGGAACTCGGCTACCAGCAAGTTTGAGATGCATACTTTGCTTTTTCCGTCGCTAAGCGCGTCTAGTGGGAGGTTGAAAATGGACGATGCCAGTTCCTTGAACCTGTTTTTCAGTGCGGGGTCCAGGTTGGCGTAGGCGATTTCGTCCTTGCGCTTGGAGATGCTTCCTTCGGACCACATCATGCCGAGGAATTCCATGAACTCGGGAGAGTTCTTCCTTGGCAGTTGCGTCCAGCGGGTTCGGGACTTGTTGTGCTTTTCGTACAGCCTGAAGCTTTCGGCTGCAGCGAGCTCCGCGTCGGAGCACTCGGCGATGCGTTTCTGGATATCGCCGATTTTGACGACTATTTCGGTTCCCAGCAGCCGCAAGTCGAACGTGTAATCCCTGCTCTCAACAGGCAGGACGCGCGGTGCCGCGACAACGTCGCCTTTTTTCAGTTCCGACGCTTTCACCCACCTGAAATTCCCTTCGGAAAGGACCGCGAACGGCTGGTTTTTGGACGCCGTGACTTCCAGACCGCGGGCGGTTGAAACGTGATACGTTTCGGGTGCGCGCAGCTTGAGCACGTGGGTCGCCTTGGCCGGCACTATCTTCAAGTTATCGTCAAGCGCCAAGACCGTGAAATCCGCTTCAGCGCCTTCGACGCCATTTCTTGCCGACGTGGCGGACTTGCCTGCCGCCTCATCATATAATTCGGCAATCGGCATGGTGCGTCCGTCTGCAAGATAAACCGGCGTTTCACCGGTAACGCAGACTATTTCCGGGCCATTAATCGTGATGAAGTGCGCCTCGCTCTCGTTGGCAACCGCCTTCGCAAGCAGGGTCTTCCCGCCGCCGGGAGTGCCATAAATCAACACGCCCTTGGGCGGCTCTATGCCAAGCCGCTCGAAGAGTTCCGGGTGGCGCATCGGAAGCTCAACCATCTCCCTGATTTTCTGGACCTCGTCCTTGAGCCCGCCGATGTCCTCGTAAGTGGTGGTTGTGATTTTCCCAAGCTCCTTGACCGGCTCCTCGCGCAGAGTGACTTCGGTGGTCTCCGACACGAGCACTATTGCCTGCGGCAAGGTCTGGGCTACTGCGAACGGAAACGGCGTGCCGAACAGGTTGATGCTCAATACGTCTCCGCGAAGCAGCGGCTTTCCAAGCAAATACTTCTTTACAAGCTGGTCGAAGCCAGGTGCATAGCGCGAGGGCTGGTTCGGCGCGAGCACGATTTTCTTCGCTTCCTTGACCTCGGCTTTCCTAATCTGCACGCGGTCTCCAAGCCCCACCCCCGCGTTCTGTCGGAGCAGGCCGTCCATGCGGATAATCTTTGCGCCCTCGTCAGCCGGGTGCGACGGTAGCACTATTGCGGCAGTGAGCTTCTTTCCCTTGACCTCGACCACGTCGCCGGTTGTGAGGCCGAGGTCCTTTCGCGCCTCGGAGTCCATGCGCACGACGCGCTTTCCGTAGTCGATTTGCATTGCCTCGGCTACCTTGAGCTCGAGGAACTTGTCTACGGCGGTCTTCTGGTCCATTAAGCATCATCCAGTAACTAGTGAGAATCGGTTTTTGGCCTGAAAGTATGTAGTGTCGTCTCGGTTTAAATAATTGAATAATCGGTTCGGCTGGTTTGTCTGCCCTCTAGGCTTTCGGGGCCTGTTTCGTTGCCCGTTCCACTTCCGATTTTCCAGCCGGAATCACCAACAGCAGGTCGTCGAGGTTGTCGGTCCCAAGCCGCGCCATGATCTCCTTTGCAACAGCGCCCTTCTCCTTGGTGCCGGCAGGAAGTATTGACACTGCGTTCTTGAGTACCCTAGTCGAGATTGCCGGGACTGCGACGACCCTTTCCTTTTCGTCCAGGCCGATGCGCAGCCCAAGCGCCGTGCCGCGGAAGTACTCGCGTTTTCCTGCGATGATGAAACCGCCCTTTGAAACGTATTCGCCTGCCTTTGCAGTTCGCGAGACGCTCTCAACAGGCACGCAATAAGCGTCCACGCTGCCGAAGCCGTTCTTCCACGAGGACGAGTAGCTTACCGCAAACTGGGCCGCCTCCTTTTTGTCCTGCTCTGCAGCCTTAGGCGTGTTTCCCTCCTTGAGTATGGTCGTGGGAGCGCCAGTCACGTCGGCGTGGAAATACAAATCCGTTTTTTCCGCGTGCCTTGAAAAGACGTGCTCGTTCTGCGAGGCGTCGCGCCCTGCGACAACCAAAAGCCCGGAGCTTGTGTAGAACCAGCGGTATTTCTCGAACCACTCCAGGTCGCGCCTTATGCGGAACTTCTTCTTGGAAGCGGCTTCGTCTTCCGGCTTTTTGTAAAGCTCGCGCCGCTCTTCGCTTGCAATCAGCTTGAGCGTATCCTCAAGCGCCTTTTTTGCGCCATCCGCCTTTGCGCGCAGCTTGCTTGCCTTGGAATAGTAGTCGGCGGCGTTCTGCTGGGCGGTCTTGGATGCGTCGAGCGCGATTTTCATCTTTCAACAGAATCAAGGTGGCGGGTATCGTTTATAGCCACTACGCTTGGGCCGTCGGAGCCGAATTCAATCGTGTTTATGCAGCAGTTTCCCTGCACCATTTTCTTGAAGTTTTCGTACGAAAGTGCGTAGCCCGTGATTGCGCACAGCACGCACTTGTTCAGGTTGCCGTGCGACACTACTGCGACGGACTTTCCGGCATTTACCTTTGCGATTTCCCCAAGCGCCTTCATCCCGCGCTCCGCAACGTCCTTTGCGGACTCGCCTGAAAGCTCGTGGCCGTAACGCAGCAGGAAGTAGTCGATTGTGCGTTCCGGTTCGCGCGCTCCGGACAGGTTCATCTTGTGGAATATCCTGAACGCCTCCTCGATGGTCTTTCCGGACAGTTCCCCCGCGTCCTGTTCCATCAGCCCGTCCTTTTCGATTATTGTGGCATTTGGGAACGCAATCTTTGCAGTATCCGCTGCTCGGGACAACGGGCTTGAATACACCGCCGAAACGTCCTTTGCGGCAGCCCACCTTCCAAGCGCCTGCGCCTGGCGCGTGCCGTGCTTTGAGAGCGTGCCTCCCATGGTCTGGCCCTGTATGATGCCCTCGGCGTTGCCTATGGTCTCGGCGTGGCGAATAAGGTAGATTGTCGTCTTGGGCATAAGTGCATCGTCGCCTTTGTCGTTCGGGTCGTTGTTTTTCCCTTCAGGCTTTTTTCTTTGCCGTTGCCTTTGCCGAAGGCTTTTTGGATGCGGGCTTCCTCGCAGCTTTGGCCGCAGGCGTTACGGCTGCGGTGCTTGTGTAATTCGTCGGCGCGGTTGCGGCCTTTGCCTTCGCAATCGCCGCCGGCTTTTTCACTGGCGCATCCTGCGCGTCCGCAGCCCCCTGCGCAACAACCACGCTCTTATTCTCGGTGACCGTGCCGTCGGAGTTGTTGACCGTATAGCTTTTCTTTCCCCACGACTCCTTGGTCTTGCACTTGGTGTCAAGGCACATGTTGAATGGTTTTTTGCCCCTGCGAATCACGGTGACTATGGGCGTGCCGCACTCCGGGCAGATTTTCTGCGCGTTCTTTATGAGCGCCATCTTCGGGAGCGGATAGAGGTTCCTGCAGGCGGGGTACGCGCCGCAGCCCACGAAGAGCCCGAAGCGCGACTTGCGGATTTGCAGCTGCCCTGTGCGGCCTTCCTTTGCGCACACGTTGCACGGGCCCAACACGCTTTCCTCCTTCTGCGTCTGCTTCACTGCATCCACGAGTTCCTTTCCGATGCTTTCCTCCTTCGAGCGGAACTTCTCGAGAATCTTCTCAAGTGCGACCCTTCCCTCGGCGATGACTTTTTCCTTTGTTATCTTGCCGGACTGGATGTCCTCCATCTCCTTCTCAAAGTCGCGCGTAAGCTGCTCGGAAAGGATTTCGTCCGCGTGCTTTGTGAGCGTCTCGTAAACCGAAAGCCCGAGCGCGGACACCTCGATGCTCTTTCCTGAAACGTACCCTCTCCGGAAAAGCGTCTCCACTATTTCCGACCGGGTCGCCTTTGTCCCCAAATCCTCGTCCTCGAGCTTCTTGACAAGCGAGGCTTCGGTGTAGCGCTTGGGCGGCTTGGTCATCTTCTTTTCAAGCTCGTGCTTGTCAACAGGCACGCGCTCGCCTACCTCGAACTTGGGCAGGACTTCCTCTTCCAAGTCCACGTACTTTCCGTAGAACTCAAACCAGCCCCTCTCAACAGTGCGCGAGCCTCCTGCTGCAAAACCCACTTCGCCTATTTTTGCCGCGACGTTCATTCGTGCCCTCTTTGCCGGGTCTGCAAAGCAGGACAGGAACCTGCGGACAATGAGGTCGTAAAGCTTGGCCTGGTACGGGTTCAGCCCGCTTGGCACCAGCCCAGTCGGGTGGATTGCGGGGTGCGCCGCGTCGTCCTTCTCGCCCTCGCGGGGGACGGTCTTGTTTTTGGAGATGAGTTTTGCGGACAGGTCCGCGTAAACGGGGTTCTTTCCGATGTCGGTGATGATTTTTTTCAGGTTGAGCTTTGACGAGAGCTTCTGTGACGACGTGCGGGGATAGCTGATGAGGGCTGCCTCGTAGAGGTCCTGCGCAAGCGAAAGCGTCATCGACGGCTTGAATCCGAACGCGCGGTAGGCCTCGATTTCCATCGAGGTCAGGTCGAACGGAAAAGGCGGGTTCTGCGCGAACTCCTTCTCCTCGACTTTCTCGACAAGTGCTTTGTCTTTCACGGCCTTTGCGACCTTGCCCGCTATTTCCTTGGCCTTTTTTTCGTCGAAGATGTTGCCCTCCTGGCAGGAGAACTCGACTCCCTTTAGCACCGCGGTAATCGTCCAGTACGGCTCGGGCACGAACTTCTGTATCTCAAGCTCGCGCTGGGAAAGTATCGCGAGCGCCGGGCCCTGCACCCTTCCGATGCTCATGATGCGGAAAATCCCCGCCTTCTTTATCGCGGACATGAGAGCGCGCGACGTGTTGATGCCCCAGTACCAGTCAAGGTAGTGCCGCGCCTCGCCGGCGTCTATCTGTGGCGTGTCGAGGGGTTTCAATTCCGAATAAGCGTCAACAAGGTCCTCCTTTGTCAGCGTCGAGAATAGCATCCGCTTTGCGGGCTTCTTCACCGCATAGCGGATGATGTTGCCTCCAATCAGGCTTCCTTCGATGTCCCAGTCGCAGGCGTTCACAACTGAGTCGGCGTTCTTTGCAAGCTTCTTTATGGACTCGAGGTACTTCTTGGTGAACGCGGCGGACTCGCTTGATTCCGATGCCGGCACCCACTCTATGTCAAAGACCGGGTAGCGCCCGCCGGCCTCCTTCTGCTTGAGCGAATAGACGTGGCCCACTGCCGGAGCGATGAGTATTCTCTTTCCGCCGCGCGCAAGCTCGTAGGATTTTACACCCGCGCCTGCCGACTGCTTGACAGGGCCTTCCGCTAGCGCGGCAGCCATCTTCTCTGCCACGCGCGGCTTTTCGGTGATGATCATTACGGTTTCCATGGCAATATCCTTTCACGCCTGTTTTGCCTCGCAGGCAAATCTTGGTGGGTAAACCTAAGTGTGAATGGCGGTTTTAATGTTTTCGCAGGCTTTGGCCTAGTTGAGTATCGTGTACTTGCTGAGATAGACCTGCACCTTGAACACCTCAAGGAACGGCAGGATGACGAGCGCGTTGATGACGATGGCCGCGTAGCGGCCGTAGGCGAATATCCCGGGGTCGGCTGAGATGTTGAGGAAGATGATGTCGTTGAGCAGGATGAGCACCGCGGACACTACTAGGAACAGGATTACGTAGGAAAAGCGGCGCGTCACAGTCGAGACGCTCTTCCTTATCGCGGTCCATCCACGGAAGCCGTCGATTACGATGGCCTGCGGCACGAACAATATTGCGAGCGCGACGAGTGCTGCAACCAGCGCTCCGACGGTCTGGTGCAGCCCATACTGGTAAAGCACGACGTCAGCGATGAACGTGAGCGCGAACGCGGCAAGGAACACCTCGAACAGGTGGTAGGTGCGCTGCTCGATTTTTTCCATCTCGTAGAACGCAATCTTGTTCATCGACCTTTGGCTCGTGATTATCATGTTGATTGCGACGAGCGCAAAGGAAAACAAAAGCATCGATACGATTGGCAGGAGGATGACGATGCCCAGGTCGAGCGGGGTCATGTCCCACTTGATGCTGTCAAGGCGCATGAATATGGAGCCCATCGCGGCGTAGTTGGACAGGAACAGCGCTACCGGGAACGCTATCAAAAACGGTATCGAGAAGAACGAAATCGTCTTGAAGTTCGCGCCGTATGCCTCGAACGTCTTGTTGAAAATGTCCGCAATCCTCTTCATACCAATTCGCCCTTGAAATTAGATAAAGACTTCTTGCTTTGCGGATTTAAAACCAATAGCTTCCACGAGCCGTGAGCTATGCGGGGTCGGCGGGCATTCCCACCTTTCCCAGCAGGCTGCCCCTGCTTGTCAGGCCGAAGCGCGTGCTGTCGGTGGAGCCCTGCACGAGGTTGCCGAGCACGAGGTAGGCGCCCTGCGGGATTATGCCGTTGTAGCTTTGCACGTAGAGCGAAAGCATCCGGTAGCCGGAGTAACCTATGCAGTAGTCCTTCGCCTCGGAGTTTTGCAATGCATTGCCGTTGACCATTATGTTCCAGCCGCAGGAGGCCTGCGAAAGGGAGAACGAGTCTTCTGGCACCGCCTTGATGACCTTGATGAGCGGGTTTGCGTCGCCTGAAAAGTGCACGAGCGCAACTTCACCCCTTTGCGGCTCGTTGCAGCCGTAGTAGCCAAACTGGACCGTCACGGTGTCGCCGTCGGAAAGAAGCCCTTCCATCGAGCTTCCGCGAACGGTCCGCTCCTCAATCGAAGTGACGCAGGCCGCATGGGCTTTTGCTGAAGGCGTTGGCTGCAGTGCCGAATTGGGCGTTTCACCCACTCCCCGATGGCTGTCCGTCGGGATTCCAAGGAAAAAGATAGTCGCAAAAACCAGGAGGACTACGATTGCCGCAACTACTGCGACAATTTTTCTCATAGTGGCCGGGTTTTCCTTTTTCTTGTTGCCCGCTTGCGTCTTTTCCATTCGACTGTTCACAGCCTTTTTCCCTTCAGGTAGCATTGCCCGTAACCAGTAGTCCGGACGGTAATAAATGAGCCAATGGCGCCCCTTGCAAGGAGCACGGTCTTGTAGTTCGGCGCCCTTGCGGAAAATCCTCCGGCCTTCCTTTCCGTGACCAGCACGTCGTAGGTTTTTCCGGCCAGCTTCCCGTTTTCTTCCAGCGCAATACTGCGGCACAGCACGTTCATCTTGGTGCTGCGCTCGTTGACGGTCTTGCGGCCGACTTGTTTCATTCTTGCGGCAATGGTCTTGGGCCTGGCGCTGTATTTTGATATGTTCGTAATCTGCGGCCGCGTTTTTTCAACGAGCGCAACAGTCTCTTCAAAGTCCTTCCCGGTCTCGGTGGGAAAGCCCACGATGACGTCGGTCTCAACCGTCAGGTCTGGTATTTTCTTGCGGAAGAATTCCACGAGCCTTGCATAGTCGGATGCCCTGTATCCTCGGTTCATCGCCGCAAGCACGGGGTCGCTTCCGCTCTGCACAGGTATGTGGAGGAAACGGTAAACCTTGTCCGTTGAGCAGATTGCCTTTGCAAGCTCCTTCCTTATCTTCCAGAAGTGCTCCGGGTTTCCCATCCCGATGCGCACGCGGAAGCGGCCGGGAATATTGCATATGCTTTCAAGGAGCGTTGCGAGGGTATGTTCGGGTTTCTTCGTTACTCCTTTCCTGCCTCCCTTCCTGTTGCCCCCAAAGTCGAAACCGTAGCAGGCCGTGTCCTGGCTTGTAAGCTGGATTTCCTTAGCTCCCTGCCGGACCGCGGACTCGACTGCAGCCACGATTTCTTCCTGCGGAAAGCTCTGCAGGCTGCCCCTCGCAATCTTTGTCGAGCAGTAGGTGCAGCTTCCGAGGCACCCGCGGCTGATTTGCACGCGGGCAAAGATGCCGTCAACCGTGACGTTGAAAGGAAGGATTGAGGTTCTTTTGGTTTGGACGACTTTTTTTCCTTCCAACACCCACCCTATCGCATCCACCATCTTGGCGTTCGACCACACTCCGACAATGCTTGCACCCGGAACCGCCTTTTCGACCAGTTCGGGCGACACCTGTGCAAGGCAGCCGGTAACCACCAGCTTCTTTCCTTGGGCGTCCAGTTTCTTTGCCTTGAAGAGTATCTTTTCCTGCGTCGAGTCCTTCACCGAGCAGGTGTTCATCACCACGACGCCTGCCTCGGCTTCCGACTCCGCAATCCCGTACTTTTTCGCAACTGCGGCCTTCAATGCGTCCGTGTCAGCGGCGTTGAACGTGCAGCCGTATGTGAGGAAAAAGACCTTTGAAGTGGCGGTCACATCTGGCCCGTTTTTTTTCTTTTTTCCCGCCCCAGCAATGTTTTTTGCCATTTTAACAGTCCAACCGGCTTTTCGGGCAATTTTGCCCTCTTAAGCAACTTTATTAATTTTCTTCGCAAAAGACAATATACTCATTTTGAAGGCATTAGGCCGTCAATGAATAATGTGTTACAAGGGTGTATTCGTATAGTCCGTCCAGTTTCTTCCAAAAAGTGCGAAAAGTGCGGCCGCGAGGCCCATCTTCTCGAGGAGTGCGGCCAGTGCAAGCGCAAGGTCTGCCACGCGTGCGAGAAGTCAAGCAAGCTCTCGCGCAGGCGCGTGAAGGGCGAGCGCCACGTAATCTGCAAGACCTGCTGGGGCACGCCCTCAAAGAGGACCGCCTACAAGGCGGCTTAGTTTCCCTTTTTCCATATCTTCTTTTTTCAGGATTTTTTCTAATTTTCCCAACGGCCTACTTCTTGGTTTCCTTCTCGACAACAACTGCGGTCCCATAGGCATAGACGTCTATTGTGCCTCCGACGATGCTTGCGCTTTCCATCCTTACGCCCACGATTGCGTTTGCGCCTCGTGCCTTTGCGGTTGCGGCAATCTCGTGCAGCACCGAGTGCCTGCCTTCGTTGAGCAACTTGCGGAAAGCCGGGAGGTCGCCGCCGCCGATGCTTTTCAGCATCGCGCCAATCTCGCTTGCGGTGTCCAGGGTGCGCGCGCTTGACGCCCACACCACGCCGACGTACTTTTTGGTCCGGAATCCTGAGATTTCCTCGGTAGTTGAGATGAGCACGTCCGGGTCAGTAGCCTGCATAAGCAAATCACCTTTGGTTCAAGTTGCCGCCTCTGGGCGGCGATTGCATTTGTCACGCTCGGATTATTAACTTTCCGAGCGAAAACAGTTCTGTCTGATTTTACGTTCATTGCGGTGCAGGAAAATGACTCTCAAGGAAGCGGAACCGGCGAAGGCTGAAAGGACCAAGGCGGATTACGAGCCGTGGATTGAGAAGTACCGGCCCAAGAAGCTGTCCGAAGTCGTCGGCCAGGAGCACATAGTCAGCAGGCTCGAGTCCTACGTGCACGCCAAGGAGATGCCGCACATGCTCTTTGCGGGGCGCGCGGGGATAGGCAAGACCACCTGCGTGCTTGCTCTTGCGCACGAGCTTTACGGCGAGGCCTACAGGGAGTGCTTCCTCGAGCTCAACGCAAGCGACGAGCGCGGCATCGACATCGTGCGCGGGAAAATCAAGGACTTCGCGCGCTCAATACCCCTTGCAAGCGTGCCTTTCAAAATCATCTTCCTCGACGAGGCCGACGCGCTCACCGCAGAGGCACAGCAGGCGCTCAGGCGAACAATGGAGCGCTACTCGGAGAACACGCGCTTCATACTCAGCTGCAACTATTCAAGCAGGGTAATCGAGCCCATCCAGAGCAGGTGCGCCGTGTTCCGCTTCCTTCCGCTATCCGACGAGCACATCGGAAAGATTGTTGACAACATAGCAAAGCACGAGAACCTGCACCTGGAAAAGGACGTTCGGGATGCGGTAGTCGCGGTGTCCGAAGGCGATGCAAGAAAGGCCGCAAACGTGCTGCAGGGCGCCTGCTCGCTTTCCGCAAAAGTCACCGCGCAATCGATTTTCAAAGTGGCCTCGCGCGCAACTCCAAAAGAAGTCGCAACAATGGTCACAACTGCGGTCAAGGGCGACTTCTCAACTGCCCGCAAGATGCTTTGGGAGATTATGGGCAAGTACGGCTTGGCTGGCGAAGACGTCCTGATTTCGATTTACCGCGAAGTCACCGGGCTTCCAATCCCGGACGAGCAGAAAGTCGCGCTGGTTGATAAGATTGGCGAATACGACTTCCGCATGGTTATGGGTGCGGACGAAACCATCCAACTTGAGGCTTTGCTGGCTCAGATGTCCTTGATTGGAAAGAAATAGCTGTTTTATGGCTTGTTTTGGCAAAATAAACCATATTTTTCGTTAATTTCGTATTCTGCCGCTTTTTACTCCTTGCAAACCTCACTTCCAGTATTTTTTCAGTTTCCATCTTCCTGCCTGTTTTTTCAAAATGGGCGGAAAATTATGCTTATTTTGAAAAACGGGGTTCTATCGTGCCTTATTTTTCGCGCAAACAGTTGTTTTTCAAGTAAATTCTTTTCGCTTTTTTCGCATTTTTTTGGTTTTCATTATCTATTTAAGGAAAGTCCGCACCTAGTCTGATGGGGAGTTACCCATCGCAAAATGAGCGTTTTGGGTAAGTGGTTGGCGGGGTTTATTTTTAGCCCATTAGCCGTTAGCCTCCACAGGCTTCCTGTAACGTCGTGGTCGTTTGACAGGTCTTCGCATCGCAATGCTTGGCTGGGAATTCCCGCCCTTTGTCAGCGGTGGCCTTGGGACGCACTGCTTCGAACTGACCCGCGCGCTTTCCGCATTAGGCGTTGAAATCGACTTCTTCATGCCAAAGACGAGCTACGAAATCCAACAGCCTTGGCTCAACGTCTACCAGGCCGATTGGAACCTGCTCAAGCCCGGAGACGTTTCGCTTGACATCCTGCCGATGAACTACAGCGGCTACGGCGGAGCATCGACCCAATCCCGGTACGATGCAAGGAAGCTTGCGGGGCTTTTGCAGTCGCCAGGCCAGTCCAAGTCCTACGACCTGGGCTTTTTCGAGGCAGTAGCGGTGTACAACCACCTTGCCGCGTTGCTGGTTGAGAAGAAGCACCGCCAGAGGCCGTATGACGTAGTCCACGTGCACGACTGGATCTCCGCAAGGGCAGGTATGGACGTAACGCGCCGCACCGGCCTGCCGCTCGTGTCAACGGTGCACAGCACCGAGTACGACCGCACTGCGGACCTGTGGCCTTTCGGCTGGATACTCGGCGTTGAGAGGGAGATGGTGCAAAATTCCGACCAGGTCATCACGGTAAGCAAAAGGAGCGCGCAGCTTCTGCAGGAAAAGTTCGGCGCAAGCAGGGGCAAAGTCAACGTAATCTACAACGCAATCGACTCTTCCAAGTTTCCCAAGCACCGGGAATTCCTGCGGGATTCCAATGGCAAGAAGACAAAGGTCGTGCTCTACCACGGCAGGCTCTCGGTGCAGAAGGGCGTCGAGTTCTTCCTGCGCGCAGCGCAGAAAGTCATTTCCAAGGACAGGAACGTGAGGTTCCTGGTGAGCGGAAAAGGCGACCTGCTCCCAAGGCTAGTCGAGCTGGCGTTCGACCTTGGAATAAGCGAGAATGTGATGTTCCTCGGCTACGTCTCGGACGACCAGCTCAAGAGGATACTCTGCACAAGCGACGTTTTCGTCCTCCCGAGCGTCTCCGAGCCGTTCGGCATAGTTGCCCTCGAGTCCATGGCAAGCGGGACGCCGACGATAGTTTCCAAGACCTCTGGCGTAGGCGAGCGCGTGAAGAACTGCCTCAAGGTGGACTTCTGGGACACCGACGAGATGGCGTCGAAGATCCTCTCCATACTTTCCTACGACCCGCTTTACGAGGAGATGCGGGAGAACTCGATTGCAGAGACGGCGTCGATAACCTGGGACGACGTCGCAAGGCAGACCGTTGACGTCTACCAGAAGGCGATGCAGGCAAGGGTTGCGGCAAGGGCCGCGATGGCGATGTTCTGATGGCGAAAGTCTGCCTGTGCTTCCACGTGCACCAGCCCGTCCGGCTTTCACGGTTTTCCTACTTCGGCATCGGAAGCGGCGACGGCGCGAGCCTGGAGTCGCGCTACTTCGACAACGGGATGAACGAGCACTACTTCAACAAGGCAGCTGACCAGTGCTACCTTCCCACCAACAGGATTCTGCAGGGCCTGCTTGACGAAAACCGCGGGAAGTTCAGGTTCTCGCTGAGCATAACCGGCACGCTCCTGATGCAGGCAAAGAAATACCGGCCAGAGGTAGTCGAGTCGTTCCGCAGCCTCTGCTCAACAGGCCGGGTTGACGTGCTTGACGAGACCTTCTATCATTCGCTTTCCTCGCTTTACGCGGACCTGTCCGAGTTTTCCGAGCAGGTGCGGATGCACAACCAGATGGTCCGCGATTTGCTTGGGGTTGCGCCGCAGAGCTTCCGCAACACCGAGGCAATCTATTCCGACCGCATCGCGCAGGCAGTGGAGGGGCTTGGTTACAAGGCAATCATCACCGAGGGAGTCGAGCGCATCCTCGGCTGGAGGTCGCCGAATTACGTCTACCGGCCGCAGGGCTGCACGAGCCTTCGGCTTTTGATGCGCAACTACAAGCTCTCAGACGACGTTGGCTTCCGGTTCTCGGCAAAGTCGTGGAAGGAGTGGCCGCTGACTGCAGACAAGTACGCGACGTGGCTTTCCGCAACGCCCGGCCAGGTAATCAACCTGTTCATGGACTACGAGACCTTCGGCGAGCACCACTGGAAGGACACGGGGATACTTGACTTCCTTGCGCACCTTCCCGAACAGGCCAACAGGCACGAAAACCTTTCATTCTCGACAATCACCGAGGCCGCCGCAAGCTTTCCGCCCTGCGACACCATAAGCGTGCCAAGCGAAATCTCGTGGGCCGACGCCGAGCGCAACACCAGTACCTGGCTTGGAAACCGGATACAGCGCGCGTGCTTTTCGGAATTGGAGGGGCTCCTGCCAAAATTGCGAAAGGCAAACGACGCCGAGCTTTGGGAGGCGTACCGCCGGCTCCAGACTTCCGACCACCTGATGTACCTTTCGACGAAGGGGATGTCCGACCGCGAGGTGCATAACTACTTCTCGCCGTACAAGGACTCCGGGCCATACGACAACTTCATCAGCTTCATGAACATAATCACCGACTTCAAGAGCCAGGTCGAAGGCAAGATTGCAAGGGCACAGGGTGCGGCGCAATGCGAAAGCCCGGGCAATGGCGATAATGCCGCGACAGCTCGTGTGGGGCAGGAACTGACAAGGGGAACCAATTAGCATGATTGAGCACAAGCACGCAGAGGCAACTCCGGAGCGCGAAAGCAAGGCAGCGCTTTTTTTGATTACCGAGCTCGAGCGGCCAGTTGGCGGGCTGTCGCGCTTTGCAACCGAGCTCCTGGCGTCCTGGAAGGAAGCGCATGCACGGGGAAAGACCGAGTACGAGCCCATAGTGCTTGCCATGCACGACCCGGCGCTGCCGCTTTCCGACCTGGTGCCTGCGCAGAAGTTCGCGGAGCTTACCATAGCATACCCGCAGCTTTCAGTGCACAAGGCCGAGCGCGGGGGCGTGACCTGCTATTTCCTCGAGGTGAGGATGCCCGTGGAGGAAGGCAACTCGTTTTACGGCGAGCTTTACGAGAAGTACCGCATACGCTCCGAGCGCTCCTCGCAGGATTCCTACTACCGCACGCTGGCCGCGTTCTGGAAGTACGCGCCCATAGTCGCGGACTTCATGCAGCGAAAGCTCAACGCAAACATACACGTAATCGATGCGCAGGACTGGCTCGCGTTCCCTGCAGGGTTCCTGTGCCGCGAGAAGCTCGGACAGCCGCTGCTGTGCAGGTTCCACTCGGGCGAGTACGGCCGCAGCCTCGGCAACCCGGACGCGGTGTCTGCCCCGCTCGACATCGAGGCTGCCGCGCTTGCGACAGCGGACTTCATCCAGGGCGTGTCGATTTCGGAGATGAAGTTCGAGCTTTTCAACCTTGCAGGCCGCAAAAAACAAATCTGTGCGGAGGTTGCACCGAGGATGCCCCAAGGATGGCTTGCGCTCCAGGAGGAGCGCGACGAGAAGTTCGAGGAGTTCCTGCTCTTGGAGTCCGACGGCCTGGAGATGGTCGGCGAGTACTGCGCGGGCGTCCCCAACGGCATCATCCTCGCCCCGTGGAAAGGCGTGCAGCTTGCGGACATATTCAAGGGCAGGGAGATGCTTCGCGGCATATTCCAAAAGAACGGCTACGTGCTGTTCATAGGAAGGCCCGAGCGCAGGAAGGGAATCGACGAGCTGCTCGTTGCAATGGGTCAGTTGCGCGCAAAGGACGTCGGGCTCGTAATATCAAGCAACATGTCCGGTGCGGACTACGACGCACTGATGGCCCGCATACGCAGCATGCGCCTGGAGTCAAGCGTGGCGGTTCACAACGGCTGGCTTTCCGACTCCGCAAAGCGCTCGCTCTTGTGCGCGGCGGACGTTGTCGCGCTCCCTTCGCTTTACGAGCCGTTCGGCCTGGTCACGCTGGAAGTTCTCGCAGCAGATATGGCTTGCGAGGAGAACGGGACGAAGGGCCCGGTTGTGATAGTCGGAGCCAACGGCGGCATGAACGAGGTAATCCGCAACGGCGTGAACGGCTTCAAGGCGCCCATGGCGTCGCAGTTCGCCTTGCGGCCGGACCACCTCGCAAGGATAATATCGATGTCCTGCTGCGACGAGGCCCTGCGGGCGAGGATTTCCAAGGGAGGCGCCGAGCGCGTGCAGTCGCCGTACTTCGACTGGCACTACATCGTGCTGCGCGTGCACGAGTGCTACCGCAGGGCGGGCCGCAATCATTCTCATCAAAGAGCGTTTTACAAAAAGGGGTAGTTTGTACATGACTGTAAGGGTAGAGGAGTATTTCGGGTGCAAGGCCGGCGTGGTGTGGACCGCGTTGTCTTCGCAAGGCCCGCAAAATATCGCCCAGCTCAAGCGCACCACGAAGCTTTCGGATTCCGAGCTTTACGCTGCGCTCGGCTGGCTTGCGCGGGAGAACAAGATAGAGATAGTCGGCGACAGGCCGCTTTTCTTCCGGTTCAAGATAACCGGATGACGCAACGAGATGCCATAGCACTTTGGACCAGGAGCTTGTCGAGGAACTTTCCTGCGGCGAAAACGGCGAAGACCCCTTTCGCACAAGCCGCACGCTCATCCGGAACAAGTCCTCGGAAGCCTGCTGGTCCGCGTTCTCCGCGCGGCTCGGCGACCTCTACTGCCCCAACCGCGACTACCTGTGCGAGGGGTTCAGCGCCCTGCTTTCAGGCAGCCCGTACAAGATACTCGACGCCTACGCAATCGGCCTTTTGGACGGCTCAAAAAACCCCATCGAGCTTTCACCAAAGGCAGTAAATGTAACGCCGTGGAGTGCGACTTATTCCTACTCATTCTCCTCGCAATCCGGTTCAGGAATCCTTGAAGTCGCCTATTTCCTTTCGCACGGAGTGCACCCCGCACTGGTCACGCGTTTCCATATCAATGCAGCGGATGATGTTGCCCAAGACGCGGAGATAATCGTCAGGCCCCTCATAAGCCTTTCACCTGCGTGTTCTGCCGATTGCACCCAGGACATTTCCGCAGTTGCCACTGAAGACAAATCCCTGTTGTGCACTTCGCCGCTGGCGTGCGTGGGGTTCGGCTCCGAAACCGCGATTCGCGCAATCCCCCTGGACGTCCTCCAGCAGTGGGACTGCAAGCTCGGCTTTGGCGAAAGGAAAAATGCAGGTTCCGGATTCGTCCCAAAGCCAGCCAGGGCGACGTCGAGGATAGCCGGGGAAATTGGGATTGCCTTGAAGGGAAAAGACGCGACCCTGGTTGCAACCGCGTTCCTCTCCGGCCAGGAGCCGCAAAAGCCCGGCAGCTTTTCAACCGCGCACCAGTCCGCCGACTTGGACGCCATTGCAGCCAAGTTTTCAGGCGAGCTGGCCGCTGCAAAGGCGCTGTGGGGCGAAAAGGAAAGCGGCAGGCTTGCGTGGCGCATGTACGACCTCGCGCACAACTTCGACTTCGAGGCCGCAGGAGTGCGCGGCTTCGACGCGGGCTCGATGTGGTTCCGCCAGCTGTGGCTGCGCGACGCGTTCGAGGCGCTCCATTCGAACTTCAATTTCTTCTTCCGTTGCGAACCCGGCAAAGTGCGAAGCCTCATACTTGCCGGGCTTTCGATGCAGGACCCCGCGGGGATAATTCCCACGCGCATCGGCGGCGCAGGCGACAAGGCAAGCAACGGCCTGGACTCGACGCTCCTGTGCATGCTCTGCGGCTGCAGGTATTACGAGCTGTCCGGCGATGCGCAGGTCGCGGAGGCAGTCTCGCACGCCCTCAAGAGGTTCCTCTGCCAGGCATCCGGCGGAAAGCACGCGGTTGCGCTCGACTACGGCCTGCTCTCCTGCCCCGCGAACTATTCGTGGATGGACTCGTGCAGCACGATTGAGTTTGGCGGGGCGCAAGCGCCCGTCCCGCGGCGCATACCCCTGCGGTGGTTAGGCACTACACTGAAGGAGCAGTGGGATGCCGCACAGGCAAGGTACCTCCTTGTCGAGGTCAACGCGCTGTGGGTTGCGCTCCTTCGCCACGCCTCGAGGCTTTCGCTGCCGCGCAAAAACGAGCTTGACTGGCTCTACCGGCTTTCGCAGCGCAACTTCTACGAGGTCTTCTCGGCAGGCGGCGGCCTTGCGCACATAGCTTCCGCAAGGGACCCGTTCGCACTCCGCGACACGTCATTCTCAAGCGCATCCGTCGCCGCATACTCGCTTGTCCCGCACCTGTTCCGCAAGGCCGAACTTTCAAGGGCATTCGGCTCCGTGCAGCAGAACCTCGTTTACCGCAACGGCCTGGCCTTCGGAATCCCGGCCCGCGCAGGAGCGGGGTTTGAGGATGGATTCGAGGACGACGGCCAGTACCACGGCTTCGTGTGCTGGCCGCGCGACAACCCCTATCTTTACAAGTTCCTGTTGCTGTGCAACCGGCCCGACCTTGCAGGGCAGCTCCTGCGGTCGTCCCTTGAGCAGGAGTTCTCGGAGTCGGCAGTAGGATATTGTCCCGAACTGTTCGCGTTGGACAAGGGCAAGCAGCCCGTGCCGGTGAAGAACCCCGCCCAGCTGTGGTCGCATTTTGTCGACCCGTACCTTGATTTTTTCAAGGAAAAGAAATAGTTTGTTAGGTTGATGCACAGTCCGCGATTCTGGAGTCAGCCGCGTCCTCCCTATGCAGCTTATCCATAGTTAGTCTTGTACCGCAGCATCGCGGCTATTCCGAAGCTCCGGAATTCCGCGCCAGCTTCGTCCTGCGCGTTGAATATGATTATCTTCCCGCCCGCGTTGCGAACTGCGCGGATGTTTTTTTGGGCTGCTGCGTCCTTTCTTGCAATTTCATCCAAGACAAAAAGCTCCGACACTGCGCCGGACTCAACTGCCTTTGCGACTTCCGCAGGGCCGTACACCGAGTAGCCGTCGTCCTTTGCAACGGACTTCTTCAGGTTCTCAAGCGCGTCGAACTCGTCCTGCATCTTCTGCGACTCCATCAGCCTGCTTATCGCGCCCAGCTTCAGGAGCTCGGATGCCGCATTGCGCTCGGCAGTGCTTGAGTGCTCGATGCGTATCTTGGAAAAGAGCTTGCCATCCCTTTCCTTGACGTATTTTGCGAACTCGTCCTTCGCAAAGCCCGGCCCGGCCACGATGAGCGCCTCGGCTTCGGCCTGCGAGAGGAGCGTGTAAAGCTCGAAGTAAAATCCCTTCTTGGCCTCGTCGAACCCCTTCAGGTCGCGCTTGCTTGCGCCGCTCTCGATTTCTGCCTTGTGCCTGATTCCCGAGTTCGTGATTACGCTGAATGTCGCCTTGCGGTCGTCAAGCGCAAGTATCGCCGCCTTGATTGCGCGGGCGCTCTTCTTCGCCTCGTCAATCATCTGGCGGTCAAACTCGGTCATCTCCTTGGAAATGGTGATTACGCTTCCGACCTCCACGTCAAGCGTGTGGTACGCGCCGGCCTGCACGAACTCCTCCGGCTCGCCGCTGACTATCTTGCCAGTGACGCGAAGCCGGTTGGCGGACTCGGAAAACTCGACCTGCTCCGCCGAGATTACGACGTGGATTGGCTTCTTCTCTCCTGACTTTGCGCGCTCGCCCTCGCCAGCGGTGACAAACCGGCGGAACGAGCGGCCGGCTACCCTTGCGCCCGGCGTCACAATCATCGACAAATACCAGAGGTCCTCAAGGTTCCGCGCCTCGGCCTTGAGCGTTCCCTCCGCCCCGTCGAAATGTATTATCCTCATCGAAATTCCCCAGTTGCGAACAGGTTAATTATCTTAGGCTTGAAGAACTATTATTCTACACCCAATTATAGGAGTTAGTGTTGTTCGTAAAATGGCCCAAAAGCGCCGCATAGCGGTCATCGACAGGCAGAAGTTCGACTCGCCCCAGCTTGCATACGAGTGCGTCCGCGCCTGCCCCGAGGTGCGCATGGGCCGCGACGCAATAAGCCTTGATGCCGAGGGCCTGCCAGTAATCGACGAGTCCCTGTGCACCGGCTGCGGGCTGTGCGTAAAGCGCGCGCAGGAAGGCGCGATAAAGATAGTCAACCTCGTGGGCGAGCTTGACACGCCAAGCTACCAGTACGGCGCCAACACCTTCCGCCTCTACGGCTTCCTGCTTCCCAAGGAAAACGCGGTAGTCGGAATCATCGGGGTAAACGGCATCGGGAAAAGCACAGCAGTGAACCTGATGCGCGGAAGCCTTTCGCCCAACATGGGAAACTACGTGCACCCGCCATCCTTTGAGCAGATCAAGCTTGCAGTGCGCGGGCAGGAAATCCAGGGTTACCTGCAGAGGCTCAAGGACGGCAAAATCTCGTTTTCGCACAAGCTGCAGGACGTCAACAGGCTTGCGTCCTCGAAGACTACTGCAAGGGAACTTTTGTCCGCGACGATACCGAACGCCGACGATTTCAATTCAATCTGCACCCAATTCAATCTCACTGCAATACTTGACCGCAAGACCGCCCAGCTTTCGGGAGGCGAGCTCCAGCGGCTTGCCATCGCATGCTGCCTTGGAAAGGACGCGCAGGTGTACTGCCTCGACGAGCCGTCCTCATACCTGGACGTAAGCGAGAGGCTCAAGGCCGCAAAGGCAATCAAGAAAAAATCCGGGACAAAGCCGATGGTTGTAGTCGAGCACGACCTCGCGCTCCTTGACTACCTTTCCGATTACGTGCACGTTCTCTACGGCACCCGCGGCGCGTACGGAGTCGTCTCCCAGCTCAAGGGCTCACGAAACGGAATCAACGACTTCCTCGCCGGCTACCTTCCGGAGGAGAACGTGCGTTTCCGCGACCACCACATCAAGTTCTCAACCGCAAGCCACCTCAACCAGAGCAAGGGCCTTGCAGCATTCGAGTACCCCTCGTGCGAAAAGACCTTCAAGGGCTTTCGGATGTCCGCACAGGCAGGAAAGGTCCACGAGTCCGAAATCATCGGCATCCTTGGCCCCAACGCCGTAGGCAAGACCACGTTCATCAAAATGCTCGCAGGCGAGCTGGAGTCCGACGCTGGCTTGGTGGGCCTTGGAAAAAGGGCGGTCTCCTACAAGCCGCAGTACCTTACGCAGGACTATGACGGCAACGTCCGCGACTACCTCGCGTCCGACCCCGCGTTCGATGCCGCGGTTTATGCGTCAGAGTTGCGCACCGCCCTGTCCATCGACGAGCTTGAGGACAAGCAGGTCAAGTTGCTTTCAGGTGGAGAACTCCAGCGGGTGAACGTCGCGCTCTGCCTCTCGCGCAAAGCCGACATATACTTGCTCGACGAGCCGTCCGCGTTCCTTGACGTGGAGCAGCGGCTGCGCGTTGCCGAGATAATGCGCAGGATGATTGCCGACAGCGGAAGGAACGCGTTCGTAATCGACCACGACCTGGTGCTAGTTGACTCGGTCTCCGACAGGCTGGTGGTGTTTTCAGGCACGCCCTCGGTGGAGGGTGTTGCAGGCGCGCCCGTTGCGATGCGGCAGGGGATGAACTCCTTCCTCAAGTCGTTCGAGATAACCTTCCGCCGCGACGAGGCTACAGGCAGGCCGCGGGCCAACAAGGAAGGAAGCCAAAAGGATGCAGAGCAGAAGAAGTCCGGCGAATACTACTACGAATAGGCCGGAAAGCGCAACATCGCCCACTCTACTTCGGGAAGATGGTGATGTTGCTTATGGTGTTTGCCGAGCTGGAAACGGTGTTGCTTGCAAGGATGATTGCAATCGTGGCCGCAAGCACTATGAACGCGACAATCATCACCATCTCGGTTGCGGTCTGGCCCCTGCGCGCGTTTTCCATAACCGGGTTTACGCTGGCTGGAAATAAAAACCGGGGTCTGCAAGGCAGCTACTTGCCGGGCGCGTAGTCGCCTTCCGCAAGGACTGCCCCTGCGGAGTCAAGGCCGACGAGGTAGTTGTTTGCGGATTTCTTGTACCACTGCACTACCCAGTTGCCGTTTTTGAGCGCGTTCTTGGAGGCAAAGTCGGAGATGGCGGCCGCGTCAATTGCCGGGCAGTACCTGGCAGCGGCCTGGCCGTCCGTTATGGGAAGCATGAATGCGCACGCAAGGTACCCCATCGTCCCTGCCTGCCTTACCGCAGGCGAGCCTGCGTACGAGTCGGCTATGGCGTCCGGCGCCACGCTTATGGGCCGGGCGTTGCAGTAGTTTGCGGCCACGACCGTCTCGTTGCGCAAGGTCACCGGGAACAGCTCATAATAGAGCTTCTGCATCGCTGGGCACTTCGAGTGCGGGGCTATTGAAAGGAACATCTCGACTTTCCACTTGCCAGTTGAGTTTGACGCCGACGCGACCTCGATGTAAGTTTCGGTGCCAGGGTAGCTGTCCGATGCGAACTGCTGGGCGTCCTTCAGGCTTGCGTCAACCGCGTCCTTCTGCGTGAATGAGAAGTTCTGCGAAGGGGCAGTCAGCATGGCAATCGCTACAAGAACGATGACGACGAGTATTGCGAAAGTAACCGGCCTGCGGTTCACGTTGTCTTTACCCCGAAACCTTTAGTGTCTGCGAGCCGATTTAATCGTTTTGGTGCGCTCTGCCGCTTGTTCAGCACGCCACGTTGACGCAGCGCAGTTCGTTCCCGTCGCGGCGCACGAGCACGGTGAACGACCTGTTCGCATTCGAGTAGTTGACCAGGATGTCGTAGGAGCGGTTGAACGGCCTTGAAAACGCGCCAGTGGAGCCGTCCTGGGAAGTGACGTTGAGCGGGAACGCGACAGTTGCGGTTGTGAGGCTCATCAGGAGGCTCCCGTTCGTATAGCACGATGGCGTGAGGGTCTGGCTGGACCCGGATTGGACGGACAGGCTTGATGCCGACCAGGCCAGCGCAGGCACCGCAGTATTGTCGAACGCTGCAGTGAGGTTGGCAGTGGCGCCGGACACGTAGCTTTGTGCGCGTGCGGCCAGCGCGTCCGCAAGGCTTCCGGCCGCACTCGGGTTGCAGGCAGAAGCCGTGCCCGACGAGTATGCCGAGTCAAGTATGGCGTCGATGACCGCGTCGTCGTAGACTGCGGGCGTGTCGTTGTACGCCTGCGCAAGCACCTGCAGCTGGAGCCGCTTCTGGCCTGCGGCGTGGTATTCCGAAAGCGACACCACGCTTGCCGCAAAGTAGAACAGCACCAGCGCCACGATTATCGCTACTGCGAAAGAGAACATTCCCCTCATGGAGTGGCCACCCATGCCTTTGTGCGTATTATCCCGTACTCCCCGAGCACCTGGCTTTTCAGGCAGCCGGAGCCAGTCGCATTGATTGCGTCGTCCTTGGTTATCCTGCAGCTTTTGCCGCAGTCCATCGCGTTGCACGAGTTGTTGTAGGAGTATCTCGTGGCGGCTGCGACAAGCTGCCTCCCGGCCGGTATGTCCTCCTCGCGCGTGAATGCATAAAGCCCGGTCTTTGTGGTGAATGTGCTGTTGGTTAGGTTGGCTGGCGGCTGCGACAGCGTCGCATAGTCGTAGGCCAGCGCCTGCAAGAGCGTCGTCTTTGCCGCGTATTCCGTCTGGGTGGAGTAGATGGAGAACATCATCGCGACCGAACCCAAAAGCATCAGCGCAAATATCGCGTCGGCTGTGAATACGAAGGCCCTTCTCATTGCAGCATCACGTCACAGCTTTTCACTGTCAGAAGGCACGCAGAGCCTGAGCAGGCGACGAGCCTCCTTGCGGAATATATGTCCATCTTGCGGCTAGTGCATCCGCCGGCGCCGTCGATTACCGACGCGCAGTTGGGCGTGGAGTTCGTGCCGTTGTCGAATTCCCAGCAAGTGTAGGGGATGCTTGCCTGCGGCACCGGCGCCGCAGCGGGGCTTGCAATGCTTGCGGCTACGGTCTCGGCGATGTTGTTGTCGTGCTGGCCGTACCTTGAGAGGCTGTCAAGCGAGAGCTGGCCGGAGTGCAGAAGCACCCCCAATGCAAAGCAAAGCGTGACCGTCGCGACCACGAAGTCTGCAGAGAAGAACTGTGCGCGGCAATACCTGCGGCTCATGACGTGCACCTTCCCATCGCCATCCGCACGCTTCCCGTGCCGTTGGCGTAGATGCAGACCTGCGTGCCCTCGCCGGTCGTGGCGTTGCAGGCCATCTGCTGCTGCTCGAACATGCCCGAGGTGGCGTTGTACGCAGTCAGGTTTGCGTAGACTTGGCAAAGCGACCTGGCGCCTGCAGGCTCGGGTGCGCGGGAGGCGTTTACCGTTATCCAGCTGCCGTCGGCTGATATGTAGTATGTTGCCGGCCTTCCAAGGTACTTGATGCACGGCGCGTTGATTGTAGCGCTCAGGTTCAGGCTGCACGCGCTGTTTGCGATGCCCGCAATCTCTGCTGCGACCATCTTCTCCTCGCGCAGCGTGAGGTACCTGCCGGAGTCGTACCCTGCGTTGAGGTAGTTGACGAGCCAGGAGACCGAAAGGTAGACTAGTGCTATTGCAAAGAAGAACTCCAGCGCCATCTGTCCCCTCATCGCAAGGAGTATTGCGGCGCACGATAAAAAACTGCCGAAAGGGATTTAGGCGGCGGAACCGGGAAGAGGGTTGTGGGAGCGCGTGCGTGCGTTGCGCTATTGCGCATTGCCGTTGCACTTTTGCACGTTGCCGCTACGCATCCACAGCCTCAGTACCCAAGCACCAGCCGGGCGAGCAGCGGCGCAAGCCCAAGGGGGTATATGATTGCGGGGCAGTACAGGCTGCCTAGGCACATGCCGCGGTGCGTCCCCGCCCTTGAGGCGTATTCGGATATCGCCGCAGCCGCAACCGCTATCAGCAGCCCCCACAATCCGCACGAAAACAGCACGAGGCACGCAAGCACAGCCTTGCCGGCAGTTGCAACGACCCTTCTTGTCCTGTTGCCCGGCCTCGGCGCGATTTTGCAGAACGCGATTGCGCACAAAAGGGATACGAAGCCCAGCGCAATCCCAAGAAAGACCGACGAAACGTCCGCGCCTGCATCTGCAAGCATCACCGAGCCCTGCGAGCGGCCGCGGCCTATTGCGAATGCCGAGCACAGGTCGTACAGCGCCTTTCCGACAACAAGCGCGGCGGACTGCCCGGCTCCTGCAAGCGGGAGCGCTGCCGAAAGAAGCGGCTGCGCAAGGAAAGGTGTTGCAGCAGGAAGCATCACCAAAAACATCCCGACAAGCGGCACGAAAAGCACGGGCCAGCCGAGGCCCTGCGTCTCCTGCGCCTGCTGTTCTTCCCACGAAAAGCCGAAGAATCCCGAAAACAGCGCAAGCAGCGCGTTGTCGCACAGCGAAAAGAAAAGCACGAGGAAGCCGAGGCAGCCGCTTGCGGCCATCACCAGCGCAGCAGCTTTCTTGTTTTCGTCCCGCAGCACCAGCGCCGCGCACAAGAGCAGGAGCACGGCCCACAGGAACGGCCTGGCAGCAGAGTATATCGCAGGAACCGCAAGGAAAAGAAGCGGCACCGCAGCAGCGCACGCCGCATACCCTCCTGCAATCGCCAGTTCCAGGTCGCGGTTTTTCCTTCCCTGCCGCAGGGAAAGAAGTGAGCAGGCAAGGCAGGAGAAAGTCAGGCAGAACACGAATATCGTTGCGGACTGCGCGTCGGAAATCCCGTAGGCAAGAAGCGAAAGGAGCGCGTTGAAGTGAAGGGGCACGTAGTAGCCTGCAAAGCCCGCGGCCGTTGCGATAAAGAAGAACACTAGGATTTGGGCCGGGTCCAGCTTTCCCTCACCACCGTGATGGAGTTGTCCTTCCTTCCGGTCCACACGCCAATCACGTTCGCCCTGCTCCCGTTGGGCGCGTTCGAGCCGTAGAGACGCACGCACCCTCCCATGCAAAGCATCGCGCCTCCTGTTTGCGAACGGTACACTATCCCTCCAGTCGAGGCCACCTGCGCGTATTGCGGCAGCCCGTCCAGCGAGGATGAGTAGGAAATCTCCGCGCTGCGCGCCTTGAGCACGAGGCAAAGAAGGCAGACGGAAAAAACAAGGAGGCAGGTCTTGGGCTTCACAATAACTGCTTGGCGCCGCTTTACGATTTAACCGCAGGATGCAACAACGAGTTTAGCCGCTGGAAAAATTCAGGCGCTAATCTCAAGTCCCGACGGCCTTGGCGCCGAGCCGAACAGCTTGCGCTTGAACAAAAGGCGCGCCTTTTTTCCCTTTGCAACCGGCCTGCTTTTCACGGCGAGTATCCCCGCGGGGACAACCGAAAGCACCGAAGGCGCGACGTCCACTATCGCGTACCCTCCGGAGTAACCGACGACCTTGCACTCCACTTCCCAGCTCACCACGTACAGTTTCACTATCACATAGAGTGCAAGGAAGCCGATTGCAAGGAACGGCATGAACCCGAGCGCCTGCTCCGGCGAGGAAATCACGTTACCTGCAGCCAATGCGCCCGCGCCAAGGAGCGCGAACACGCAGAACAGGGCGTAGGCCTGCCTCCTCTGCGGTGCCGAAAGCGGCCGGGAAAGGGATATGCACAACACCGCAAAAAGCGCAAGCGTGACCCCGAACGCGACCGTGCCTATGAACGTCGAGGCAAGGAGCGCCACCAAAAAAAGCAGCGAGAACGCCTGGAACCTTGAGATGTCGTCCGTTGGGAAGAGCTTCATGTAATTCACCTATGCAGGAATCATAACGGGAGTCACGCAGTACCGCCTGTACGGGGCGTCGAAGCAGTAGTCCGCAGTCAGGTTCGCCTCGCCTGGGCTGAACACGCTGCGCATCTTCAGAAAGCACAGCGCACTTGCGTAGGCCCTGTCCGCGTCCGAAACCGAGCTTGCGCCGCGCAGGTAGAAGTGCGGGGTCACGTTGACCAGGTTCTGCGTGTCGTTGATAGTAAAGTCTATCCTTCCGAGCGTGTAGTTTCCGCTCTTGGCGGTGAAGTCCGTGCCGCCCATCCGGGCTGCCGAAAGCGAAAGGTCAAGTTCCAGTTCCTTGAACCCAGTCACCATTATCGCCGCTACAAGCACGATGGTCATCGCTATTGCCATCATGTATTCCACCGAAGTCTGCGCCCGTTTGCCGTGCCTTCCAAAGAACATGCAGGTCCCACAGCTCACGTCTGCATCGAGCAGAAGATTTCAACGCTCCCGAACGACTTTTTCACGGTCACGTCCATCCAGCCGTAGACCGTATAGCAAGCGTCGTTTATCGTGTCCGGAGTCGCCATGAGGCGCATCCCGTACACGCGCCTGCCGTAGGCGTCGCCGATGTCGCACGCAAGCCGCTGCTCCGAAGTCTCAAGGAAGCACTTGGCCTTCTTGGGTATGTACGCGCTCACCGTCATCTGCGCGCCGTTTCCCTGTATCGCGACGGTGTTGACCGCGTTCGACACCGCGTTTAGCGCCGAAAGGGAAAGCACAGCAGAGTCGAGCTTCTCGTTCTCGGTGAGCTGCTTTTCTGAGTTGGATATTAGTATGGTGAGCATGACAAGGCAGAAGCCAAGTATGAGGAAGAATTCAAGCCCGACCTGTCCGCGCATCTATAACTACCTTCAGAGCAACCCGGCAAGCGCCGCAAGAAAGCACGCGCACAGGATTGGCGCGAACGCCTGGGTCCTGCGCACCTGCAACCATCTAACAAATCCCGGCTTTTTTAACCTCTGCAATTGCGAAGCGCCCAGGCCGCCGGCATCCGAGGAATCCGCGATTATTTTCGACCCGGCAGGCGGCAGGAGCCCGGATTTTTGCAGGATTTCCTGCACGCCTGCCTCTCCGTTGCCCGCCACCTTCAGCATCTTTCCAAAGTCGAGCCTAGGCTTGAACAGCACCGCTTTGCCCGCCTTCTCGATGACCGTGTACGCGGGAAGCATCCCCTCCTCCAGGTCCCTTGCGCGCACCTTGTAAGACTGGCTTGGCGCTATGACTTCCACGCAGATTCTTGCAACCGTCCCCAGGATGAACGCGAAGGCAAACGCAGCAGGGAACGCCACCACCGTCGCGTCGGCGTTCACCGCAAGCGCGACAAGCAGCACCGCGGCCCAGGAGTATTTCGGCAGCCTCACAAGGAGAAAGACAGCGGCAACCGCCAAAACCAGCGTGAGGTCGCCCGCGATGCCGCCTGCAAAAAGCGCGGCAACAGACGCGCCGCCAGCTGCATTTCCCGCAGTCTCAATCGCAATCCTTTCGCATTCCTTTCTCTTCTTTAGAATGGTTTTCGCATTCAGCAGGAGCGTGGCCGCGAGGAACAGGAGCGCCGAGGCGGCAAACAGCACAACCGGCAGTAGTGCATCGGCGCGGCCGGCTGCGCCAAGGAGCGCGGCGAACGCCCAGAACAGCTTGGCGTCCCCGCCGGCCCACACGCCGATGAGAAACAGCGAGTATCCGAGGGCAAGCGAAACGGCAAGCATGAGCGCATATTGGAGCGTGAACGCAGTCCCAAGATACGCGCAGTTGATTGCGCCCAGCACCAGCCCGAAGGCGATGCCGCCGTACGTGAGCCAGTCGGGTATCAGCCTTTTTCCCAAGTCGGTGTAGCACGCGACGGCGCAGTAAGCGGCTGCAGATGCGAAGAACAGGAAGTCGGCCATATCAAGGTCGAACATAGTGTGGCCTCGCGTGTCTATTATTGTTTTTGAGGCTTGAAAACAGTAATCAGCGCACGATCATGGATATCGTGGCGTCGCGCTCAATCTGCGCGCGGACCAGGAGGGTGTCGGTCATGTCCTTCATCTGCGTCGCTATGGATATCGAGATGATTACTACTGTCAAGCCGAGCGCGATGAGCAGCATGTATTCCGTCGAGGTCTGCCCGCGCTGTCCGAGGCGCCTTCTCGTCATAAGTATTTGCTTACTCTTTTTGCGCTTAATACCCTTGCGGAAGGCAAAGGCGGCATTACGGCGCCCCCGCGCCTTTTGGGCACATGCGGCTACGCGCACGAGCCCGTCTCGGTGTCAAAGAGCAGGGAAAAGCACGCAAGCCCCGCAGCGCCTTCTGCGTAGGTGCAGTTGGCAACTCCCTCGCCGCACCCGCCTGAGGCCGCGTTGGCGCAGCAGGGTATCGCGGAGTCCTGCGCGATGTTTCCGGTCCGCGACCGCACGAGCAGGTTGGCGCCAGCCTCGCCCACTATCCCCCTGATGCTCCCGTCAGCCACGTGGTTCTGCGTCTGGGAAATCGTCGCGTTTATCGAGGCCGGGGCCCGCGCCAGCAGGTATATCGTCCCTATGGTGAGGACCAGCACGCACACGAGCATTATGCCGTAATATTCCTGTCCGCGTCGCATCTTGATTCCTCGCTGCCGGCATTGGGCCGGCTATGGTCCCGTCCTAAGGTAATTCCGCGTGTGCCTAGCCGCACGCGCCGGTGGCGTTGTTGAAGTATTTTGATGAGCAGGACAGCGTTGCGGGGGTGCATGTCACGTTGGTTGCCGCCCCGTTCGGACCCTCGCACCGCAGCCCGGCGGTCGCCTGGTTCGCGCAGCACGGCGGGTTGGTGATGCCGCCCGTGGCCTCGGCGACGTAAAGGTTCGGCGTGCGGTGGCCCACGAACTGGATTTCAATCGCGTCCCCGTACTTGTTCTGGTTGCCCGCAAGCGTGTTGTTTGAGTTCGACACGCTGCCTTGCAGTATCAGCAGTATCATCACCACGACAAGCATCACTCCTGAGAGCATGAGTATGTATTCGAATGCGCCTTGGCCGCGTCCTTGCAATTAATCACCTAAGAAATGGAAAAACAAGGCGGCTACACGCACTTGCCGGTCTTCCTGTCGAACTTGCTTGTCGGGCAGTTGAGCGTGCTGTTGCAGGCTGTCATCATCTGCCCGCCCGTGACACCGCAGGTGGAGTTGTATCCCGTGGCCGAGCCGGATGCCAACGTGCCGTTGTTGAGCGCGCAGCACGGGAACGAGGGCCCCGTGACCCCGCCGGTCGGAATCGTCACTGTCAGGTTGATGATGTATTGCGGCACGATGTCTATTGTCACCGAGCTGTTGAACGTGTTCTGTTGTGCCGCCATCGTGTTGTTCGTCCCTGCGAGCGTCCCCTGAAGGATGAATATGATGAGTATGACGATGAGCAGCACGCCGGAGAGCATGAGTATGTACTCGAATGCGCCCTGT
>JBAYMJ010000001.1:0-90106 GCA_041663565.1 Candidatus Micrarchaeia archaeon | reverse complement strand
GCCTGTGCCGAGCTTGTCTTCGGTGACTGCTGCTGCTCCGAGCTTGGTGTTGGTGACAGCGCCTGTGCCGAGCTTGTCTTCGGTGACTGCTGCTGCTCCGAGCTTGGTGTTGGTGACAGCGCCATCCGCGAGTATTGTGGCATCGACGCCGCCGCCTTTGATGCGCAGCTTCGTGCCTGTCGCGCCCTGGTCGAGCGTGACCCCATCCGCGACCGCGCCGAGCTTGGAAGCAGAGACACCGCCATCTTTGATTTCCATTTGGCCGCTGAGGTTGGCGTCAAGCGTCACGTTGTCCGGCGGTTGCCCGCCTACTGAAAAGAATCCCATTTTAGCCGGCCCTGTATGTCACGCCGCCGCGAGTGATGGATGCTCCGGCTGCCAGGGTCGCGCCGCCGAGCGCTGCTATTGGCGCGTTGGCAGCAACCGAGACCGTGCCGGATTGCGAGGGTGAGTTGGAAGATGAGGGTTGCGCCACGGTGTTGTTTGAGGACGGCTGCGAGGTCGTGTTGCTTGGTGTCGTCAGGTATTGAGCGAGGCCGGTGGCTGGCGCACCGGTCAGGTATGAATTCAGGTTGCTTGATGAACCGAGCGAGGCGGCAGTGCCGTAGCCTGGGAGCGTGGCCTGTATCTTGGCGACAGCTGGGTCTGCCGAAGTTACACCCTTAAGGTTTGCAGCCTGCGCCGCTGCGAGGTTCGCCTGCGCCTGATTCGCGGCCAGTGCAGCGGCCCCCTGCGCTGCGGCCTGGTTAGCTACGTCCACTACCTGCTGCGGAGTGGCGTTTGCCGGGACGTTAATCACGATGTTCGGAGTTTGGTTTTGCGCGTATTTGTTCAAGCTGGTGTCCTGCTGCGCCAAGTAGTTAAATAACGTCTGGGCGGTGTTTGCGCTGCCAACGCCAGTGAGCAATCCAAGGGCGGTAGTGAAAGCATCGAAACCGGTTTCAGTTGCTTTCGGTATCACCTGGACGAGCTTGTCCACATCCTGCTTGGCAGTGTTGTAGAGGTTGGCCGCGTCCTGCGCAATCTTGTTCTCTGCGTCCTGGATTATCTTGGAAGTGTTGGCAGCCACGTCTGTTGCTGCCTTGGAGGCTGCGGCGGCCGCGTCCGAGGCGGCTTTTGCGGCGTCCGCGATTGCATCACCGACTTCGCCAACTGGCTTGCCTACCGCATCCATTGCGCCGTTGAGTTTCCAGAGCGCGTAGGCTGCGATGCCGCCGACAATGAGTATGACTGCGAGACCCGCGCCGCTTCCAATCGAGGCTTCGCCTGTCGGCTGCTGGGTTATCGGGTTGTAGCCGATGCCCGCGCTGATTCCGTAATCACTGCGTGTCTTGGACATAAAGACCTACCAACATTACTTGGAGTGTGCCGGTTCCTGATGAGACGAAGGCTGAGACTTCTACCTCATCATCCTGCTTGAGTTTCGCGCCTTTCGGCCGGAAGTCGAATTGTAGCCCGGCCAAGATGCCTATTGAGGAGTCTGATGCGCCGGCTGTTTTCTTGAGCGGCTCGCCGTTGATGTACACTTGGAGTTTTCCGTTGGCGATGAAGGTAGAGTCGGCCGCTATTGCGATTTCATACAACACTCCGCACATATTCGCTGGGAGCGAAGGAACCTTGAATTTGAACTTGGAAGTAAGCGCTGTTTCCGTGACCACGAGCTTGTCGGACATTCCGAGCAGGGGCTTGTTGTAATCCATCGCCATCATACTTCCAACTGCCTAATCCCGTAAAGGGAAAAAGAAAAGGGGAGAGGAGCCTACGCTTAGAGCGTCAACTCGAATATGACGTGCGCGGTGTCCGAGCCTGCGCCCGTGATGTTGAACACGGTCTTGTCCTGGGCAACGAAGTTCGAGACGGGTATCTTGAATTCGTTGGTGACGTGGCCGGACACGAGTTCCTGCGTCTCTTGCGCGATTATGTCGTCAGCGGTGAGCGACTGCAATTCCGTGCCGCCATCGCGCGAGATGGTTATGTCCACGAAGTTGGACTCTGTTCCGACTGCGATGGCTACGCCGGTTATGACTGCCTGCTTGGGGACTGAGGGGCCGAAGGTGGCCGAGCCAGAGACCAAGGTCATGTCCACTGCTGAGTAGCGGGTGGTGTGGTCCACGCAGCCGTCCAGGTAGAGCGCGTCAATCTGGAGCGAGACTGTGCCTCCGGTGCAGCCTGATGCGGCCAGCACTGCGTAGGAGTCGAGGGTTGCGCCGATGGTTCCTGAAAGGTCAGTGGAATCGACGTAGCACCGGACGAACCACTTGCGGGTTACTACTGTGGCGTCAACTGCAACGCTGGTCGCGGTGTTGATGCCGAGGCGGCCAAACTTGTGTTCGAGGAGGCGCAGGTCGGTTCCCTTGATGTTCTGGTAGATGGGCTTGAGGTTCTTGTCGCGAATGTTGAGGCTCTTGACGATGCGGTCGATTGTCTTTGCAGTCGAAAGCGTGCCGGTCGCAGTCACCTTGAGGATTACTTCGAGGGCGTAGAGGTCGCCGTAGTTCGGGATGGGCTTTTCGGTCAAGTCCTGCGCGGCGTTTGTCAGGCTCACGCTGCCTGAGGAATAGATGGTCTGGCGTCTCATTACGCCTGCTGCGTTGGAAGCGGATGGGGCGGATATGGGCATTTTCAAAATCACCTGTGGTTTAATTCAAGGAAAAAAGAAATGGGAATTTACTTGGGCATTATTCCGGCAAGCATCGGAGCCAGCGTGGGAACAACATATTTGTTCGCAAGCACGATGATGCCGCAGGCCATGAGGCTTCCGCCGATTACGTTGGTGACTGCGCCCTTGTTGAGCGCCATGACTCCCGCGCCTGCGACAATGTAAACGAATGCGCGGAGGTTCGCGTCCTCCTTGAATATGAAGTATTTGAGGGGGTCGAAGATTCCCACGAGGAGCCCGCCGGCTACTGCGGCTCCGTATTCCAAGCCCTTGGAAGAAAGAATCCCGCTAGTCTTGTTCGCGAGTGTTGAAACAGTTGCCATTGCGCTCATCAAAATGCACCTCTTAATGCAAAGACAAGGGTGACCCTAGGCAATACAAAAAGCTTTACCGGCAAAAATACCGCAACTTTTTAGCGCGTGTCCATGCGCGGTTCTTCGTCTGTGGGCCGGTGGATGAGGTTCGTGTAGCGTGCTTCCAGGTGCTGCCTGGGGCTGATGTAGGATTGCATCGCGGTCTGCGGGTCGATGCCAAGGATGGACGCAACCGCAACGGGGTCGTGCGTCAGGTCATACCATCGGTCGGCCTCGTGATGCCTATTCGTGTGCGGCGTTAAGCGATTGAGCTTCTGCCTGCGATGCGTCCAGAGGCCGAACTGTTCCGGCTTGCGCGGGTTTAGATTTTGCCTCAGGCCATAGTCGATTACTGCGTAAGTTTCCCCTAGGCCAAGAATTTTCCGCGCCTTCATCATCTCATACTGGACACTCTTTGTTGAGACGTAATCGCCCCTTTTCCGGTTGCCGAACAGCGGGAACATGAACTCGTTGTTGGTTGGCAGCGTCTCAACATAGTCGCGCAGTTCCTCGGCAAGTGCGTCAGGGATAACTCGCTCGTGGACATTGTGCGTTTTTTCCGTGATGTAAATTAGCCTCGTAAAATCAGAGTTGAAATTTGACTTGATGAGCCGGACGACCTCGCCGACCCGAAGTCCAAGGTCAAGAATCCGCATGATGATGTAATATTTCCCCCAGTTGCGCGGGTTTCCCGTCCTGGCCTTCTCAAGAAAATAAATCCAAATCTTTCGGACTTCCTCGTAGCTCGTGTGCTTGTGATACCCAATTAGCTTGCGAGGCGCGGGGCTTGACCCCTGCCTGCGACTGTATCGAGAGCTTGCGCTGTTGAACAATCTGAACACCTTTCATTGCTGTAACCGAGACCTCGCTATGTCTCGGCTAAAGGTGCTTTCCTGAAAAGCGGCTTAAGCATTCGCATAAACTTTTCGTTTATGGATTCCCAACTGAGCTTCCAAGGCATAGTTTGCATTAGAATGCGGAATAATTTTGGGTGCGGACAGAAATTTAAACGGGATGGGTCAATGCCCTGCCGGCGGTTTTAGGCACGGGCCTTTGGGGGTGGCGTGCATGCCGGTTTGCGAGTGCCACACGGGTTAAAATAATCCCGCAGGCCAAATTCATACCTACAGGGGAAAGTTCTATGGATTACGCTTACAACGTGGCAGTTTCGCAGGCAAAGGCCCTGCTCGTGTCCAGCCTAAACGCCTCGGGTTTTTCCGTAAAGGAAGATGAAATCAAGGTCGAGCCTTCAAAGACAGCTGACGCGGACCTGTCATGCACGATTGCGTTCGTGCTTGCAAGGAAGGCGGGCAAGGCGCCGAAGGACATAGCGGAGCAGGTGGCGAAATCGGCAAGCGAAGCGATTGCCGCAAACCCGCAAAAATCTGCCTACATCTCGAAGGCGGTTGCCGCGAACGGCTACGTCAACTTCATCCTCTCCGACGGTTTCTTTTCCCAAGCCGCGGCCGGCGCAGTCGGTCCCAAAAACTACGGTTCCTTCTCCGATTTCTCCGGTAAGACCGCAATCGTGGAGTATTCCTCGCCCAATGTCGGAAAGCCCATGCACATAGGCCACATCCGTTCCACCATACTGGGGGATTCGGTTGCCAACCTCTTTGATGCCGCAGGGTACAAGGTAGTAAGAATGAATTACCTGTGCGAGGCAGGCGCGCAGGTTGCAGGTTTGCTGCTTGCGCTTGAGACTTTCGGTTCGGACGACTTGAAGGACGAGAAGGACCTGCTGAAATACTACGTCGAGATTACCAAGCAGATTGAAGCCGACCCCGCGCTGAAGGCGCGCGAGCAGGAGATTATTTCCTTAATGGAGAGCGGAGACCCGGCGATTGCAAGCAACCTTGACGTCGTCCGCAGGCTCACCATAGCGCCGTTTGACGAAAATTATGTCCGTCTGGGGATACGCTTCGACGAGTCGGTCTTTGACAGCGCATACGTCGCCCCCGGGAAGGAACTGGTTGCGGAGGCCCAACGGAAGGGCCTTGCGAAGAAGGACGAAAAAGGCGAGGTCGTCGGGCTTTTGGAGGGCAAGTCGAACCTTCCCAATCTCATCATACTCCGCTCCAACGGGAGCACGCTCTACTCCACCCGCGACATGGGGTTTGCGCAGTGGCGGTGGGACAAGTACGCTTTCGACAAGAGCATAGTGGTGACCGCATCCGAGCAGAACACGCACTTCCGGCAGGTGTTCAAGCTCCTCGAGCTTTTGGGCCGCGATTACACGCCAAGGCTTTCGCACATTGGTTTCGGCTTGGTGTTTTTGGAAGGGGGAGTGAAACTTTCTTCAAGGAAAGGGAACGTCCTCCTCCTAGAAGACGTCCTCGACGACGCCGAACAAATCGCCCTCGAGCAGATCAAGGACCGCGGCTATCCGCCGGAGGAGGCCAAGAAAATCGCCTTCGCAGTCGGGGTAGGCGCGGTCAAGTTTGCGATACTCCGGGTGTCCTCCGAGAAGAACATCAACTTCTCGATGCAGAAAGCGGTAAGCTTCGAGGGCGACACCGGCGCTTACCTGCAGTACACCGTGGTGCGCGCGAAGAACATCCTGAGGAAGGCGGGTTATGATGCAACGGCAACAGGCATCGCAACAAGCGCCAAGACCACTGCAGCGAATTCCATCGCAGTCCCTTCCGCAGCAAGCCTTTCCAAAGACGAGCGCGAGCTTGCGAAATTCATTGCGCAATACCCGCCTGCGGTGCGCTCGGCGGCGGTCTCGATGGCTCCTCACCAGGTTTGTGATTACGCGCTCAAGGTCGCGGCGGCGTTCTCGACTTTCTACTCGTCAAGCCCGGTTTTGGAAGCCGAAAGCGAGGAAAAGAGGCAGCTGCGCCTGGTGCTTGTTGCCGCTACTGTCTCGACCCTTGAAAGCGCGCTCGCGCTACTAGGAATCAACGTGCCGGACAAGATGTGAGTTTCTTTCAAGCTCCGGTTTAGGAAAGGATTTTCCTGTCAACAAAAAGGTGCGTAGCGTAGCCCAGCAGCCCGAACAGCGCAAAGAAGAACGCCTTGAGAACTGAAAAGTAAAGCACCAGGCCCGCAAGGAACAGGAAAATCGAGAACTCAATCATCGCGTTGGTGCTGTGGAATGCCTTCGGCGAGCCCAGGTCGAAAGGCGCAATCTTGTTTGACAACAGGTAGTAGATGACTATGGGCGCGAAGAAAAGCGCGAGCCGCCCCTCAACCCACGTTGCCTTTTTGTGCGACGGCTTGGAGTAGAACGCGTCAAAGTCGGGCAAAAAGTTGGCGTAAAGAAAGACAAGCGACGAGGTCAAAAGCGCCCCAAGCACGTGCTCGTTGAACAGAAAGCCGGTGACTATATACAGTAGGCAAAGGGGGATTACGATGCGCTTGCCCGTCCACAACAGGAATGAGAAGTGCTCCGCTATTTCCTCAACCACCTTTTCCGGCCCCGCAAAGCTTGGCAGGTGCAGGGACGCTTTGGACTTTTCAAGCGCCCTGCCGATTACCCTTTTGACCTTGCTTTTTTTGAACAAACAACATACGCCCAGTCAAAGTCTTATACCAGTTCCTTCGCAACGTCCCGGAGCCACGCCTCCGGGTCCTTGGCCTTCACGAAAGCCGAGGCCAGCAGGACTCCCTCCGCGCCAAGCTTTAGCGAGGTCGAAACGTCGGTCGCGTTGCTCACTCCCGCGCCGACAAGCGCAAGCGTGCTGGGAGAGACTTTCTTGATTGCAGCAACGGACTCGGAAACAATTTCTGGCCTTGCCGAGCTGACTGATATTCCGCTCCCGATAAGTTCGGGAGGCTCAACCGCGATGGCTGCAGGATTGTATTGCGCGAGCTTGACCGCCTCGGGCACGTCCTTTGCGCAGACGCACACGTCGAAACCGCCTAGCTTTCTTGCCTTCTCGCAGGCAAACTTCACCTGCTCCTCGGTCGCCCTGCACTCGGAGTGGTTGATGAGCGTGCCAGCAAGGCCGCACTGCTTCATAGATTCAATAGTTATGTGTCCGGTGCGTGCTCCGGGCTCGAGCATCTCCGCGGTCTGGCCGAATACGGGAATCCTTACGAGCCGAGCGTAGGATGCGCATACTACGGGCGGTGCGATGATTATGTTTGCCCCCAAGTCAGCGGCGACCTTCTCCGCGACTTTCGCAAGCGACTCGCCCTTCGCGCCAGCGCTTTCGTCGTATGCCTTGAAGTTGAGAATGAGTGCTTTTTTTTCCATCGCCGGCCACCCCGTTTTTCCCGTGCAGGCAACCACCCTTACGGATAATGTTATAATTCGGGCACAACCGTTATAATTCAGACAGTAAGATGGGGAGTCGGTCGAGAGCCCTATGGCTTCAATAGCAGTGATGGGGCCGCCTGGGAGCGGCAAGAGCACGTTCTGCTTCAATTTCGCGAAGTACCTGCAAAAGCACGGCGTAGGGACTTCGATTGCGAACGCCAACTATTTCTGCAAGCACATCACGTACAGGCCGGACTACGACGTGCGCGAGAACAAGGAAATCAGGAAGGCGTACAAGCGCTACGAGGACCAGTGGCCCAAGTTCTACGCCGCGATGCTTGAGATAATGTCAAAGGACAAGAAGCTCTCGAACTTGCGCGAGGACTCGCTCCTGTTCTTGGACTTTTCAATACCGCTCGAATACCTGCTTTTCTTCCGGCACCAGATGAAGGCTTTCTACGCGCTGGGAGACAAGACCATACTGCTTTCGGGCGAGAACTTCCGCACGCACTCGGGCGACAGCGCAATCCGCGCCACTTCCAAGCTCATGGAGAACGTATCCGGAAGGCAGGTCACCCCGGTGTTCAACCGGCCCGGTCTTGAGAAGCCCGAGAAAGCAAGGCAGGCCACGCTCATCGACGCGCTCCTGACCGGAGACCCGGACAGGCCCAATGACATCCTTGAGATAAACGCAGTCGAGCGGCTCGGGTTCGAGGCCCTTGCTAGGGAATTGCGCCTCTGCTGAAAGTGCCGCGGGATTATTCGGGGTAAAACACGTTTTCTATCGCTTTCTTCAGCTTCAGTTCCGGCATTTCTACTTCCCGGGCCTGCTTGAGCACGTTGACGATTTCCTCGAGTTTGCTCCTGCGGCGCGCGTGGGTGTCAAGCTGGTACATCAGCTCGTCCACTCCCGACACGTTGTTCTTCTTGCACGTGTGGAGAAAGTCCTCCCAATCCGCCTTTCCGTTCAGGAATGATATGTACGCTCCCTTGACTTCGGCCGGAAGCTTGTCGTGGATTTCACGCAGCCGGGTTTCCCCGGCCTTGTAGATGCCGTGCGCTTCCTGCATCGTGTCAATCGTCCTGTTGAAAAGCTCCGGGTCCACCTTCCTGAGCCTTGCCAGATTCCTGCTCGTGGGCGATGCAAAAGTTATGTTGCTGAACGCGCCAACGAGGTTGTCCGTGTCGTGCGGCAGGATGTGCCCTAGCGGGAGGTCCTGTATCCTTTGCTTGGACTCTTTCGTTATCCTCCCTATTTCCGGGTTGAGGTCGTTGGGTCGTTCCAAGCGTCACTCACTTTATCCTTATTCCCTTTGCACGCAACTGCCGTTTAATTCCGTGCGTGCCGGAATAGGTCACCTTGAGGGGCTCGCCGCCAGCGCCTATGTACCTGTCGGCGTGCTTCTTCAGGCCGAGGTAGGTGCCCGCAATCAGGAATATTATCGAAAGAAGCAGAGTAGCCTGCCTTGCCTGCTCATACCCGGAGAACATCAGCGCAAGCGAGCCGGCAAGCCCGAGCAGCGCGGTGCCGATGAGGTTCAGGAAAGTGGGCATCTTGACTTTGAGGTCCTCCTCGCCGGAGCGCACCTGGAGCAGGAAGCCGGTTAGGTTGAACGTGCCGGCCACGAAAAGAAGCGCGGAGAATAGTGCAAGGCCGATGTCAAGAAACGATGAAACGAAGTCCGCCAATGCACCGAGCACCCACATCAGAATATGTTTTCAGTCCGCCTGTCACTCATCACGAATCAGAGTTAAAGTCGTCATCATCCTGAACGTAATCTTGCAGGGCCGATTATTTTAATGCTCCCTCGCAAGGCTCGGCCCTGGCCGCTTCCCCTTTGTTTATATTGAGCGAATCAGTAACCAATTCCGGTGCGCAAGATGCCTGTCCAGCCACGTTTTGATGTCCTATGCATAGGCTCGGTCACCATGGACTTCCTCGCCCGGCCCGCGGTGTCCGAAAGCATCGACATAAACTCGTTCGACAAGGTCCAGCACTTCCTCTGCCTCAACTTCGCATCCAAGACCCAGCTTGCGCAGATAGAGTACGAGCCGGGCGGCAGCGCGGCCAACTCGGCAAACGTCATGTCCCTGCTCGGCTCAAAGGTCGAGCTGCTCGCGGCAGTCGGCAAGGACGACTTCGGCGAGATGATAGTCAACGACCTGCACAAGCGAAAAATCGGCTCGACCTACCTTGCGCGAGTTGCCGGCGAAAAGAGCGCAATCGGCATCAGCATACTCTCGCCATCGGGCGAAAAGAGCCTTTTGGTGTATCCCGGCGCGAACGCCCTGCTCGGGCCTTCGGACCTTCCGGCCGAGGCCGTGCAGGAGTGCGGCTCGGTGTTCATAACCTCGCTGTCGTCCGAAAAGAACTACGGACTGTTCTACCGCGCGGTCAGGCTTGCGAGGAAATACCGCAAGAAAATCGTCTTCGCGCCAAGCATCACGATGCTGCGCAAGTTCTCAGGAAAGATTGCCCGGCTGCACCCGCACTTCGACGTGTGCGTGATGAACTACGAGGAGGCCATGTTCTACACCAAGAGGACGCGGATTGCGGACATGCTCCGCAACCTGCCGGGAAAGACCCGCGTGATTTCCAAGGACAAGGACGGCGCATACGCGCTTGACAACGGCGTGTTCTATCACTGCCC
This sequence comes from Candidatus Micrarchaeia archaeon, assembly GCA_041663565.1. Classification (GTDB taxonomy): domain Archaea; phylum Micrarchaeota; class Micrarchaeia; order Norongarragalinales; family CAINOH01; genus CAINOH01. The sequence goes on along the minus strand of JBAYMJ010000001.1, from coordinate 80,236 downwards.
CGCGCCAAAGGTCAAGATTGTGGACACCACCGGCGCAGGAGACTCGTTCACCGGCGCGCTTGTCTATGAGTACCAGAGAAGCGGGGACATAGCGAAGGCCCTCGCGGTGGGCACAGCTGTTGCGGAAATCAAGCTCGGCCACATGGGCCCGCGCATAGACTTCAGCGCTGAAAAGATGCAGAAGCTTGTCGCGAAGAACTCGCGCAAGTTTGCGGCAAAGAAAGTCGACCCAGAAAAAATCTGAAAAGATATTTCTTTAAGCAAGTTTATTCAAATTTTTTCAAGGCATAATCTCTTGGGTTGATTGCAATGATTCTTGAAATCGTAGTGTTCCTTCTGATACTGTCCATAGTGCTCGGGTGGATACGCATAATCTTCGAGTACCAGCGCGGGGTGCTGTTCACCCTCGGCAGGTACTCGGGCGTCCTGGAGCCGGGCCTGCGCTTTGTCATACCCATCATACAGGAGGCGCAGGTGGTTGACATGCGCATGCGCGTAATCGAGGTGCCGCCGCAGCAGACCATCACCCGCGACAACGTTTCAATCAATGTGGACGCGGTGCTCTACTACAAGATTACGGATGTTTCCGACTCGGTGCTTGAGGTGCGCGACGTGTATAACGCGACCTCCCAGCTTGCGCAGACCACGATGCGCAACGTAATCGGCGAGGTCCCGCTTGACAACCTGCTTTCCGAGCGCGACGCGATATCCTCGAAGATAAGCGCGATAGTGGAGAAGGCCTCCGAAAAGTGGGGCGTGACCGTGATGGGAGTAGAGCTCAAGCACATAGAGCTTCCAGACAACATGAAGCGCGTGATGGCAAAGGCCGCAGAGGCCGAGCGCGTCAAGCGCGCGACAGTGATACGCTCACAGGGAGAAGCCGACGCGTCCAAGGTCGTCTCGAAGGCTGCCGCGATGCTCAACTCGCAGGAGGGCGCGCTCAACCTGCGCACCTTGCAGAGCCTGAACGACATTGCGTCCGACCCGTCAAACGAGGTCGTGTTCTTCGTGCCCCTTGACGTGATGAAGAACTATTCCGGCGGCAGCGGCCCTGCGGAAGGCAGGCAGAAGAAAAAGTAGGTTTGGGTTGATTCACTATGGCTTTCGAAACTTTCTCAATAATCTTCCTCGCAATACCCGTAATAATCGTGGTTGCGCTGCTTTCCATACGCATAATCAACCAGTACGAGCGCGGCGTGCTTTTCCGGCTCGGCAGGTTTGCCGGCGTGCGCGAGCCGGGGCTCAACCTCATCATCCCCATTGTCGACCGGCTGGACGTGCTTGACGTGCGCACCAACGTAATCTCCATACCCCAGCAGGAGACCATGTCGAAGGACAACGTTTCAGTGTCAATCGACGCGGTCATCTACTACAACGTAAGCGACACCAAGGCCGCCATACTCAACGTCGAGTACTTCTCCTACGCCACCACGATGCTCGCACAGACCACCCTCCGCGACGTGGTGGGCGAGACCACGCTTGACGAGCTTCTGACCAAGCGCGAGATGGTATCAAAAAGAGTCCAAGAAATCGTCGCAAAGCGCGCTGCGGACTGGGGGGTCAAGATTGACGCTGTCGAGATAAAGGAAATCCAGCTGCCGGACGACCTGATTCGTGTGATGGCAAAGGAAGCAGAGGCAGAGCGGGAAAAACGGGCCGTAGTAATCAAGGCATCCGGCGAGCTTGAGGCCGCAAGGAGCCTGGCGCAGGCCGCGTCCGAGCTGAACGCAATCCCCGGAGGCCTGCACATACGCATGCTCCAGACCGTGAACAACCTCGGCAACGAAAAGAGCAAGACCAAGGTAATAACCACGCCAAGCGAGGTGCTGCGCGCCATCATGGATTATGCCGGCAAAAAGTAGCCCGGCAGGCGCAACCCCCTCCGTAAAGGCTTGTGACTTCCTCCCGCGATTAAGGCCGTGGGCTTCCAGAGACCAGGCTTGAATTGCCATGATTCGAGTCTGACGTCCCGTGTAGTTCCTGTTTCAATGAAACGCCTTGCGCTTCCCTTTCTAGAAGCGTAGTGGGCGTTTCTCCACAGGCGTGACTTTCCGCTCGTCCAGCGGTAGCTCTTGCAAGTATGTTTTTTGCGGCGTTTACATCCCGGTCCTCGGAAAGGCCGCAGTTATGACAACAATACTGCCTTTCCTTCAAATTGATGTAGCGAGCGTTGCCGCAATTGCTGCACGTCTGCGACGTGTATTCGGGGGCGACGTTCACTACTCTGCAACCAGCACTTCCAGCCTTGTAGCAGAGCATCTGTATGAACGCGTCCCAAGACGCATCTGAAATTGATTTAGCTAGGCAACGGTTCTTCATCATGTTGCCGATTTTCAGTTTCTCTACGCCTACCAGCGAGTAAGAAGAGACGATTTTTCTCGATAGCTTGTGCAAGAAGTCTGAGCGCTGGTTTCCGACCATCTCGTATGCCCTCGACAGGGCGGCCCTTGCCCGTTGATGGTTTTTGCTTCTTTTTTCCTTAGACGACATCCGCCGCTGGCAGCGCTTTATCCGTTCCTCACTTTTACGTAAGAATCTCGGCGAGTCAATTCTCTCACCATTAGACAAGGTAACAAGACGGTTCAAACCAAGGTCCACGCCGACTTGCGGCATTTCATTGCTCTTAAACACCCTGTTCGGCGTTTCGACCGAGAAGTTAACATGCCATTTTCCTGACTTCGACCGCTTTATAGTGCAAGTCTTCACTTTTCCTTTTAGTGGCCGGTGCAAGACGATTGGGATGCTACCGATTCCCGACAGGGTCAGAGCGTGGTTGTTCGTGAACGTAAAGCCTGTCTGGGGGTATGTCATTGATGAAACGGACTTTTTCATCCTCGGAAAACCCGCCTTGACCTTCTTTCCTTTGTTTTTCTCCCTGACTCTCTGAAAGAATGCCTTGTATGCATCGCTGACGCGCTTGGAAATGTTCTGCAGGACCTGCGAGTGGATTCCCGCGAATTCTGGCCTTTTAGTCTTCAATTCCCGTAGCGTGTTGTTCATATCATACTGCGAAAAGGACTCGCCCGTATGGGCATAGCGCCGCCTAGCTTCGTCTAAAAAGAGGTTATAGATTTCTTTGGCCAGGTGCATCTGATTGTTTGCCAGGGCGGCCTGTCTTTTTGAAGGGTATATCCGATACCTAAAATTCAGCATAACCGTAATCGTTCATTCGACTTTCTTAAGCGTTTATAGGCCCCGTTGCCGGTATTCCTGCTTTTGCCTTCGTGGGAGGTTATAAATTACATTTTTAATCGGGCACAACCGTTATAAACGGCGGGCGGCATTTTCAATTATTACCCTAAACAGGAAAAGAGGTTTAACTTATGAAGCGCGGCGCGGAGCAGCATCTTGAAAGTTCAATACCCTTGATTCTAATCGCCATACTTGCGGTTTTCGTGGCAGCCAAGTTCAACTTCATAGACTGCTCGGGAATCCCTGGACTTTCGGTAATCTGCCCGGCTGCCAACATCCGCGTGGCCGTAATCGGCAACCCGACCAAGGCAATGGAGGACCTTCTCAACTCCGAGGACTTCCGCGTCGCCGGGGTATCGTACATGGGCAACCTGCATCAGGACACGGTGTATTCGGGAGTGCTCAGCCAGTTTGACATAATCATCCTCCAAGGCGAGCAGGTCTGCGACCGCACCGCGCGCAAGGTAATCGCGGACAAGGTCAAGGCAGGCGGCAAGATGATAGTAATCCAGGACGCCTGCACCAAGGTCCACGACGACACCACTGTAGTCGGATGGGACGTCGGGATTGGCCTGCTTGGCGACGTGATGCCCGTGCAGATAGGCGGCTTCACCCGCGAGTACGAACCCATAAAGAAGACCTCGATAACCGGCACGTTCAAGATTGTCTCGGTTGACAGCCCGATATTCCCAACTGGCCAGAAGAACTACGAGTTCTCAAGCTACGTGGTGAAGGTCGTGCCGAGCAGCAAGGTAGAGTCGAACGTGCTTGCGTACATCCAGCAGGGAACCGACGACACCACTACCGACCCGGCGGTGTTTGCGATGCTTGAGAGCAAGAGCCTCCTGTCGGGCAAGGTAGTATACTTCGCCTACGACCCGGCAACCCTCGTGTCGCAGGACAAGGGCCGCAACCTGTTCCTCAACACGCTGCTCTACCTGAAGGGCTCGAAGGGATAATTTCTCCCCTTCCAATTTCTTCTTTTTTCTTTCCAATATTTTCTTTTCAAGCCTTCTTTTTCTTTCCCTCTTTTCCCGTCTTTAGCGTCCCATTTTTATTCAGCGCAAGGCCTAACCCGTTTCAGGTGAATCTTTCATGGCGCCGCTCAATGAGGCAATCGTTGGTTTTCCCGTAGGCAATGTCGAAAGGGAAGAGGTTTTCCAACACAGGAAGTACTCTGCCGTTGTAAGCCATCCACTGGAAAAAGGCAGCAAGGTGATAATATCCTCCGAGTTCAAGCCATCCGGCGTGGCCGGTACGGGTGCGCCCTTCCGCACGAGGATTGAAGGCGTCCTGAAAAAGGGCCTGTACCACCAATTGACTTTGGAGGAAATCGCCCGGTTGAGGAAAATCCACAAGCCATCGGGCTCCAGGGTCGTCCCGTTCTTTGACGGGAAGAACATCAACGGCCCGTTCAAAGGAGCGTACATAGTCAAGCCCGTGACAGCAGCGCAGGAAACACGGATTCTCCGTGCAATGTACGAGGCCGGGCAGAAAAGATGAGTTTGTGCGGTTGATTAGTTGCAGTCCTTCATCGCAGGCATCGACTCCGGTTCAACCTCCGCCTACGCGGTAATGACCCTTGACGGCGAAATCGTCGAAATCAAAAGCAGAAAGGACGCGCAAGGAGACTTTCTTTTCGAGTCCCTTGCGAAATATTCCCCGATATTCATAGCCTGCGACACGAACCCGCCCTCGCAGGCCGCCCGGAAGCTCAAGCGCTCGTTTTCCGCCCGGCTGTATTGCCCTTCAAAGTCGCTTCCAATCGTCGAGAAGGAACTGATGTGCCGCGGGCTGGCCGCAAAAAACGCCCACGAGCGCGACGCGCTTGCAAGCGCAATCAAGTGCCAGCACTCCCTTTCCTCCAAGCTCCGGCAGCTGAGGCGCAGGCTTTCCGAGGCGGGCGCCCTGGATTCCTACGAGATAATCGCCCGGGGAATGCTTTCCGGGAAGAACGTGTCCGACTTCCTTTAATCTTTTATTCCCCAGCATCCGAATGTATAAAACCTACGCGCGCCTTTTCGGCGCACACGGCTACAGCAACTTACACGCAGGCACAATACACAGAGGTGCAACATCCGAATGGAAACCGAGCAGTCCGCAATACAGCAGCAGCCCACAGGCGCGCCAAGAAGCAGCATGCACGTGGACGGCATAATCTACGTGGGAAAGAAGGGCGTCATGAGCTACGTCTGGGCAGTAGTGATGCAGTTCAACAACGGCTCGCCCGAAGTCAAGGTCAAGGCGCGCGGCCGTTCAATCAGCAAGGCAGTTGACGTTTCGCAGATAATCAAGAACCGCTTCATACCCAACGCCGTCATTAAGGGCATCGACCTCTCGACGGAGGAGCTGCAGAGCGAGGACGGCTCGATGAGCAAGGTCTCGAGCATGGAAATCACGATGGGGCTTTCCGGGCCGATGGTGAAGGTCGAAAGGCAGCCGCGCGACCAGCCGTCCGACCAGCCGCCGGCGGGGTTTGCTACCGAGGCGGAAGCGTAGGCTTAGCCGTCCCTTCGTCTTTTCCGTCTTTATTCCCTTTTCATTTTCCCATTTTCTTTTCGTTTTATCTTTCCTCCTTCTTTTTTCATCTTCCTTTCCTTCCTCCATTTTTCCCGCCTTTTTATTCCCCGCCAGCGCTGCTACTGTTTTTTCTTCCTGCCCTGCTGTAATGACTCTATGGCCACGGGGCCGTTCTGCGACGCGTGCATCGCAGGCGAAAGCCTGTGCGCATCGTGCCGGGACAAGCTGGATAAGGGCGAGTTGTGCCAGCTCGACCTTTCGGTTTCACAATTCATAGCAAAGAACCAGCAAAGGCACGGCCTGTCGGGAGTCAACGTCTCCAAGTGCCTCGACGACGGCCACGCCGCAATCATATTCTGCCACTCCGAGCCCGGGCTTTTGATAGGCAAGGGCGGCCGGGTAGTGAAGGAGCTTGCAAGCACCCTCAACCGCCGCGTGAAAGTCATATCCACCAAGGCCGAGATGCATACTGCCGCTTCCGAGCTGCTGAACCCCGCCTCACTCCTTGGGATAAACCAGATATACTCCGCAACAGGAAACACTTACAAGGTGCGCGTCCCGCGCAGCCAGGCCGGAAAGCTGTCCGTTCACCGCGACACCGTCGCAAGGGCGCTTTCGCACCTGTGCGAAGGGAAACGATTTGCAGTTGTATTTGAGTAATAAGGAAGCGTAACCTAGAGGGGAAGCGTGACGGGCGTATATGACGACTAAGCACAAGGAAGTAATCCCAAAGACCGGGCACGAGCTTCTGGCAAGCGCATATCCTCGCCGAAAACTCTGGTGTTCAAAAGGCCAATTCGGGAAAGTGCTCGCGGTTGGCGGGAGCCGCGAGTACACGGGTTCGCCCATTTTCAACTGCCTTGGCGCTTACGCTGCCGGTGCGGACTTGGTGACCTTGCTTGCGCCCAAGCGCGCGGCTGACACCGCGGCAGCGTACGCGCCGGAGATAATCGCGCCCCCGCTGAACTGCGAGTATCTTGAGCCGGGGTTTGTGTCGGAAATAGTCACTTATGCAAAAAAGAGCCAGGCGATGGTGGTGGGCGGGGGGCTTTCGCGGAACCAAAAGACCTGCTCGGCCGTTCTTGCCTTGCTCAAGCAGTCAGGCCTTCCGGTTGTAGTTGACGCCGACGCGCTTAGGTTCATAGCGGAATACCCCGTCTCCTTCAAGGGCAGGATTGCGGTACTCACTCCCCACGCAGGCGAGCTTGCGGCCCTGCTGGGGGTTGAATCCATTTCTGCCGACGACTTGGGGAAGCGCATTGACGCCGCAACCATTGCCGCAAAAAAATACTCCGCAGTCGTGCTTCTCAAGGGAGCTGTTGACGTCATCGCGGACGCAGACGGGAAGGTGATGCTTGACTACGAAGGCTCGCCCTACCTAACCAAGGGCGGCCACGGCGACGTGCTCGCGGGAATCTGCGCAGCTCTTCTGGCAAAAAACCTTCCCGCGTTCGAGGCTGCCGCGACAGCCGCCTACATCTACGGCCGGGCGGGGCGCAGGGCTGCGCATAAGTTTGGCGAGTCCACAAAGCCCACTGACGTTATAAAGGAAATTCACTCCGTAATAATTCACAGGTAGTTCTTGGAGGCAGTTTTGATGGCTTTAGAACGGGTGAAGTCGGGGCTCAACAGGATTCAGACAAACGCCGAGGAGAAAGTCCAGCGCGACCAGGACTTGGTGAAGTTTGCTTCGGCAGGAAAACTAATTCCTGGCAGCGTGCTTTCACGTACAAACGCCTCGCTGAACAGGAAGGAACGTCTTCTTGTGACGACAAGGCGCGCGCTGACCAAGCTTGGAGTAAAATAAAAAAAAATAATCAGGAAGGGATTATTCCAGCAGTATGGCGGGCTTCCCCGGCATCGCCTTTTCGGCCTTCTTTGAAAGCGCGGCATCCTTTGCCGCGTCCTCCTCCGAAACCACCTTCACGGTGGCGTCGCCGAACTTCTTGCCGATTCCCGATGCCTTGGACTCAAGGATTGTCAACTCGTCGGCTTTCTTGTAGCCGGAGAACGAGTGCACCTTCTTGCCGACTGACATCAAGAAGCCGGAGACCTGGGGCGCGACCTTCTTGAGGTCCTCGTTTGCCATCAGCTCCTTCATCTTCAAGTCAAAGGCGAACGGCTTGCCTGCGGCCATTTCAGCCGCAATCTTCTCAAGCTCGGCCTGCTTCCACGCTGCCGCAGTAATCAGGGTAATCTTCTTGGGAGTAATCTTCGCAACGTCGGCAATCTTTCGGATGTCCTCCTCAACAGCCTGCACGTAGTCCTCCTGCGCGGAGAGCTCGGGCTTGATTTTGTCCTCCTCGACAGCAGGGTATTTTTCCACGCTTGCAAAGGTGGTGTTGCCCAGCTTGTGCCAGACTTCCTCGCAGGAGTGCGGCAATAGCGGTGCGACTGCAATCACGAGCTTTTCAAGGCACGCACGCAGGACCTTCTGGTTGTACTTCTCGCCGGTTGATTCCTTGTGCTGGCGGTAGGCCTTGAGCGCGCCGATGCCGTTCTGCACAAGCTCGAACCCAGCCTGGCGGAAGCGCATGTTGTCGTACGCTGTGTCGGCAATCTTGATTGCGGAGTTGACCTTGCTCTCAAGCAATTCTTCCGGCCTTGCGTAGATGGGCTTCGGCGTGTTCGGAAGAGTCTCCAGAAGTTCAGCAGTCTCAAAGAGGACCTCGATTGCCCTGCGGTAGGACTTGATTGCGTCCGTCTTCCAGTCGGCATCCGAGAGCCCCTCGCTTGATGCGACGATGTTGATGCGCACCAAATCAGCGCCGTACTTCTGCACCAAGTCCGACATGGGGATGATGTTCCCTTTGCTCTTGCTCATCTTTTCGCCTTCGACGTTCACGTAGCCGTTGACGCTGATGCCCCTTGGCCAGTGCTCCTTTGCAAAGATGGCGGTGTGGTGGAAGAGCATGAACGTCAGGTGGTTCTGCACCAGGTCCACCCCGGAGTTGCGCAGGTCGAGCGGGTAGTAGTAGAGGAACTCGCGCCTCATCTCCGCAATAGTCTTGTCCGAAAGAGTTGTGATGCTCTTGAGCTCCTTGGGGTCGCCTATCCCGAGGAATATGTAGTCGAACACCGCGTCGGGAAGCTGCCTTGCATCGACCTTCTTTTCGTTGATGATGCGGGCAATCGTGTAGTACGCCATGTAGATGACCGAGTCCGAGAGCGTCTCGACCTTCCACTCAGGGTCCCACGGAAGCGGCGTTCCCATCCCGCTCCTTCGCGCGCAGGCCTTGTTCTCAAGCCAGTCCACGCAGTTGTAAAACTGCTGGCGCACCTCTTCGGGAATCATGCGCATCTGTCCGATGCACTCCTTGACGTCGGCCTTCCATTCCAGGTCCGAGAACTTGAGGAACCACTGGTTCTCCAGAATCTTGACGTGGCACTTGTTCATGCAGCGGCAGATTACCTCGCCCGTAGTCTCCCAGAACGAGTCGAGCTTCTTCTCCGCACGCAGGTCCTTGACAAGCTGGTCCTTGCAGTCGTCCACCTTCATTCCTTCGTACTTTCCGGAGACGGCAAGCATTGTGCCCTCGTAGTGCTCCTTCTTGTAGATTTCGTGCTTCGCGTCCTCGAGCTTCTTCTCGTCATTCTGGCTCTTGATTTTGAACTTGTCGCAGGCGTCCTTTGCCGGGAATTCCGAATAGCCTGGGACTTTTATGACTGCAACCGGCTTTAGTGAGGAAAGAGCCGAGGCATCAACGCCGTAATCAGTGACCATCTTCGGGTTCTTCTTCAGTTCCTCTTCAGTGGCCCAGTCTGCAGGCGCGTGCGCTGGCACGCTCATCACGATTCCCGTAGCGTGGTCGGTCTTTACAAAAGTGGCAGGAAGAATGACTACCTCGGTGCCCGTGACCGGGTTCTTGCACTTCTTGCCGAACAATTCCTTGGGCGAAAACCCTTCCTTGGGAACCTTGACGTCCCTCTTTTGGTCCGCGATTTTCCTTGCCGCATCGGCGGAGAGTATCCACGTGTCCGCGCCTATGCGGACGTTGTAGTACGTGGCGTTGGGGTTTAGGAACATGCAGGTGACCCCGAAGATTGTTTCGGGCCGCAGCGTGGCTGGCGCGATTATGCGTCCGTCTTCAAGTGTGAATTTGATTACATAGAACTCCTGGGTGCTTTCGCCTTCGCCCTTGTACCTGTCGTGGTCGCCTGTCGGCGACTGGTCGTGGCTGCACCACACTACCGGGTGCGTCCCCTGCACGACGTAGCCCTTGCGGCGAAGGGTGTTGAACTGCCATTCGATGAAGCGCGAATACGTCGGGGTCATCTGGGTGGTGATGAACGTGCGGCGCCAGTCGATGGACGCTCCTGCGGCCTTGAGGTGCTCGGTCCACTTGCCCATCCAAAATCTCGCGACGAATTCCGGGCCCCTCGCGAACTCCTTTATCTGCTCGTCAGTAAGCCCGTATTTCTTGAAAGTGTCAATCTGGTTCTGGTCGCCCTTCTGCAATCTCTCAAGGGTTCCGAAAATCGGCTCGCCCGTTGCGTGGAAGCCCTGCGGGAAAAGCACGTTGTAGCCCTTGAGCCTCTTGTAGCGAGCTTCGGAGTCGGTGCGGAGGAACGAGTAGGTGTGCCCGACGTGCGGCGCCCCGTTCACGTAAGGATACGGGAAAGTGATGAAGAACTTCTGCCTCTTCTCGTCGGGGTTGGACTCGAAGAGCTTTGCCTTCGCCCATTCGGCCTGCCACTTGGAATCCATGGCTGCAAAGTCTATGAGCCTCTTTTCCTCGGGCTGCGCCGTTGCCGCGCTCCCCGCCGGGTTCTCCTGTGCCTTCTGCTCGTTGTCCATTTCCATTTCCTACCCACTCTGTTCCTTTGGTAAAAGCTTTATTGTCCGCTTCCCACAAGCCAATTGGTGCATTTGTTTTTTGGCTACTTCGGGACGCGGCTCAACAAGACGCAAGCCCGCCGGCAATAAGTCCGACGTGACGACTAAGAGCAAAAAAATGCCTGCGCATTGTTCCCACCGAATACTGGATAGCAAGGCTACTGTGTTCAAAGCTTTAAAATTCCTCGTTTGGTTCGCCGTCCTGGCCGGCGCGGCTTATCTGCTGCTTTCAAGCTCGCACGGGCTCAAGTCCCTTGCCGCAGGCTCTTCCGCATTCCTTTTGGGCCTTTCAGGACGGAGCGCCACGGTCGATTATTCCCTTTCCGATCCGGTGGTTTCCTTCGACGGCGGCAACGCCCACATCGCCGACTACTGCGGCGCGGGAATTGAGATTGCCGTGCTTTTTGGAATAATCTTCGCCTCGGAGGACCGCACGCTGCGGCGCAGGGCGATGGGTTTTGCAGCGGGCACGCTCCTCATCCTTGCGTTCAACGCAATCCGCATCTACCTCGTGCTCTACTTCTTTTCAAGCTCGGCGCCGATGATGTCGTCAATCCTTCACGACGTATTATTTAGGGCAAGCTTAGTGGTATTCTTGGCCACGTATTACGCGGTGTGGTATTACTGGGATGGACCGCAGGACTGAAAAGGAGGAGGCGCGGCACCGCGCGTTCATAGCGGCGCCCCTTTTGGGCACGATGATATTCCTCATAGCCGTAGTCTATGCGGTGAACCTCTCGAAGGACGAGGCGAGCGCAGTAAGCCAGATTGGCGACGATGCCTACCACAACCGCCTGGTCTCGATGCTTGAGACTTACCGCTCGGACCTCCTGAGCTTCTTCCAGGACGGTTTGCGCCAGAACACCGAGGACTTCATCTCAAGCGCGCCTTGGGAGGGGATAAACACCGTAGAGGAGTTTTCAGCGGCGGACAGGCTCCGAAAATGCGATGCAATCGCAAGTGTCGTGCGCGGCCAGCTCATAAGCGCGGGAGTCAGCAACCAGAACTTCCTCAACGGCTTTTCCGACCTTCTCAACGAGGTGCGCAAGCCTTACGTTTTCGAGGGCCTCAGTTTCGCGCCGGTGAAGTTCGATTCCTTCGAGATGTCAACAGGCGAGGGGACGGCGACGTGGGACTTTACCTGCAACTGCAGCGGCACCGGGCCTTGTCCTGGCAGGGCCCTTTGCGAGCGCCTGCTTCCTGGCTCGACTTTCGACTGCCAGAATTATGCCGCAAACCTGGATTCGCCCTACCAGTGCTGCGTGGACCTGCCCGCATCTGGCAGCAGCTGCCGGGTGGTACGCGGGTGCGAGAACGGCGGGTTCTATCTCAAGGTTGACATAAACGACCCGGACGTGTACAAGGCCATGCCGAGGATGCAGATTTCCGACGCACTAGGCAACACCGTGCGCACGTCGGTGCTTGGGAAAATATCGTTCCAGGTTTCCATCAAGTACCCGATTTACCGCTACAACGACGCGTCGTTCCGGATATTCGCGATAACCCAGTACTTGAACAGCAACGCCGCTTCAGCCCCTTCGGCCCCAAGCAGCAAGCAGTCCGTCCCCCAAATTGACGCCACGACTTATCTTGAAGCAAACAAGGAATCATGCCGTTACCTGTTCTCGGTAGACAAGTTCAAGCAGTTCGACTTCACGGTCACGCAGAAGGGCGGGACGATTACCTGCTCGAATGGCCTCGTCACTTACTCGGGGGACCTCAGCAGCGAAAACGCAATCTCGTTTTTTTCCATCCCAGTAACGATTACCGACAAGGACCCGCGCTTCCGGGTGGACCCCGACAAGCCCAATTCATACTCATCAAAGCACAAACTGTCCGAGCCAAGCTGAGCGCGTGGCCTGTCGGAATTCCGGGCGCGCCGGCGTGAACGTCAGGAAATAGCGTCAAGCGCAAGGTGCGAAAGGAAACCAAGGAGCCCGGCAGCAGCGGCATCGGGCCCGCGCAGCAGCAGGACTATCATACAAAATACTGCGGCTGCTGGAAGCGAGTGCACCATCCCCCTGTGCTTGGGCTTGAGGATGAGGACGACAAGGCCCGCGACGATTGCAGCGCCCAATCCCCATGCAACCGAGCCCGCCCCGTCCGCTCCAGTTGCGTTGTACGCGTAGACGAAAGCGATTGCCGAAACCACGATTACGATTAGCTTGAACTGCCGCGTGTGGCGCTCGTCCGCGTCGGGGATTATCGAGCCAAGCAGCGCTGCGGCAAGAAGCACCGCCGAATTTGCGCCTATGGCCGCGCCGTACAAGTAGTAGTTTACGCAAAGAAAAGCAGCGACTCCGGCTGCAACGTGTGTCCAGAACCTTGCCATGAAAAACGCTTTCCGATTATTGTTTGGGGCCTGTCCAATTATCGTTTGGGAAGCTATTATTCAAAGGGTATTAATTAGGAACTCTCGTTATCAGTTCGTAGTTTCTTATGGCACAAAAGCCAGCTGGGCCGCAGAAAGCGGGCCAAAAGCAGGGTGTTGGGCAGGAAAAGCAGGACAGCCAGCCTTGGCAATCCGCAGCAAAAGCAGTCAAGGACGCCTACTATTCCGTCGAGGACAAGTATTACTCCTTCTTGGACTACCTTGAGGACGAGCGGGCGATACCCGTGTACGAGAAGTTCGTCGAGCCGGTGGAGTCGGCCTCGGTCCCGAGCTTTCCGGTCGCGGTGCTTTCGGTAATCGCGCTGCTTGCCGCGCTGTTCGGGCTCGCGTCGCTTGCGCTTGCGCCCAACACCGCAACGGTTGCGATAAGCCTGGTTTCAACGGACGGCAACCCCGTAAGCGAAGCCAACGTCACGCTTTTTGTGGACAACGCGGACACCGGCACGCGGATAGCGAGCAGGATTTCAAACTACAGCGGCGTGGCAGTGTTCGAGAAGGTCCCGCTGGGAGTTTCACTTTTCGTCACCGTGGTGGCGCCGGACTTCAAGGAGTACCTGCAGCCGCTTGCGCCGATTACCCGCGACGCGCCATTTGCACAGCTTGAGCTCGAGTCCCTGTCGCCTGAAGAGACGAACTTCAAGCTGCTTGTGCGCGACGACTCCAACCTCCCGGTGCTCGGCGCAACTGTCACCGCGCACACGGCAACGGGCACGCTCCTTGATGATGGGATTCAGCTTACCAACGCGTTCGGGGCCGCCCAGTTTGCGATATCAACGCGCGAGTTCCTCGCAATAGACGTGGAAAAGGACGGATACGAGAGCGTGTACGGCAGGCTCGTGGACGCATCGCGCCTCATGACCGAGACCGTGACCCTTGCCAAGAAGGCCGACTCGTTCAAGCCGCGCACGGTGAAGGTGGTGGCCGTCGCGTCCAACTCGACTGGCGGCGCGGTGTCCGCCGAGGTCTCACTCTACACGGTCGCGGGAAGCGGGCTTGGGACTAAACGCACCCAGGACAGCAGGGCATCATTCGACGTCCCGCAGGGCACGGAGTTCTACATCAGCGCGACCGCGGCAAGCAACGACACCGGAAAATATTTCGAGTACTACTCCAGCCGGCTCGTCGCTGAGGACGACGTCAACGAGTTCGCCCTGGGTTTCCTTTCGAAAGCCGAAGGAAACTCCACCAACTCAACCTGCGGCACGCTCCGCGTCTACGTCCAGAACGAGTCCGGGCTGCCGGTATCGTGCGAAGTCACCCTCTACCTCGAGTCCACCAATTCGTACGCCGCACGCAAGCCCGCGCTTAACGGTACGGCCTCGTTCGACATCTGCGCAAACTCCACGCTCTACGCCTCTGCGTACTCTGACGGGTATTTCGCCGCAAACGCGCTCGGCCTGCGGCCGGGCGTGGACGCGCTGGTTACGCTGCGCAAAATAACCGGCAGCAACAACGGCTCGGTCCAAGTGACAACCCTTGACGCCGACGCAACGACGCCGGTATCCGGCGCGGTGATATCCATCCAGGGCTCCGATAGTCGCTTCCTTGCATACCCCCAGCAGTCAACCAACGCGGACGGCCGCGCGATAATCCCGGGGCTTGAGCTTGGAGCAAGCTACTATGCGTTTGCGGACAAGCCGTCCAAGAGCGCAAGAAGCGCGCTCTTTTCCGTGGCGGAAGGCGCCGCGAAAAAAGTCACGATTGTATTCGGCCGTTCGACAGCAAAAATCGACGTTGCTCCTGTTGACGTGCTCACGGGCAACCCTGTCAATGCGGTCGCAACTGCAAGGGCAAGCGGGATGCCAACGACGTCCTGTCAGGTGCGCACTTCCAACACGACGTCTTGCGAGCTGACAGTATATTCGGGCATCCCGGTCACCGTCGAAGTCACAAGCTCCGGGTACGAGAAGCTTTCGTCCTCGCCTTTCGTGCTCTCCGAGTCCGAAAGCGTGCGCTACGTCGCAAGCATGCTCCCGTCCTCGCTGAAGGACCAGTTCAGCGTCAAGTACACCGGGCTTTTCAACTCCAAGGGCAACAGCGTGACCTCAGTCGAGCGCGGTGCGCAGTACGACGCTAAGTTCATAGTCAACATCCCCACGAACGCCTCGGCATACAAGGCCGGGTTCATCCTGCGCATAGGCACTGCGGGCTTCGACAACCGCAGCGCGCTCGACCCGCTCGAGCACTTCGCGATAATCCCCAAGCAATACCCGCAGGTGCCCGTGAACCTGATGAGCTACTCCTACCGGCCCTCCGTGTCCTGTACTCCCGACGTGCGCAACTCGTCGAACGAGCAGGGCTACTACAAGTGGGCTTACTACCTATTGGACAACGCAAGCGGGGTGCGTGAAGTGGTCGCGCGCGTCCTGGTGAAGGACAACGCGTACACCGACGAGAAGCTGCGCGTCTCAAGTTCGGCGTGGTACACCCCGTCAAGCGCAGTCGATTCCTATTTGCACATCCCGGCAGATGCCGACTTCGGCTCGTCGAACCGCTCGGAGACCCGCGACTGGTGCTACGCAAAATCCGACTACCGCGACTACTCGGTCGGTTCGGGAAAATCCTACTGCGGCACAAACGCGTGCATAAGCGTGGGCTTCTACGATTCCGACTCCAACCAGACTTCCCAATACAAGGGGATAATCGGCAGGTCGTTCTACGCCCGGGTGAGCGTTGACTTGCTCCGTGCCGTTGTCAACCCGCGCATAGTCGTCTTCTCTGCCTCGCAGAAGGCGCGGCTGCACGAATACAACGTCTCGACCGACGTGCAGAACCTCTCGGGTGACGCGGGCGCAAGGACTGGGGTTGACCTGAACCTCACGCCGTTCTACTCGAGCGCGGTAATCCTGCTCAACGTGACGTTTGCGGACAAGGCCGACTTCTCGGCATTCTACGCCGACCTTTACGACGGCGACACCAAGCTTTCGCGCGCATACGGCTACGTCACCCAGACAGGGGTCGGGAAGCTCCGCATCTATGCAACCCCCGACAACATGAGCGTCGCGGGCACGTACACGCTCAACGTCTCGCTTTCCGACTACTATTCCTCCTCGGCAGTAGAGGACGCGCTCATCACCCTCAACGAGACTACCGGCACCACGTTCTCGGGGCGCAAGTACTCCGTGCTCGGAGGCTCCATTGCGGACCCGCTGCAGGGAATCTCGGGCAAATATTGGATTCCCAACGTATTCACGTCGGAAAAGGGTGCGTTCGACATAGTGGCAACTCACCCGGACTACCTCGACGCAAGGGAGCAGATTACGGTCGACGGCGTCGACTTCCTATCCGTAGAAACTTCGGATGTCGAGGCGTGCGGCGAGGAGGGCGAAGTCGACGTCTACAACGGCCACGTGCTTGACACGAACGTCTCGGTAACCGCATCCAAATCCGGGTGCATCGGCGTGACCGGGTTTTCGCAGGTGCGCAACGGCACCGACGCGCCGTGGACCGACAACACGTCGCAGATAATCCAGTCCGGCCTGACGTACTTCCTCCCGCTTGGCTTCCAAAGCCAGGGCCGCATCACCATAGCCCCCGCAGCCTGGGGCAAGTCCTGCTCGGTCACAATCACGGCGTCCGCCCGCGACGGGAGCCAGTCAACTCGCACGGTCGCCTATTCAAACTGCGCGGAATCCGCGTCCAGCGAGTTCCTCTCGGTGTCGCCCTCGCGCGTCTCCAACACCGCAAGCAGCCACAGGTGCAACCGGCCCGCGGTCCTGAACGTCTCAAACACCCTGTCCGCGCCCGGGTCCGTCACCGTGCAGGCGTACGCCCCCGGCCTCCTGGTGGAGATTGGAGGCGCCAACCAGTCGCTTTCAACCCCGCTGTTCTTTGCCGTGCCGCGGGGAAGCAGGACGTCGCTTACGCTGTACCCGATGACAGCAAACTCGACTGTCATGATGACGTTCAACTCGACCGACGGAAGCCGAGTGGCAAACATCACCATCCCATTTGACAACTGCCCGGTGCCCACCCGCGAGGCCGCGCCGGACATCATTTCCTATTCGCCCAAGGACTACGCCAAGATCACCACAGAGTCCGTCCCGGCGCTTGTCACGGTTGACACTTACGCGTACTGCCGCATCGGGCCGAAAAACGTGGCCGCAAAGCAGCTGCCCTACCTGCTCTCGCAAAAGTCCAGCTCCGGCGGTACTTACGACTACGGCACCGACTTGGTCTACAACAAGGGTTCGGGCACGCCGTTTGCGTTCAAGCCGGGCTACAACACGGCTTACGTCGGCTGCTGCAACCCGTCCAGCAAGGGCGGCGAGTGCACGACTGCGAACGTCCCGATAAGCTTCGACTTCCAGTACGTGACCCCGACTTTGACTCCCACCCCGTCGCCATCGCCTTCGCCGTCGCCAAGCCCGTCCCCTTCGCCGGCCCCGTGCACGCAGGCAACCGAACAGGCCATGTGCGGGACTGGCAAGATATGCGTCAACGGAAACTGCACAGCAGGGTGCCGCAACGACACCTACTGCAACGCAAGCAGCGTGTGCGACACCTCCACTCTCAAGTGCGTTGCCGCGCAATGCAGGAAGGAGTTCACGGCCTGCTCCAAGACGGACAAGGGCCAGCTTTGCTGCGACAGCTTGGTGTGCGGCAGCGCAGGAAAGTGCCTCCGCTGCGACCCGCTTTCCACTTATCCCGACAACGGCTGCACGTCCACCCAGAAGGCCTGCACCAAGTCGTACGCGTGCGTCGAATGCACGCGCGACACCGAAAAGACCACCTGCCCGTCCGGAAAGATATGCAGCAACAACGCCTGCGTAACCGGCACGCGCTGCACCAAGGATTCCGAGTGCACTTCCCCGCAGGTGTGCGACCTGGACCAGTTCGTTTGCACCGACCCCGCGCCCGTCGCGGCAAGCAAGCTCGTGTCCTACCGGACCGACCTCAACTCGTTCTACCTCAACGGCGCAGCACTGTCATCAGCGCAAGTGACCCTCGACGTCTCGTCCATGGTGCCCTCGGCGGGCTTCGTGCTGCGCATAGACAACTCGCACAAGGCAGCAAAGGGGAGCGTATCGTTCGACACCGACGGCAACAGGCTCGGGGTGTACGAGCTTGGCGGCACGAAGATAACCTCATCGATAGACGTGGCGGCGAACGGCGTGAGGGACGTGCTCGTGACGTTCCCGGACATGGACCCGAGCGTGATTGATGCCAACTCCTGGGGATACGGCGCGGGCTACCTGCCGAGCTCGGAGGGCCGGGTCAGGTTCTCCGCGCTTTCAGCAACGCTGAACGTGATGCCCGACTTCGGCTCCGGCAGGACCTCGGTGCCCCTTGCGGTGCAGCCGAACGTGGTCAACACGGACAACTACGCCTTCAGCGCAGGCGTGTTCGAAAACAGTCTCAACCTGTTCGTGCCGTACGCAAACGACCTCTCCTCGTTCGACGCGTACTACTTCAGCCCGCAGCACGGCGAGAGCTACTCCGGGTTCCTGTTCAGCAACGTGATGCTCTCCGGCGCGTACGGCCTCGGGTTAGGCACTACATCCTCCCAGCCTTCCAAGATAGTCCGGCCGGGCTTCAACGGCATAAGCAACCTCGGCTCGGCGTCCAACCTCGACCAGACCTTCTACGTCTGGCCGATGCACATAAATTCAGTCAAGCAGACCAGCCACAGGAGCAGCAATCTCACCCTGGCCCGGTCGGCCATGGCATTCTTTGCGGACCCGCTTTCTACAGGCGGCGGCGCGGTGGCCTACTCGGCGATGTCGTCCAAGGCGAGCCGCGCGATGGTTGAGACCGCAAGCCTGCGCAAGACGTATTCGGACTTGGGCAAGGATTCAATCTTCAGCTCCGCAATGACTGATGCGCTTCGCATCGGCGACGGCAGCGGCGGGTTCTCCGACGTGTTCCTCGCGGCCGAGGAAGGCGCGATGATGCACGTGGTGTGGCTGGAGTACAACCCCGCAAGCATGAGCTACGGCCCTGCAAAGGACATCACGCCCTCCTTCGAGTACCCCGGCACGCTGGACGAGGAGGCTAAGCTGTCACTGCTCGCGTCGCCGTACCAGAAATACCTTCTCGCATACCCCGGGCAGCGCAACAACATGGGCTACTTCTGCGAGTACCCCGGCGGGGTGTGCAACACGCCCGAGTCTTCGCTCTACGTCAAGGGCAGCAAGGGCAACTTCTATCGCGACGGCACGTCCGCCGAGAAGGCGGCGCTTCCCGAACTCGCAAGTAGTCTCAAGGTGGTCGTGGGCGGGGGCGGGTCCGGCGGCGCGGCGTACGCAAACCCGGTGTCGGGCTTCACCGAGGAGGACCCGCAGTACAAGTGCCCGGTGTCCAAGATGTCGCGCAACGGCGAGTGCCTAGTTGCGGGGAGCAAGGACGCGTGCGTAATCACCGCATCCAACAACTGGATTTACGTGAAGTCCGACGGCAGCAGGGCGTACTCCGCAGGGGCGTGCGACAGCGAGGACTGCACTGACTGCTTCAGCCACGGGTGCGATTCGACCCACTTCGAGTACTCCAATTTCAACGGCGGCTTGCAGGACAAGGGCTTCGACCCGTACGCCTTGGCGTATCCGGAGAAACGGTGCATAACCTACGAGTACACGCAGTATGACAAGAACTGCATCTCGCCTGACAGCTGCAAGATGTGCAGGGTGTGCTCACCTGGTGGCGGTTGCTATACCATACCTTGCGGTATCCGGACCGAGTGGCTGTCCAGCTTCCACACGGAATACCTGATGTGCGGGGATGGCGGCAACGGCTGCGACGACATGTCCTGGAGGGCGTTCCCGACGGTGCAGGGCGGCATAAAGACCGAGAAATGCCTGCGGTCGGACAAGCGATGTCAGGGATGCTCGATGTGCAGTTACGAGGGAAGCTGCGGCAGCCCCGACTGCCCCTACGAGCCGGGATTCAACCAGCGGTTCCCGAACATCTGCCCGCCACAGTCGATATGCTCAGTAAGTACGTCGTAGCCGACGCACCTTCCCGCATAAAGTCGGGCTTTCCTATACGGCAACCTATTTAAGCCCCAATCGCCCGTTTTAAATTAGTGTTAGCCTATGCCGTCCTCCGACAAGTCCGAAAAAACAGCTCAGGGAAAAAAAGCCGACAAGGAAAGCAAGAACTCATCGCCGCTCGACCCGCTCAAGCAGGCGTACTTCTCCGTCGAAGACAAGTACTACGAGCTGATGGACTACCTGGAGGATAAGGTTAGGGTCCCTGTTTACGAGTATTTCGTCGAGCCGATAGAGAAGAACGGCATACCCAGCTTCCCCATAGGCGTGCTGGTCGTGCTCCTCGTGGGCCTCGGCATATTCATGGTCGCAACCGGCGCGGGCCAGACCGGCACGGTCTCGATATCGCTCCTTTCCGCGTCGGGCCAGGCAATCGACGGCGCAACGGTCACGCTCTACGTTGGCGACTCCACGAACGGCGATATACTGGGCACCTCGACGTCCAGCGACGGCAAGGCCACGTTCTCCGGCGTACCGCTTGGCAAGCAGCTCTACGTGACCGTCTCGGCGACCAACTTCAAGGAATACAGCGATTCGCTCGGCGAAGTGACCGCGGGCACCCCGACAATCAAGATAAGCATGGAGGACGTGGAGAAGCAGCCCGACGTTTACCGCCTCACGGTTGTTGACGAGGACGGGCTTCCCATCGCGGGCGCGATGGTGAAGGCAAAGTCGCTTGCAGGCGTGCAGATAGGCGTGTACAACACCGACGCGAAGGGCATCTCAAAGATACAGCTCCCCTCGACAGACTCCCTTCTTGTCACCATCACCCGCACCGGGTTTTCGAACGCGACGGACTTCGGCATTGACCCCAAGATAGGTCTCCTCCAGACGGTCACGCTGAAGAAGTCGGACAGCGACTGCGCAAACGGCGCGTGCGACAAGAAGACCACTGTCATAGTCAAGGTCATCAACTCACAGCAGCAGCCCGTGCAGGCGCAGGTTGTCCTGACGAGCTCGCTCGGCTCGGTCCTAGGCACCGCGTCCACAAGCGGCGGCCAGGCAGCGATAGCGAACGTGCCAGTAGGCACCAAGGCAATTGTCAGCATCTCCTCATCGGGTGCCGACCTCGGGAAGTACAACCCTTACTATTATTACGACTATCTGGTGGCTTCTGACGAGAACGTCATCACCGCAACCATGGCCGCATCGACATCCTCCGGCCTCTCGCCGATATTCGTCTCGGTCGCCGACGAGTCGGGCAAGCCGCTTGCAGCGGAGGTAAACCTCTACAGCGAGCGTTCGGACACCCTGCTTGGCAAGGCAGTTGCCCGCAACGGCGACACCAACTTCTCGACTGACAACATCTCCTCCTACGCTACGGCATACCTTGCAGGATACCTTCCGAAGGCAGTCTCCGGCCTGAAGCCGGGCTCGCGCGAAAAGCTCGTGCTGAAGAAGATACTCGCAGGCACCGCGGGCTCCTTCGAGGTGCAGGTTGTAGATGCGGACGGCTCCACTCCAGTTGCGCAGGCGACGCTCACGGTCCGCTCCTCCGACGGCAGGAACGCAGGGTACCCTGCTGTCCGCACCAACGCCGACGGGGCGGCCACCATCGGCAACGTCTCGCTCGGCGTGGACTACGCAGTCTATGCGGACAAGAGCCCCAAGACCGGAAAGAGCGCGCTATATCGCGCCTACGAAGGTGACGCCACCAAGATTACTGTCAAGATGAACCCGACGACGGCAAAGGTAGTCGTCTCGACGAGGGATGCGGTGAACGACACCGGCATCTACGCGACGGTCACCGCGTACGGCGCAGACATGGCCAACACGTCGTGCACCACCAGCTACTCGAACTCCTATGCCTGCGAGCTCACCGTGCGCGCGGAATCCAACGTCTATATCCACACCGCCGCTTCCTATTACGAGACCTTGGTGTCCCCGGCGATGGTCCTCTCAACCGGGGATTCGAAGGCCTACACCGCGTACCTTCTGCAGTCCGCGTTCAAGGACCAGTTCTTCGTCAAGTTCGCAGGGCTATTTGACGAGAAAGGCAACAACGTCACGCTGGTTGACAAGGGCAGGCAGTACGACGCGAAGTTCATAGTCAACGTCCCGTCAGGCTCGGCCTCATCGAGGATGGGCTTCATGGTGCGCGCAGGCACCGTCGGCAAGGACTCGCTTGCGGCAACGGACTCCAAGGAGAAGTTCGCCATACTTTCCGACGGCACTACCACCGCCTCCACTGACCCGGTCTTTGCGGCAAGCTACGTGCCGTCGACTTCGTGCTCCAACGACCGCAAGTCCAACTCCGAGGTCGGCTACTTCAAGTGGGTCGCGTTCTCGTTTGCCAACGAAAGCGGCAGCCGCGAGATAACCGTGCGCATACTCTCAAAGACCGACGCGGCATCGTCCGACAAGCTCCAGATAAACTACAACGGCTGGTACTCCGCGGGCGGGAGCGCGAGCGACACGTACCTGCGCTCGCCCGAGGACTCCACTTTCGGCTCCGCGCTGCGCTCTGCAAGCCTCGACTACTGCTACGCCGCGTCCAACAAGGCGGTGTTCTCGGTGGCAAACGGCCGCTCGACTTGCACTTCATCCGCGTGCATATCGCTTGACTTCTCCGACGGCACCGCAAACTACGGCCCGTCCTATCTGGGCGAGGTCAACAGCCCGCTGGTCGCAAAAGTGGAGGTCCGCCTGCTCAAGGCAGTGGAATCGCCCCGCATCTACGTGGGCTCGGACAACGGCAACATGCAGATACGCAACTACTCCATAGTCACCGACTCCGAAAGCAAGGTGCTCGACTCGTCGGCGAAGGCCATATCCAACGTCACGGTCCAGCTTTTGCCATTCTCCGACCCCGCGTCGCTCTCGTTCTACATGCTTCCCGTGGTTCCAGTCACTTCCGGCGCGTTCACGATACGCTTCTACGACGGCCAGACTGCGCTCGTGAGCGCCACCGGTTACGTCACGTTGGAAGGCGAAGGGAAGATGAAGATAGTCTACGTCAAGCCCGACCGCATCAACGCGTCGCAGTATTCCGACCTCTCAATCAAGGTCGCGGACGCCAACTCCGGGAATGCAATCACCGATGCAACCGTTTCGATAAACGAGACCACCGGTTCGCCGTTTGACGGCAGCGTGCCCGAACCGATGACCGGAAGCTCGGTGTTCAGCTCGGGCCAGGGCTACAACGGCATCTACACGTTCAGTGACGTCTACCCGACCGCGAATGGCGTGTTCGAAGTCATAGTCGAGCAGCCCAACTACGCGACAGTGCGCCAGAACGTGTCAGTGAACTCCGACGACTTCCTCTCAGTCACTCCCTTAGACCTGGACGTGTGCGGGAAGACCGACGAGCGCTCGATAAAGATACGCAACAGCCTGCCGCTCAACGTCTCCATAGTCGCCTCGTCCTCGTGCGCGATAATGTCGTCCTACGTGTACAGCCAGACCGCATACGACGAGACGAGCGTGCCGACCTCCTACTACAACGCCACTTCCTACGTCGCGTACGATTCGTTCTCGCAGTCGTACAAGTTCACCCTGCCCGAAAGCAGGCTCGGCATCTTCACCGTACGCCCGGCAGCCTACGGCAAGGACTGCTCGATAACATTCAACGCCGAGGGCCGCGACAAGAGCCGCGACGTGCAGACCGTCAAGTACACCACCTGCGCGGCAGACTCTGCTGACAAGTTCCTCTCGGTCACGCCGTCCAAGGTAGTCTGCACCTCCGAAGAGGGCAACTGCGACACTTCGGCTACAATCACCGTGGCTAACAACCTGTCCTCCGACGTCGAAGGCACGGTGAGCGTCACCATAAAGGGCACGGGCCTCGTGCTCGACTCATCAAGCGCCCTTGCAGGCGCAAAGCCCGGCGCAAGCCTCGCAGGAACCGGCCTGGTGGCCGGAAAGACGGCAAGTTTCGACGGCACGCTGGTTTCGCTTGATTCGGGGTACACCTTCGAGATGGCGCGCGGCGCAAGCACCGACTTCACCGTGGTGCCCGCGTCAACAAACAAGACGCTCCAACTGCTTGTCACCGCAGTTGCGGGCCCGCGCAAGGCATCAACCACCGTCGAGATAAAGAACTGCCCAGGCACCATCGACCCGGTGGGGCCAAAGATAGTCTCCTCCTACCCGGTTTCGGGCGCGGTCATCACCTACCAGCCGTTCAACATACTCCTCACAACTGACAAGCCGGCGGTGTGCAAGCTCGACAACCTTTACACGTTCCCGTCCGGCACCAACTCGCAGGTGCACACGATGGCGATGTCGCTCAACGCAGGCACCGACACCGCCCCGCTTTCGGAAGGCATGAACGTGTTCTCCGCGACCTGCTGCAACCTCGCCGAGAACGGCGGCAAGTGCGGCACGGGCGCGACAGTAATCACGTTCAACTTCACGGTCAAGAACGCCACCACGAAGGCAAACGGCGAGTCCTGCGAGGACGACGACGAGTGCGAGAGCGGGAACTGCAACTCCACCGACATGTGCCAAAAGGCAAGCACCGAACTTTGCGGCCCGCTCGGCATAGTCTGCCCCGACTCGTGCGAGTCCACGGTCAAGGAAGGCGACTCGTGCAAGGATTCCCTGTCCGAGTGCTGCGAATCAGGCACGGACTGCATAAGCAACGTGTGCACGAAGACCACCTCGAATGGGCTCGGCTCGACGTGCGACTACTACGCGCAGAACTGCAACAACCCGCTTACGTGCCGCGAGAAGCCGGACGACTCGTCAAAGGACCTCTGCACGTGCAACTATGCCCACAAGGATGACCGCACGCTCAACGGATGCCCCTCGGATACGCCCGTCTGCGTGCAGATAAGCAACATGCAGTTCGGCACGTGCGTAAGCACTTCCCAGGCTTCCAACCCGCCCGTAGGCTGCTACGGATGCATCATATGCAACAGCGCGGGGACCGGATGCGCCGCGATTCCGTCGGCGACCCCGACTGCAACGGCGACGGCCTCGCCTGCTCCCACAGGCTCGCCGGTGCCTACTGCGACCGTCTCGCCATCCGCGACCCCGACGGTGACCGTCACTCCCGGCGCTTCCAGCTCCGTGGTCTACTCGCTGAAGGACAAGAAGTTCTACGACTCGACCGGAACTACTGAGCTTGCAAGGTACGATGGGTGCGGCCTCTTGCAATCCTGCTCGAAGAAGAATCTCGGCCTGTCGCCCCTCCTGCCGGTTTCAGGGCTTATACTTGAGGTAAGGAACGACCTTGGCGACGGAAGCACCGCAAAAGGCGTCACGTTCGCCTCCTTGTATGCGACCCTGACAAACATGGACGGCACTTCCGTCACGTCGCAGGACATACCCAAGGACGGCTCGATATACGTGCTCGTCACTTATCCGCCCAAAGCCGACGTCAAGGACATGATGAAGACCGACTCGTCGTCCTCCTGGGTCTACCTGAGCAGCACCCACTCCACGGACTCGTACGTCCAGATAGGCTTCAACTGGGGCTCCGCATACCTGTATCTCGTACCCGATTTCGACACGTCTTCCGCAAAGTACGCGTTCGGCGTGGGGTTGTACGACAAGACTGACGATATGTTCGTGCCCTTCGACTCGGACGGCAACGCGCAGTTCGCCTACGATACAGCATACACTTCGCGCACGTTGGACAAGTCGATTTATGTATTCAGCAACCTCCTCGTCGGAAAGGACACGATGTTCTTCAGGGTCAAGACGCAGAACTCCGGCCCCCTCGGGCTATACGAGGGCACTTGGGTGAACCTGACCCCGGGCTACATCGCCTCGGCTGCAGGGGACGCAAACCCCGGCGTGTTCTCCTACGACAAGATACAGGTAAAGGCCTGCTCAACTCCGTCCTCGTGCGCGAACGAGAACGACAACCTCGACCCGTTGAAGGCGGTCCTGCACCCATTTGACAGCAGTGGCATAGCTTTGACCCACGAGAAGATGGCCGAGGAGGTAAATGCCGCGCTTGCAGAGCTGCGCAACCTAGATGCCAGCTGCACGGCCTACAACACGAAGAAGAAGACCGCTTTCAACGCATTGGACCTTCTGAAGCTCGGGGCAGTGGGCTCGACGGGCAAGCGCGTCCTTCCAGACCTTTACGTGACCGCGAACGAGGGCGGGGCTCTGCGCGTGCTGTGGTTCCACTATGACCCGACGGCGATGGGCTACGCGGTCCCGAAGGACATCACCGGGACGTTCGAGTACCCCCTGGCTGCAGGTGATTCGGACACCAGGATAGCACTCCCGATGGCCGGCTCCGCGTCGTCCTCGCGGCCGTTGTACCTGTTCGCGTACCCCGGCCAGAAGGCAAACACCGCTTACGACTGCGACTTGGGCCTGACCGATGGCACTGTCTGCAGCAGCAAGTGCACCGGCAGCCAGATCTACCGCAACTCCGGCTCCTACCGGCTGATCAACGATGCCGAGCAGACCATAGTGGCCGGTTATTCGACCTGCAGTGAAAAGGACGTCACGGACAAGTACCTGAACGCGGTCTCCGGCATCGTCGAGCGCAACCCGCGCCTGTGCTGCAGCTCCGGCGTGTCAAGCTCGGACGACGGCGCGTGCCTTCCATTGAAGCCCGACTGCTACCTTTCCGCGGCGGTCTCCACTTCCTCGACTTCCGCCTGCCCGCACAGCAGCCCGTGCGATTCTGCAGGAACCGATGCAGCCAAGTGCAGCGACGCCAACTACGTTTCCGGCACCAACAACGGCCTTTTCCTCTACAACGTCTATCTCAACCCGGCCAACAAGTGCATCGTCCCGTCAACGGGCGGCGCGTGCACCGCCTGCGGGCTTGACGCCACCTGTTATGCCGCCGTGAAGACGCTTTCGGCCGGCCTGACTTGCGCGCAAACTGCCGTGTCCGCGCCTGCCGCAACTCCCACTGTCTCAAGCGCCTCGCCGACGCCTGCAGCCGCATCCACCGCAAACGGCGCAAAGCCCGGCGTGTCGGTGAGGCCGTTCCTCTCCGGCAGCTGCGCAGTCGATGCAGTCGGAAGCAAGGCGGGCATCACCACCGACGCGGACCTGGCCAGCGTGCAGATTTCGTGCTATCCAGTCACCGGCGCCGAGAACTGCCTGGCCAAGTACACTGCGTCGTTCCCTGATTCCGCGACCATTCCCACGACCAACTACGTGTGCGCCAGCCAGAACAGGATTTACAGCGGCCAGTGCTACTCGTGTAATGCCGCGACCGAGGCCTGCATAGTCACGGGCAGCCTGCCCGGGGACTATTACTGCACCGCATTCTGCAAGACCGACTCGCAGTGCGCCTCCAACGACTGCACCAACCCGCACGAGTCCGCCACCGGCAAGTACGGCATATGCAACAGATGAAATCGGGGCGGAGTTCCGGCGGGCTGCGGCTGCAGGCATCTGCCTGCCCCTTGCCTTTGGCAGCGCTTCCACTCTAATTCTTTTTATACCCTCGCCACGCTTATTTAATTCGTATATCTATGCTCGATGACTTCCTTGAGGGGCTTTCTACAAGGTGGCAGGAGTTTCTCGACTGGACCGACGAGAAGGGCCTGCCGCTGCGCGGCGCGTCGGATTCGCTTGAGCAGAACGGCATCCCGCCCGCTCCGTTCTTCCTAGGGCTTCTCATCATCGTCATCGCCGCAGTAGGCTACCTTGCTTATTCCAACATGGCCCCCGCGACGGGCACCATCACAATCAACGTCCGCGACCTTACCGGAGTCGAGATTTCCGGCGCGGAAGTGATGATAACCAGCCTTGCGGACCACACGCAGTCCTTCCAGAACCTTTCGGACTCGAATGGGGTAGCGGTCTTTGCGCACGTTCCCCTTGCCGCGTACAACGTCTCGGTGAGCTCGGCAAACTACAAGGCCAAGTTCTCGACAGTTGACATTTCCGAGTCTCAGACGCGCGCGCAGACAATCAAGCTTGAGGAGCAGCCCATCAACGCGAACGCCACCATCACGGTGAACGTGGACGGCGTCAAGGGCGCGGCAATCCCCGCGGTCTCGGTCAAGAACTCGCTCCTGTCCGTCGTAGCCTCGAAGCAGGGCACGAGCGTGACATTCTCGCTTCCCAAGTCGGCCACCTACACGATAATCGCAAACGCCGAGGGCTACACGCAGAACTCTACCGTATTGCAGGTGGGCTCCGAGGACCCGGCGCCGATTTCAATTTACCTTTATCCCGTTGCGGACGAGACTACAGTTGACGTCATAGTCCAGCTTTCCACTTCTGCTGCAAACGCGTCCTTGGGCGGCGCGACAATCAGAGTCATCACCGAGTCGGGCCTTCTTCTGCGCAGCCTGACTGCGGACGCCGACGGCAAGGCGACGGTCAAGCTTGCGAAGGGCGGCAAGTTCCGGTTCATGGCGTCACTTGACGGCTATGACGAGGCGGTGCTTGATTACACTGCGGACCCCGCGTTCAAGACGGTGAAGATTGCGCTTTCAAAGCCCGGCTCGGACGGCTCGATAAGGACTTCGTGCTCCATAGTTGACGAGGCGGGAAACAAGGCGGGCGTCGCAACTGTGAACCTCTATCTTAATGACGAGAAGCAGTCGAGCGCAAAGACCGCGGCGGACGGTATTGCATCATTTTCACTTCTTCCGACCGAGACCTACTGGGTCACCGCATACAAGTCAAAGTACCTCCCAACTGGGATGGCCCTGACTGCCGGCGCTGACTGCAAGCTTGTGCTGGCGTCGTCCACCAAGGACAACGCGGCAAAGGTGAGGGTCAAGGTGACTGACGAGTCCGACGGCCTCATCTCAGGCGCGTCAGTTGCCCTCTTCGGCAATGCCGGAGCGCTGGGCCTGCCCGAAGGCACTACTGGCTCCGACGGCGCGGTTGATTTCTCCGACGTTCCCCTTTCATCGGTGTATGCCTTCGCGTCCTCAAAGGGCAGGAGCGGGTATTCATCTTCAAAGGATGTCACGGCAGACGGGGAGGAGGGGAAGAACTACACCACGCTCACCGCGCGGCTCCTGCCGCAGCAGGGCACTCTCAAGTTCCGCGTAATCGACAGGTTCTCGCGCAAGGCAATCACCGGCGCTGTTGTCGACGCATCGACAACCGAGTCCGGCTCGTGCACCACAATCAACGGCATCTGCTCAGTAAACGTACTCGAGGGCTGGGGCTACTACAAAGTCGCCGCGACGGGCTACTCGGCATACTCGTCCGCGCAGGTGCAGGTGGTGCCCAACGTAGAGAAGGAAGTGCAGGTCGAGCTCCTGTCAAGCTCAATTGCCGAGAACGTGAAGGCGGTGTTCCTCGGGCTGTACGACCTTTCGGGGAACAAGGCATCCTCGCTTGAGCCGTCCACCACGTACAACGCGAAGTTCCTCCTCAATTCGCCGGGCATGGCGTTCTCGAAGGCGGCGCTCCACGTGCGGTTGGGCACTACAACAGGCGACGCGAGCGCGCTTGACGCTTACATCTCGGGGTTTGACGGCGGCGCCGACGCTTCCACCTCCGGCGGCGACTCCTATGGCGTGTCGTCCGCTGTCGCGAACTCTTCCGCGTCAGGCTCGGTCGAGACCGCCTACGACTCCGCTTCCAATTCGATAGAGTACAAGTGGGCCGAGCTATCCTACCCGTCCTTCGCTGGCACCAAGGAGGCCTACGTCCAGGTCACCACGCGCCAGGTCAAGAACGGCACCGTGCTCTTTGGCTTCCGCACCGCATACACCACCGCAAACGGCACCCTGCGCGACCCGTCCGACGACAGCGTCAAGGCGGGCCAGGAGCAGCTTGCCGCGGTGAACGTGACCAAGTACGCAATCTCATTCGGCGGCGTGTGCGCTGACAGCCAGTGCCTCGAGGCCAAGGTCGCGTCAACGCGCGGCGAGTATTCCAAGAACTTCGAGGCAACGGTCCCCGAGGAGTTCACGCTCACGGTGAAGTCAATCTCCCAGAACGGGCCCTACGACATCCGCGTAATCTCCAATTCAAAGAAGACCGCCACTATAGTATCGGGCAGCTCGCCTTCCGGCGATGCGACCATCACCGACCAGGACGACGGACAGCTTGCGCTCGTCTCGGTCGATTCAGGCAACGTGGACGCCGAGTTCAAGGTCAAGGCCCTGCGCGTGTCCGACGCACTCTCGTTTTCCATCGAGGCGGACTACCAGGGCGAGCAGGCCAACAGCATGGACCTTTCCGGCAGGATACTCTCCGCCTCCAACAACGAGCTGAACGTGGGCGTGTCGCCGTCATACGTTTCCGCGCTTGTTGACAACGCAGTAACTTTCCTTGTCACCGACGCCTTCGGCACTCCCATCGAGGGCGCCCACATCGCCATAGGCTCCAAGGCCGACGTGTTCGGCGACTCCGCATACCAGGCCGACGGTTCGGGCGACGAGAACGAAGGCAAGGACGGCAAGTACCTGGTCGAGGGAGTCAACCCCGACAAGATTGGCAGCGCGGACTTCACGGTGACAGCGACGGGCTACGCGCAGTTTTACGGCTCGATTCCAGTTACTGCAAAGAAGATAGTCGAGGTCTCGCCGACGCAGATACTCGACTTGGTCGTTGATTCGAAGGCCGGCAACTCGGACACCATCACCGTTTCCAACCTTTTGGGGAACGGGGTCAACGTCCGCTCCTCAATAGTGCTTGACAAGAGCCCGCGCATCACCGGCACGCTCCTTTCGGAATCCAGCTTCACCCTCGAGGCGGGCGCGACGCAGGACGTCAAGTTCGACACGTGGATACTTGACAGCGTGCTTGACGTCGCAAAGGCAACCCGCACGCTTTCGGAGAACTTCACGGGCCGCATAATCATAGAGGCGCGCGCAGGCAGCTCGCGCCAGAGCGTCACAATGCCCTTCAAGGTCAACTCCGCGTTCGTCCAGAAGCCGCTCGAGGAGTTCTGGGGGACCGAGGAGGACTCTGCTGAGCTCACGCTGTCCCTTGGAGCGGACAACCAGTCGTCAACTGACCTGCACGTGTACAACAGCCTCACCAACAACCTCCTGGTCAACTACCAGCTTGACTCCTCAACTGACTGGCTTTCGTTCTCTCCGGCATCCCTGGTGCTTGGCCCCAACCCCGGCGAGTCAGGTCAAATCGTCTTTGCGGGCGAGGACGAGACCAGCCAGCAGTCCAACGTGCAGAACCTCACGATTACAGCTGTGATGCCGTCCAACCGCAAGACCTTGTGCGTGATGGAGAACAACGGCAAGGTCACCACCAACCTCACTTTGGTGGCCTCTATAAACGGCATACGCTCCGAGCGCAAGATTCCCGTAACCCTCAACTTGGATTCGTCAGTTGACTGCACCCCGGACAACGCAGTTGACGTCCTGATGCCGCTTGGCATGAAGGTGGACCTTTCCGCAAAGACCCTGCGAAAGGAGAACTCGGACGGCTCGATTGCTGTGCAGGAGCCCAACAAGGACTCCACGCGGGTCGTGTTCGGAGGGGCTTCGCTTTCAGACAGCAAGACCGCGCCCTACGTCACCGCGCCATCCGGCTCGACAGTGAGCGCATCGCCGGGCATGGCTATGATAATCAAGCCGCAGGAGGAGTTCACCCTCGCCCTGCCCTACGTCACCACCTATTACATAGATTCCTATTACGAGCGTGCGAACAACGCGGACGGCTCGGTCTCGTTCACGCTTCAAAGCGAGGACGTGGTCACGTTCCCCGCAGGCTCCACGGTCGGCGTGTCAACGACGTCCCTTTCGGGGCTTGCGCCAATAGGCTTTGCAGTCGCCAGGTTTGCGGAAGACGCAACCGGCACCACCCAGTCCGGCTTCACGGTCAAGGTGCTTGCAAACGCGGCCGTTGACTTCAAGGTCAAGGGCTCGGCAGCGGCCTGCACTTCCGGCGTCAACATCCCGAAGTCCTCGACGATAACTCTCCCGTCAGGGACGCAGATTACCACCACCGAGTCCGGCACCAAGGAGGCCGCGCTTCCGGACTGCTCATCATTGGAGATTCAGACCGAGGACGACTCCACGATAGTCCTGCCTGCAGCCAACAAGATAGTGCTCCCGGACGGCAGCAGCGTGGCGCGCGACGGCTTGGCGCAGGCCGCAAGCGTGCCCTCGGATTCAGAGATGCAGGTGTCCTACTGCGCGCAGTCCGCAAAGGACTCGTACAGCGCGAC
The DNA here is from genome assembly GCA_041663565.1 of Candidatus Micrarchaeia archaeon. Taxonomy (GTDB): domain Archaea; phylum Micrarchaeota; class Micrarchaeia; order Norongarragalinales; family CAINOH01; genus CAINOH01. The sequence goes on along the minus strand of JBAYMJ010000001.1, from coordinate 48,278 downwards.
CTTCGGCGCGGACGTCTCGTTCCAATTCTCCGAAAAGAAGAACGTCACCGGCACCGGAGTCAAGTTCGGCTCGTGCCAGCAAATCGTCACCGGAAACGGCTACACCCTCCCGCCGGCGACCGCGATTTCATTCGACGCGGCAACTGAGGTTGTCACTGATGACAACGGCTACACTGCTGTCAACATCTACGCCGGCAACAAGGTCACATTCACGTCCTGCGCCTGCACCGACGCCGAGTCGGGCAAGGTCAGGCTCACCCAGGGCGTGACCGCAACAACTGGCTCTGCTCTCTCGGTCAAGCCGTCCACGCTCACGTTCACCCTCACCGACGGCGCGCTCTCAGTGTCCAACAGCTCTGTCTGCGTGTCCAACACCGCTACCCAGTCGCTGAACGTGTCCGCGACAGCCAACAACATCCCGCTCGGCATAATCACCAAGGACAACGTCTACTTCGGCGGCGAATACTCGCACTCCGGCGTGATAGCCACGTCCAAGGCCAATGCCTGCAGCGCCCTAACGATAACGGCCAAGGTGCCCGACTCGCTGCTTGACTCGTACGGCTGCATCAAGAGCGACGTGAAGAGCAAGGAGTACGACGGAACGCTCAAGCTCACCGCGAAGACTCTTTCGGGCGTGGACGTCTCCTCAAAGAACCTGCCCGAGATTTCGGTCAAGGTCAAGATAGTGAAAGGCAAGTGCGAGAACCGCGACATGGGAATCTCCGACGCCTACCTCAAGGACGTGTTCGTGAACTACGACTCGGCAATCACCGACGTGAAGACCGGGGTGAAGCGCGTGTTCGCGTTCAAGAACTCCGGCCACGAGCGGCCCCTGCTCATAGTCAACAACCGGCCCAACGACGTGGGCGTGTCCTTCAAGACCTCGGACGCTTCCGTGGTTGACTGCGCCGGAGTGCCGGAGACCCTGAAGCGCTCCGAAGTCGCGGAAGTGAAATGCACTTCCGCAAGCGGAAGCGTGCAGGGAAAACAGGCGATGCTCACGTTCACCTTCACGTCCGGCGACCTGGTGAACGTCACAACAGTCCGCGCAATAGTCTATTCGACCAGCGCCACCAACCTGTACTCGTCCTCGCCGATGGGTGACATGCTTCCACTTGAGCGCGCTACAGTTGCTGCGGTGAAGGCCGCATCCGCAGCCGGTGCCGAAAACGCGGTTGCAATCTTTGCCGACTCCGCAGCGCAAGGCGGACCCGCATCGGCAAGCTTTGCGGACGCGACACCTTCGCCAACCGCATCACCCTCGCCTACTGCAACAGCCACTCCCGCAGTCACTTCCGCTACTGAGGCCGCAGCAGCTGACGCAAACTACGGCGTGACCTCGGTTGCCGACTGCACAACTCACTTCTGCACTTACGACCAGTCGGTTGCCGCCTACACGCGCTTCGTGGGCGGCATGCGCCAGGTAATAGACTACATTGGAAAGGACGACGATGGCCTTACCAAGAGGCTTGACGCAATCTGCACCGAGTCGCGCGGAACCGGCAACGAATACTCCAAGACGATGGTCATGCAGGTCGTGAACATGAAGCAGACCTTCGACTTCCTCAACTCCATCGCAAGCGAGCAGTTCGGGACCGTGACCAACACGGCAGGGATGCCCGCGTTCGACGGGTGCGGGGTGTACAAAGTCACAGCCAAGCCCCAGATTTGCGGCCTCCAGTCGTTCACAAGCGCCTCGGAGTTCAAGAGTGACGTCAAGATAGACATAGCTGTTGAGAAGATTGACTCCTGCAAGGAGACGCTGGCAAACTCCCTGCTTTTGCTTGGAAACGACCAGGAGCTCATAGTCGGCGACAACCAGACTGAAGGTGCAGGCGAGCTTAAGCACGCATTCGAGAAGGCACTCAAGTTCGACGTCTTTGCTACGTTCCGCATCGGCGTCTACCGCAACGAGTCCAGTCTGCTTGACATGAAGACTGCAGACCTCCTGCTTGAGTCAGGCTACGGCTGGCCGCTCCGCATCGACGAGACCAGCTCCCGCACCATCCGCTGGGCCACGCTCTATGACGACAACGCATACTGCTTCGACAAGGGCAAGACGATACTTGCCGAGACCCTTACCGCTACTTACGGGCTTGACGTTCTTCTGGCCTCATCCGGGGTGATGTCCGCGCAGGCGATAACAACGCTGGTCGGAGGGATTACCTCAACCACCACCCAGCTCCTTGTCGATTTGCCGCGTTACAAGGCAAACAACATTGCCTGCCTCTCAATGTCTAACGTGATGACCAACGCACTCAGCTCCCAGGCGTTGCTTTTGATGCCGCCCGGAATTGATATTACTGCCGCTATGACCGGAAAGCAAGGGCAAGCGGCGCTGGTCGCCGGACTCAGGGCCGAGCTTGTAGGTCATGGCAATACCATCACTGCAACGACCCTGATAAAGAACCAGAAGCTCCTGATTGGAGCTGCAATCGTGGGTGCGGGCGCCAACTACGCACTTGGCAGTGGCGGCGGCCCCAGCGCAGTGACAAAGGCGGCTGGCATAGGCGTGATGGCACAGCCGGCATACCAAGCGCTGTTCAATGAACGGTCAGTCGCTGCAAGGTTACTTGTGCAGAAAGGATATGCTCGCGATGCGACTGTAGCTGAAAAGATCTTGAACGGTCTGACTGGCACCGGCACTTCCGTACTGAAGTTCTCAGATACTTTGACCGTCGGAGCTGGTATGACCATTTTGGATGCTCTTATCGCAGCCCCATATGCCCAGAAAAAAACCGCGTATTCTGCGTTGTTCAATTCCCTTACCGATTACGATGACAAAGTTCTCCTGATGCAGAAGATCCGCGATGGCCTATCTGCTAAGGGTTTGTTGTCCAGCGACATTTCGAGTGCTATTACCAAGGCAGAGGCGGCTGCTACTGGGAAATCAAGCGCACAGACATCTGCACTAAAGTCCGTGTTAACCAAGCTTGCTTCAATCGGAGATTCGAATGCTGATACGGCAATCTACGATGCGTCCAAGACGTTCCTGGGTGCATCCGTTGTTGAGAATACCTTGTCGTCAAATACTGTCGGACTTACTAAGACCGCTGCAAGCACAATAGACATTGTTCCGGCTCGCGCGGATATATTGGCGTTGAACTTGGAATCCGCTGCGGCAAAAGACACTAGTCTGCCGGAGAAAGTTGCAAAGAGCCTTCAGACCGAACTAACTACAATGAAATATACTCAAGCTCAAATTGACAACGTTATCACCTACATTGACCCTTCTGGGGTGCCTGGTGTGACTGCAGATTACCAGAAAGCATTTACCGAATTGGAGAACCTTGGGACAGGAGTTACTGGCCAAGAGGTTTTACAGGATGCCAAAGTAATCAGCAAAGTTGACATAGCCAAGCTTCCCGAAGAAGCAGTAATCAAGGATATCGTTGCCAAGAGCACCGCCGATGACCTTCTCACTACTCCCAAAGCGTCAACTCTTGCGGCTCAGAGCAAGTGGACCATTGCGCGGTCAGTCGCTAGCGTTGCAAGCATGGCGCTGATTATGCTCGTGACTGACTGCGACTTCCGGCCTTCGCAGGCGGCCTTGAACCCCGAGATGCTCAATCACTTTATCGTGTATTCACAGCCGCTCAATGACTGGGTGCTTCCGGGCGCGTTCAACGAGCCTTCGATGACGCGGGTTTGCTATGCGCAGAATGGTTTGTCCGTATCGGAACCTGTTGCGAAGGATGGCACTTGCGTCACGTTGGACTCGAGTTTCTGCCCGTCGTTGCAGTATTCATCCGCCACGAAGGGCACTTACAAGCCTACTTGCGTCGCGCTTGCAAGGTCTGAAAAGATTGACAACCTCAACGGCTACACCCTGTTCCTCGGCGTGACCAATAACAACAACGAGAAGGACAACCTTAGGTTCATATCCTCGTTGTTCAACTCGTACACGAAGCCGATTGAGACTTCCAAGTATCCAGTTTACCGGCGCTCTTCGCAGATTGACCCGGGCATAATCGGCTCGCTTATAGGGCAGAAGCCCAACGGGGCGTTCACTTTCATTGCAGGATAATGTGATTTCTGATGGCGGAAAGATCAAGGCGCATTGAACGGTCAAGAAGGGACGACAAGCCAGCGAAGGGGAACGGAAAACTCCTTCTGGTCCTGTGCATATTTGCCATCATCGCTTATCTGTTCCTTTCCGGCGCTGTAAAACTGCCCAGTATTGGCCAGCCCGGAGCATCCCAATCCGCAAGCACCCCGAATATGGATATGTTAAACAAGTCGCTTGGGATTCGCCTTTTGGAGTACACGCACCCGACTTTTGGCTTCAAGGTGAGCTATCCTGCTGGTTATGCCCTTTCTTCGAACAGCCTTGACGCGGGCGTGTTGCAGTTGTATGCGCTTGGGAGTGCCAACGTGCCCATAGTCATTGACCTTACCTTGACCAATTCGAGTCTTGGCAAAAAGGATTATTATGCTTTAGTCGAATCGATTCCTAATGAGGATGACATGAAGGCATACAACATCTGGAACGGCAGTGCCAAGTTCGGCGGAAATAACTATTATGTAATCAATTATACCCAGTCCTCCTCGCTTGTCGCCGATGATTTGTTCCTTACTTATGCCTTCATCAATTGCAGGGATTATGGCATCATGGTCGAGGGCATCGTTCCTGTGAAAGAGAAGACTGAGCAGATAGTTGTTAATTCTGTTCTGGAGTCTTTCGTGTGCGGTTGAGAGGGAGATTTCTGTGGGAAACGTATTAAATATACTTGCGCGTCTTGCCCGTGAGCCCGGGGCTAGGAAGCGGGTAGAAGAGATGAACGCTGCTGAAGCCGCGGCAGAGGAAGATGCCGTGCGTCCGCCGTATACTCCTGAGGAAGAGCAGGAGGTTCGTGCGTTGTGGTCTGAGCCTATTGAGGAGAAGGAGATTGATGGTAAGACTGTGATGTCTCATTTTGATCGTTTTGTTGAGACTCGTAATAGTGAGCAGTTGAAGTCTTTTGCTCGTTTGCTTCTCAAGCACGGTTTTGACCTTCCTCAGCAGCGCGCTAAGCAGCTTGCTGAGATAGTTGTGCAGAATGATTATTTGAAGGGCGGTTTTCATGGCACGGGTTTGCGTGACATAGTTGCTGACAGACTTAATGCGCAGAAGAAAGGTCCGGAGCGGAATGTCACTGCTGTGGTGCTTTCGAACCCGCGCAAGTATTCTACGATTTTTTTCGAGCATTTTTTCCGCCGTCCGCCGGGCGGTAAGCCTTTCTTGACTCCTGAGGAGTGGGAGCACGGGAAGATGCCGCCCAAGCGTCGTGGTCCAACGGCCTAGTTTTATTTTTTCTCTTTTTCTTTATCCTCTCTTTTTATAGTCGGAAGCTTATTCCTCACTAATGGGTTTCCTTAATTGTAATGATTATGGCATCATGGTCGAGGGCATCGTTCCTGTGAGTGAGAATACTGAGCAGGTAGTTGTTAATTCTGTTCTGGAGTCCTTTGTGTGCGGCTAAGAGGGAGATTACTGTGGGAAACGTATTAGATATTCTTGCGCGTCTTGCCCGTGAGCCTGGGGCTAAGAAGCGGGTAGAAGAGATTAAGGCCGCCGAGGCTGCTGCCCAAGAAGATGCCGTGCGTCCGCCGTATACTTCGGAAGAGGAAAAGGAGATTCAGAAATTGTGGTCTGAGCCTATTGCGGAGAAGGAAGTTGAAGAGCTGACAATCACTTCTCATATTAATCGTTACATTGACACGCGTTCGCCCGAACAGCTTAAGGCTTTCGCTCGTTTGTTACTTAAGCATGGTTTTGATCTTCCATCGGAACGTGCTAGTCAGCTTGCCGAGATAGTTGCGCAGAATAGGGATCGTTTGAAAGGCGGTTTTTACAACATACGCATTCGTCGGCCCATTGTAGAACAGTTAGCTGTGCAGAAGCAGGGCCCGGAGCGAAATGTTACTGCAGTGGTCTTATCACACCCAAAGAAATTTGTCGATGTTTTTGAGAACCTTTACCGCCGCCCCCCCGGTGGCAAGCCGTTCATGACTCCTGAGGAGTTTGAACGGGGCAAGATGCCGCCCAAGCGTCGTGGCCCGACTGCTTAGTTTTGTCTTTTCTCTTTTTCTTTATCCCTTCTTTATTTATAGCTGGGGGCATATTTCTCCTTTATTGAGCAGTTGGTCGTGAATTCTGTTCTGGAGTCTTTCGTGTGCGGTTGAGAGGGAGATTTCTGTGGGAAACGTATTAGATATTCTTGCGCGTCTTGCCCGTGAGCCTGGGGCTAAGAAGCGGGTAGAAGAGATTAAGGCCGCCGAGGCTGCGGCGGCGGAAGAAGTCGAACGCCCCGCTTATACTCCTGATGAGTTGCAGGAGATTAGTGCGCTGCGATCTGAACCTATCGTAGATAAGGAGATTGACGGTACTGCGGTGTCCACCCATTTTGATCGTTTTGTTGAGACTCGTAATTCTGAGCAGGTGAAGGCTTTTACCCGCCTGCTCCTCAAGCACGGTTTTGACCTTCCCCAGCAGCGCGCTAATCAGCTTGCGGAAATAGTTGCACAGAACAAGGAGCGTTTGAAAGGCGGTTTTTATAGTTCCGGCCTGCGTGACGTAGTTGCAAAAAAATTGGCGACGCTTAAGGAAAGCTCAGAGCGGAACGTAACTTCTGTTATTCTTTCCAATCCTAAAAAGTTCGTCGGAATTTTTGACGGTTTGTATAGGCGTCCCCCCGGTGGCAAGCCGTTCATGACTCCTGAGGAGTTTGAACGGGGCAAGATGCCGCCCAAGCGTCGTGGCCCGACTGCCTGAGTCTGCCTAATCTTTTTGGCGTGCGCGGCTAGGCGCAAACCTTATTCTATCCTTTTTCCCTCCTATTTCCTATGGCTTCAAGGCAGCAGGCGGTCAATTCCCGTCGCCTCCAGTTCGTCTTCCTAATTCTTCTTGTGATTGCCGCAGTAGTGATGCTTGCAAACAGCGACTCGGGAAAGAACTCGGTGTTCGGCATATCGATGAAGGCAATCTACGGCGTAGTCGGAATGGTCCTGATTATCGTCGTCGCGGTTGCGGGCCAGAAGACTTTGTTCTCAAACCTTCCGGATGACGAGCCTGCGACGGGCCGCGACGCGATGTCCAAGGCCGAGGACGTGGCTTCGGAAAAGGGCCTTGGCAGGCTTGCGGAAATCAAGTACGCAAAGAGGCGCAAGTCCGGGGAAAAGATTCCTTTCGAGGGGTTGTTCCGAAAGGATGATTAGTCGTAAATCGTCCCAAATCCGGGCTGAAGGCTTAAAAAGATGCCCATTCCGTTTATTGATATCCCAAAGGCAATTCATAGAGGGCGATTGATGTTGGCGGAGCTTTTTCCAAATGTCAGGGCAGGTCTTACACACGTTGGAAACGGGCTTTCGTCCGCGAAGAATTACCTGCTTCGGAAGCCCTATGGAAAGGAGAAGCCGTTCATAACTTCAAGGACCGGCTTGGATGGCGGCCTGGGGACGAGGCCGAAGCTCACAGCCGAGGCAATCAGGCAGTGGGACGTGCCGGCACTCAACTCCAAGAGGGACGGCGTGCGCTGGAACCTGCACGAGTACGCGATGCAGAGGATAATACGCAACCAGCCTCCGGTCCAGATAAAGTCGCTTACCGAGCACGTGCTGCGGCATGGCGCGTGGGGGCTTGGCGAGAAGGGCGCGTCGTGGCTTGCAGGCGAGCTTTCCAAGGACAGCAGGGCGCGCGAGGCGCTCCTTGACGCTTACACTTCGCCCGAGATGTCTTCTTTTGTCACCGAAGGCTCCAAGCCGGGGACCATAAGGAACCGGGCTTACACGAATTCCGCGCTCGTAATCCACGGAAAGCCCATAGATGCGGGAAAGCACCTTTATGGTTCGCTCAAGAACAGCATGCTTTACCGTGGCAGGCTGGACGATTTGGTTGAGCGCGCCAAGCAATTGGATGCCGAGGCCGCAAGGCCCGCAGCGCCCGCGCCGCAGGCGCCCGAATCTCCCGGAGGGCTTCCGCAGCCCGAGAACGGAAGGAGCTACACCATCAACGAGCTTATGGCCTTCAGCGAGATGTTCAAAGGCCACGGCCAGCCGGTCACCATCACCAACAGCCCCACCTTTACCAACAACCCGGTTTTCAACAACAATAACGGCACTGGCAACGTAATCGGAGGCCACCCATGGCCCTCGCAGCAGGACGGTTACCGCCAGTACGACGGCCAGATCCTGCACGACGTCCCGACTTATGTTGACGTTGAGGATGTCGCAGGAAAGGCGGCGGGCAGGAAGAAAGGCGAGCGGCAGGATACTGGCAAGAAAGGCGGCAAGAAGGCAGGCAAGCTTGCGAATACTCTCTTGGCGTCGATGGCCTTGCTCCAGATGGGCTACGCTTTGGGCCGCAGGCCGCAGCCGGGCGCGTTGGCAGGCAAGGTCATCACGGTGTACCCGAGGGTCGTCGGAAAGGACCGGTCGGGCGCCTTGGCTTCGGCGCCAAGGCAGGCCGCCTTCAACGTGGCGCCAACCAGGCCGTTGCTCGGCTCGCCCAGCGGGTACCAGCTGGTATTGCGCGCCTTCCTCAAGGCCCACGGCGTGTCGCAGCACAGCTTCGCAAACTACGAGGAGCCGTTCCTGGGCTTTGCCAGGAACATGAACTACCCGTCGTTTGCAAGGAGCGTGGTTGCGCACCTTCAGTCCAATGGCGTGGAAGGAAAAAAGCTTGATTACCTCAAGAGGTCCGGCAGCAGGGTGAAGACCAGCCAGCAGCAGGGGCTTTTGGAAGTCTATAGGAAGGCAAAGGCGGTTTGATATCATGGCAAGAAAATTTCAAGTGGCGTCGGCAGAACTGTCTGCAAGCAGGACGGTAAAAGGCGTGGTTGGCCTGCACAAGGTTCCCGCCAGCCAGTACAAGGTAATGGGAGTTCTTGCGGAGAAGGCGAAGGGCAGCGAGAGTTTCTATCATTTTCTCAACGAGTCCATACCCGTCTTTTTGCGCCACCGGGTCAAGACGTCCCAGCTCAACTATAACGTCCGCGCGCAGCAGAACAAGTCGAACGCGTTCGATTACAAGCGGTATGGCGCCATAAGCGGGGCGTACACCCCCAAGACAATCAAAAGCTCGCCGGAACCCCTGGTCGCTTCGGAGGTGATTGGCGAGCTGGTGAAGGGCACCAAGGCAACCGCGCGGGACAAAGTAGTCCTCGGGCACATGTTTGACTTCTACAAGCTCGTGCACACCAACAACCCGCGGTTGCAGCAGGCGATACGGGCCCTTGGGAAGAAACCCGTCAAGAGGTAGAGTTTATTTTGGCCAAAGCCGCTGTTCCAATGAAAAAGCCCGCAGGCAAGGCAAAGTCAGCCAAGGCAAGGAAAGTCGCGGCTTCAAAGCCCTCCAAGGCCTCGGCAAAATCCCCCAAGGCGGCTTTCTACCTCAAGACGCACGTCTCGCGCTTTTCAACAATAGTCGCAGTCTGCGACAAGGATTGCCTTGGGAAGAAGTTCGAGTCCAACGGCCTCATTCTTGACCTTGAGACGCACCGCAGGTTCTACGAAGGCGAAGTCGTGGACGAACCGGCCGTGATTTCCGCCCTGAGCGGAGCCGGCAACGTGAACATAGTCGGCGAGAAGTCGGTCGAGCTTGCGTGCCGCTGCCTTGGCGTGTCCAAGGCCGGCGCGAAGAGGATTGGCGGGGTGTCCCACCTCCAGGTATACCGGGTTTAGCGCCCGTTTTGTGAACACCCCATGACGGCCGTAACCAACAGGATAAACTTCTTCCCGCTTCCGCCCAAGGACGAGCTGCCCACTTTGCACGAGTACAACAAGCTACGCAGCATCGGCCCGTCGGATATGACTCCGGGCCAGTACCAGCGCTATAAGCTCTGCGAGAGCGCGATGCTCTCGCGCAACGTCATAAACAAGCTGGCTTCAAGAATGCACGAAGCGAGGAAAAAGCAAATTCTGGCCCACTACGACAAGAAACCCGACGAGTTTAAACGGAACCCGGGTTTGACGAAGATTGATACCGCCAAGTTCGAGAAAGACATCCACTCTGTTCTTGATTTAATCCGCAAGTCGGACCGGAATTGCATCCAGCAAATCAGCGAGTTCTTCCTAAAGGAGGGGTACACCGAAAAGGATGTTGACGGGTCCATCAAGAGGCTGTTTGTCCTGAACCCGGAGTTTGACACCCCGAATTTGGCGAGGGAAAAGCTGGAAGAGTACCCCAAGTACGGCCCCAAGCAGGCCGTCGGCGTGATGTCCACGTTCCTGTCAAATGAGCAATGGAAGAAGAAGCTAGTATCCGAAGCCGTTGACACTGTCATGCGAAAAAATCCGCACAGCTTTGCGGATAAAGCAATCGCTCCTGAGTGATTTCCATTGGGCCTATTTTCCAACCTCAAATCCAAGATAAGCGGCCTGTTGTCCGGCAGGAAGGAAAAGCCGCCCCTGTTGCGCCCCGGCCAGGCGGAGTCTGACGCAATAAGGAAGCAGGTTGACCTGTTCCTCAAGGAACGCAAGAAGGCTAGGGCCCAAGAGGATGCCCGAAAGGCAGCATCAAAAACCGCGGTCCCGGCGTACGACTGGATGTACGAGCCGGAAAAGCCGAAGGGGCCGCGCGCATTGTCCGCTGCGGAGTATGACCGCCTCCAGGACCTGTTCGAGAGCGACCGCAAGCCAAGCCCCCAGGAAAGGCAGCTAAGGCGCATGGCTGACAACATCATCCGCGAGCGCAGCGACAGGCGCGGGGAGAACGAAAGGGGATTAAGGCAAAGCGCGCTTTCACACCCCGTTCACGACTGGATGTTCGAGGACGGGCCAAGCGCGCCCGGTGCCCCGTCCGCCTCGAAGCCCAAGCGCGTGCTCAAGAGGCATTTCGTCCCCCGGCCAAAGACAGGCGGGGCCGAGATGGGCCGGGTGATGAGACAGGAGCCCGCGGGCGCTGCCAAGTCTGCGGCGTCCAACTCGATGCAGTTGCGCATGCTCTCCCGCGCGGCCTCCAAGATTGCAAGGCAGCGCGAGGTTGCGCAGGAGGAAAGGCGCTGGATGCGCAATGCCCGGCCGCGGTCCGGTCTTCCCGTTCCGGTTGGAAAGGATGCTGCATTAAAGGAGCCCCAGAAAGGCGGCAAGTCAGTAGTGCCGGCGCCAAAACCAGTCTTTTCGCACCCCGGTGTTGCCGCGCTTGCCGACCTCTACGAAAGCCACGGCATCCCGGCCGACCTTGCGCAGGATGGTTTCCGCCCGCTTTCAATAGTGCTGAAGGGCAAGCCGGAGACAGACGCAATCTACTCGTTGATGGGGCACCTGAAGTCGATGGGCGCTAGGCCGGAGGGCATTTCCCCGCTGCAGAAGTATTTCCGTTACAGGCGCGCGCAGGAGGACGCAGCTTCCGAAGGCAGCCGCCGCTTCACGGAAAGCGTCAACGAGCGCAGGCGCGGCATCGCCGACGCAGGCAACGACCTCCTGCTTATCCGGAAGGAACGCGACGCGGACGGGGCGGCTGCCGCCTCTCAGCCCCTGCTTTTGGGGAACCTGAACCCCTATGCGGAAAGTTCCAAGCTTCCGGAGGCCAGCAGGAGGGTTTACCAGGCGGATGCGAGGCTAGGCGAAGCGATAGTGCGGTTCGCCGCTGCAAAGGGCGGCAAGCCGGACATTGACGCCAGGACCAAAAGAGAGTTGGAACGGATTGAAAAAATGTGGGGCCAGGCGTACGGGAAGTTCACGCCGGAGGATTCCGGGAGGCTTGAGCTTGCAAGGCAGTTCATAGGCATGGCGCGCAGCCAGGGTTTTTCAGCGGAACAGCAGGCGTTGCCTGCCCCAGGAAACGGCGCGGCCAAGGACGCAACCCCGTTTTTCGACCGCGTGATTGCGCCAACGGGCAAGTATTCCGCGCCGATTGTTGACGAGCAGGGGTTCCGTCATATCCCCCCAGTCAAGAAGACCAAGGGGCCGAACGGGGCAACGACAATAAGGCGGATGGAGTAGCCTCGACCGCAGTATTAATAGTTTATCCGCTGATTAATTTATCAAGTGATTAATATGTCCGCAACGGCTTTCGTAAAATTCAAGCCCCGCAACCTCGACCGCTACCCGCGCCTTGATACCGTGCTGATGGTGGAGAAGGCGCTTTACGACAACAAAAGCGACCTGACTTTGACGGAAATCTGGCGTGCGCTTCCTAAAAAAGTCCTCTGGACAACCTACACTACGATTTTGGACTACCTTGAGTATTCCGGAAAGATTCACGTCGAGCCGGACAAGACCGTGACGTGGCTGTGGGATCCGGATGGTATTGCGGAATTGAAGCAAAAGGGGCTAGTAATCTTTGAAAGCGGACCAAAGGCAAAGGAAAGTAGCATTCGCGGACGAGCGCGTCAAGGCGGAGTTCGAACAGCTGAAAGTCGGGCGGTCCGAGGAGCGGGTGCTTGCAGGCTTTCTGAATCGGGCGATTGCGGGCCTATTGGAAAATCCGTTGGTGGGCGTAGTCATCCCAAAGCGGCTCTGGCCACGGGAATACGTCCTGCGGTATAGGATAGACAACCTTCGGAAATACGACTTGCCGGGTGGCTGGCGTCTGATTTATTCGATCAAGGGAAACGATGTCGAAATCATAGCGGTTATCCTTGAGTGGTTCGACCACAAAGGATACGAAAAACGCTTTGGTTATCGCGTGCGTTAGCCGGAAGAAATAGTTCAGCCCTTCTTCTCTTCCGCAGCGTCTTCCTTCTTCGGCGAGTAGTACTTTTTCGCCGCATCTACCTGTGTCTGCGAGCCGAGCTCGAACCACGGCCCGGAGTAGACGTAGCCGAACAGCTTCTGCTTCTCCGCAATCAGGGGAAGGAGGTCTGATTCGAAGCTCTTGATTCCCGGCTTGTACAGGTCGAATATCTCGGGTTCGCAGATTGCGATGCCCGCGTTGACCAAGTTGCTTGAGGTGGCGTCCGGTTTCTCCGAAAAGTCGATGATTTGGCTTCCGCGCATCTTCGCAACTCCGTAGTTCTTTGCGTCGCGCACGTTCGCAAGCGCAAGGGTGCAGAGGGCCTTGTTTGCCTTGTGGAACTGTATCATGTCAGAGATGTCGAGTTCGTCGTAAAGCACGTCCGCGTAGGAGAGTATGAACGTGTCTTTGACCAGGGGCTTTGCAAGGAGCAGGCCGCCGGCGCTTCCGGATGGCGAGTTCTCCCACAGGTAGTTTATCTTCATGCCTATGGACTTTCCTTCCTGCAGCTTGGCCTTGATTCCTTCGCCCTGCATCGAAAGGCAGATGATGGCCTCGTCCAGGCCGTACCTTTTGAACTGGCCTATGATGTGCTCAATCACCGGCTTGCCGCCGACTTCCAGCAGGGGTTTGATTGCCTTTCCGGAAGGCAGGGCGAGGCGGTCGTCGCTTCCGCCTGCAAGCACAACGGCCTGGCGCGCAAGCGTGGAGGACAGGGCCTTCTTGAGTATGCGGTCGATTGCGTGCGAGCGATTCTTGACCTCGTGGCCGTCGATGGTGTTGTCAATCTGGCGAAGCAGCGCGTCGTCGATTGTAATCGTGATTCGCTCCATCAGTCTAACCCCAAGTAGTATCAAAAGCCGGCAATATAAAGCATTCATACTCCGTAATACTTGCAACTCTACGTTGCAGGAAAACCTTTAATAATTCATACTTCTTCATACTTTTGCCTAAGATGGGGCGGCCAGATGGCGTCCCTCAGGCGAAGGGAAGACCCATATAAGAAAACCGAACAGAGTGGAAGGGGAGGAGGGACCGAGGGCTTCAACCCAACGGGGGTAACCCGGTGTGACTAGGTGGCTTGGAAGCCAAAAACGCCCTCTTTCTCATTCCCAATCATTCCTTGCGTTCAAGCGCATTAATCGAGACAACTAGCTACAGGGGAGTGCATACTAAATGGACCATAACTTGGCATTGGACTTCGTGCGCGTGACCGAGGCTGCCGCCTACGCTTCAGCCCACTGGGTGGGCAGGGGCGACAACGATGCTGCAGACCAGGCGGCCGTCACCGCCATGCGCGACGCGTTCAACACCCTTGATTTCAAAGGCGAGATCGTCATAGGCGAAGGTGAGCGCGACGAGGCGCCCATGCTCTACATAGGCGAGCACGTGGGCACGGGCAGGGGAACTGAAATCGACATCGCAGTTGACCCCCTCGAGGGCACCAACATCTGCGCAAAGGGAGGCATCAACGCCATCGCGGTGATGGCGGCAGGCCCCAAGGGCACGCTGCTCAAGGCCCCTGACACTTACATGGACAAGATTGCGGTCGGACCCAAGGCAAAGGGCGCAATTGACATCAACGCGAGCGTGCAGGACAACGTCTACGCGGTTGCAGACAAGCTCGGAAAGGACCCTGCTGAGCTTACGGTCATCATCCTTGAGCGCGACAGGCACAAGGACCTCATCCACCAGGTGAGGCATGCCGGTGCACGCATCCGCCTAATCGGCGACGGCGACGTGTCCGCAGCAATATCAACGGTATTCGACTACTCCGGCATCGACATGCTCCTCGGGATTGGCGGCGCGCCCGAAGGCGTGCTTGCAGCTGCTGCCCTGAAGACCCTGGGCGGCGACATGCAGGGGACGCTCAAGTTCCGCAAGCCAGAGGAGCGCGAGCGCGCAATAAAGATGGGAATAGGCGACCCCGAGCGCGTACTCAAGCTCAACGACCTGGTCAAGGGCGACCAGTCGATGTTCATCGCATCCGGCGTCACCGACGGCCCGCTCATCAAGGGCGTGCGCTTCACCGACAACGGCGCGGTCACAAGCACAGTCGTGATGGACGCGCAGTCGGGTACGGTGCGCACCATAGAGTCCCAGCACCATTTCAAGAGCCAGGCCGACGCCTGGTGGCACAAGATAAAGGAGGACAACAAGCACAACTGCAGGCCCAAGGCGGCCAAATAAAAGGCCGGAATTTGAAATGTTTAGGGATATCTCACCAGATTATTTTTGGAGGTAGGTTTTGGCAAATGGCAACTGAATTCAAGGCACCTGCACTCAAGGACCTCGACGTGGGCCTAGGCAAGCGCACGAGGATGCACAGGCTCCTTTACGAGCACGGGCCAAAGAACGGCACGCTCATGATTTTGCCCTACGACCAGGGGCTCGAGCACGGCCCGGTCGACTTTTTCCCGAATCCCGTAAGCAAGGACCCGGAATACGTGATGAAGCTTGCAAAGGAAGGCGGATACTCCGCAGTTGCGATTCACATCGGCCTGGCAAGGAAGTACATGAAGGAGTACGCAGGCGAAGTCCCCCTTGTGCTCAAGCTCAACGGCAAGACCACCATCCCGTCCGACGCGCAGGCGTTCTCGCCCCTTACGGGCACTGTTGAGGAGGCCGTTGCGCTTGGTGCAGACGCAGTCGGCTATACGCTCTACACGGGCTCGCCCGCGCAGGACCGCGACATCGCGCAGCTCAACTCGGTGCGCGCCGAATGCGAGAGGTTCGGAATGCCCCTCATAGTGTGGTCCTACCCGCGCGGCGAGGCAATTGACAAGAAGGGCGGCCAGACTTCCCTTTACGCGGTTGACTATGCGGCGAGGGTCGCAAACGAGCTTGGCGCGGACATAGTCAAGGTCAACATCCCCAAGAAAGTCAAGCCCGAAAAGCTGGCCGACTACGAAAAGCTCTGCTCAAAGGACGACGACTACAAGCAGTACCTCGCACTGGAGGCCGCATCCGACGAGGAGCGCGTCAAGCGGGTTGTCGAGTCAGCCGGCCGCACGATGGTGCTGATTTCAGGCGGGGAGAAGATGGGCGACGCCGACCTTGTCAAGAAGCTTGAGAATGTGATGAAGGGCGGCGTGACCGGCATCATCTTCGGCCGCAACATGTGGCAGCGCGACCACAAGAACGCGATTGCCATGACCAAGCAAATCAAGGAAATGATGGCGAAGTACGGGCGCTGAGTTGCGGCGCCGCTTCCATTTTCTTTTCCTCCTTTTTCATTTTTTTTATTTTCCTATTTGTTTTTTTGGCCCCTGCCGGCGGGCGGCTTTTTCTAGCATTTATATATCCCCAAAGTGTTATTGCTCCTGAGGGGAGAACACGATTTGGACTTTTCTAGGCTTTTTGCATTCGCTCTGATATTCGCATCCGCATCGCTGCTTGCGGGCTGCATCGACCTTTCCGGCACCGCCGAGGCCACGCCAAGCCCCTTGCCTTCGGTCTTGCCGTCAGTCGAGCCTTCGGTCCAGCCATCGGCGGAGGCAAGCCCGTCCCCCGAGGCGTCGCCTAGCCCGTCGCCTTCGCCCAGCCCGTCCCCAGAGGCGAGCCCGTCCCCGAGCCCCTCCCCTTCTCCGAGCCCGTCGCCTTCGCCCAGCCCTTCGCCAAGGCCGGCTGCAGCTTCCCCCACGCCCATAGTCAACTACACGTTCAACACCTACATCAACGACTACCTTGACAACCACGGCGAACGCTCGACCGGCACTCTGTACGATGGGGGCACCGATACCGGCTCGGCGTTCCAGGTCACTTCCGGCTCGATTGCGTGCATCCCCGACTTCCGCGTGGCGAACAACCTGAGCGTGAGCGTGACCGAGTCGCAGTCAATCTACCTGGGCGCGCACGTGCGCTACGATTCCAACTCGGGGTATTCGGTGATTGCGGAGAAGCCGCGCGCGGCGTACGCTATGACTTTCAACAACGCGCTTCCCACCTGCTGGAACACCACGAACACGTCTTCGGACTGCGGCGATGACGACCGCCTTGAGACCAACACGGTGATCCGCATGCTGGGCTCGGACTGGCTCGTGCTTGACTACACCGCAAACGGCGACAACGTAACCTCGCTGACCCTCGGCAAGGTCCTTGCGAGCGCAACCGGAATGCTTCCAGGCGACGTGATGTGGATTGGCGCAAGCTCCAAGGCCACGCTTTCCGAGTTCTCAATGACCGGCGCTGTGCGCGGAGTGCCCAAGCTTGCAAGCTTCAGCATTGATACGCCGGCAGACGGCGCCATGGTTGCGCAGCTTGCCGTGGGCAAGCAAGTCAACGTGAGTGGCATCACCATGCGCCTCAACCGCGCCTACCTTGACAACAACTCCGCGCCCAGGGCGGACGTCACCGCGATGTCGACCGTGCTTACCTTGAAGCGCAACCTGCCCATCGACTCCACGGCCAACATGTACTGGTACGCGGACATCGTAAGCACGATGTCTGGCAACTCGTCGGCAATAAGCAAGATACTGATATACTCGACGTTCCCCAACCCGCGGCCGGGCGACAAGCTGATGGCAAACGACTCGATGACCATCATCCCCGGCGAGCCGGCGTTCCAGCTTTCGTACTTGGGAATCAACGTCACCGGCGACACGTATGACCAGCTAAGCTTCAACATCCAGAACACCACGATGCCGTACAGCGAGGCCGGTACGTGGTCCGGGCCTTTCGTGGAGGTCGTCAGCGGGGTCGTGGACGCGTTCCCCTCGCCCTCAAACTCGAGCATCAACGGCTCGATGCTGCGCATACCCCTTGCCGACCTTTCGGGCTCTACCGGCGTGGTCGCGACTGCGGGGACCCCCCTCATCCAGAACGCCAACGGCTACTGGACGATGCAGTCCTCGATGCCGTCCTACCATTACTCGTCCTCCGATTCCGCCGCGGTGGCGTTCAACTACTCGGCGGACCAGAGCATGCTCTGCGTGGCCGACAATTCGGGTGACACGCGCTACCTATGCGCGCTCATAGACCCAAGCCAGGGCAACGGAGGGGTGTTTGCCGACTCGCGCGGCTCGGCGTCCTCGACGATGCTTTCGTACAACCAGACCCTCTACACCGCGCCCGCGTACAAGGCAAGCTTCATAACGGACCGCGGCTCGCGCATACTTTCGGTGGACCGCACACACGTTTCAATCGAGTACGCGAAGTCGCCCGTGCGCGCGCTGTTTGTGATACAGAACGTGGCGCAGAACGCAACCTCGTTCGCCCCGGTCAAGACTCCCGCCAAGACGGCCTCGCCCGCGACCGGCCTCGTGCTCGCAAAACCCGGCTTCCTCGAGGGCCTGCTGTGCTGGTGCAAGGGCAACACGTGGTGCTTCTGGTGCAAATAGCGTTGGCAGCCGGGCAAGCTGGAATTAGTTAGGCACTACTTTTATTTTTTCTTTTAATCTTCTTTCTTTACCTCTTTTCCACGATAAACTCGTCAGTGCGCAGCTTCGTGTGGTAGCGCTTGGCAAAGCGGTGCGCCTCGTCGCGGATTGCCTGCAGGAGCTTCAGCCCAGCGCTCTTCTTGTCAAGCACGATGGGCATGCTGCGCGTGGGCAAATAGACTTCCTCGTTGCGTTTTGCAAGCGAGATTATCGGTATGTCGCGCTCGCCCAATTCAAGCAGGGCCTCTATTGCGGCGTGAAGCTGGCCCTTGCCTCCGTCGATTACAATCAGGTCGGGAAGCTGCTGGTTTTCCTCAAGCAGCCTGCGGTAGCGGCGGCCTACGGCTTCCTTGATTGCGTCGAAGTCGTTCTGGCCGGTCAGCGTCCTCATCTTGAACTGCCTGTAGTTGTCCTTGTCCGGCGAGCCGTCCTTGAACCGCACCATGCTTGCGACGGTGTTTTCCTTTCCGAGGTTGGAGATGTCGAAGCACTCCATCACCCGCGGAAGAAGAGGCAGCCTGAGTGCGGACTTGAGCTCTCCGAGTGCTGGCGATATGGTCGTATTCAATGCGATTGCCGCGTTCTTTTCCACCAAGTCCAGAAGCTCCTTCTTTGAGCCCTTCTTGGGCACCACGATGTGCACCTTCTTTCCCGCATTCTTTGAGAGGTACTCCTCAAGCGCAGGCGCCTCCTCGAGCTCGTTTGCAATCACGATTTCCTCCGGGATGTGCGCGTAGGAGTAGTATTCGCGCAGGAACTGCGGCACCAGGTCGGCTGTCGCGTCGAAGCGGAACGTCTGCCTCTGCTTGATGGTGCCGCGCGTTAGGTTGAACACCTGGCCGCAGGCCTTGGTGCGGTCGGCCGCAAAGCCGATGAAGTCCTGGTCGAACGCGAGGTGGTGCTCCATCTTCTGCTCCTCGGCGATGCCGCCAAGCGCGCGGATTTGTTCGCGGAGCCTCAGGGCCTCCTCGAAGCGCTGGTTCTTCGAAGCGTCGGCCATCCTCTTTGCAAGCTCCAAAATAAGCTCATCGTTGTTTCCCTCAAGGCTCCTGACTGCGGAGTCCACGTTCGCCTTGTAGTCTTGCTTGGAAATCTTTCCGATGCAGGGGCCCGAGCACTGGCCGATGTGGTAGAGCAGGCACTCGCGCTTCGGGAGGTGCTTGCACGTCCTAATCTTGAAAGTCTTGCGCAGCGCATTCATCGCTATTGCGCGCTGCTCGCCGAACACGAACGGCCCGAGCACCTTGCCCCGTTCCTTCCCGGGAAGCTTTCGCACGGTGATCATCTGGGGGTAGTCCTCGTCGGTGACAAGCACGTAAGCGTAGCGGAAGGAGTCTTTCAGGTCGATGTTGTACTTGGGCTTGTTCTTGCGTATGAGGTTGGCCTCGAGCACGAGCGCCTCGACCTCGTTGTCGGTCACGATGAACTCGACGGTGTCGGTCTCCGCCACCTGCCTGACCGTCTTGTCCGGCAGGTCCGCGTTCTCCCGAAAGTAGGACGCGACGCGCTTTTTGATGTCCTTGGCCTTGCCTATGTAGATGATTTCGCCCTTTGCGTCCTTCATCAGGTAGACTCCGGGAAGCGACGGTGCGTTGAACGGCTTTACCATTTTTTCACCGCTATTTCGGTTCCTTGCGCTTGAGTTCCCCTACTTTGTCGAAGTCGGAGTCAAAACTGTAGATTTCGCTTTCACCAGCAAGTATTGCGCAGGCGGCGTGGATTGAGTCGCGCGGACTGTTGCGATATGTAGTGCAAATTTTCTGTGCAAGGGCGAGGGTTTTTCGGTCTGCTGGGATTATCTTAAGTCGCGGGATTGCAAGTAACGCTTCTCCTGCCGCAACTGCCTCTGCCTGCCCTTTGTTACGTTTCACGGCATGGATGACCTCATCCCATGTGAGCGCGCATGTTGTGGCGGAAATTTTTCCGCGCACTATTGCATCCAAAATCGACAGGCATGCGTCAGATTGGGGTGCGTCTTTGGCGATGGCGAAAATGAATATGTTCGCGTCAACGTATGCCATTTCTTTCCTCAATCTCCTCTTCGAACCAGCGTTTCATTTCCTTTATGGTCGGTGCCTTTCGGATGCTTGGCGCGTCGCGTATGGCGTGAAACGCATCAAGGACCTGTTCTGCGCTTTTTTGCCTGACAATGATTATTGCTTCGTCATTAGAATTGAACGATACTGATGTGCCGGGATGTATGTCGAACTGCGCCCTAAGCTCTTCAGGAATCACTACTTGCCCTTTCGGCCCGACTTTCCTCGTGACATACATAAGTATAACCTCAAGTATTACTTTGTATAACTTCTATTATATACTTTTCACTGCTGGGAATCCGGTCAGGAAAGCATCCTTTTTAGGAACGCGGCAGTGCGCGAGCTTGATACCTTTGCCACCTGCTCTGGCGTTCCCTTTGCAACTACCATCCCGCCCTTGTCGCCGCCGTCCGGGCCCAGGTCGATTACGTAGTCAGCTGTCTTGATGACCTCAAGGTTGTGCTCGATTACGATGACCGTGTTTCCCTTGTCAACGAGCTTGTGGAGCACGAGAAGGAGCTTCTTGATGTCCTCAAAGTGCAGGCCGGTGGTCGGCTCGTCAAGGACGTAAATCGTCCTTCCGGTGTCGCGTTTGGAAAGTTCCGCAGCGAGCTTGATGCGCTGGGCCTCCCCTCCGGAGAGCGTGGTCGCGGACTGGCCCATCTTGACGTAGCCAAGCCCCACGTCCATCAGCGTGTCAAGCTTGTTCTTTACCTGCGGGATTTTTGCAAAGAACTGGGCGGCCTCCTCGATGGTCATGTCGAGCACGTCCGCTATGTTCTTGCCGTTGTACTCGATTTCAAGGGTCTCGGAATCGTACCGCTTCCCCTTGCAGGTCTCGCAGGTAACGAAGATGTCCGCCAAGAAGTGCATCTCAATCTTCTTCAGCCCGTCTCCGTCGCAGTCCTGGCACCTGCCCTCCGCTACGTTGAACGAGAACCTTCCGGGGCCGAACCCGCGCACCTGCGCGTCCTGCGTCTTGGCAAAGAGCTCCCTAATCTGGGTGAAAACGCCGATGTATGTGGCCGGGTTTGAGCGGGGCGTCCTCCCGATTGGCTGCTGGTCAATGGAGATTACCTTGTCTATGTGCTCTACTCCCTCGATGCTGTCGTGCGCTCCCACGGAATAGCCCGCGTTGTAGAGCTGCTTGTGCAGGCCAGCCTCAAGCGTCTCAAGAACAAGCGTGCTCTTTCCGCTGCCGCTTACCCCGGTCACGCACGTGAACACGCCCAGTGGGAAGGAGACGTCGATGTTCTTGAGGTTGTTCTCCCTCGCGCCCTTCACGGTCACGAACTTGTCGCCAATCGGCCTGCGGTGAAGCGGAAGTGGGATGGTCTTGAGCTTTGCAAGGTACTGGCCAGTTAGCGAGTCCTTGTTCTGCTTGATTTGAAGGGGAGTCCCGGTTGCGACAATCTGGCCGCCGTGCTTTCCAGCGCCGGGCCCGATTTCAACGACGTGGTCGGCTGCGAGTATGGTGTCCTCGTCGTGCTCGACAACGATTACGGTGTTTCCCAAATCCCGGAGCCGCCTCAGGGTTGCAATCAGCTTCTCATTGTCCCGCTGGTGCAAGCCTATGCTGGGCTCGTCGAGTATGTACAGCACGCCTGAGAGGTTGCTTCCAATCTGCGTGGCGAGCCGGATGCGCTGGGATTCGCCTCCTGAAAGCGTCCCCGCCTTTCGGGAGAGCGTGAGGTAGTCAAGCCCCACCTCGTGCAGGAAAAGCAGGCGGTCGCGGATTTCCTTGAGTATCATCTTCGCAACGCTGTTTTCGTACTCCGAGAGCTTGAGCTCGGCAAAGAACTCCAGGCATTTTCCTATTGACTGGTCGGTGACCTCGATTATGTTCCTGTCTCCGACTTTTACGCATAGCATCTCGGGCTTGAGCCGCGCGCCCTTGCAGGCCGGGCACAGCGTCTCGCGCATGTACTTTTCCATGTCCTGCCTGCGCTCGGGCGAGTCGGTCTCCCTGTAGAGCCGCTCAAGCTGGGGCACCACGCCCTCGAACCCGCCGACGTAGGACCATTTCGAGGTGCCGCTGCGCGCTTTGTAGTTGAAGGGGATGGACTCGTCCGTCCCGTGGAGTATGATTTGCAGGTGCTTCTTGGACAGCTTGCACACCGGCGTGTACATGTCAAAGCCGACGTGCTTTGCCACGCTCGACAGCGCCTGCGCGCGGTAGCCGTTGAAGTTGTTCCCCCAGGGCTCGATTGCGCCCTCCAGGAGCGTCTTTGTCTTGTCCGGGATAATCAAATCTTCGTCGAACTCAAGCTTCACGCCAAGGCCGTGGCACTCCGGGCACGCGCCGAACGGCGCGTTGAACGAAAACATCCGGGGTTCAAGCTCGCCAATCGAGATGCCGTGCTCGATGCAGGCGTTCAGCGTAGAGAACCTCTTTTCCTCGGAGCCGATGATTGCGATTACCGCGCCCTTGGAAAGCTTGACCGCAGTGCTTACCGCGTCGTACACGCGCTGCTTTTGCGTGTCGTCAATGGAAAGCCGGTCAACGACAACCTCGATGGAGTGCTTGACGTTCTTTTCAAGCTTGATTTCCGAGCCGATTTCGTAAAGCTCGCCGTCAACGCGCACGCGCGAGTAACCCTGCCTTGACAGGTCGGCGAAGAACTTCTCGTACTGGCCCTTCTTGCCCTCTATTGCCGGGGAAAGGATCTGGACTTTCGTCCCCTGCTTCTGCGCCATTATCGCAGTGACTATCGCGTCAATCGTAGTGCTTGAGATTTTGTTCCCGCACACCGGGCAGTGCGGCACGCCGATGCGCGCGTAAAGCAGGCGCAGGTAGTCGTAGATTTCGGTAATCGTTCCCACAGTTGAGCGCGGGTTGTTCGAGGAAGACTTCTGCTCGATGGATATTGCAGGCGAGAGCCCCTCTATGGAGTCGATGTCGGGCTTGCTCATCATCCCGAGGAACTGTCTTGCGTACGCCGAGAGCGACTCGACGTACCTGCGCTGGCCCTCCGCGTAAATCGTGTCGAATGCGAGGCTGGACTTGCCGCTGCCGGATATGCCGGTGAACACGGTCAGCTTGTTTTTCGGTATCTCGACGTTGACGTTCTTGAGGTTGTGCTCGCGGCAGCCGCGTACGATGATTTTGTCCTGCATAAAGATTACTTCCCCTTATTGTTGGTTTTTTTGACTTCTCCTGTGCCTTCTATTTTTCTTTTTCCTGCCTATTCCTTTGCCTTTGATGTCTTCTTTGCCGTCTTGGCAGCTGCTTTTGCCGCAATCTTTGCTTCGGCTTTGTCCGCTATTTTTTTCTTCTGGTAATCGGCATCTCTTTCCTTTTGTCCCATCTGCTTTCTCAAGTCCGCCAATTTGTCGCGCAGCTGTATTGCGGTCTCGAAGTCCATCTCGTCAGCCGCGTTCTTCATCTGCGCCTCGACGTCGATGATTAGCCGCGCAAGCTCGCTCCTTGCGTAATTCCTGGTCTGGCCTACCTCGGCCTCGGTCTTCTCAACAGCCTTGATAATTGTCTTTGGCGTGATGTTGTGCTCGGTGTTGTACTTTTCCTGTATTGCGCGCCTGCGCGTGGTCTCCTCGATTGCCTGCTTCATCGAGTCCGTGACGCGGTCGGCGTACATTATGACCTTGCCGTCCACGTTGCGAGCGGCCCTGCCGAATACCTGGATTAGGCTTCGCGCATTGCGCAGGAAGCCTTCCTTGTCAGCGTCAAAAACGGCAACAAGCGCGACTTCGGGGATGTCCAACCCTTCACGGAGCAGGTTGATTCCAACAAGCACCTGGAATTCTCCCAGCCGCAGCCTGCGCAGTATGTCCGTCCTTTCAAGGGTCTCGATTTCGGAGTGCAAATAGCGCGCCTTGATTCCCTCCCTGATTAGGTAGTCCGTGAGGTCCTCTGCCATCCTCTTGGTAAGGGTTGTGACGAACGCGCGCCAGCCCTTCTTGTCCAACTCCTTCAGTTCGCGCACCAAGTCGTCGATTTGGCCAACAGTAGGACGAACTTCCGGCTTGGGGTCAAGCAGGCCGGTCGGACGCACCAGCTGCTCAACAACAACGTCGGAGTGCTCGAACTCATAGTCCGCCGGCGTGGCAGAGACGTAGATTGCGTTCTTGGTGTACTTTTCAAATTCCGTGAATGTGAGCGGCCTGTTGTCGTAGGCACTTGGGAGCCGGAAGCCGTAGTCAATCAGGTTCTTCTTTCGTGCGTGGTCTCCCCTTTGCATTCCCGTAATCTGTGGGAGCGTGATGTGCGACTCGTCAACCACAACCAGGAAGTCGTCGCCGAAGAAGTCAAGCAGGCAGTGCGGCGGCATGCCCGGTTCGCGGACGTCCATATACCTTGAATAATTCTCAATCCCGTTGCAGTGCCCTGTGTTCTTGAGCATCTCCAAGTCGTACTCGGTGCGCTGCTTGAGCCTGTGCCTCTCAAGCTCGGAAAGCTGGGGCAGCCTCTCGGCAAGCTCCGCGCGGATGCCGTCCAAGGACTTGTTTATGCGCTCCTGCGGGATTACGAAAAGCTTTGCAGGGAAGACGCGGAGGACCTGCACTGACGAAATCTTGTTGTTGTTCAGGCAGTCGCGTTCAGAAATCGACTCTATCTCGTCGCCAAAAAGCGATATGCGGATGTAAGCTCCGGTGTTGTACATTGGAAAAACGTCTATAGTGTCGCCCTTTGCCCTGAACTTTCCGGGGACGAGGTCGTACTCGCTCCGCTGGTACTGCATCTGAATAAGCTGCTTGAGCAGCTTCTGGCGCGTGATTTTCTCTCCGACGTGCAGCTCGTAGGACATGTCCATATAGTCCCTTGGCGAGACCAGGCCGTAGATTGCGGACACAGTTGCGACGATGATTACGTCATCTCGCGAAAGCAGGGCCGCCGAAGCGGCTATCCTCATCTGCTCGATTTTCTCGTTGACGTCCACGTCCTTTTCGATGTAGGTGTCCGTTGCGGGAATGTAGCTTTCAGGCTGGAAATAATCGTAGTAGGAGACGAAGTAACCCACCTTGTTTTTTGGGAAGAACTGCCGCAGCTCGCCATAAAGCTGTGCAGCAAGGGTCTTGTTGTGCGAGATTATCAGCGTCTTCTTTCCGGTTTTTGCGATGACGTTGGCGATTGAAAATGTTTTTCCGGATCCAGTGACTCCCAGCAGGGTCTGTTTCGAGCCGTTCCCTTTCAAGACGCCTTCCACAAGCTTCGCTATTGCCTGCGGCTGGTCTCCTGCAGGCTTGTATTCCGAGACGAGTTCAAAGGGCATTTGCTCTACCGTTGGCTGCCAAATCAGTTCCTATGGCCCTATCCGCCGGGAGTTCGTTGCCTTCCGGAAAAAGAGGGGACATAATATGTGCACCCGCTGTAATTTTAACGCTCGCACGAGTCCATTTCCGGTGAGTGGTTTATGGAGAATTTTAGTTTGGCAGCGTGAAAAACGGAAAGAAGGCGGAAAATGAGGAAAGGAAAACAAAAAAGAAGAATGAAAAGAAAAAAGAAAGAAAAAGTGCCGGGGCGCCGGTAAAGCCGGCTTTTGCTGGAAAATCAGCCTACAAGGCCAGTGCACATCCAGTTGATTTCCGCAGCCTGCGTCTCCACGTTGATTACGCAGGTGGGGTTGCAGCCCTTCTTCTGGATGCTGGTCTTTATCCACCACGTGCCGGTGAAGTCGTTGCACCAGTGTTCGGTGCCAAGCGTGGCGCCGTTTGCAACGCACTCGCTCTTTGCTGCGATTGCCCGCGCCTGCGCGTAGGTCATATTCACTGCAGTGCCTTGCTTTGAGCAAGCCTCCAAGTCGGTGATTGCATCCGCGTTGGAAAACGGGTAGGTGCTGTCGCGGAACGCCGCAAGCGTAATCGCGCCAGTCTGGGCGTTGAAGCCAGTCATCATGTACGGCCCGTTGCCTATGATGAGGTGGCCGTACGCTGCGACCCACTTGTGCACCGCAGCCTGCCTCTGCGCAAGGTCCTCCTTGGTCGCATATGCCTTTCCTGCGATTGTGAAGTACGGCGCAACCTGCGAGTAGTTCAGGCTGTCCAATGCATCTGTCACGGCCTTGATGTGAGTTGCATTCACAAGGACAAGTGAAGTTGCGTTGCTTGACTTGGGCTTGTAGTAGTCGCTCTGGACGTACTTGCCGTCGGACTGGTAGAACACCTTGTCCTGCGCAGCAGCGATTTCCCACGGCACTGTGCGCCGAAACATGCCCGCAAAGCCGAGGTAGGCGTCATCGGTGAACCCGGTAGAGTCCTCGTATACTTCGAGGGTGTTGCCTGCGACTTTGATTCCGCGTACTACTGCAAAATAACTATTGTAATTGAGCGCCGCGCTCTCGTTCTTCTGAATGTCAAGCGACGCGTCCCATACCGAGGCTGCAAAGAAAAGAACGTCCGCAATGGTTATTGTCGCGTTGTGGTGCCATTTGGCGCCCACGTACTTGGAAAGGTCGTAAGTGGTCTTGCTTGTTGCGCTAATGTTCTTCCCGACTGCCTGCCACTGGTCCGCGCTCGTGTTCCACAAGACCGCGTCAGCGGGAACCTCAAGCTTTCCAGGGGCGCCTGCAGTCTCTATCTTGTAGCCCCACCTGTACGGCTGGGTCTCCAAGGTCTGCGGGTTTGACACTGTAATCGGGTCGGTGATGGCGTTGTGCACGTCCATCATCGAAATCGACTCGACCACGTAGTTGTTCCACGAGTCGCCCTTGCTGTAAAGGTAGTCCGCCGCAATGGTGAGCGACTTCTTTCCCTGTGCATACGCGCTTCGCAGGTTTGCGTAGGAGCGCAGGCCTATGAATTTGTCCTCCGAAAGGCCCAGCACTTCCTTTCTTGCTGCAAAGACCGTGTCAGTTGCCGAGACCCACATCCCAACCGAGTCGTTCAGCTCAAGCCGGGCGATCCCGGA
This sequence comes from Candidatus Micrarchaeia archaeon, assembly GCA_041663565.1. Classification (GTDB taxonomy): domain Archaea; phylum Micrarchaeota; class Micrarchaeia; order Norongarragalinales; family CAINOH01; genus CAINOH01. The sequence continues at coordinate 21,344 of JBAYMJ010000001.1, read as the reverse complement.
GTTGATTTCCTGCCATTCGGCCTTGGTGGAGTAGTTCGAAAGCCTCCCGTACAGGTTCTCCAGCTTCTTGTTCTCGAACTTGTACCAGCCATCCTGGTAGTCAAGCCCGGGGAAGAAGACGTTCTCGTACCTTGAGGCGCTGTAGTAAATCCAGGCGCCCACGCCGACGTTCCACTTCAGTTCCGCCGGGTCGAAGTCATACGGGGTGGTCTTGTCGCCTTTCTTTATGTACTGCCTGTCAACTGTAAAGCCTGCGTCGGAAAGCGCGTCTGCCGTAAATTCGGCGATTGCCTTCATGTCCGCGTTGGATTCCGATATGAGCACTATTACCGTGGCGTTCTTTCCGTTGTACGTCCAGGCGCCGTTCAGCTTTTCCGCCCCTGCACCGGTCATTGCCTTGTCAATCATCGCAAGGGCCAATGACTTGTTGAACGTGATTGCGAACTCGTCAATGACCGGGCTTATAGCTTCATAGCTGGGGTGGGCCTGGTTGATGTTGGTGAAAAGAACCGACCCGAATCCGTTGTGCACGTTCTTGACTATTGCTTCGCGGTCTATGAGGTAGTTCATCGCAAAGCGAACCTGCTGCAACGCAAACGGGTTGAACGTGCCGTTGGCCGAAGGCGCGGGGTTGAACGTCAAGCCGTTTATCTGCGAAGCCGCGGGGTACAGCGTGATGTTGGGGTTGCCTTCGGCCTCAAGGGCGTGTTGTGGCGAAAGCGACCCGAGGTAGATGTCCACGCTCCCGTCCTCGAGCCCCGCGTAAGCGGCTTCCTCTGTCATGTTGGCAAAGACAAGCCCGTCCTCGGCAGGCCCCTGCGCAACGGCTTGCACCGTTGGCGTTGCTGAAGCAACTGGCTGCGAAGTAGGTGTTGCGGAAGGCATTGCCGAAGCAAGCGGGGTGGGCGTGGCGTTCGCAGCCTTCTGGCTGTTGTCGTATGTGAAGAATATGAACGCGCCTACAAGCAGCAAAAGCATGCCTGCAATCAGAATCAAGTCGTCGGAGCTCTTCTTGGTTTTTAGGGTTGCGTGTTGTTTGGCCATACGTAAGTGCAGTTGGCGATTGTTTTAATTCGTTGCGAACCCAAAGGAGTGGGTTAACCTCCGTCTGGCTGATTTCCTTGGCATTCATTGACGCTGCGCTCGGAGCGCTTCTGGTGTTTTTTGCAACAGCGGCGGGCTCGCTTGTCGTCCTTTTCGTGGACTGCCTGGACCGCCGGACCTACTCGGTGATGCTTTCGTTTGCGGCAGGCGTGATGCTGTTCTCCGCAATCGAGATGTTCGACAGCGCGGTGCAGTCCTCAGGATGGCCCCTTGCAGTCGTGTGCCTGCTTTTTGGCGCGCTCGTGTTCATTGCGTTGGAGAAGCTGCTCCCCCACCTGCACCTGCAGCGCAAGACCACCCTCGCAGGCGACAAGGACGGCGCGCTGATTGCGGCGGCGGTCACGTTGCACAACGTCCCGGAAGGCCTGGCGATAGGCTCGGCCTTTGCGAGCTCGACTCCCCTCGGCTGGCTGGTCGCGTTCTCGATGGCGCTGCAGGACGTCCCCGAAGGCCTGAGCGTGTCAGCTCCCCTCGCCTGTTTTGGGATGCAGAAGCGGAAGTCAATCTGGTTCGGAATACTGTCCGGCCTTGTAGAGGCAGTTTCTGCTGTTATTGGCTACTGCCTTCTTGTTCTCGTGTCCTGGGTGGTGCCCTTCGGACTTGCAATCTCCGCAGGCGCGATGCTCTGCGTGGTGCTTGTAGAGCTCCTGCCGGACGCTTTCCGGCACGGCTTCGAGCGTGTTGCCGCTTTTTCGCTCATTTGCGGTTTTGCGCTCGCACTGGGCCTTGCGTCGCTCCTGCGGTTTTGAATGAGCGCCAAGCGGGGCTTTAGAAACGTATTTCTATATATGCAAACCTGAGTAAGTCACAGGTGAGTCACGTGAAGTTTGCGTTTTCATCAAGATACCAGCAGGGCTTTGAAGGCGTTTGGGAAACCATGCCGTATGTCGTTGCGGCGTTCCTCGTCCCAATCGTGCTCGGCTTCTTGCCCGGCATCGCAAACCAGCTCCTGGTGGGCACGATAGTGAACTTCCTCCTTGCATACTGCGCCCTGAACGCATCGGGCAGCAGGCTCAAGCTCCTCCCGCTCATAATAGTGCCCAGCATCGGCGCGTACGTGTCCGGAATCATCTTCGGGGCGCAAACAGCCGCACTCCTTTACTTCATCCTCCCAATCTGGATGGCAAATGCAGCCTATGTCTGGCTCATCAAGGGCAAGGGACTGGTGTTCTCCTCGATTGCAAAATCAGGAATCCTCTTCGCCTCCGCCGGAGCGCTCGTGCTTTCAGGATTTGTTCCCGCAGCGTTCCTTCTTGCGATGGGCCCAATCCAGTTTGCAACTGCGCTTGCGGGCGGCTTTGCCGCTACCAAGGCAGTTGGCTTCAAGGCGTAAACCTGGTGATTTCCTATGGTTGACTTTACCGAACTCGAAAAAGCACTCTCCGACAAGACGCTCACCAAGGTAATCCAGGTCGCCCCTGCTGTTCGCGTGGCAATAGGCGAGCCGTTCAACTACGACGCGCCAACAGAAAAGGTGACCCGCCAGCTTGTAGGTGCCTTGCGCAAGCTTGGTTTCGACTACGTCTTTGACACCAACTTCACAGCTGACTTGGTCGTGCTTGAGGAAGCTGCTGAGCTTGTCGAGCGCATAGAGCACGGCGGCCCCTTCCCGCTTCTTAATTCGTGTTGCCCCGGGTTCGCGCTCTTTTTGGAGCAGAAGCACCCCGACCTCTTTATGGACTACATGTCCACCACCAAGAGCCCGATGGAAGCGATGGGCGCGCTAATCAAGACTTATTTCGCCCAGAAAAAAAACCTCGACGCTTCCAAGATTTACTCGGTCGCGGCAATGCCCTGTCTCATCAAGAAGCTTGAGGCCAAGCGTGCTGATATGAAGCTTCCGGATGGCAAGGCAGCAGTTGACTACGTAATCACCACCAAGGAAATCTCCGAGCTGATGAAGGCAAAGGGACTTGACTTGTCCTCTTGTGAGGAAAGTGACTTCGACAACCTGATGGGCTTGGGCTCGGGCGGCGCGCGCATCTTCGGAACAACCGGAGGCGTGTCCGAAGCGGCATTGCGCTACTATGCCCACATCAAGGGAATCAATCTTGGCGAGCCGGTGGTTTCAGGGCTCAGGGGCTTTGACAACGTCCGCGAATTGTCCTTTGACCTCGGCGGAATCCCGGTGAAAATCCTTGTAATCCACTTCCTCAAGAACGCAGGGCCAATCCTTGCCGACAAGGCGCTGCGCGAGAAGTACAACTTCATCGAAGTGATGGCCTGCCAGGGCGGGTGCATGGGTGGCGCGGGGCAGCCAGCAACCACCCCCGAACTCCTGCAGAAGCGCAGGAAGAAGCTCTACGGCCTTGACGACTCGGCAAAGTTCAAGGTTTCGGACGAAAACCCCGAGCTCAAGACACTCTATTCTGAGTTCCTCGGCGAGATTGGCGGGGCGAAGGCAAAGGAACTTTTGCACACTCGCGTGAAGCGTGTATGATAGCTATCGAATTTCTATAGCAAGTATTGTAGTTGGAGAATCCGATACACGCTCCGCTATCTCTACGGTGTTTTTTTTACCGTCTAATTTACCTTGACCTTGATATTAGGGCTATTGCGCCTGCGGATACAAATATCAACCGTGCTAGTCCGAATATCCAGTCCAAGCCCGTTTTCAATCCGTTTGACACTATCATTCCAACTGACAGTACTCCAAGACCGCCAGTGCCAATCATACCAAACGCTTTCATTGAGCTCACTTTCTCACCTCCATCGTTGAGAGAGTGCACGTTCCCTTTATTAAGAAAAATTAGACTAGGTTTCCGCTGAACGTTGTCACTAATCCCCCTTTAAATGTATTATTGAGAAAATAACTTCATGTCCTTCAATACAACTCGGTTTAACTTAAATCTCGAAGGCCTTACCGTAGACCAGCTAAGTAGCTGGCTTAGACCTGGTAAGTATGAAGGTTTGTTTTTCGAATTTAGAAATACAAATGGGTCTAGTCCGGATTATGCTTATTTAGCCCAAAAAGTAGCAGGAATGGCAAATACTGATGGTGGAATAATTTTTCTTGGTATACCTCAAGAAAATGGCGACAAGGGTCCAGCAAAATATTTGCCGGAAGATTGGGTTGGGCTTCCAGAAAATATTACTGCCGAAGATATTAGTAACGGTATTCGAGCGAAACTTCCAGAGATTACGTTGAATAAGGAACTTTCAGTAAAAGCACTTTCAATCTCTCAAAACAAATGTGTGTATATTATTACTGTGGATGAAAGTGATAGCGTAATTAAAGCACCAGGAAAAATATCAAATAACTATCCCCTGAGAGACAACGCCGGCACAAATCGACCCATGTCTCCCCTAGAGTTTTATGAAGTTAAACAAAAAAAGAAATGGCCTATTATCGAGTCATTCATCCTTCTTGATGAAGAATTGTCTAAAGAAAATAACTACGAACAAATATTTTTCAGACTAATAATTACAAATGTTGGGAAAACGTGTGCGAAATATCCGTTGATAATAGGAACAATCAACGCCAAACTTCCTTTCTTGAGGGCAGAAGTACCCGGTCAAATCGAAATAGCTAATATGCCTACTATGTTTATGGGTGCTAAACGTGCGATTGTATCGAACGAACATAAACTTCAAAATAATTCATTCAAATTCTTTTATCCTAAAGTTCGTAATAATACTTACAATTTTTCTTCAGTAAATAATGACGCGCAACAAATTGCTATATTTATTGGGATAGTTGCAGAGAACTATGAGCACCATGATTTTCATCTTATTTTCAGTCCAGAAGAACTTATTGATAAAAAAAAGATTGCCCTTGTATCTGGCGAATAATGCCTAAGCGCCTTAGGTCACACGAGTGTGTCGGTCTGATGTTTTTTCAACGGGCACAGTATGCTGGCATTGGGTGATTTATTTCTCCCCTGCCTACTTATTGTATGACCGACGTGCTCTTCGAGGCCTGCCTTCTTGCGGCACTGATCGCGGTGTCCGCCTTCTTTGCTGCAAGCGAAGTGGCTTTCCTATCCCTGTCCTCGGTGCGGCTGTATTCCCTGGTTGAAAAGAAGATGCCGGGCTCGGAGAGCCTGGCGCGGCTGAAGGCCAACCGGCGCAGGGTAATCATATCCCTCCTTATAGGAAACAACATAGCCAACGTGACCGCCTCCGTGCTTGCGACAAGCATCACAACTGCCTTCTTCGGAGAGGCCGGGGTCGGCATCGCGGTGGGGCTGATGAGCTTCCTCCTATTGACCTTCGGCGACATCGCGCCGAAAAGCGCGGCATCCACCTACGGCGAGAGGATGGCCCTGCTTTTTGCCCCGATTATGGAAATGTTCTATTGGATATCCTTCCCGCTTGTGGTGGTGTTCGAGGCAATCAACCGCCTCATTCCAGGAGCATACTCCATGGCTACTGGAGTGGAGCAGTTCAGCGAAGATGATTTGCGTTCTGCCGTGAAGCTTGGCGCAAAGCAAAAGGGGATATCCGAAAAGGAGCGCGAGCTCATAGAGAACGTCCTTGAGTTCAATGACCGGCCGGTCTCGAAGGCCATGACCCCGAAGTCCAACGTGGTGTCCCTGCCATCGGACATGCCGGTGACCGATGCTCACCGAAAGGTCGTATCCGGCCCGTACTCGCGGCTGCCAGTGCTTGACGGCCAGAAGAAGGTCGTCGGGGTTGTCGGGGTCAAGACCCTCGGCCGCGCATCCTACGAGCACCCCGAGTGGACTGTCGGACAGGCGTCAGTCAAGCCGGTCACACTTCGAACCGCCGACAAGCTGCATGATGCATTCGCAACGCTCCAGTCGCTGGGCAGGAACATCGCGGTCGTAGTTGACGACAAGGGCGAGTTTGCTGGCGTGGTCACCTTGGAGGACCTGCTTGAGGAGCTTGTGGGAGAGATAAAGTGAACTGCCGCCGTTGGACGGAGACGAGGGTCTTTAAGTCCGGTTGGTGAATTGCATTTATGGACAACGGCGTGGACGCGTACATCAAAAAGCAGAGGTCGCCCCAGAAGGAGGTTTGTGCGGGATTGAGGAAACTAGTCCTGAAGACTTTTCCCGGCATAAAGGAAGAGATGAATATGGGCGTGCCGTGGTATGAGGGAAGGCTTTACATCGTTTCCCTCAAAGACCACGTCAATCTTGGCGTCTCAGTCGAAGGCCTCTCAAAGGACGAGCTTGCGCTTTTTACGGGCAAAGGAAAGACGATGCGGCACGTGGAGTTCTTTTCAGTCGGCGACATAGAGAAGAAGCACGCCGGTTCTCTGCTTAAGATTGCGAAAAAATCGAAGTGCTCCTGCCCGCCGAAACGACTTGGCCGCAAGACTAGGTGCGGTCTGGACGCCTGTTTTCGCGGTATGGGTTGCCGTTAGGTGACTACACTCTTTTGAAGGGCGCGCCGGTTATCACACATTATTGCCGTTAAATGTGTGATAAATTTTGTAAAGAAAAAGAAGCGCCCTGACCGGGATTCGAACCCGGGTCACAGGATCGACAATCCCGTATGCTGGTCCACTACACTATCAGAGCATTAGTGTAAAAGCCGAAGTTTATCCGTAAGTGCTTCTTGTCAGGAAGCGGCTTTTTTGGACAGAGATATTATCTTGAACAAAATGGTTTAATAGCCCTTCTAAGTCGGACTCGTAAAGGCAAAAAACGGGCTGGTTGGGGTTATAGCCTTTGGCAGTCAGAGCTCGCCGATTGCGAACAGCAGCTTCCTATGGCCTTCGATAAGCTTGAGGAAGTTTTCGACCTCTTCCGAGACTATCTTCAGCCTAACGCGTGAATTCCCTGATTTTTCCATTTTTTATCCACTCGCAAATCTCTTCCTGCGTATAAAAGTTTTCCCTTATCCCGCGCATTACTTTCGCATTCGCAGGCTCGTCCGGGATGCGAAAATGCCCCCCGTTTGCCAATGTGAACGACTTTGCCGCGATAAATGCGGTTCTTCGGTTGCCGCTTGCGAAAGGGTGCTTTTTTACCAAAGCGGCCATCAATGCCGCGGCTTTTTGGTGAACATCGCCTTTTGCGTCCATGCATTCCCTTATGGCTTCCAATATTTTTGACCCGCTAAGGGTATTATGGGCATCCGCCTTCTTTGCCCGGATTACTGCAAGCGTCAAGATATTGAACTCTTCAACCTGTTCAACGCTTGGGTACGCGAATCCGTTCGCCATAAGAGTATTTTCCAGACGCGGCTTAAATGGCTTTCGAGCTTGAGTGTAGGCCATCAAATCGGTTGCTTCCCATTTCATTTTCCACAGTATTCTTTCAGGTGCTCGTCGTATTCCTTCGCAACCCTCTTGGTGGCCGGGCCTACCGTGCCGTCGCCGATTTTCTTGCCGTCAACAGACACGATTGGCATGACGCTCATTCCCGTGCTTGTGATGAAGACTTCTTTTGCGGAATAGAGCTCCTGCGGGGTGATGTTGCGCTCGATTATTTTTTCGGAGAGCTTCTCGCAGATTATCTTGCGCGTGATTCCCTCAAGCACCGAGGCCTTCGGCGCGGTGACAAGCTGTCCCGAAGCGTCCACGATGAACAGGTTGCTTCGGGTGCCTTCGGTCACGAATCCCTTGTAGTTGATGAGCAATGCCTCGACGCAGCCGTTCTGCGTAGCCTTGCGCAGTCCGAGGAACCCGCCAAGCAGGCTCAGGGTCTTCGAGGGCGGCAGTATGCGGTCCCAGACGTGCGTGACCGCGGCCATTCCCTTCTTGTAGTTCTTGTCGGCGTAGAAGTGGTAGCCCATCGGGAACATGACGAGTATGCCGTCCTCCTTTTCGGTCTTCCCGTAGTACACGATTCGGACGAGCGCATCGGTAATCTTGTTTTCGGCAATCACCGACTCAAGCATCTGCAGGAGTTCGGATGAAGTGTAGGGCAGTTCCATGCCAATGGCCTTGGCTGATGCCGCAAGCCTTGCGAGGTGCCAGTCAACGTAGAATGGCTTTGTGCGGAACACGCGCAAGGACTCGTACACGCCGTAGCCGAAGAAGTTGGCCTTGTTGTTTGCCGGTATGAGTGCCTCGGACTGGTCAACCAGCTTTCCATTAAATATGACTTTGGTCATTTTGTGCGCCTTGGGTGTCTTGTGGCCGTATCCTTTTTTGCCTGCCTGTTTTTTTGTTCATTTTTCGCCGTAGTTTTCCTTTTTTCATTTCCGGAGCTTTTCATCTTCCTGCCCTTGTGCCACTCGTACATCTTCGAGGCAACTGCAAAGAGCACGATGGCCGCGACCGCCAATATCGCTATTGTCGCAAAGTCAAGCTCGCGCGAGTACTCGCCCAGGTACGCGTAGGCAAAGATTCCGGGCGCGGTGCCGAATACCGACGCGAGCATGAACGCGCCAAAGTCCATCGAGGTCATCCCTGCTGCGTAGCTTATGGCATCGAATGACATGAACGGCAGCAGCCTTCCTCCGATGATCGCCCACACGCCGTACTTTGCGATGAAGCCGTCCACCGAGTCAAGGTCGTTCTGGTGCACGAAGCGCGCGACAAAGTCGCGGCCAAGCTGCCGTCCAATCCAGAACGTGGCAGCGGCGCCAAGCAGGCCACCAATGTATGCGTAGAGCCCGCCGTAAAAGCCCCCGTAGACCCGTCCGGATGCAAGCGTGAGCAGGCTGTTGGGAATCGGCGAGAACACCGAGGCAAGCACCTGGCTTGCGACAACCAGGGCCGGCCCCATCGGGCCGGAGGCCCTTATGGCCTTCTCGAAGTCGTCCGGTGAGACGTTCGGAGGGTGGAGCAAGAAGTAGGCGAATACCAGCGCGATTGCGCATACTGTGATGATTTTCTGTTGTTTGTCCATGGTGTTTTCGTTCCTTTGGTTTTGCCTGCTTATTTGTCCGCGCTTCTTTTTTCCTTCAATGACCTATATTTCTCGGCAGAGTTAAATGAATCCAATGCGCAAAGCAGGGTGGACACCTCTTCCTCGGAAGGAAGCGAGCGCTTGACCAGGCGCTGGAACGCCTTTGCCACCTTCTTCTTGTCCCGCACAGTAGGCGAGGACTTCAAGGCCTCGGCAAAGAGCCTCTCAAGCATCACGACCTTGTGTTCGGACGCGCGCCTGTATTCAATCCCGTCCTTGGACTTCCTGTCCCTGCACGAGTCCAGGAAGAGCTGGTATGCGCAGGTGCATACCGCGTGGGACAGGTTGAGCACGCGGTGCGCCGGGGCAGTCGGTATGGTGATGACGATGTCGCACAGGTCGGTGTCCTGCTCCGAAAGCCCGGTTCCCTCCGGCCCGAAGACAATCGCGACGTTCTCGAAAGCCCGGATTTTTTCATAAAGCTTGTCCAAAGGAATGCAGTTCTTGAATATCCTGCCGTGGAAACGCACGGGCACGCCTGTTGTGCCGACAACCGCATCGCATCCTGCAATGGCCTCCTCAAGGCTTGCAACCTTCCTTGCGCCGGATAGGACTTCCTCGGAGTGCTTGGCGTACTTTCGCGCCTCTAGGCCGAGCTTGCACTGGGGGTCAACAAGCCAGAGCTCGGCAAAGCCGAAGTTCTTCATCGCGCGGCACACCGCGCCGACGTTCATGTCGTGCTCGGGCCGGACCAGTACGAACCGCAGATTCATAGCAGGAAAACACTCGGTCAAACTAATTTAAACCATAGCCACATACTTAGTATTCATGGCAAAATATAACGCGATTGCCCTTGCGGCGTTCCTTGTGCTCGCGGCGTTCAGCTCCGCAATCACCACCGACCGCGCGACAGCCTTCGGCGAGCCTTACGTGCTTTCGACATCCACGGAGACGCTCAAGCTCGCGCCCTACACCTCGACCACTCCAGTCCTGGTCGACAGCGCCAAGTACTGGGTGCTTTACTATTACTCGACGGCGGACGACTCCAGCGTCTACCTGCACTCCTACGGCAAGGTGGTCGTGGCCGATGCCGGCAACGGCTCCATAACATTAAACACCGACGTGCTTTCCAAGATTTACGCCCTTGATTACGAGTACGCCTGGGAGACCAACTACATAAAGCCCAGGAAGCTCTCGTACTCCGACCTTTCGACTGGCATCGAGACTGCGAGGCTGAACCTTGAGACCGCGCGAAAGAACATCCTTTCGGTGCGCGACCACGCGCTCTCGGGCACTACGGACACGGCCCTTTCCGACTACTTCGACGGCCTTGTGGACATGATTGACGGCTCGGACGGCATGATTGCCACCCTCGACGACCTCAAGTCGCAGGAGATAGACAACGCCCGCAGCTCGGGAAGCTACTTCTCAAGCACCGGCGACGTCGACAGCTACCTTGACTACATGGCAAACTACAACGCCACCTTCACGAAGTGCGCCACGTTCTCGGAGAAGGCCGAGGCGTTCTTTGACAAGCTGACCGACCGCGACGTGTACGCAAAGCTCGGCTCCGAGGAGACGTCAGTTCTTCAGCAAGTGTCATCGGCCGGCCTTGGCACCGACGTGTTCTACTCCTCCACCCAGTACCGCGAAGGCATAATCCCCGAGTACGACAACTTCAAGCGCCTCGAGTCCGGCCAGGTCAACGACAGCGTGGAGAACACCCAGTTCCGCATAGCGAAGGCCAACGCGGTGAAGGCCTACGCGGCAGTACAGGCCGACATAACCAACATGTTTTCCGAATACAAGTCAAGCAAGGCCGCATACGACCAGTGCGGGGTGAGCACCGAGGTGCGCGAGCTCAACACGACATGGACGGGCGTGGTCACGGTGATGGAGATGAAGGCCGCGCCGCTCACTTCGGAATACCAGGCGGCCTACCTTTCAATCCAGCAGTCCAAGCAGAAGTACGACGCGATTGCGGACGGGATGGCCAGCTGCGGCACGACCGCAACCCCGAAGGCCTCCTCAAGCACAAGCGGCTCGATGGACTACGCAATCATCCTAGTGGTAGTGGTGCTTGCAATCTACGGCTTTTTGCAGTACCGCAAGTGGCAAAAGCAGAAGAAGGAAGAAGAGGAAGGGACTGCCTAGTTTCGGTTTTAGCGGCACGTCCTGAAAAGTAGCTTGCTGATTATGGTCCCATAACCGTTTAGGTTACGCTTTCTTCTTTTTCTTGCCGCCGAAATTTCCCCTCGGCTTGGGAATCTTGAGCTGCGGGTAGGTCTCCGCAAGCAGGTCCGGCTCGGGGTAGGGCGAGTAGCCCGAAAGCGAGAACGCCTTCAGGTAAAGGAGTACGAAAAGCTCGTCAGCGGCAGCCGACTTGTCGAACGCGTTCGCGTCGGCAACCTCGGTGACCTTTGGCACCGGCACCGTGCTGATGGCCTCGCAGAGCTTTCCGAAGGACTTTCTCTTGAAGAAAGAGCCGAACAGCGCTGTTGACACGCCCTCGAAGTCGCCTTCCTTGCACAGCACGTCGCCTTCCTTGCGTACGATTGTGGAAAGCATGCCGATGAGTGCGGATAGCGCCTCGGGCTTCGTGGCGGTTGCGGTGTTGGTCTTCTTTACGACCATCCACTCGCTTGAGTTTGAGACGAGGCGGATAATCTGGTTCTTGCTCGAGCCAGCGGGCTTTGGCGCTTCCTCGCCGAAGGCGGACTTGAACAGCAGGTAGAGATAGTAGCTGGTGGCGTATCCAATCTTGCGTTTTTCAACATCTGCTTTTTTTATGTCATCAGCGGGCACCTGCTCGAACTTGACTGCCTTTTCCAGGTCGCGCTCAATAGATGACATCGACACTGAAGAAAGAATTGCAGCAAGCTCAGCCGGGTTTTTTGGCTTCTTTTGCCCGGCAAAATAATTGTCTATTGCCTTGCGGTCAATGGGTGCATAATCGTATATGTACTCAGCAATGGCCTTGCGTGCGGAAGAAAGCAGTACGGCAAGCTTTGCCTTGTCTTCCGCCCTTGCGGTATAGGAATAGGCCTTGCCTGGGAAGTCGGCCTCAAAAAGGACCGTGCCGCTGTCGATTGCCATGAACTCTGATGCACCCGTCAAAAGAAAAAAGATTAAAGGAAAAGAAGGTTTTACTCTTCCTTTGCCTGCACGTTCTTGGATGACTGCAGCTTTGCGGCAGTGATTCCCACGTTGGTGCGGGGGACGTACGTGCCGCCCGCAAACACCGTCCCGCACGACGCGCACTCAAAGAGCGCAGTCGAGGTGCGCTTGACCTTGGCCTTGCCGCAGGAAGGGCACGCGTGCCGAAGCTTCTGCGCGGTCTTAATTTTGTTTTCCTGCTTGCGTATTTTTACTCCGTAATGTGAACCCATATTCTTACACCCTAAATGTACTTGAGCAGCTCCTTGCGCTTTGCAAGGGAAGTGTCAATCATGCTTTCGAACTCCGCGCGGGTAAAGCCGGCGCGTCCGCTCTTCTGCGATGCGCAGAACAGGTCGTCGCCGCAAGTAGCCAGCGTCACGCGGCCTGAGGACGAGACTTCCTCCTCCTCGCGCGCGTCGAGCAAAAGCTTGTCGCCGACCTTTTCGAAGGTGCACGACACGACGTCGCGCGCAATCGGAAGCGGAGCGGTGCGCTCCTCGCGGATGAGCTTTCCATCCTCGTACTTGGGCATCTTTGCCGTGCGGAGCGCCGCCATCGAGGCAAGGTACGCCGCGTCGGTGAGGTTGCCGTTGTGGTCGATTATGAAAAGGTCGATGAACACCCCGAGCACCTTGCCTTCCTCCATGAAGAGCTTGTCCAGGTCGATGCACTCCGCTGAGCGGATGCCGCGGTCAACAACTCGGGCAAGCTCGATGCTGCGCTCGTCCGGCGGCCCGGCAGTGAAGTCGGGGTGCGCGACGGGCGAGAACTCGGCGTTGAACATTATGACTCCCTGGGTCGGCCTGTCGCCGAAGGGAGTCGCGACGTCCAGCTTGAGACCTGCGATGACCTTGGTGTCGCCAATCTGCGCCATGGCGCTGCCTTCGCAGTTCTCATAGACGTTCTTCGTCACTGAAATCTGGCGGTAGTCCAGCATTCCCCTGCCGTCAACTCGCGTGTTTTTCTTCATCAAGTCAAGCACGAATGCCTCCTTGACCTCGTTTGTTATCATATAGTTTCACCAATAACCGTTCAAATTTCCCTTAGGCAGTCTCCTGCGAGTCGTCGTCCCCTGCTGCCGCAGCGCCGTACTTTGCCTCGAGAGCAGCAACCTGCACCTCGTGCACCTTCTGGGTCGCCACGCGTGCAAGGTCGATGCCGTCCATGATTTCCTTCTTGGTCAGCATGCCGTCCATCTGGAAGAGCAGGATGTCCCAAGTGCGGGGCGAGAATATGACCGGCATGTCGGACTGCCCGAGGTTGTCCTCGGTCTTGTCCAGGTCAGCGACAAGGGTGCCGTCGACCTTTCCAATCGAGACTCCGCAGGGGATGTCGCGCATCGGGATTCCGGCGTCAACAAGCGCAAGCGATGCAGCGACGATTCCCGCCACGCGGGTCCCTCCGTCGCTCTGCAGCACGTCGATGTTGATGTCAATCATGGTCTTGGGGAACTGCTCGGTAAGGATGGCGTTCTCGAACACGTGCTTTCCTACCTTGCCAATCTCGATTGCCCTCCTGTTGGGGCCGAACCGTCCGTGCTCCTCAAGGGACGAGAATGGCACCATTGCATACCTGCAGTTGATGATGGCCTTGTTGGGGTTCATGTTGTGCTTGGGGAACACCTCGCGCGGGCCGTATACTCCGGCAAGGATGCGGTTCTTCCCCCACTCGATGAGAGCGGAGCCGGATGCCTTCTTGAGCACTCCGACAGTAATCTTGAGGTTGCGCAAGTCCGAGGACGTGCGGCCGTCGTTGCGGATGCCGTTCTCGATGAGCTTCTTGGGCGCCTTGCCTGAAGCCATCGCGGCTGTCTCTTCTTCTGCCATATCAAATCACCATTCAAATGTTATTCTAGTAAGTCTCTGCAGGTTGCCTTTCCTGCACCGCCGGTTTCTGGGCAGTCGCATCATAGTGAGGCGACTTCTTGGACTCGACCTCGAGCATCTCCTTGATGCGGTCGGTCAGGCCGCTCGTGTGCGCCTCGCTTGAAATCTTGAGCAGGGCCATCACGGAGAGGGCGATGTCGCCGTTCTTGGTGTATATGCGGCCGTTCTTGCCCACGAAGATGTCCGAGCCGGTGTACTCCTTGATTAGCGCGAGCATGCTGCCGTTGCGCCCGATGACGCGCGGGACCTTGACGCTCTCAATCTCGATGAGCCTGCCTGCGTAGAGCTTGCGCGGCTCGACAAGCTGCGCGGTGTGGACCTCGTCCACCATGCGCACCTTCGCCGATACCACGTCGCCGACCTGGAACGTCTCGCGGATGTCGCGGGCCGATATCGAGGAGGGGAACGGTGCGTTGATGTCGACCTCATAGCCGGAGAACCTCTCTTCCGAGATGATGCCGATTATGTAGTCGCCGATGCGCGGCACGTAGTGCCCCTTGAGGGGGATTATCTTGTCGCCAGCCTTGAGGCTGACAACGGAGACGAAGGTCTTGCCGTCGTCAACATAGCACCCGTCCATCCTTCGCGGCGACGTGGCCGCGATGGCGCCGGGCAATATCAGTTGCTTTTCCATTCGTTGCACCTTTTTCCAAATCAAAATGAATTTTTCCTTCTTTGCTTCCAGAATTCCAACAAATTTTATCTGTCCACGAGCCGCGTCTGGACCGCGCCCTGCGTCAGGCCGTTCAGCCTGTCGTACACCTCTTCCTGCAACGCTGCCGGGATTTCAATCATCACGACCAGCGAGCCGTCCGAGGCGTACTCCTCCTTCTTTATCCCGTATTCCTTCAGCGTCGAGTAGCAGCGGTGCACGAAGTTCGCCGGCACCTTGATTGCCACCTTCACCGAAGCAGTCGAGATGGGGATTATCTCCCGCAGTTCCTCAATGATTTTTGAGACCTGCTCTTCCGCGTTCTTGAACGCGTCGATGTGAACCCGCGCCTGCTCCATTGCCGCCTCGATTCTTGCGGGCGGATGGGGCGCCTTGGTGCGCGGGTCTATTACCGAACGCGCAATCAGCGCGATTATCTTGACACGCTTCTCTTCCAGGAGCTTGCGCCTCTGGTCGGTCGTAATCTGCAGCTCGCCATCCTTGAAGATGACGTCTGCGATGACTCGGACGTCTTCAGTCCCGAACGCCTTCTTGAGCGCGGCGCCGGTGTGGCGTTCGCCCTTGTTGGCGTTCTTGAACACTTCCTCGAAGACCAGGACGTTGTCAAGCTCCTTTTTGGCGCCCGTCTTGTACTCGTAACCCTTCTTGGGGTCCACGAGAATCTCGAACGTCTCGCCGGCCTTCTCAAGCCGGGCGATTATGGTGTTTTCGATGTGGGACATGAGTCCTCTATCTCTAAGCTGTTCCTGCCTATTTCGAGTCCGCCATGAACTTCGCAACCTCGTCGTTTGAGAGGTCGCGCGACTTCCTGGACTTGGACTCCACTATTGAAACGTCAATCACTTGCGGCGAGAGCTTCTCCTCGGTCACCTTCTTGAGCGCCTTGATTGCAAGCCTGATGGCGTCGTCCATCGAGAGGCCGTCCTTGTACTCCTTCTCGAAGAACTGCTCCACTCCCTTCTTGCCGCTCCCGATGGCGGTTGCCTTGTACTCAAAGATTGCACCAGAGGGGTCGGTCTCAAAGAGCCTTGCGCCCGTAGTGCCCACTCCTGCAAGCAGAAGCGAGACTCCATAGGGCCTTACTCCGGCGACCTGGGTGAAGAACTGGATGTGGTCTCCCACCTGCTTTGCAAGGTACTCGACCGAGATTTCCTCGTCAAACGTGAGCTTGTGCTTCTGCGACTCCAGCCGGGCGAAGTCAACTAGCTTGCGCGCGTCGGCAACAAGGCCCGAAGAGGATGCAATCACGTGGTTGTCTATTGTGAATATCTTTTCGTGCGAGTCGCCGACTATGAGCGGCGAGGATATGCGCTTGTGCGCCACCATCGCGACCCCGTCCTTGCTGACAATCCCGATGCTTGTGCTCCCGGTCTTGACGGCCTCGCGTGCGTACTCGACCTGGAAGAGCCTTCCGTCGGGCGAGAATACCGTAATCGCGCGGTCGTATTGGGACTGCTGTGGAGGATACATATTCAACCACTCCTTACTTTTAGTCAAAAACTTTTACTGGCACAGGAACGGCAGATGCCGCGGTTACCCGTTGCCTTAAACAAAAAACAACAAAGCGCCTTTCGGCGGGCTTGGTTTCCTTTCACTTTCTTACCAATATTTAGTGCAAAACCCCATTTATAATAGTGCGGCATCGCCCCCGACTGCCTGCAGGGCCGCAGGCCAATAGTGCTTTATACTGCCAAAACGAAACCTGTTCATGCTCCTTCTTTCAAACTGCAAGGTGCTGGTTCACGACACGCTTGTGGAGTGCAACATCGCTTCCGACGAGGCCGGAAAGGTCAGGAAGATTTCGCGCTCGACCATTTCCGGCAGCTTCGACGAGAAAATCGACTGCACGGGGCTGGTGGCCCTGCCCGGGATGATAGACCCGCACGTCCATTTCCGCGACCCCGGCCAGACTGCGAAGGAAGACTTCTACACGGGGACCGCCTCGGCCCTTGCAGGTGGCACGACAACCATCCTGGACATGCCCAACAACTCTCCGCCGGTCTCCAGCCTTGCCCAGCTCAAGGAAAAGGTCGCACTTGCCAGGAAGAAGGCTGTTTGCGACTACGGCCTGTACTTTGGCGCTACCCCCGGAAACCAGCTGGCCGCTGCCGAGGCTGCAAGGAACCCTGCAGTGTTCGCGCTCAAAGTCTACCTCGGCTCGAGCACCGGCGACCTTCTTGTCGAGCGGCTTGCCGATTTCCAGAAGCACCTGGCTGCCGTGCCTGCGCACTTCCCGGTCTGCGTGCACGCAGAAGACGAGACCGAAATCCGCAAGCTCACCGAGGAGTACAAGAAGCGCGATGCAAGGGGCAAGATGGATTACCACAACATCATCCGCAGCCCCACGACTGCCGCGATTTCCGTAGAAGCTGCCTGCGATGCCGCTTCCAAGGCAAAGCGGGGCATCCACGTCTGCCACGCCTCGACGAAGGCAGAGCTTGACATAGTCTCAACTTACAAGAACGGCGGCGTGCCCGTCACGCTTGAAGTGTGCACCCACCACCTCTTCCTTACCGAGCACGACGCCCGGGGCCTTGGCAACTACGGGAAGGTCAACCCGCCGCTGCGCTCGCGAGTGGACGTGGCCGCAGTATGGGACGAGCTTTCCAAGGCGCGTTCGCCAATAGACTGCATCGCTTCCGACCACGCGCCCCACACGCGGAAGGAAAAGGAGCAGGACTACTGGCAGGCGCCATCCGGGGTGCCGGGGGTGCAGATGCGCGTCCCCCTTATGATTGATGCCGCAAACCGCAACCTCGTCTCCCTTGCGCAGGTCGTCCGATACTGCTCGACGAACCCGGCTCGCATATTCGGCCTTTCAAAGAAGGGCATCCTTGCCGAGGGCTATGACGCCGACATCGTCCTGGTTGACCTGAAAAAGGAGCACACCGTCCGGGCGGAGGAACAGCTTTCAAAGGCAGGCTGGACGCCCTACGAGGGCCACAGGCTCCGCGGCAAGGTCGAGCAGACCATCCTCGGAGGAAAAGTAGCCTTCGATGGCGAGAACATCTGCATAAAGCGCGGCGAAGGAAAGCTTGCACTCCGGGCTTAAGGCATATGGCCTTCTAGTCCCAAGGGTTGCACAATACACTTTTATCCTATTGCAGGCATTGTTTGTCTGGACAACCGGTTGGGATGTCCAAAACGCTTTTTTGGGTGTAGGCACTATTATGGCGGACTACTGGGCTGGAAGGGACATCCTGAGCACGAGGGACGTTCCCCGCGAGGCAATCGAGCAAATCTGGCACAAGGCCAAGAAGTACGAGGACGCGGTCACGCAGAAGAAGTCCTACGACAAGCAGTCCGGAAAGGTGCTCGCATCGCTTTTTTTCGAGCCATCCACGCGCACGCAATTCTCCTTCCAGACTGCTATGCAGCGCCTCGGCGGCCGCATAATCGCGTTCTCGGACGCGGACACCACTTCCGTTGCAAAGGGCGAGACGGTCTACGATACCATCCGCATGGTCGAGTCCTGCGCCGACGTGATCGTAATCCGGCACTCGCTCGAGGGCGCGGCGCGGCTTGCCGCTGATGCCGCGAAAATCCCAGTCATAAACGGCGGGGACGGCGCGAACCAGCACCCCACCCAGGCGCTCCTTGACACTTACACGATGTTCCAAAAGAAGGGAAAACTGGACGGCCTGACCATCTCGATGATTGGCGACTTGAAGAACGGCCGCACCATACACTCCCTCTGCTACGCGCTTGCGAACTTCGACGTCAAGATTGAGCTGTGGTCGCCTCCGCAACTGAAGCTTCCGCAGGTAATCCACTCCGACATCGCTGGCAGGGTAAAAATCCGCGAGCTTGACGAGCTTGACCTTTCGAATTCCGACGTGGTCTACGCAACCCGCATCCAGAAGGAGCGCTTCGACGACCCGGAGGAGGCCGAGCGCTACTCCTACGTGATTGACGCCGAGGCAGTGAGGAAGATGAAGGACGACGCCATCATAATGCACCCGTTCCCGCGCGTTGACGAGATTGCCACCGAGGTGGACTCGCTCCCGCAGGCCGCCTACTTTGCGCAGGAGGCGAACGGCATCCCGGTGCGCATGGCGATACTGGACTCGGTCCTTGGATGAAACGAGAAGAGGGTTGTTGCGCTTTATGGAAACCGAACAGGACAAGATGAAGATAAAGAAGATTGAGAACGGCGTGGTCATAGACCACATCCCGAAGGGCAAGGGGCTTGCCGTGCTTTCCATCCTTGGGATAGACGAGGGCTTCCACGCGACTGTCAGCATGGTGATGAACACCCCGAGCACAACTCAGGGGCTCAAGGACATCATCAAGATTGAGGAGCGCGCGCTTGAGGAGAAGGAAATCAACAAGATTGCATTGATTGCGCCGGCTGCGACGGTCAACTTCGTGCACGAGTACCAGATTGTGAAGAAGCGCAAGATTTCCGTGCCCGACTCGTTCGAGGACGTCATCCGCTGCCCCAACCCCAAGTGCATCTCCAACAAGGAGGGAAGGCCGCTCCTCAAAGTCGAGCGCAAGAGCCCGCTGCACGTGCGCTGCGCCTACTGCGAGCGCGCATACTCCTCGGAGGAGCTTTTGGAGCTCTCCTCTTTCATCTGAACGGACTTTCACGTTCTTCGCCACGCGGGTTGTTTGAAAAATGCAGGAAAAGAAGCGCTACATCCTCGTCTCGTTCGAGTCCCAGCACAGGCTCTCCAAGGTTGACGCCTCCAAGCTCGTCCAGGCTGCCCTGCTTGAGGGAGTTGGCGAGCTTGGCGCGAGCAAGGCCAAGGCGTTCCTCAAGGAGTTCGACGAGGAAG
Organism: Candidatus Micrarchaeia archaeon; assembly: GCA_041663565.1. Lineage (GTDB taxonomy): Archaea > Micrarchaeota > Micrarchaeia > Norongarragalinales > CAINOH01 > CAINOH01. Next base: position 1,972 of record JBAYMJ010000001.1, on the reverse strand, counting down.
CCCAGCGCGGCATCGTGAAGTGCCAGACCGTAATGCTCAAGGAGGTCCTTGCCTGCCTTGCGCTCAAGACCGCGTACGCTGCTGCCCCGATTGCCATCCGGACCTGGAAAATCTCGGGCGCGATAGGAAACCTCTGGGACACCAAGAAGGCAGAGGCAAGGCAGGCTAAGTGAACCTGCGTTTCCGTCCCAATTGCCTTATCCAGCCCGTCCACCCACCCTGCTTTTCGGGTCAACCGCCCTCATTTTTACCCCCTTTAAATCCGCCCAGCCTGTTATATTGCTTGCCGGCCATACTACTATCTGACTGATTTAGTGATTACCATGCCGAACTCGCCCCAAGCACAACCCGGCCCGCAGCAGCCCCGCGAGGCCCCAAAGGAGGCCAAAGCGCCGGCGCAAGCAGCGCATCCGGGGCTGAAGCAAACCACGCTGACTACCCCGCTTGTGGACATTCCCGACGTAGAGAAGCAGCGCCTGCTTTCGCTTTCCGAAATCAGCATAATACTCGACACTTACGACGACATCTTCTCGGACTTCGACCCGCGGCCTTACGACGTGCGCTCGCTTTCGGACGACTTCCTGCTGGAGGTCAAGAAGGCCACCCGGCAGAAGGGCTCCAAGATAGAGCTCAAGGTGATGATGCCCGAGGCTTTGCGCAAGCCCGAGGAGGAAGCCATAATCAAGAAGCGGGTCAAGGCGCACTACCGGAACACTGTCGAGCAGATTAACAGGGACGTATTGAAGATGCGAAAGAAGGGCGGACTGTTCATACTTGTCGGGGTAGTCATACTCACCCTGGTCGTGCTGATGCTTTCAATCGTTCCTGCGGGCCTGATGCAGACGTTCTTCCTTTTCCTGTTCGAGCCAGCCGGATGGTTCACCCTGTGGAACGGCTTTGACTACCTGTTCATCCAGCCTTCCTCGCGGTACGAGGAGCGCGACTTCTACCACAAGATGTCAAACAGCGACATAAGCTTCATCTCCTACTGAGCGGTTTTGGCCGCGCTGGGGCCAAGGCCTTCCAAATGCCTTTAATATCCGGGTTCAGTTACCACCTTTGACCTGCCTGCGTCCAACCGGCGGGGGAGAAGGTTTTTTGCAATGGCCTCGCCACGAAACATCCGCCAGAAAATCCACCAGCAGCTCGACAAGGACGATGACGTTGAAAACGACGCGGACTACCTCGAGGCCAAGCGCCTGTCGCAGATGCACATGTCTGAAATAAGCATCATCACCGACGACTACGACGACGTGTTCTCCGACTTCGACCCGCGCTCGTTCGAGGTGCGCGAGCTTTCAGACGACTTCATCCGCGAGGTCAAGCGCGCAAGCCGTCAGAAGGGCGACCGGGTCGAGCTTAAGATAATGGTTCCCAAGGCTCGCCGCAACCTGCAGCAGGAGGATGTCATCCTCAGGAGGATACGCGCCCACTTCAAGGACGGGCTCCACCACATCCACAAGCAGCTGAACGAGATGCGCATCAAGAGCATGTGGTACATCGCGGCTGGAATGGTATTGATGCTCCTTGCCACCTACGTGTCCTCGCTCGGAGGCACTGATTTTGTCAGCAAGTTCCTGTTCGTGTTCTTCGACCCGGCAGGTTGGTTCGTCTTCTGGACCGGCCTGGACATACTGTTCGTCAAGATGGCCGAACACAACGAAGACCACGAGTTCTACCGCAAGCTTGCAAGCAGCGAGATTTCCTTCGTCCCGTACTAGCGCAAAGGGCGTTGGCCGGCTGTTTGGGACAAAATGCCGCATTAGTGTCGCATTTTGGTCAGCGGGTATTAATTGCATTTTGGCCATTATAGTAACGGCTTGCGGCCGGCAAGCTTTGCGCACGCGCTGCACGAAAGTATATTTAACTCGTCAGCTTAAAGAATGAAAAACCGGCGATTAGTTTTTTGGGGGTTTTGTCTCGTGGGTCTTCCTAAGGCGGTCCTTGTCCTTTCGGACGGGTCGTTTTATGT